>JBBSPZ010000018.1:0-66569 GCA_038258275.1 Chitinophagales bacterium | reverse complement strand
GGCGAAACGGGCTTTGTGCTCACTGCCATGGCCCTCGGTGCGCTGGTTGCAATGCCGCTGGCGGGGTTCCTTATCGTGCGTCACGGAAGCCGGCAGCTGGCGCTTTATTCCACCCTGGCCTTCATCCTCACGGTTCCCGCAGTCGCCTACATGCCGGACTACTGGGGGTTGCTGGCACTCATGCCGCTCGTCGGGGTTTCTACCGGCATTATGGACGTAGCGATCAATGCCCAGGCGGTAGACGTGGAGCACCGGTGGGGCCGACCGATTACCTCCTCCTTCCACGCTTGCTTCTCCGGGGGGATGTTTCTCGGAGCGGGAGCGGCCACGGCATTCATCTCCCTCGGCTTCGACCTGGGGGAGCACCTCCTTTCCGTTTCCCTGCTGATGCTGCTGGTGGCCGCCTGGGGCCTTCCCCGTCTCCTCCGGGACGCGGGTGGTGGGGAAGTGGACGGCGAAGAAACGGGCAGCAAATTCAGCCTGGCAATCGTGCTGCTCGGGGTAGCCTCCCTGTGCACCATGATCGGGGAGGGATCCATGGCTGACTGGACCCCCCTCTACATGTCGCGGGTGGCGGGAAGTCCGGAAGTCCTCGCCCCGATGGGGCAGGCGGCCTTCAGCGGGGCCATGCTGGTGGGGCGGTCGCTGGGAGACTACATCCGTGGGCGGCTGGGCTCGATGACCGTCATCACGGGAGGCGCGGTGCTGGCCTTCGTGGGGGTAACCGTAGCTATCGCAGTTCCCACTCCGGCAGTGTCTATCCTCGGCTTCGGGATGGTGGGATTGGGGCTATCCAATATCGTGCCGGTTGTTTTCAGTCAGGCGAGCAAGGTACCGGGGCTGAAACCCGGGGTGGGCATCTCCTCCGTCAGCACCATCGGCTACTCCGCCTTTCTCTTCGGTCCGCCGCTGATCGGTTTCGTATCCGATTACCAAAATTCCCTGCTTACGGAGGGCACCTCCCTCCTTCCCGGGGTGGCCGGACTGCGGGTGGGGCTGGGGCTGGTGGCCCTGCTGATGGCCGTACTGGTCGTGCTGTCGTTGCGGTATCTACGGGTGGAGGATTGACTACTTCGCTTTTGTATACCTTTGCGCGGAACAACGAATAAAGATTCCCTACCATGAAATTCAGCATAGACAAGCAGGAGCGTTACAGCATCATCAAGCCGGAAGAAGAGAATTTGAACTCCTCCGTTGCGCCCCAGCTGAAGTCGGAATTCGTGATCCTGGCCAATGAGGGGATTAACAACCTCATCCTCGACCTCAGTCAGGTAAAGTACGTGGACAGCTCGGGCCTCAGCTCCATCCTGACCGCCCGCCGGCTCTGGAGTAACCTGGGCACCTTCATCGTGACCGGGGTGACCCACAGTGCCGTAAAGCGGTTGGTCGAGATCAGCAAGGTAGATTCCGTACTCAACATTCTGCCGACCATGAGTGAGGCCGTTGATTTCATCTTTATGGAGGAACTGCAGCGGGATATGCAAGGCGAGCCCGGGGAGGAATAAGTCCCGACAGCATGCGTTTTGACGTAACCATACTGGGGTCGAACGGTGCGGTCCCCACTTCCGGGCGGCATGCTTCCGGCCACTTTCTACGGAGCGAGACCCAGGACGTGCTCATCGATTGTGCGGAGGGTACCCAGATGCAACTGCAGGCCGCGGGGCTCGGCTTCGGCCGCGTAGGGCTCGTGCTCATCACCCACCTCCACGGGGACCACTATTTTGGCCTGCCCGGCTTGATTACTAGCCTTGCCCTGAACGGACGGGTGCATCCCCTGCGCATCATCAGTCCGGTGGGATTGCGGGAAAAGCTCACGCCGGTACTCGAGCTGGACCGCTGGCAGTTACCCTTCCCCCTGATCTTCGAAGCGCACGAAGCCGGGGAATTCGGACTGCTGACTACTACCGGCGAACTGGAGGTGTATAGCTTTCCGCTCCGGCACCGGATTCCCACCAACGGCTACCTCATCCGGGAAAAAGCCCGGGAGGCCAATATCCTGAAAGCGAAGATCGAGGAGTACCGCATCCCCTGGGCGTCCATTGCCGGCATCAAGGCCGGAGCGCCCTTTATTACTCCGCAGGGTAGGGTAGTGGCCCACGCGGAGCTCACGGCACCCGCGGCCCCGCCCCGCTCCTATGCGTACTGTTCGGATACCATGTATTTTCCTGAACTCGCCGGGTACGTGAGGGGGGTAGACCTGCTCTACCACGAGGCTACCTTTCTGCACGATCTGGCCGCGGAGGCCCGGGAGAAGGGACACTCCACCGCCCGGGAAGCGGCCCTCATTGCCCGGGAAGCCGGGGCCGGAGCACTCGTCCTGGGGCACTTTAGTTCCAGGTACCGGGAGGTAGACAGCCACGAGCGCGAAGCCCGCAGCCTATTCCCGAACAGCTTTGCCGCCCGCGACCTCTACCGCTTCGATGTTCCCTACGCGGCCCGCCAAGTATAGCTGAGTTTTGCCGGTCATGCCCTACCTTGCCCGGAACAAACAAGCCGAACATGCGTACCCTACTTTTATTTCTCTGTTTTTGCGTTTCCGCAAGCCTGATGAGTCAGATCACCGATCCCAAGGCCACCGAATACTACGAACCCGTGCCCCCGAAGGTCAAGCCCGGGGCTACCATGGGGGAGGCTCCCGCAGACGCGATCGTGCTCCTGGGCGCGGGTGCCGACCTTAGCGAGTGGACCTCCGTGAAGTCCGGTGACGCGGCCGACTGGACGAAGGAAGGCGATGCCATCGTGGTGAAGCCCGGCGCCGGCGCTATCCAGACCCGCCGCAAGTTCGGTGACGTACAGCTCCACGTCGAATGGCGTTCCCCCAGCGAACCCGACAAGGAAGGACAAGGACGCGGCAACAGCGGTATCTTCCTCCAAAACCGCTACGAAGTGCAGGTCCTGGAAAGTGAAGGAAGCGACACCTACACCAACGGACAGGCCGGGTCCATCTACAAGCAGACCCCCCCGCTGGTGAACGCCCTGCGTCCACAGGGGGAGTGGCAGAGCTACGACATCATCTACAACGCGCCCGCCTTCAGCAAGGACGGCATCCTGACCCGCCCGGCGTACGTAACCCTCCTGATGAACGGCGTCGTGGTACTCAACCACTTCGAGATCAAAGGCCCCACCGAGTACATCGGCCTGCCCCACTACGTCCCCCACGGCGACGACGTCATCCAACTGCAGGATCACGGCAACCTGGTGGCCTATCGCAACATCTGGGTTCGGGAGCTTTAGGGCGTTCCGGCGGTGCACATCCTCATTTGTCCCGATAAATTTAAAGGTAGCCTCTCCGGTCTGGAAGCCGGGGAGGCTATTGCGCGTGGGGTAAGGCGTGCTCTGCCCTCCGCGGAAATCGTGGTACAGCCCCTCGCCGACGGTGGCGAGGGTAGCCTGGAGCTCATGGCGGCCCAGCCCGGCTTGCGAACGCGCCGCCTGAGCGTCAGCGGGCCGCTGCGGACCCCGGTGCAGGCGGAATACCTCTTGGGCAACGGCCGTGCCCTGATCGAATCCGCTCAAGCCTGCGGCCTCCACCTCGTGCCGCCCAGGGAGCGTCACCCCAAGCATACGACTACCATTGGCGTAGGCATGCTGGTAGAAGATGCGCTTGCCCGGGGAGCCCGCGACATCACCCTCTTCCTCGGAGGGAGTTCAACCAATGACTGCGGGGCGGGAATGGCCGCAGCCCTGGGATACCGGTTTATGGGGGAGGGGGAAACGGACTTTGTGCCGATGGCGGATTCCCTGGCCTGGGTCCGGCGGATCGATGCGGGGGAAAAAATTAAAGCCCTGGAGGGAATACGGTGCACGGCCGTATGCGACGTGGAAAACCCCCTGCTCGGTCCCCTCGGGGCAACCTACACCTACGCCCAGCAAAAGGGGGTGCCTGCGGCGGACCTTCCCCAATTGGAAGAGAATATGGCCCACTTTGCCCACTGTATCCGGCGCGATCTCAGCACGGACGTGGCCATGCTGCCCGGGGCGGGGGCCGCGGGTGGACTGGGGGCCGGCGCGGTCGCCTTTTTGGGTGGTCGGCTGCAACGGGGGATCGACGTGGTGTTCGAGGCCGTCGGATTTGATCGCCTGGCTGCGCGGGCTGACCTCGTCATCACGGGAGAGGGAAAGGTGGACGAGCAAACCCTGCACGGCAAAGTGGTGGCGGGAGTAGTCGCCCGTAGGAAGCCTACGCTGGTGGTGTGTGGAGTTGCCTCCGTGACCGCCGGGGCACTGGGCGTCCAGCGGATATTATCCCTGACTACCGACCTCGGCTTGTCGCCCGCCGAGGCGATCGCGGGCGCGGCGCATCACCTGGAAACCCTGGTGTACAACTACCTCAGACGGGGGTCCGCCCGCTTCGTTTCGGGACATTGACGTTCTGTGGATAAAATTATCTCCGATACATTTCCCTAAGCCAATTTCCCTGCGTAAATTTGCGTCGCTTTAGCACCAGCGGCCCCGCAACTTTTCAACGCGAGGGGCCGTTGAGGGCAAACACCCGGAGACGTGGGTGAGTGGCTGAAACCACCGGTTTGCTAAATCGACGTACCTTTACCGGGTACCGCGGGTTCGAATCCCGCCGTCTCCGCCACGGGGCATAGCGCAGTCCGGTTAGCGTGCCTGCTTTGGGAGCAGGAGGCCCCAGGTTCGAATCCTGGTGCCCCGACTGGGATAAAAAGGGACGTCCGCACCAGCGGACGTCCCTTTCTCATTTCCCGGCCCCGTTGGTTCGTACGGTCTCACGCGCAGCGTAATCCCAGTCCCGCCTGGTTCTTTCCTCTATTGTGGTCTGGCTCCCAGCGTTTCCGCAGAACCTGCCGGATACACCCGAGGGACCAGCGACGAACGAGCGGAGCGGGAGTAAGTTCCGTCCGTAAGCGAAAGGCGGACCTCGTAGCGCTGGTAATCATTCGGAATGATGAGGTCAACGGTGGGCCCGGAGGGCAGCCGTTTGAGCGCAAGCGGGTTTCCGTATTCATCGTTCTTGACTAGGGTCCACTCGAAGGAAGCCTCCAGAGAGAGATCCTGTCCCAGTTTCCATTCCCCGTCCTGCAGTACCGTGGCGTGGTAGCGGAAACTGCTGCCGGTGTAGGGAGGTCTTGCGGGAGGAAGGATGTCGACCTCGGGGAGGGGCACAACCTGTGTCAGTCCCATCCAGCGGTTGTTTAGGCTGACAAACGCGGGCTTCTTCCACCCCCCGAAATCGAGGAGTCCGTCGAAGCTTAATTTTTGTCCGTCCCATTCGTTTTGCCAGTTAGTAATGACCGTATAACGGGTGTCGAGGGTTTGCGGCAGTTGACCGAGTTGATCGGCGCTGATCTCATTGATTACAAAGCGCCCGGGCCGTGCACTCAACAACGCCCGGACCAGTGCAGGCTGGGCGTTGGGCCCGATGGCGAGCCCTATCCCGTCAATTCCTATTTCATCTAGGCCGAAATCTCTGATCAGTAATTCGGTGACGGGTAGGGCATTCACGGTCAGGATAAGGGGATGGCTAATATCAGCTGCTTTAATGCGGACGACCAATTCCCTGAGCCACCTTAAATAGGCAGTCTGCTGCTCCCTGAGTTTTGGCTGGAGGTGATAATCTCCCAAGCGGGTAATCACGTCGTTGCCGATATTCCAGGTGATCAAAGCGGGTTCGTCGCGGTAGGTGATCACCTGATGGACTATGGAAGCCGATAAATCCTTCAGCGCAGTGGAATCGTGCACGAAATCCAGCGTTTCAGGAATCCAGAAATTGTAGATCATGTCCAGCCCGAACTCCGGGGCGATGGTCATGAGGTTGTGGGCATAAATCCCTGGATCCCCAACGCGAATGGCATTGATGCCGAGCTCCTTCATTTGCTGAAAGTCGATTTCCAGGTTTTTTCGGGACGGGATGTATTGCTTTTCACTCCACGCGCCCGCTTTTTTGTACCCGATCGCACGAATGACTTTGTCCGGTAGGGCCAGGGGAGAAAGACCGTAGGAAGCGCCTAGTCCGACTGATCCACTTAGGCGGGGCTCCAAGCCCGCCAAAAGTATGCGGTCTTCGGCTGAGAATAGGGGAGGAGACGTTAGCTTCCAGTCCAGCCTATTCAGGCCGGATCGATCGGTGGTGGGAATGTTTGTGTCAAACGAATTGTTGAAGGCCACTATGGCTTTTACTTCCGGGGCAGTAGTGTAAATTTCTTTCATCGCCTCCTCCATCCACGCGTATTTTTCGGATTCACTACCCAGGGAACCGAATTCAGCCAGCACGACCTCCAGCACGGGGAGGTTATGCGCTTCCTGCCGGAAAGGAGCGTAGATTTCCTGGAAGGACTGGGTTATCCTACCGGGATTCGAGGGGCCATAATTAAGGGTCGTTAAGCCTAGGTAATCGACGTACCGCTTCCCGGGGAAGTACTCCGCCATGGCTGCGGCTTTCCAGGGATTCCAAACCCATTTCACGTTTTTCACCCGCTCCTCGCGGAATATTTGGTGCACGTGTTGCCAGGCCTGGATGAAATCCTCCGGGGTATTTCCGCCCGTAGCGGACCAGGGATAAGCAGGATTATCAAATTCGTGGGCGAAGCGCAGGTACACCGTGTCGCCGTAGTCGCGGATGTTATGCGCTACCGATTTGATGTACTCGTCGAAGTCGCCCTGAGCGATATGGTATAATCCCCTGCGTTCGTTACGCAGGTCATCGGAGGAGTCGCTGGCGGGGAAACTACCCACCCAGGGCTCCCAGGTAATCAGGGGAATGGACCCCTGTCTGCCGATGTCGGTAAGGTGAGATTGCAAAAAGGGCGGGGCATCCACCGGGTGCCAGGCGATATAGCTGGAAATGATGTCGGCATGCGCTTCCATCTCGTTCTCCAGTTGACCGATCAGGGAAATATCCGACAGGCCGTTGTTGTCGCTGGGGTAAAAAAGACCCAGTTTTGTAGTAGGCGCCATAGGGATCGTGTTTTTATCGGCCTCGACCTTTTCGAACCCCAACTGGTCGTAGTAGTTGAGGAGTCCGAACATACCCAGGATAAAGCCCAGCAGGAGCACAGGGGCCAATTTGCGCACCGTCAGGGTCATGGCGTCCAGAAACCAAAGCAGGCTGCCCTTTGCCGTTCGCCCCACCAGTAGGGCAAGGTGGGGGAGACGGCTTCTGATTACCCGGTTACGGTTGGTTACGCCGAACGCCAGGTAGACACTGAAAAACATGAAAAAGGCATTGACCAGAGCGAAACCGGCCATAATCAGGGAGAAGGGAGTAAGGTCGCGGTAAAGTCCGTAGATAATTGCGCCCAGGGAGGCCAAACCCACCACGAGGTTGGGAATGAGTAAGTTAGCGTGAGTAACGTCCTCATCGTTTTTCGGGGTGGGGAGGTACGGTACCTTTTTGTTGATCAGGGTATAAATGAACCCGATGGAAAACACCCACCAGGTGAGTATCTCCAGAATTCCCCCGACAATGTGGAAGCCACGCTCATCGTCAGAAATCAGCCATTTCTGGATGTAGAAGCGCACCACGAAGGAACTGAACAGGACCGGCGCGAAGATGAAGATGAAATCCCCGAAGTCCCCCGTCCAGGGGGTATCCGACAGCACCAGGGAAAGAATGGGAATCAGGAACCCGATGAAGTAGAAGATGCCCGCCAAATAGTGTAGCGGGAGGAGGGCGTAATGCAGGCGCTGCCGCCACGTGAGGGAGGAAAAAATGCGCGGATATACCTTGAAGAATAGGTCGAAGGTGCCCCGTGACCATTTGATCTGTTGCTTGAAGTATGCCGTAATTGTGGAAGGCACCAGTCCCTCGGCCAGGATACGGGGCACGTAGACCGACTTCCAGCCCTCGTTATAGAGCAGCATGGCGGTATGCATGTCTTCTGCCAGGCCCGGGGCATGGCCGCCGATACTGTCCAGGGCTTCGCGGCGGAACGTGCAGTTGGCACCGATCGCGTTGACCGTTCCGTAGCTGTTCATCGTCATCATCATCGGCCCGTAGAAATGGAACGTCTGTTGGGCTGCTCCCTTTGCTACCAGTGTTTCCGCCTTGTTGTAGTACGCCTGAACGGTTTGGACGAACCCGATCGCGGGATCCTGGAAGTGGGGCACGATGTAGTCCAGGAAACCGGGCTGGGGGATATGATCCGGATCTAGGATCAGGCAAATCTCCCCCGTAGCTTGTTTGAGTGCATTATTAATGTTACCGGCCTTGGCGTCGATACGGTTGGTACGGGTGACGTGGAGTACACCGAGTTCCTTACACACCTCCTTCAGATAGGCATCGTCGCCTTCGTCGCAGAGGTAGGTGGTATGGGGATAGGTGATTTCCTGGATCGCCCGCAGGGTGTTGACGATCATGTCGTACGGTTCGCCGGGGTAAAAGGTGGTCAGTACATCTACCGTATAGGTCCGCTGCGGCAGCGGCGTTTCCGGGACGTAAATCCGCAGGTAATAGTACCACATGCCGAGATCACGAATGACCCCATAGATAATGATGCTCGAAAGGAGGCCGTAGATCCAGGGATTGCCTACGTATTCGGGGCGAAAGAAAAAGTAACAGAAATTGACCAGGCACAAAATGCCCACGCCAATCAATAATCGTATAATGATCTGCTCCCCCCTGGTGGGGTTTTTTACAATCGGTTCATTTAGCATTATCGTCGCTTAGCACATAAAACGGCACGTTAGCGGTAGCGAAGTATCCCGTGGTGTCGGAAACCGTAAGGAATACGCGGTAGGGCCCGGGCAGGGTGGGCAGCCGGAAGGTCAGGGCATCGCGATCGGAATCCACCAGCAGCTGGCGCAGGGCAACAATATCCTCCGGCGGCGTGGTCGTGCCGAGCCAGTCTTCGGGGGCAATACGCCAGCGGTAGGTCATACCTGCCGAGGTGTCACCCCGGGTATACTTCGCCGTCGCTTTCACCAGCCACCCACCGGAGAGCAGGATGTTGTCCCGGGCTCCTTTGCCGTCGAGCAGCAGGTACTCGATAGATGGCCCCGGATAAGGCACTTGGGTGTTTTGCCAGAGGTTTCTGAGCGTAAAGGCCATCTCACTCGTCCGCCCGTCCTCCGTAAAAAGGCTGAACCACGACGGCGTTTGCTCCTGCTTATGCCCCCAAAAGAAAACCAGGCTTCCCAGGAACCGACCGTCATCGATGGGAGCAATGTAGTCGGTGTAGCGTTGCCGCAGGTGTTCGGCCTTGGTGTGGCTCGGTGATTCAATCGGTACGCCCCATGCCGTACTCTCCGATTCCCACGGTCCATTAAAACTCCATTCGGAGAACAGGTAAGGGCCACGCCAAATGGCGGTTAGCCAGTACTTGGTTTCCTCAAAGGAGGGCATTTTACCGAAAATGTTGAGAGACAGGAAGTCTACTTCCACGCCACGCCAACTGAGCTGTAGGGTGGCCAATTGATGGCGAACTACGGAAGTGCTGATGGGATGGTCAGGGTCCAACTCACGGAGTGTCCGTGCCAGCTCATTGTATCCCTTGATGAATCCCCCGCCGTACCCGGATTGAAAGACTTCGTTACCCAGCATCCAGAACAGGAGGGCCGGGTGGTCCTTGTAACGTTCGACGATGGAGGTGAGTATCTCCGATTGGCGGGCCAATTCCTCGGGATCGGAAAGCCCCGGATAGCGGGAATCATAGGCGGGCAGGGGCAAGTCCGCCACTACCGCCAGGCCAAGCCGCTGTGCCTGATCAAGTACCTGGCCCAGGCTGTCGGGATGGTAGACCCGCACCGTATTTGCGCCATATTCCCGTAAGACCGATAACTGACTGATTCCGGAGGCACCCTTGATGAAAAATGGCGAACCGTTTCTGATCATCTGATAACCAGTTGAATCGGAATAGTTGATGTAGACAGTGGTGCCAGGCTGGGAATCAAAAGATTTGGTGCAGCTAAAGCAAGTGAGGATGAGCACGGCATAGAGCAGTACCAAGACTGATCCGCCGATCAATTGTCGACCCATTCAAAAAGTGGTTTGTGTATTTTAAGCTAATGCAACAAGACAAAAGGGGGTCGTAGGAACTACAAAGATACGCACCATGGGCTCGCGGAGGTTCTAAAAAAATGGTTTTACATTTCTTGTAGTTGGCATCCGCCAATCCGGATCACACGAATGAACTTAATGCGTGCGGTAGCGGCGGGGTATCCGAGCTGGAGGATAGGTTGACCTAGACGATTTCAAGGGCCAATCATCGCCCAAGCCCGTAAGTTGATTTATGAGAATAATTTTTTTCGCTTGGCAGGGTATTTGGAACAAGGTCAAAAAAAAGCGGTTAGGCGTTCAAGCCCTATAACGCTATGACCAACATCGAAAGCCTGTATACCTACCTGCCGGCGCAGTACGAAGCCGTCGACCAACTGCTCAGCATGGGAGTGGGCGCTCACTTCGCGGCCCTCATTTTTTTCATCCTGATCTCCCGCCTCATTGCTCCCCGCTACCGGACGGCCACGGCGCTGTCCTGCATCGTTATGGTGTCGGCGGGTACGATCCTGTACGGACAATCCAACCTATGGGAGAGTGCCTTCACCATGAACTTCAACGCGGGCGTCTATGAGCCCACGGAGGCTACCTTCAGTAACGGCTACCGCTACGTCAACTGGATGGTCACTATTCCCTGCCTCCTCACCCAGCTTTTACTCGTACTCAACATCCGGGGGGCGCAGCTTTTCCGCGACGCCACCCTGCTGATTCTTCTTGCCTGGGGTATGATCGTGACCGGTTACATCGGCCAACTTTACGAGGTGAGCGACCTCGGCACCCTTATGCTCTGGGGGGCGATCTCCACCGTATTCTTCATCGGCATGAACTGGATAGTAGGTACCCGCATCTTCCGCGGAGCCGTCGATATGCCCTCCTCGGCGGCCCCCGCCATGCGCAAGGTCTTCTGGTTGATGATGTTTGCCTGGACTCTATATCCTCTCGCCTACGGCATCCCCTACTTTGCGCCCGACGCCGCCGGCGTGGTCTGGCGGCAGGGCCTCTTTACCGTAGCCGATGTTTCTTCCAAGGCCATTTACGGCATCATGATCACCTACATTGCCCTGCAGCGCAGCGCTGCGGAAGGATTTGAACCTGCCATGAAAGTAGTCGATATGCTTCCGCAACGGGGTGGCGTGGTAAGCTAAGGGGTCGTGCATCGCCTCCTGCTCCGCCTCCGCGACCTGATTCGCAACATTGCCAGCCTCCCGGGGCTCGTCTTTTTGCTCTTCATCGCCCTCGCGGTGGTGCAGGTCGGTACCACCAATGAGGCCTATAGCTTACCGGAATGGCTCACGCCGTACGACCTGGACGATCTGGACACCATCCGGACCCTGCTCGCCGCCGTCATCGGAGGGGTATTCACCCTCACGATCTTTGCCTACACCATGGTGATGAACGTGATCGACCGATCCATCAGTTCGTACTCCCCCCGCCTGCTGCCGCTCCTGCTGTCCGAACGCTACCACCAACTCATTCTGGGGGTAGGGGCGGGGACTATTGCCCACAGCATTATCCTGTTTCTTGGAGTGACCGAGCCCCCCGGAAATGCCCATCCACCGGTGCTGGCCGCGGCCAGTGCAGGACTCTTTGCGGTGGTCAGTTTAGTGCTCTTCATTTACTTCATCCACCGGGTATCGCGGAGCATCCACATCAACGTGGTGCTCTACAAATCCTATTGCCACACCCGCTCCCGGCTGCGCGTACTGACCCGGTCGAAGAGTCAGTTGCAGTGGGTCGATCAAACCACCACCGCCCCGACCGGGGAATTGTTGTACGCGGACCGATGCGGCTACCTCGACGGGGTGGATGTGGACGAGTTGGTGGCCCTCAGTCGCAGAAAGAACAGTCCCGTGACCCTCCTGGCCCGACCCGGGGCATTCGTCTACCGCGGCCAGGCGGTGTTGGGCTGGAACGGAGAAAAAACGACGCAGGGACAAAACGTCGAATGGGAAGTTGAAATTTCCGAGAAAGAACCGGTAGACGTCTACGCCACCGGGTTCAAGCACCTGGTGGAGGTCGCGATCAAGGCCGCCAGTCCGGCCATCAATGATCCGGCTACGGCCATGACGGCAGTAAACTACCTCGGACAGCTGTTCCAACACCTGGCAGCTATCCCACCCTACAACGCAGCGCTCGGGAAGGGAACGCGCGGCGGATTGGTGCTGCTTTGCGATTGGACCCTCCCGGACTTACTGCACAGTTGCTTCCGGGAGCTGCGGTGTTACCTCGATGGAGATCCCTGGGCCGTAGACGTGCTGAGGGAAAACCTCCTGCGCATCGATGACCATTGCGCCGATCACGGGTACGCCGAAGGTTCTGCGGCCGCCCGGCGGGAGCTGCAGGAGCTGCTGCACAAGCCCTAGCACCGGCATCCATCCTCCCGTAGGACCTGCCGGAGGTAGTGGACCAGCAAGTCAGCGTTTTCCCGGCTGAAGCACATCGGGGGTTTGAGTTTGAGTACGTTCTCGTGCGGCCCGTCGGTACTCATCAGGAAGCCCAGATCCCGCATTCGGTTTTTGAGGTAGGCGGCGGGCGCGGTCGCGGGTGCAAGGTCCGCGGCGCATAACTCAACTCCCAGGAAGAGTCCCGGCCCCCTGACGTCGGCGACCAACGGAAATTCCGCCCGTAATTCCACCAACTGGGTGGTCAGGTACTTGCCGACTTCGCGGGCCCGTTCCATCAGCCCCTCTTCCCGCACTACCCGGAGCACGGCCAGCCCGACCGCGCTGCTGACCGGGTTGCCACCGAAGGTGTTGAAGTACTCCATGCCAGTGGCAAAGGCCGCCGCGACTTGGGGGGTGCATACCACCGCGCCCAGGGGATGTCCGTTCCCCAGCGGCTTTCCGATCGTGACGATGTCGGGTACTACCCCCTGGAGTCCGAAGGCCCAGTAGTGGCTGCCCGTGCGTCCGAGGCCGGTCTGCACCTCATCGGCAATACATACGCCTCCGGAAGCGCGGACGTGGCGATAGACCGTGGCCAGGTAGCCATCCGGCAGCGGTTGCTGCCCCCCGCAACTCAGGATGGCCTCGCCGATGAAGGAGGCAGATTCCAGTGGCAGGAAGGGGGTCGGATCGAGGTTGTGCCGACGCAGCAGGTCGGGTAAGGGTAAGATTTGGGTTGCTTGGGGGCGCCCCTGTCCGCCCGCGCGGTCAAACTTGTAGCTACTCACATCGATCGTGCGGGTAGTATTGCCGTGATAGCCCATTTCCAGCGCCACGACGCCGCGGTGGCCCGTCGCGGCCTCGGCCATGCGGAGGGCGAGTTCGTTGGCCTCACTTCCCGAATTGACAAAATGGACGACGGAGAGCTCCGGCGGTAGGGTAGCGGTAAGGGCCTCCGCCAATTCAATCACCTGGGGATGGAGGTAGCGGCTATTGGTATTCAGTACGCCAACCTGCCGTCTTGCGGCCTCGATTACCCAGGGGTGCTCGTGCCCCACATGGGCCACGTTATTCACCGTGTCGAGGTACCGGCGTCCGCGGTGGTCGTAGAGGTACTGCAGCGAACCGCGCAGGATGTGGAGGGGGCGGTGGTAGGAAACGCTGAGGCTGTACCCCAGCCGTTGCCGCCGCCGGGTGAGCAGGGATTCGAGGGGATCGGGGTGGGGTACTTCTTCCGGCAGCGGATCCGCCAGGAGGGTGCGGGGGTCGGGACACAAGCCCAGCCATACCCCTGCTTCTTCCGGATACGCCACCCCGGGAAAATCAAACCCGTTGCCGAGCACGTCCAGCATCACCTGAAAGTGGAGGTGGGGGGGCCAACCGCCGTTCTCGTCGGGAGCTCCGATGCGGGCAATTTCCTGTCCCCGCTGCACCTGCGTTCCCGCCTGAATTCCCTCCAGCGAATCGGAGGAAAGGTGGCCGTAGAGGGTGTAGAAGGTCAGTCCTGGCCGCGGAGTGTGCGCGAGTAAAATGGTGTTGCCGTAGCCCCCGGCGGTAGCATCTATGCCGCAACCGTGCACCACGCCGGCCAGGGGCGCATGCACCGGAACGCCCGCCCCCCGCGTCCAAAAATCGAGGCCCAGGTGAACGCTGCGCCAGCGGGGACCGTGGTTACCCGTACTGGCAAAATCGTCGGTGGTGTACACCGGGCGGGTTTCCCCGTATCCCCCGATGCCGACGTCCGCTCCGTGGTCCTCGAGGTGGCGGCGCACGTGGGTTGTAAAGGTGGGCAGGGACTCAAAATTGCGGTTGGGGCCGAGATCGGTGCTGCCCACCCCGAGGTCCATCGCTACGAAACGGCTGCCGCCGGGGGAAAGCAGGGGAGCCGTCCTCGCCGTGGCGGCCCACGCCCGATAGGCTGCGCGGCCGGGATGAGCAGGGAGTCCGGCCGCCGTCCGGAAATGGGCGCGGGCCAGGTCGGGGTGGATGGCCCGGAGTTGGCCGAGGAGCTGCCAGGCGGGGGCCTGAGACACTACCAGGTAGCGATTGGCAGGTTCCCGCCGGGCATTTTCCGCCGCCGTGGTGACCGTAAGCAGCAAACGGGCGACGATCAGGTCGAATAATACCTCCAGTTCCGCTTCCTCCAGCGGGAAAATCAGGTGGTATCCTGCAACGAGTTCGCGGAACGCTTCCAGAGGATCGGCCTGACCCATTCCTGCATACGCAGCGGCGATGGCCAGCTCGCATAAGGTGGCCGTGTATACGGCATCGCCAACGTCTACCACCCCGCAGATACGTCCGTCGTCCCCGACCAGAAGATTGTGCTCGTGGGCATCGTTGTAGTTGACGGAATGACGGAGGTGGGAAACGTCCAGATCCCGGCACCGGGTAAAGAAATACTCCGCCAGTATTTTCTGATCTTGGTTAAAATACTCTGCCAGCGCTTGCTGGTCCAGGACCTGCAGCGGGTCCCACTTATAGGCACGGTGTGCGGCAGGGTGGTCGAAGGTGACCAGGGCGCGGCAGAGGTGGCCACAGGTTTCCCCCCAGGATCTCCAGAGGGCCGGAGTGCGGGGATTGACCTCATCTAGGATCCTCCCTTCGATCCAATTGTGAATACGGAAGAAACGGGGACCTTCCGGGGAGTCGATCCGGTACCGCTCCCGGGCAAGGGGAGTGGCGAAGGGCAGGTCAGCGTCCGCCAGGTGTTCCATCATGGCTTGCTGAAAATCAAGCTGAGCGGAATTTGCGTAGGGCGGGCTTACTTTTAGTAGAAGCTGCTCTCCCCCCGGGGTCGTTAGCCGAAAGTTTTCATCGACCTCGCCGGGCAGGGCGTGGCAGTCGGTTACGGGAAAACCAAGGTGGTGCAAGTAGCGCATGGCGCTAACATACGCAGGCTTACCTTATCGGGTATGAAGACTTACTACCTCCTCTGCCTCCTTGTCGTCCTGCTACTGGTCGCTTGCGGCACGCCTTTCCCGGCAACTTCAGATTTGCGGGCGCCGTTGACTTACCTGACGACTGCCGACAGTAGCTCGCTGTTGCGTCCGATCCCGGGCGGTCTACGGGTAAGCGACCGGCGTCAGCCCGCAACCATTGTGATCGACCCCGATTCCAGTTTCCAGGAAATGGACGGGTTCGGCTTTACCTTGACGGGGGGCAGCGCGATGCTGTTGCACCGGTTGCCCGAGGCCCGACGCAGTGCACTCCTGGCGGAACTGTTCGGGACGGGACCCGAAGGCATCGGAATCAGCTACTTACGATTAAGCCTCGGCGCTTCGGACCTGGACGCGGAGGTCTTCTCCTACGCGATGGTGCCGGAAGGCGAGACGGATGAGGAGCTCCGCCACTTTACCCTCGACCGGGATCGGGAGCACCTCATCCCCGTCCTCCGGGAGATTCTGGCCGTCAACCCGGAAATTCAACTCATGGCCTCGCCTTGGTCGCCCCCGGTGTGGATGAAGGACAATGGTGGCTCAAAAGGGGGCAGCCTGCTGCCCCAATACTACGGCTCCTATGCTGCGTACTTTGTCCGCTACCTGGAGGAGATGCGCGACGAAGGTATCCCGATCGCGGCCGTTACGGTGCAGAATGAGCCCCTGCACCCGGGCAACAATCCGAGCCTGCTCATGGAAGCCCCGCAGCAGGCGGAATTCGTGGGCCGCTACCTCGGGCCGGCCCTCGAGGCCGCCGGCCTGTCGACTAAAATTGTCATCTACGACCACAATGCGGACCGGCCGGATTATCCCCTTACCGTGTTGAGGGACTCCCTCGCAAATCGATACGTGGACGGATCTGCCTTCCACCTGTATGGTGGAAGCATTGAGGCCCTGAGCCAGGTACACGCTGCCTTTCCCGGGAAAGCCCTGTATTTCACCGAGCAGTGGATCGGTGCACCGGGCAACTTTGCGGAGGACTTTACCTGGCATACGCGCGAACTCATCATCAAAGCGCCGCGCAACTGGTGCCGCACCGTACTGGAATGGAACCTGGCCGCGGACGCTGAACAGAAGCCCCACACGCCGGGCGGGTGCACCCGCTGCCTGGGCGCACTCACGATACAGGATGGAGCCGTCGTCCGGAATACGGCCTACTACGTGGTTGCCCAGGCCGCCAAATTTGTCCGCCCGGGAGCCGTACGTATTGCATCCAACTTCCCCCCCGACCTGCCAAACGTGGCCTACCGTACGCCGGCAGGCGATTTCGTGGTCCTCGTGCTGAACGATTCCCCCGCCGAAAATGCCTTTACCATCGGAGTACACGGGCGGGTATACACCGCAACTTTGCCTGCGGGTAGTGCGGCGACCTACCTGATCTACAATTCAGAACATGAGGAGCGCCACTAAGAACAATAGGCCACCAGAACGTGGTAAATCGGTACCGTTGCCCCTACATTTGGACAAGAAGTCACTGATTACTGAGAGACAGCATACCTGAGAGACTTTGAATTAATTATTGTTTCAGCGTTAGGAGATTTTTAAGCAGACAAACCACTCGACAACACAAGTTCCTTTTCAGCGTCGGCACGTTCACGCCTTCGCTGAGGTAGTTTTATCTCGCCCGGACCACCAGATGGTCCGGGTGGTAACTACCCTCCACAAATTGGTTACTGCCCATTTTTTCGGGTAAGTAATTGAGGGATCTATCAGTCGTCTCTCATCATGTGCTGGAACTGTAGATTTCGGGTGGTCGGGTTGTTTTGTTCGGCCGCCCTTTCGATCGTCCAGTGAAAGTTTGACTAATTTAGTCCGGCCCCGTAATCACCTCTCTTGAAGTACGCCCCCCCTTGTTTCCCTGCCCTGCTTGTCGCCCTGCTCCTTTGCCTCGCGCCGCCGGTTATTGCCCAGACTGAGGTCGTGACGGTGCAACTAGACCGTGCGGAAGCCCTCATTACGGCCTCCCACTACGACAGTGCCCTGGTGGTACTTGATACAGTCTTTGCGACCCTCTCGCCCGAGGAGCGGCACGTCGGTAAATCCGGCCTGCTTATTCGGTTAAAACGCACCCGCGCCCTGCTGCGTAAGCGGGATTACGGACTCGCCACCTACGAACTATTACGGTTGATCGACAACAGCCGGCAAGCCGGGGAGTATTCCATCCAGGCGGATGCATCGCTGCGGATGTCCCTGATTCACGAGCGTCAGAACCGACCGGTGGAAAGCCTCCTTTACATGGAGCGCGCCAAAAAGCTGATTGAGGACAATGCGATTCACTTACTTTACTCCAACCTCTATAACCGCTTAGCCAGCTACCACCGCAACTTTGGCGACGTAACGGTAGCCCAGCGCTACGCCTGGCAGGCCCTACTCTCGGCGGAGGAACAACAAGATCAGCAGCAACTCGCCCTGGCTCACTTTAACCTGAGTCTGCTCTCCCGAAATACCGATCGGGAACGTAGCGAGTATCACCTCAGTCAGGCGGCAAATTATTACCATAACACTGGAAGTGCCAGTGATTACCTGGTCATGACCCTGACCCTCAGCGACCTCCACTTGCGGAGTGGCCACATGAAGGAGGCCATGAAAGCCAACGATTCTGCAATGGTATATGCCGCACGGGTGATGGATCGGGACAGCACCTATATGAGTCGCGTCTACCAGGTGCGGGCTAACGTACTCAAAGCTATGGGGAAGCAGGATTCTGCCTGGCACTACCTGGATATGTCACGCATCGCCAGTGTGGAACACCTCCGGAAGGTGAATTCCGAGCGGGCCGTCGAAATAGAATCGCGTTACACCAACGAAAAAAAGAACCTCCTCATCGCCCAGCAAGATCGCCTGCTGGAGTTCAAACGACGCCGGGAAGCGTGGATGGGGTGGACGATCGGGATCGTACTCGTGGGGATAATCATCCTGTATTACTACTACAACCGGCTGAGCAGAGCCAACATTATACTCGGCCAACAGGCACAGACGATCAAGGACCGCAACGAGGAGTTGGCTGTTGCCCTTAAGGAACAACGGATGCTGCAGGGAGAGGTACACCACCGCGTGAAAAACAACCTCCAAATTATCATTAGTCTACTCGAATTACAGATTGACGAAATGTCCGATTCCCTAACCCAGGAAGCCCTTTCTTCCATGGCTGGAAGAATTTACAGCATGGCTGCCGTTCACGAAACCCTCTATCAGGACGGACGGATGGGAATGATCGAGTTTGGGAGGTACCTGAGCAAGATATGCGATCACTTTCGCGAAATAGCAAGTCCACCAGGCGGCAGCGATTATGCCCTCTACGCCCCCGAGTGTTGGCTGAATCTCGAGACCGCAATCCCGCTGGGTACGATACTGAATGAACTGCTGACCAACAGCTTTAAGTACGGAGTAGTGAAGGACCGTCCACTGCTCCTTACCATTACCCTGGAATTTACGGGCGACCGCTGGTGCCTGATCTACCACGACAACGGGCCCGGGTTCCCCCTGGGGCACCTCCAGGAAAGAGCAGGAGGGCTGGGCACCTACCTGCTGAATGGTATGAGCCAGCAGCTGCAGGGACATGCGGAAACCTACAACGACAAGGGAGCCGTTACCCGAATATTCTTTCACAAGAAAAACCATCCGGAGGCGGACTCAACTTCTGAGGTCAAAAATCCTTACTATGGTGCATTGAGTTGAGTTTAGTCAACCCGTATGAACCCAAAGTCTCCCCCGGAAAGCTACCGTGTCCTTATCGTTGAAGACGAATTTCTCATTGCCGACAGCATTGCCCGTCACCTCGCCAAGCGAAACCACGTGGTCGTCGGCAAGGCCATCTCCTACGACGAGGCCGTCGCGGCGTATCACCGGGAGCGGCCCGACCTTTCGTTGATCGATATCCGTCTGAGTGGGTCACGGACCGGTATTGACGTAGCCCGCTACCTGAGTCAACAACCCTTGCCGATCCCCTTTATTTACCTCACCTCCCAGAGCGACCCCGCTACCGTAGACCTGGCCAAGAATACCTTCCCTTCCGGCTTCCTCAGTAAACCCATCCAGATGGAGAGCCTCCTCTCCATGGTTTCCATCACGATGCACAATCATCGCGTCGCGAAACGGGAGACGACCGTTACCCTTCGGGAAGGGCGCGTTTCTCACGTTCTTCAATTGGATGATATTCAGTACCTGCAGGCGGACCACGTCTACGTCCAGGTAAAACTAGTGCGTCAGCCAACCCTGGTGTTTCGTAGCGCCCTGACCGAACTCGTGGCCCAGACCGGCGACGAACTCGTGCAAACCCACCGCAGTTACGCGGTCAACCCCAAGTGTGTCACCCGCTTCACGGGCGAATATGTTTACGTGGGCGATACGGAAATTCCCGTGAGCAGAAGCCGGCGCAAGGAAGTCACCGACCGCCTGCAAAGCTAGCCACCAACGATTTTTTACCGTACATGGAGCGCTATCCCCCCACCGCCGACCCCTCACTAACGGTCCTCAGTGCCGCGGACGATTTGCTGATCGATTGGGCTAGGGAACACTGTCCGGCAGGGGATCCGGTGTTGGTTATGCACGATCGCTTTGGGGCCGTGGCGCTAAGCTTGCCGCCGCCGGTACGGTTCGTAGCCACGTTTCACAGCCAGGAGGAAGCGCTGCGGCGTAACGCGGTCGGGGTGCTCCCCGAGGTACTATCGCTCTTTGATGCCGCCGTACCGGTAAGAAGTGCCCTGCTCCGGGTGCCTAAGTCATTGGACCTGTTTGAGGCCTACGTGTCTCAGCTTGCGGCAGCGGCTCAGCCCGCTACGGTCGCGGCAGCCGGTTTTATGACGCGCTACTTCACGCCCCGCCTGCTCGAGATAGCCGGTCGGTATGCGGGACGGGTAGAGCAATCGAGGGCCAAACGCAAGGCCCGCTTGTTGTTCCTCTCGGATTTTCACCGACCAGCGGCGGCGGGTACGCGGGTGCCAAGACGGCAGTTGAGCTACCAGGGGGTGGCCTACGAGCAGTACGCCGGAGTATTTTCCGCGGATCACATCGACTACGCCACTCAATTTTTGCTCCAGCGTTGGGACTGCGCCGAACTTGCTGGATTGCCGCCACCTACGGATATCCTGGACTTGGCGTGTGGGAACGGAATTATTGGCGACCAGCTGCTGCGGCGGTATCCCGAAGCCCGCCTGACCGCTACCGACGATTCCCGGCTCGCCGTGGAAAGTGCGCGCCTAAATTTACCCGGAGACCGGGCCCGGGTGCTGTATGACCATACGCTGAATGACCTACCCACCGATTCACAGGATTTAGTGGTCACGAATCCACCCTTTCATTTCGGGCACGAAACAAATATTGAAATCAGTCTGGGACTGTTTACTCAGGTTAAACGTGTATTAAGGGCAGGAGGGAACTTGATTATCGTGGCGAATCGCCACCTCAACTACGCTTCGCAATTGTCCCGACTCTACCGGGTAAGCGTAGTGGCGGAGAACGAAAAATTCATCGTTTACCGCTGCCGCTAGCCAAACGACTTGTAGTCGGTCAGGTAGGAGAGGTTAGCCCCGAAATTAGGGCGGTGGCCACTCAGGATTTGGCGCCTCCATTTGCGCAGTTGACCGAAGCTCAGCATCCAGATTGACCGGCATTCTTCCAGGTAACGAACGACCGCACTCCGCTGCCCGAGCTCCAGCAGCCGTTCGGCAAGCAGCATATTCGGGCCAAACGCCTTGATTTGGGGGGATCCCGGAGTCCGCGCCGAATGCAGGAGATAATCGGCCGCTTTATCGATGCGGTCGTACTGCAATTCTACCAATCCCAGCAGGGTATTGGCCTGGTGAATGGCGTTGCCATAGTTGGCGCTGCTGCGGTGGCGCTCGGCGGCCGCGAGGTAATCTACTGCGATACGGGAGACCGCGAAATAATCGCGTTTGTCGAAGGCCAGCAACAGGGTGCGGCCCAGGAGTAGGAATTCTTTTTCCATGAAAGTGTATTGAATGCGAACATGATCCGCATCCTCAACGCTCCACCAAGCCGAATGTTACGTGTGTGAAGTAAATGTCACGCCAATCTTTCTTTTGAGGTAAGTATTGTTGGCGCAATTTATTTAACCAAACGACTTCGGGTCTAACAGGTGGCTGAGGTTCGCGCCGAAGTTTGGGGTGCGGCCCGCGCGGATTTCAAGCTTCCATTTCCAAATTCTTCCCATACTCAACCGCCAGAATTTACCGCAATTATCGAGGTACTGCAGCACGGCACTCCGCCGGCCGGCTTCGAGGAGCTTCTTGGCCAGCAGCATATTCGGTCCCAATCCCTTTAGCTGGGAGGAACCCGGTGTGAGGGCGGCTGCCGCCAGGTGCCTTTCCGCCTTTTCCAGGTGGGCGTTCTCCAGCGCAATGAGTCCGAGGACGATGTGTGCCTGGTGAATGGCATTGCCGTAATTATTGGAGCGCCGGTTCTGCTCCGCGGCCCGGAGGTAGTCCTTGGCCATGCGGCGCACCGAATCGCCGTCACGGGATTGGTAGGCACGAAGAAGGTGAAGACCACGCAGCACGAAGCTGTTACCCGCATAAGCGGGATTCGGCAGCATGGTCGCTGCCAGGGTAGGGTTATTCATGAGACGTAGGCAAAGAGACAAAAAAGAACAAAAGCTGTACTAAAGATAGGGAAATCTGTGATTCAAACAAGGGGTTAATGCCACGGCCTTAGGTATTTAACATTTTTCGGGCTAGGCAATAAATTATCTTTTTTATCGGGTATCCCTGATGGATTCCCTTCCTTGAAGCCATACGCCTTATCCTAGCCTTTTCGGCAGGAGGAACGTCATCCCGAATACCGGTGGTTTCCTCTCCTCGCCGGACCCTACAGGACTGCTCGCTCAGCCTTCAGAAAAATACCCCCCTATGGGAGGCAAACTGATCTTTAGACCTGTCCGTTCAGTTAGGAGACTGTCGCCAGTTTCTAAATTCAGATTTACCCATGAACTCTACCGAAGCCCTCTTTCATTCCATCCGGTCCAACGAAGCCGACCGCGTCACCACCTTGGTAGCCGCAGAACCTGCGCTCCTGGATGCCCGTGACAATCGGGGATCTACCCCCCTCGTCCTGGCTACCTACCTCGGTGATTTGGTAATGACGAAGGCCCTGGTCGGGGCCGGGGCGAAAATTGACGCCCAGGATGCCGCCGGCAATACCGCCCTCATGGGGGTTTGCTTTAAGGGCTACGAAGACATCGCCGCCTACCTCCTGGAGCAGGGCGCGGACCCGGGGGTGATCAACTTCAGTGGGGCCTCCGCACTTACTTTCGCCGCTACCTTTAACCGGCCCGGAATGGCAGAGCTGTTGTTGAACGCCGGAGCCGACCCCGCCCGCAGGGACGAGCGCGGACTCACGCCCGCGGATCATGCCCGCAACCAGGGCCTGCAACAACTGGCCGAGCGATTGGAAGCCCACCCCTAAGCGACCCTCCGGCTCAGTCCCGCACGACCTTCAGGCCCAAGCACTACCTGCGTCGCTTGCAAGTCGGAAATCGTGCCCGTCCGCACCGTATTCCGATCGGCTGAGCTGTGGGCGTAGGTCACGTTGGCGTTGATCCACGTGTCGCTTCCCGAGGCACCCGCAGCGGCCTGGAAGGGATCGGCGGGGTTTCGGCCATAAAGGGCTCGACGATGCTGGAAGAGGAGGGCCCGGGTACGATCCGCGGCGTAGCCCTGTCCGATCAAGCTTGATGCAGGGAGGGCACCAGTCTCTTCCCGAGAAGACCAGGAATACATTTTTTCCTTCCCGGGCGGCGGTTTCCTGTGCCGTGGCAAAGTCAGGGGCCCACTGCCGGGCGAGTGCCCAGCCGCCACAGAGGAAGAAAGCAAAACTCAGCAGCAAGGTCTTATAAGGTATACGTTGGTATACGTACGTTCGACCTGGATAAGCCAAGAAAGGGGGGATGGGTAACGTTAAATTTTCCCTCAACCGACCAGCCGCCTGAAGGGGTGTTCGGTCCCAAACCGTTCGGCCAATCCAGGGGGCATGCAGCCAAGCCGTCGCCTCGTGCGTTACCTCAACAAAGTACTGTTATGCCATTTCTCGCCTTTCCCCAGGTCCTGGGTGGTACGGGTCCCATCGCCTACCTCGTCCTGGCTGCCATCGTAGCGGTGGTCGTGCTCATTGCCTGGTTCATATACCGGCAGCTGCAGGAGGAGGAGCCCTGATCGGGCGGGGAATGCTTAGGCAGTTGGGTAGGGCCGGGCCCGCTGGCAAAGTTGCAGGGGGATGCCCCAGGGATCCCGCAGCATGACCAGGTGAGTACCCGGAGCCGGTCGCTGCTCTTCCACCACCGCTGCACCCGCTGCCAGCAATAATTCCATCAGTCCCTGCGCGTCGGAGGTCTGAAAGGCGAAGTGAAACGTCAGGGGATGGCGGGTGGCAAATGGGTCCGTGGCCCCGGCCGGGTTCAGGTACACCTCCACGAATACTCGTCCGGTAGCGTCCGCCAGGAAGGTAGTAAGCGTCCCCTCCGGTTGCTGGTAGAGGATGGTGGCCCCCAGGTGCGCGACGTACCAGGCAGCGAATGCGAGCGGATCGGGTACGTTCAGGGCGAAGTGTTCGAAAACCATGGGGCGACCGGGATTATTTGCGGTCCCCAAGGTGGGAATTTATTTTCACTGCCGCCCCGGTCCGGCGTCAGCCCACGGCCGCTTCCGACATCAGGGAACGGACGAAGGCAAGGAAGAAGTCGAGGTCCGCCCTGGTCGTAGCCATGCCCACCGATACCCGGGTGGAGCCCCGCATACTACCGAGAAAGGCGATCATCCGGGTATAGTCTCCGTCGGGGTCGCCCGAGAAAAAGTCCTGTAGGTCCGTAGCGGAGAGGCGGGAGTTGATCTCGTCGATACCCGGATTACAGAAGCAGCCGGACCGCAGGGATACCCCCCGGGCATTGGCCCGCACCTCGACTCCTTCGACCGCAAAGCGCCGGCCGGCCGAATCGTAGAAGGCCATGATCACGGTACCACCCGCCCGGGCGCGGTTTTGCGGACCAAATAGCCGCACGGCGCGGGCACCGTCTGCGTAGGTTAGCTCGCTCAACCGAGTACAGAGGTAGTGCATGAGGGAGGCGGTACGTTCCCGGATCCGTTCCATGCCGATACCGGAGACGTAATCCAGCCCGATCTTAACGGCGGGCAGATCCAGGTAATTGAGGGTGCCGTCCTCGAAACGTTCCGGCCCGTCCACCAACCGGTGCGCGGGATGGGCTACGGCCGCCAGGCGGACGGTGCCACCCGCGAACCAGGGTTTACGCAGGCCGGTAAACTTGTCCTTGCGTACCAGCAGGCAGCCCAGGCCGGTGGGGTAGCCGAAGATTTTATAAAAGGAAACGGACACGAAATCGGGGCGGTGGCGCGTCAGGTCTAGCGGATTGCCAGGTACGAAGGCCGCCGCGTCCAGCAGCACATCCCATCCTTCAGCCCGGGCCCGGTCGACCCACGCCAGGGAGTGGCGGACGCCGGAGGCATTGGATTGGGCGGGATACGCAAAGAGGCGGGGGGC
The DNA here is from genome assembly GCA_038258275.1 of Chitinophagales bacterium. Taxonomy (GTDB): domain Bacteria; phylum Bacteroidota; class Bacteroidia; order Chitinophagales; family Saprospiraceae; genus Neolewinella. The sequence goes on along the minus strand of JBBSPZ010000018.1, from coordinate 41,784 downwards.
GGGGCCAGGGGGACGGGCGAGTGCGGCAGTGAGGGCATCGCGATCGATGGTCAGGTCCCCGGTAGCGAACGGGCGTGTAGTAGAATTTGCCCCCTGCCCTGCGCGCGTACTCCCGGATGCCGTTGACGGAATTGTGGTTGTCCGCGAGCAGGAGATACTGACTGCCGGGACCGAAGGGGTAGCACTTGCCGACGAGTTTGAGCGCCCCGGAGGCATTCGGGGTGAAAAAAGCAGTGGTACTCGCCGCCTGCCCGGAAAAAATCGAGGACGGCTTGCCGCGCGCCTTCCACCAACTCCGTGGCGTGGCGGGAGGTTGGATTGGTGGAATGGGGATTGCCGAGCGTATGCTCCTGCAGGAGAGCGTAGTGCGCGGTCAGCTGGCTTTCGGCTGGAAGGTTCCCTCCGGTGTAGTCGAGGTAGACGTGACCGTGGCGGTCGAGGCGGGCGTATTCCCGCTGCCGCAGGCGGTTGAAGAATGCGTCGTGCGCGAGCACCGGGCTCCGCGGCGAGAAAGTGGAAGTCGGGGTACTGGCCAAGGGAATCGGGGGGTAGGTTTACCCTTTAGGTATTCCCCGAAGTTGGCTTTCGTTACCCGCGCATTACCGATGAATTGGAATTCCGGCAATTCCCGCTTTACCACTAGTTAGCGCGGCGTTCGTACTTCCCAGGGGCCGTCGGCCATTTCCGGCCGTGCATTTAGTTGCTGAAAGTGCTTTTCCATAGCTTGGGTCCGGCGATACTGGCGGGTTGGAACAATGAGGTAATCCGTCACAGTTTCGAAGAGGGCGAGCTCGGGATTTACCTGAAAACGGAATTCTCTTTTCTTATGTACGTTCCCCAGCGTATCCCCGAAGGTGAATTCCCTCTCGTAGCCGTAATCGCCGATATCGGTTTGACGGATCGTCAACTGACTACTGCCCACGGTATAGACCGCGATCGTGTTTTCGGCATCGCCGCCGCTGGTCGCTTTGGTCCCTTTGAGCTGCCACTCACTCAGGTCGTACGTACCGAAGTGGGCAAACTCGAATTGTTCCGGACCGCGGTAGCCGGGTCCTTTCTCCTCTCCCGGCCGCTGGAGTGCACCGGCGAATACCCAGCCCTCGGTACCGTCGGCGGTACGCACCTCCAACCACGGCTGTCGGAAGGCCGTGCCCCGCAAAACGATCGTTTCCCCCAGGTCGGAGGCCTTGCCGGTATACGTGAGGGGGGTGCCCCCGCTGACCTGCAGTAAGATCTCCGCCTTGGTTTCCGGCGCGGCCCGGATGAAGAGGCCGTCCACCCAGGCGGTCAATTCATCGCCGGCCACGAGGGGGGGCGGGGCGGGCTCCATCACGAGGCTGTCACGGAGCGGTAGGTCGCTAGTAACGGCAACGGAAGTGGGTGGGGGGGAGTCACCGCAACCCAGGGTAAGCAGGAGCAGGAAGGAGGCAGTAAGCGGGAGGAGGTAAACTGAACGCATGGGTAGGGTGGGTAAACCGCAAAGCTACCTACTTCCCCCTCACCCGCCCGGCACCCGCGCGCCGCCGCGGCATGATTATTTTGTCGGCCTGCCCGTCCAACGATTCGGAGGTCCTGCCGTTATTGCAGCAATGACGACGGAAGACTACAAACGCATCGCCGATACCGTACCCAAACAGCCCGGCGTGTACCGCTTCATCGGGGCCGAGGATATCATTCTGTACGTGGGCAAGGCGAAAACCCTGCGCAACCGTGTGGCCAGCTACTTCGGAGATCGTAAGGACCGCCTCAACCGGACCCGGGTGATGGTCAAGAACGCCCACCGCCTGGAATTTACCATCGTAGAAACGGAGGCCGATGCCCTGCTGCTGGAAAATGCCCTGATCAAGACCCACCAGCCGCGCTACAACATCAACCTCAAGGACGACAAAAGCTACAGCTACATCTGCATCAAAAAGGAGCGCTTTCCCCGCGTGTTTATTACCCGGCAGGTGTGGAGGGACGGCAGCTACTACTTCGGACCGTATACCAGCAAGGGCCAGCTGAAGATCATCCTCGACCTGGTCAAGCAACTCTTTCCCCTGCGCACCTGCAACCTCAACCTTTCGCAGGAGAACATCGAGGCCGGCAAGTTTAAGGTCTGCCTCGAATACCACATCAAAAACTGTGAGGGGCCCTGCGTAGGCGAGGAAAGCGAAGCCTCCTACAATGAGAAGATCGAGCAGGTCAAGAATATCCTGAAGGGCAACTTCGCCGAGGTGAAGCGGCACTTTCAGGCTGAAATGGAGGTACTGGCCGAACAGCTCGAATTCGAGCGGGCGCAACTGATCGCCGACAAGCTCAGGGCCTTCGAGAAGTACCAGAGCAAGTCGACCATCGTATCCACGAGTATCCGCGATCTGGACGTCTTCGGGGTAGCCATGGACGAGAAGGAGGCCTACCTCAACTACATCAAGATCGTGAACGGGGCGGTCATCCACACCCATACCCAGGAGATCGAGATGAACCTCGACGACGACGAGGAGAGCCTGCTGACCTACGCTATCCCCGAGCTGCGCGACCGCTTTAACAGCATCGCGCCCGAGATCATCCTGAACCACGAGCTCGAACTGGCCGGGGTGGACGCCTACATCACCGTCCCCAAGATCGGTGACAAAAAGAAGCTGCTCGAGCTCAGCGAAAAGAACGCCAAGTACATGCTGCTGCAGCGTAAGAAGCAGCGCATCAGCAACGCCAACCGGCAGACGCCCGCCGAGCGCATTCTGCGACAACTACAGGCCGACCTGCAGATGGACGAGCTGCCGATGCACCTGGAGTGTTTCGATAACTCCAACATCCAGGGCACTAATCCGGCCAGCGCCTGCGTCGTTTTCAAAAATGCCAAGCCGAGCAAAAAGGACTACCGCCACTTCAACATCAAGACGGTCGTCGGTCCCGACGATTTTGCGAGCATGAAGGAGGTGGTCCACCGCCGCTACCGCCGCCTCCTGGAAGAGGGCGAACCGCTGCCCCAGCTGGTGATCATCGACGGGGGCAAGGGCCAGCTCAGTCACGCGATGGAGAGCATCGACCTGCTCGGCCTGCGCGGTAAAATGACGGTCGTCGGCATCGCCAAGCGCCTGGAGGAAATTTACTTCCCCGACGATCCGGTGCCCATACACATCAACAAGAAGAGCGAAAGTCTGCGGCTCATCCAGCAGGCGCGTGACGAGGCCCACCGCTTCAGCCTCCGTCACCACCGCAACAAGCGGAGCATCGGCATGCTGCAAACCGAGCTGCTCAATATCCCCGGGGTGGGGGAGAAGACCGTCCAAAAGCTTATCTCCCACTTCGGCAGCACGAAGAAGGTGAAAAATGCCCTCGCCAGCGAGATCGCCGGGGTGACTAACCTAAGCACCGCTAAGAAGGTGATGGACTATTTCCGGCGGCAGGAGATCGCTGCGGGCGAGGTGCCTAAGGATCGTGGATAGCCGGGCTGTGCTATAAGCTATGAGCATATAGCTAATCGCCTATAGCCTACAGTCGATCCTTTAACTCTACCGGGAAAGTAAAGGGATCGAAGTCCCACAGCCAGGGAAGGAGGAAGTAAACGAAGAGCAGAATGACGACGATGGACACCATATTCATCCAGAAACCGCGGCGGACCATATCGGGGATGCGGAGGTAGCCGGAGCCGAAGACGACGGCATTCGGAGGAGTGGCGACGGGGAGCATAAAGGCGCAGGAAGCGGCGACCGTGGCTCCTACGAGCAGGATATACGGATGGACGTCGAGCGAGAGGGCCATGGGGGCCAGTACCGGGAGCAGCATGGCCGTAGTGGCCAGGTTGGAGGTGATCTCGGTGAGGAAGTTGACGCTAGCGACGATGATGAGGAGGAGGACGAACAGGCCCATGCCGTCGAGCAGGGCGAGGCGGCCGGCGATCCACGCGGCGAGGCCGCTGTTGTCAAAGCCGTTGGCGAGGGCCAGTCCGCCGCCGAACAGAAGAATGATGCCCCAGGGTAATTGAACCGCTTCTTCCCAGTCGATGAGTTTGCGGCTTCCGTCGCGGGTAGGCAGCAGGAAGAGGGCAAGACCGGCGACGATCGCGATGATCGTATCGTCCAGGGCGGGAAGGAAGCGGGTGAGGATCAGCGAGCGGAGTATCCAGAGCAGGGCGGTGGAAACGAAGACGATGAGGACCACCCGTTCCTCGTAGCGCATGGGGCCGAGCTCCGCGAGTAGACGGCGAATTTCCTGACGACCGCCCGGAAAGCTCCCTTTGTCAAATTTAAAGGCCACTTTAGTTAGGTAGGTCCAGCACAGGAGGAGAAGGGTGGCGGAAAGCGGGACGCCCACTTTGAGCCACTGGGAGAAGGTGATCTCGATCCCGAAGGTATCCTCCACGACGCCCGCCAGCACCAGGTTCGGCGGGGTGCCGATGAGGGAGGCCATGCCCCCGATGGAGGCGGAGTAGGCGATCGCCAGCATAAGGCTCTTGCCGAAGCGCAGGTTTTCGTCCTCCTTGGTCGCGGGGTTGTCGTGGAGTTGCTTCACGATGGCCATGCCGATCGGCAGCATCATCACCGAGGTAGCGGTATTGGAGATCCACATCGAAAGCAGGGCCGTGGCCAGCATGAAGCCGAGGGTGATGCGGGAAATGCTGGTGCCGGAAAGCTGGATGATATTCAGCGCGATCCGTCGGTGGAGGTTCCAACGCTCGATGCCGATGGCCAGGAAGAAGCCGCCGAGGTAGAGGAAAACGTACTTGTGGCCGTACGCCGCCGCGGTCTCCTCCAGCGTATCGGCTCCGGAAAGGGGAAACAAGGCCAGCGGCAACAGGGCGGTCGCGCTGATGGGAATGACCTCGAAGATCCACCAGATCGCTACCCAACAGGTGCTCCCCAGTACGGCATTGGCCTGCTCCCCCAGGTCTTCCGGGTGGTAAAACATCCGCACCAGGACGTACGCCAGCGGGCCGGCAAACAAGGCAAGTCGTTTGGGGATATCCATCATAACGGCAAGTAATTAACAAATGGCCATTGGGCGGATATAAACCTACGCTATTCCTTTCCTTTTGCCGGGCCACTGCCGGTGCCGCCTGCTTCCTGGGCCGACGTAGTACCTTTGGTCCATGCGCCTGACCCTCCGCCTTTTTCCCCTACTTGCCCTCCTGCTTTCCTGTCGCGATGACTTCAATCTCCAGGCGCCCTACCAGGACATTCCGGTGGTGTACGCTTACCTGAACGCCGAAGCGCCCATCCACTACGTGCGCGTTGAACGGGCGGTCCAGAGCGGGGGCGGGGACGCAGGTGCCGCAGCCGCGGATCCCGAGCAACTCTATTATGGGCTCGGCGCGGCCACCGTCACCCTGACCAACCGGGCACTCAACCTCAGCGTGGAACTGGAGCGGATCGACGGGAACAGCGTCGAGTTAGTGCGGGAAGACGGGGTGTTTGCCCGGAACCCTAATGTATTGTACCGCGTCCCCCAATCGGAAGTACGGCTGGCCGGCGGGCAGGAGGCGGTGATCACGGTGCAGCGTGCGGGGGAGCCGGACGCGGTGGCCGGGACCACCCTCCTCCAACCCCTCACCATCATCCGGCCCACCACTACCGCCCGCATTGACGATTACCGCCGGCCCCTGCTGGTCGCGTGGGAAGCGGGCGATCAGGCGGCTATTTTTAACCTCCGTTTCCTATTTCACTTGCGGGAATTCAGCACTGCCGACCCCTCCCAGGATCGCTCCGTCGACCTGGTGTATGAGTTGGATGCCCGGTACCGGCCCGACGGGGAAAACCGCTCCTCCGGCCAGGTACGCTTCGAGGTGAATAACGAAAGCATCTACCAGTTTATCGGCAGAAGCCTTCCCGCGACGGAAGGGATCACCCGGCGCTTCGACAGCTTCGACGTGCAGGTCGCGGCGGCCGGGGAAGAGGTTGCACGCCTGCTGACCCTGGAAAATGCCAATGCCGGACTCACCAGTGCGCAGGCGCTGCCGCGCTACTCCAACGTCACCAATGGCGAAGGCCTGGTCACCAGCCGTACCCTCACCACACGTACCGGTATCGTGCTAGACGACGCAAGCCTCGATAGCCTGAGCAACGGCAGTTATACCCGAAATCTGAATTTTCGCTAAAGGCCTGGCCGGTCACCGCAATAGTTCGAAACCTTTTCCTGCTGTCGGTCCTTACCGCTGTATGCCAGAGCAACTTAGTCTACGTGACCTCGACCGCGTCATCGAAATGGCCTGGGAAGACCGTACCCCCTTCTCCGCCATTGAATACCAGTTTGACCTTACCGAGGCAGCGGTGATCCACCTTATGAAACGCGAGCTAAAGCTCAGCAGCTGGAAGCGGTGGCGCAAACGGGTGCAGGGACGTAAGACCAAGCAATTGGCCCTCCGGAATCCGGAGATTCGCCGGTTCAAATCCGACGCCCAGCGGCAGATCACCCGGAATAGCAATTCTAAGCGGAGATAATCGCCGCTCACCTCCGGAAACTGCGAAGCCGGTGGCGTGTAAAACGGGAAATTAGTCTTAGATATGTATACAAATTGCATAATTAAATTACTGAATATCAGTAAACAATAGCACAAGTGCTGGCATTGGCTGTTGGAAAATTGTGTGGATGGTGGGAACCATCTTCCCTCATTCGCATTAAAACTTTCTAACCTAATATTCCAACATGCAATTCAAAACCTTTACCTATCTTTTTAGCTGCCTTCTCCTGCTCCTGGGAACCTCCCCGCTTCTTGGCCAGGTGCCGCCCTCCGGCACTGCCATGCTCAGCGGGCAGCAAGAAACACTGCCGGTAGCCACGGCGGCCTCGGGGTCCGTATCCGTAGATTTCTTACGGATCGGAGAAAACGAAATCGATGTAGTCGTCACCGGCTCCTTTGAAAACTTAAGCTCGGCCGTCGATAACGGCGGAAGTACCGGTGCCCACATCCACATCGGGTATCCGGGAAGAAACGGCGGAGTGGTTATCCCCCTGGTGCCTACCCTCTCGGAAGACGGGCGCAGTGGAACCTTCGAAGCCGACGAGAATACTTTTAGGGTCACCAACGCTGAATTTGCGGGCGTGGATACCGGTGAGATTTACGTTAACATCCATACACTTAATTATCCTGCCGGAGAGATACGCGGCATCTTGGTCAGCGACGAACGGGAAGTGTACTTCACCAACCTGCTCGGCAGCAATGAAGTACCCTCCGTTATCAGTACCGCCCACGGCGCCCTGCTGCTCGAGTTCGACGCTGCCGAAAACAGCCTGGTCGTAACGGGTTCTTACGATGCGCTCAGCGATACCCTGGCTACCAGCATCGGCGGCGGCGCCCACCTCCACTTCGGCATGGCGGGTATGAACGGCCCGGTCAACATCCCGCTTACCGCAACTCAGGACGACGACCGCACCCGCGGAATCTTCGAAAGTGAGGACAATACCTTTACGCTCAACGCCGATCAGGTAGCTGCGCTGCAAGAAGGACGCTATTACGCCAATATCCACAGCGGGACCTACCCCTCCGGTGAAATCCGCGGCCAGGTGCTTCCCCGGGCCGATGCCATCCTCCGCGCCCATTTGTCGGGCTCCAACGAATGGCCCGTCGTAACCAGCGGCGCATCGGGCCAGGTACTGGGTCATCTGGTGGGCAACACCCTCCTGATTACCGGCACCTTCTCCGACCTCGGCAGCGCGGTCAACACCACGATTGCCGGAGGCGCCCACCTGCACCCCGCCTGGGCGGGAGCAAACGGCCCCGTAGCCTTCCCCCTCACCGTGGATCTTGCGGATGATTCGCTCAGCGGAAGCTTTCTCCTGGCCGACAACTCCTATGCCCTTACGGACGACCAACGTACCCAGCTGCTAGACCGTGGCATCTACCTCAACATCCACTCGAAGGAGTACGGCTCCGGAGAAATCCGCGGACAAATGCTGCCCGAAAGTCAGGCCGTCTTTACCGCCTTCCTGAATGGAAACCAACAAATTCCTTCCATTACCACCACCGGCCGGGGAATGGTTAAGGTAGAAATGATGGGGAGCCGGATGACGGCTACGGGTAGTTTTCAGGGCCTGATGAGTGACCTCAACACCGCCATCGCCGGCGGATCACACCTGCATGCCGGTTACCCGGGACAGAACGGACCCGTCATTTATCCCCTCATGGCCACTCAGTCAGCTACCGACACCAGCGGCCGCTACCTCCCGATGGCCAATACGTTTACCCTCAGCGGTGGACGTGCTGACACCCTGATGGACCGCTTCTTCTACGTGAACGTGCACTCCATGGAGTACGGCGGTGGAGAAATCCGCGGTAGCGTACTCGCCGAGGCTGAAAGCTACTTCCTGGCCCCGCTCTCCGGTGCCAGCGAACCCCAGGGGGTACCCACCATGGCTACCGGTATGGTGGCCGCAGAGGTCACGGACACTATGGTTACCCTGGTGGGCTCCTTTAAGGATCTGGAGAGCGACTTTGCCGCTAACGTCGCCGGAGGCATGCACCTGCACCGCGCAATTGCGGGCAGCAACGGTGGGATCCTGCAAGCAATCAATACCGAGATCGCGGAAAACAACCGCAGCGGTGTGATCCTGGCGGACAGCAACCGCCTCCAACTTCCGGCCACCGCATTGACCGCGATGATGGACCGCGAGGTATACGCTAACATTCATACCGCCGAGTATTCAGGGGGAGCGATCCGCGGGCAGATGCTTCCGTTGGCTGGAAGTTACTTCCACGCCACCTTCTCCGGCGCCAACGCCACCAACTACGTGGCTACCACAGCCCAAGGCGGATTGAAGATGGAACTGATCAATTCCACCCTGAAGGTATCCGGTAGCGTGACCATGCTCAACGGTGACTTTGACGCCTCCATAGCCGGAGGTGCTCACCTTCACCTGGCTCCCGCCGGGCAGAACGGTGGTATTGTAGTTCCCCTCAATGCAAGTCCGGCCGATGACCTTAAAAGTGTCACCTTCCCCATCGACAGCAACACGTTTGAACTGGCCGACTCGGTCATCGTAGCCCTACGCACCGGCCGGCTTTACGCCAACGTACATACGACCATAGTACCCAGCGGCGAGGCCCGTGGCCAGGTACTCGGCGAACTGAACCTGCCCCCGGTGGCCTCCATGATCCTCAGCCCGGTCGACGGCGACAGCCTGAATCTTGAGGGGGCTTCCACCGAGGAATTCCGGGTCACGTATATGCCTGCGACCGATCCGGATATGGACACGGTGATCTACATCTGGCAGCTGTCCGCCGACGAGGCCTTCGAGAACGTACTCTTCGCGGCCAACACGGGACGGGATACCTTCTTCACCACCGACTTCGGCACCGTAGGTACCCTGCTCGACAGCGCGGACGTAGCTACCGACTCCACCATCACCCTCTACCACCGCGTCCTGGCCAGCGACGGCAGCAACTACTCGCCGAGCGAGCCTGCCAGCGTTACGCTGATCCGCGGTAACATCGTTGGTACGCGTGACTTCCTACCCGAAGGCTTTTCCGCCCGGGCGTACCCGAACCCCGCCGCGACCGGCGGCACCGTAACCTATGAGGTCAACACCCAGGAGGCCTTCCGGGGAAGGTTGTTGGTTTTCACCCAGCTCGGTCAACTGCGGCAGGAGATCACCGTGAATGCCCAGGTGGGTACCCAGAACTACCCGCTCGACCTGACCGGCCTGCCCGCCGGACAGTACTTCGTGACCCTGCGGAATGCGGACGGACGCCTGATTCATGCCAGCCGCCTGCTGGTGCAGTAAGTGTTTTCCCGTTTCTTAAAAAGAACCCCTGGCCAACCGGCCAGGGGTTCTTTTTTTGGCCCGGGGTCGATTGCCCGGCACTGACAAAATGTCAACCGGCCGACCCGGCTTTGTGCCAATTTCCGTTGCACCGGCGCCCCCGCCCGAAAATGCGTCAGGATGTGCGCCGCTTCAGCTCTGGCACAGTGCTTGCATTAACTGGGGCGACAGCATTGTCAAGAAAAATTTAGAAACAACAATCGTATGAGCAAGATTATCGGAATTGATTTAGGTACGACCAACTCATGCGTGGCGGTAATGGAGGGCAACGAGCCCACCGTAATCTACAACGATGAGGGACGCAACACCACTCCCTCCATCGTGGCATTCCTGGATGCCGGTGAACGCAAGATCGGTGAGCCGGCCAAGCGGCAGGCCATTACCAACCCCACGCGGACGGTCGCTTCCATTAAGCGGTATATGGGACAGCGCTTCGACGAAGTGAAAAGCGAGGTAGAGCGCAGTGCTTACAAAGTCGTCAAGGGCGACAACGGACTGGCCCAGGTAGAGATCGACGGACGTAAGTACACGCCCCAGGAGATTAGCGCCATGGTCCTCCAAAAAATGAAAAAGATTGCCGAGGATTTCCTCGGACACGAGGTAACGGAAGCCGTAGTGACGGTGCCCGCCTACTTCAACGACTCCCAGCGCCAGGCCACGAAAGAGGCTGGTGAAGTGGCCGGACTTACCGTCCGCCGCATTATCAACGAGCCTACCGCGGCCGCCCTGGCCTACGGGCTCGACAAGCGGAGCAAGGACATGACCATTGCCGTCTATGACCTCGGTGGTGGCACTTTCGATATTTCCATCCTCGACCTGGGTGACGGGGTATTCGAAGTAAAGTCTACCAACGGCGATACCCACCTCGGGGGGGATGACTTCGACCGCGTACTCATCGACTTCCTCGCAGATGAATTCAAGAGCCAGGAGAACATGGACCTCAAGAAGGATCCCATGGCCCTCCAGCGCCTGAAGGAAGCCGCCGAGAAAGCCAAAATCGAGCTCTCCAGCTCTACCGAGACCGAAGTCAACCTGCCCTACATCACGGCCGTGGACGGGGTGCCCAAGCACCTGGTGATCAAGATCACCCGCGCCAAGTTCGAGCAACTCGCTGACAACCTGGTCCAGCGCACCCTGAAGCCCTGTGAAAAGGCCATGAAGGACGCCGGCATCAGCAAGAGCGAGATCGATGAGGTCATCCTCGTGGGTGGTTCGACCCGTATCCCCGCGATCCAGGAAGCAGTGGAGAAATTCTTCGGCAAGAAAGCCAACAGGAGCGTCAACCCCGACGAAGTAGTCGCCGTAGGCGCAGCCATCCAGGGAGGTGTACTGAGCGGTGACGTTCAGGATGTACTCCTGCTCGACGTAACCCCGCTGAGCCTCGGTATCGAGACCATGGGCGGTGTATTCGACACCGTGATCGAGTCCAACAGCACGATCCCCGTCAAAAAGTCGAAGGTGTACTCCACCGCGACCGACAATCAGCCCTCCGTGGAAATCCACGTACTCCAGGGTGCCCGTCAGATGGCCAAGGACAACCGCCCCATCGGACGCTTCGTACTCGGCGACATTCCCCCCGCACCCCGTGGTGTACCCCAGGTCGAAGTCATCTTCGACATGGACGCCAACGGCATCCTCAGTGTAACCGCCAAGGACAAGGGCACGGGTAAGGAGCAGTCGATCAAGATCGAGGCCGGTACCGGACTGAGCAAGGACGACATCGAGCGCATGAAGGCCGAGGCCTCCGAAAACGAGGAAGCCGACAAGATTGCCCGCGAGCGGATCGAGAAGCTGAACGGTGCCGACCAGCTCGTCTTCCAGACCGAGAAGCAGATCAAGGAATTCGGAGAAAAGATCCCCGCCGAGAAGAAGGCCGAGATCGAGAAGAACCTCCAGTCCCTGCGCGACGCCCACAAGTCGGAGGACCTCACCGCCATCGATAAGGCGACCGAGGCCCTGACCGCCGCCTGGAATGCCGCCAGCCAGGACATGTACCAGGCCGGCCAGCAGGAAGGCAATCCTACGGCGGATGCCGGAGCCGGTGCGAACGCCGGAGCCGGAGCAGATACCGGCAAGGCCGGAGCGGACGACGTCCAGGACGTGGAATTCGAAGAGGTAGAGGGCAAGTAATTCCCCTCTCGCAAGCTTCAACACAAGCTTAAGCCCCCCGATCGGTAGATCGGGGGGCTTTTTTGTTAAAGCGCTACGTAAGGCGAATGGTGCTAGGCAAAACGATCCACGCTTACCTCATCCGGTACCGGGATGCCCGTCTCCAGCAGGTTCAACAGCCACCGGCTGCCAAGGGGCGCCAGGGAAGCCCCCTTGGTACCCAGGCCATTGAACACGTACCACTCGGGGTGCGCCGGGTGCTGACCGATGATCATCCGCCGGTCGCGTACGGTGGGACGCACCGCCGCCTGGTGCTCCAGGATTTCGAAGGGAACGGTGAGCACCTCGCTGAGCCGGTCCAGCAGAAACTGCCGGGCGGATGGGGTGGGGGAGTCGTCCCGGAATTGGTTCTGGTTGGTGGCACCGATCCAGTAGGTCCCGTCGGACCGGGGCACCAGGAAAACGCGGTGCTTGAACATCGAATTGAGTAGCGGCGCCTCGGTCTTTACAATTAGTACCTCTCCCTTGCTGCCGCCGGGGGGCAGGAAGGAGAAATGGGGATTAAAGCGCGACCGCCAGCCCTCGCAGAAAATAATGCGGTCGTAGCCGGTGGGCAGGTGGGTGTAGTCTACTTCCTCGGCCAGCAAGCGGCCTTCGCGGATCAGAAATTTCCGGTAGCAGGCTACGAGGTGGCCAACATCCACCCGCGCCGTGTGCCGGACCCCGGCGTAGGCGAAGGCGGGCTCGGTGAGCCGGGGAAGCTGACCGAGTGGGGGATCGTCGTCCATGTACTTTTCGTATCCATCGTCGCCAGACCGCGCGAGCCAGTCGTTCTGGTCGCCGCGGTTAAAGAGGGTGCGGAGGAGGGGGAGGTCGTACCAGATCGGGGTGCCGAGGTATTCCTCCAGCTCCCGGTACAGGGCAAGGGCCTCCGGAAGCAGCTCATCGACCCGCCAGCTCTTCACGAAGCGGCGACCGGTGATGGGGTTGATGATGCCGGCCGCGACGCTGCTGGCGGAAGTTTGGCCGGGGGCATCCATATAGGTAAGCCGGTGGCCTGCGCGTTCGAGGCGGTGGCCGATGAGGGTACCGGCGAGTCCCTGACCGATGATGAGGTATTCGATGGGGCAAAGAACCGAAATATTCGGCTTCCGAGCCGCTTGCGGTTACCTTTGCGCGCTCAATTCCCCGACCATGAAGACCCTATCCCTGACCAAAGGCCGCGAAGGCGCCATCGAACGCCGCAATCCCTGGGTATTCTCCGGGGCCGTCCGCCACGAGGAGGAGGGCATCACCGACGGAGAACTCGTGCGCGTGACCGATCACCAGGGCCGTCAGCTCGGCGTAGGCCACTATCAAACCGGCAGCATCCGCGTGCGCCTGCTGCACTTCGGGGAAGCCGAGCTGCCCGACCACCACCTGCGCAACCAATTGGCCGCCGCCCTCGATCTGCGCCGGCAGCTGGGCCTGTCCGCAGACCCCCTCACCAATGCTTACCGCCTGGTGCACGCCGCCGGAGACGGGCTGCCCGGGCTCGTCATCGATCGCTACGCCTCCGTGGCCGTGGTGCAGTGTCACAGCATCGGCATGCACCGGCAGCGGCAGGAGATTGCGGAGGCCCTCCTCGAGCTCCTGCCCGACGTGGTCACCTCCGTGTACGACAAAAGCAGCGCCGTACTTCCCGACCGCTACGCCGATCCGGCCGCCGACGGGAACCTGGCCGGTGAACCCACCACGGAGGTGGTCATACTGGAAAACGGGCGCCGCTTCCGCGTCGATATTACCGACGGGCAGAAAACGGGCTTTTTCCTCGACCAACGGGAAAACCGCTGGCTCCTGGGCAGCTACGCCAGCGGCGCCCGCGTCCTCAATACCTTTTGCTATACCGGCGGCTTTTCCGTGTATGCCCTCCTGGGCGGCGCGGCGCAGGTGCAAAGTATCGACCTGAGCAGCAGTGCCATCGCCCTCACGGAAGATAACGTGAGCCGTAATGGCGATTTCGGTGACCAACATGCGTCCTACACATCCGATGTGATGGACTGGCTCAAAGAGAACGCCGAGCCCGAATCTTACGATATCGTGGTAGTGGATCCGCCCGCCTTTGCCAAGAACAAGCACCGTCGCCATAAAGCCGTACAGGCCTATAAGCGACTGAATGCCCGGGCTATCGCGGCCATTAAGCCGGGGGGATTGCTCTTCACCTTCAGCTGCAGCCGGGTCGTTGATCGCCAGCTGTTCTACGATACCATCGTGGCGGCAGGTCTGGAATCCGGGCGCGCCGCGCGGGTGCTGCACCGGCTGGGGCAGGGGCCTGACCACCCCGTCAACCTCTTCCACCCCGAAGGGGAATACCTCAAAGGGCTGGTACTGAGGATCGATTAGGTTAGCCGTGGCACGGAAACGGGGGCAAGAAATAATGGAAGGGCGCAGGCTGTAGTATGAGAAAAAGGGGATGGACCCGATCGGCTAAGCCTCGACCAAAAAGTGCAGTACTACGGCGTTGTGTCTCTAGACCGGAATTGCCAGATGGAACAACATCCATCATATTTATAACGAAGTGCCGTACTTGCGACGATCAAAGTGCGGATACGGGGAGAAGTCTCGGTACAATTAGTGGATCGTAAGCGTTTTATAAGGTTACGGTTGCCGTGCGCCCACCGGGCCGGCGCCGGATAAAGCCGGAAGCGATCCCCGGCGCGGTTCGGGCAGGTTAGCGTAGAAACAACGAACCTAAGATTTAATGGCTGGTTCTAAGGCCGTCACCCACGAATAAGTAAATCCCCTTTGGCAGCTAGCACAGGTAAGAAAATAGGCAGATTTATCTTTTGGTTCGTGGTCTCCCTCCTGGGGCTCGTCGTGCTCCTATTCCTGCTCATTCAGCTGCCCTTCGTGCAGCGGAGGATCACCACGGAAATCGAGAAGATTGCCCAGTCTACCCTCGGCAGCGACGTGGGCATTGGGAACATCTCCCTCCAGTTTCCCTCCAGCATCACGATCGACGACGTTTACGTCAACAATCCCGCCGGCGACACCATCGCCCGGGTGGGCCACCTAGGCGTAGGCATCAATATGTACGCCCTGATCCGCTCTACCGTCGACATCAGCGAGGTGGAGATCAATGACGTGTACGCCAAGGTGATCACCACCGATTCGAGCAGTAATATCCAGTTCCTGCTCGACGCGTTGATGCCGGTGGACACCGTGGCCATGGACAATTCCCCCCAGGCGGACTCGGTGGCTACCTCTTCCGGAGGTTTTGTGATCAACCTCGATGGGGCCAGCCTGCGCCTCAACCGGGCCGATATTTATTACCAGGATGATCCCGCGGGGATACTGGCGGACGTCACGGCCAACAAACTGGAGGCGGAGATCAATGAAGCGGACCTCAACGCGATGCGCTTCGACATCGATTACGTCGACCTCTCGGGTGCCGACGTGGCCGTGCGCATCGGCGAAAGCAGCACCCCGGTGGATACCACGGCCGAGGCCGCCCCGCTGGAACTGATTGCCGGTCGACTGACCATATCCGAGAGCGCTTTCCGCATGGGGATGGACAGCCTCGACCTGGCTACGGAACTGCCGTACGTGAACCTGGAGGGCGCCAAACTGGTGATGGGCGACAGCCTGGCTTTCCGCGGCGAGCTCTTTCAACTCAATCAGTTCGGCTTCCGTATGGATACGCCCGCTCCCGCCCTGGAGGGGCCGGGCTTGGACGTCAACCACCTGGCCCTGACCGAGGTGGAGACGGAGATCACCGACATCTCCTACTTGGTGGATTCCCTGCACCTGCGCCTGCGCCAACTGACCGCGAAAGAGAAAAGCGGGCTGGAAGTGCTGCGTACGGAAGGAGTGGTGGAGTACGATCCTTCCTTCCTCGGCCTGCGCGATTTCCTGCTGCGCACCACCCACAGCGAGCTAAAGAGCGACAATACCGCCATCAACTACGACTTCGCATCGGCCGACCTGGAGCAGCTGGTCGCCCGGGCCCAGCTGGAGGGCTACCTCGGGCTGAAAGACATCGCCCTGCTTGCCCCCGAACTGGCCAAGGAATCCATCATCCGCAACAACCTGGGCAAGCGCTTCGACTTCGCCGTGCGGGCCGACGGTACCGTGGCGGAAATGGATATCCAGACGATCCAGTTGGATGGTCCGGGCCTAAAATTGCGCGCTAACGGCCGGGCCACGAACGTGCTCGATCCGGAACGCGCGGGCGGCACCCTGACCCTGCGGGAACTGAGCATAACGCCCGGGCCCCTGCTGCCCCTCCTGCCATCGGGCACCCTACCGGCCGGCATTGACTGGCCACAGCGGATCGTGGCTGAGGGTAAAGCGACCTACAACGACAACCGGCTCGAACTGGACCTTTATGCCCTCGAGAACCGCGTATTCGGAAACGGACTGAACAGCCGGGTCCGCACCAGCGGAGTGGTGAATGGGGTGACGACCTTCCCCAACACCCGCCTGAACGTAAAGCTGGATACCCTGCTCGCCACCCGGGCCACCATCCTGGCCTACGTACCTCCCGGGTCGATCCCCGAAGATTATACCCTCCCCGATTTCGTGCGGGGGAGTGGATCGATCAGCGGTCCCATGGACAACCTCGACGTGAATCTTCGCCTGAACCTGCCCGGCGATAGCACTTATGCCCGCATCAACGGAAACGTGCGCAACGCACTGGACGCGGACAAGCTGGCGCTCGACCTGGAGGTCAGCGATCTGGGGATCAACATTACGGACGTACGGGCCATCTTACCCGACAGCCTGCTGCCGGCCAACCTTAACTTACCCAGCCTGCGGGTGCGCAACGCCCGCATCTCCGGCTCCCTCACCGACCTTACCTTCGACGTGCCCCTGGAAACTGACAACGGCAACTGGAACGTGAGCGGGAAGTACAATCCGGATGACCTGAACGTCGCTGCTAGCATCACCGGCGTTCGCGTACCGGACCTCTTCACCGGCGCGCTGCGCGACACGCTGCTGACGCTGGACCTGGGCCCGTTGGATATCCGTGCCGACGTCTCGGGACACCTGGAGCCGACCATGAACCTGAACGTTAATGCCTTCGTGGCGGAAGCGGGGGGGGATTCCCTGCTCGACCTTACGGCCCTGGTGAGCGATACCCGGTACGAAGCGGAATTCGACCTCCTGCATCCCGATCTGCTGGCCTCCGGCAGCGCCCGCTACCTCATGCACGCGGACAGCACCGTTTTTGTGGAAGCGATCGTGAACGTGGAGCGGGCCGAGTTGCAGACCTGGGACATCACCGAGGTGCCGCTGGCCGTTTCCGGCAGCCTGGTGGCCCGCAGCGAGGGCATCGATCCGTATCACCTGGATGCCTTCGTACGGTTTGATGACGTGGTGCTGCGCAGTGACGACGGCAGCAGCTACGTCGACAGCCTGCTACTGACGGCTGCCATGCACGACTGGGACAACGAGATCTACCTGCGCTCCGACGTCATCGACGGCGACGTGGTGGGCCGCTTCGATCCCCTCACAACCCCGGAGAAGCTGGTGGCCTTCCTTATCGCGTACTGGGACCCTTCGCTGCGGCAGCCCGATCCGGTGGAGGACGGCAGCAGCCTCGACGTCACCCTCAACCTCAAACGCCCACAGCCCCTGACCGGCGGCCTCATCCCCGGCCTCACCGAGCTGTCTCCGATGAACCTGTCGCTGCTGTACCGTGACGCACGTCCGGAGTTTCTGTTTAAGCTCAACCTACCGGAGCTCGTCTATTCCGGGATCGAAACCCGCGACCTCAACATGACGGCCGTCGGGGACACCGCGGACCTCAGCTTTACCGCAGACTGGGGCGACGTGAATTACAACGAGCAGGTGCAACTCGGACGCACCGTCATTTCCGGCGAAACGGAAGACGATCGGCTCCTGGTCCAGCTCAAACTCTATACTCCGGAAGACAGCCTGCGCCACTACCTGGGGGCCTACGTCGACCAGCAGGGTGATTCGCTCAACGTACAACTCGAGCAGGAACAGATCCTCAACTTCGAGACCTGGCGATTGCCCGCGAGCAACCTCATTACCCTGGCCGGACCCAACCTGCTGATTAAAAACTTCGACCTCCACCACGGTACCCAGTCGCTGGTAGCCAATACCACCGAGCCGAACCACGTCGACGTCACCTTCAACGATTTCGACCTGCGTACCCCCAGTCGCCTGGTCTTTTCCGAAGAGGAAGTAGCCGGAGGGATCCTCAACGGAAGCGTGGAACTGGACAACGTGATGTCTAACCTGGGCATCCAGACGGACCTGACCATCGACGGCTTTTCCTGGTCCGGACAAGTGGTCGGCGACCTTGCCGCCAATGTGTCCAGTGGAGACGAGCAGAACTACAACATCGACGTGGCACTCACCAACGAGGGCAATGACGTCGCCATCACCGGAGACTACGCCCTGAATGGAGGTATGGACCTGCTGGTCGACGTCAATAAGCTCATGCTTTCCAGCGCCGAGCCCTTCAGCCTCGGGTACCTGCAGGAAACCGAAGGGTACCTGGCGGGGCAAATCGAGGTTACCGGCACGGCAGCTGAGCCACAGCTCAACGGAAGTGTGGCCTTTCAGGACGCCAGCCTGATCATCAGCCTGCTGGGAGAGCGCTTCCGGATGGGAGAGAACTCCATCACCTTTACCGGGGAGCGCATCACCTTCACCAATGGGTTGGCCATCTACGATACCGAGGACAACGCAGCGACGCTGACCGGAAATATCGATCTGAACAGCCTGAATAACATCGGGCTGGACATGCTGCTGGTCGCCGATGACTTTACCGCCATCAACTCTACCGACGACGATAACCCCGATTACTACGGTACGATGTCCGTAGATGCCCGGGTGGAGATCGGCGGTACGGCTACCCTTCCCGTGCTCAACGTCGACGCCACCACGAATGATGGTTCGGACATTACCTACGTATACACCGTGGGGTCCGAGGGCCTGGTGGACAACGACGGAATCGTCGAGTTCGAGGAACAATACCAGTGGCAGGACATTATCCGCCGCGATACCTTGATCGACACCGATTCCATGATCGCCCAGCGCAGCGGCATCGAGATGACCATCAACCTGGACATCAAGCCGAACCTCCAGGTAACCGTAGTCGTGGACCCTGCGACCGGCCAGACGTTCGTCGGTCGGGCCGAGGGTAACCTTACCCTCAAGATCAACCCCGACGGAAGCCAGGAAGCGACCGGGCGCGTGGAGGTGGTCCAGGGCCGTTACGACTTCATTTACCAGGTGATCAATAAAGAACTGGATATCGTTAAAGGAAGCACCGTCACCTTCAACGGAGACATTCAGAACCCGATCCTGGACGTGACCGTACGTTACGAGGTGAAGACCTCCTCCCTCCCCCTGGTGGAGGCCATGAACGGCAACGTCACCGACGCCACTACCCTGCGGCGCAAGCAGACCTTCTACGTGCTTATCGGCCTCGAGGGCGACCTCACGAATAGCGACCTGACGACAAATGTCGTCTATCCCACAGACGTCTACGGTAACCTGGGGATCAGCAACGTCACCGATGCCCTTTCGACCCTGCGGCAGGACGACAGCCGGATGACCACCACCGCCTTCCAGCTGCTGGCCTTCGACGCCTTCAGCATCCCGCTCATCGACCAGGGGGGAGGAGACGGTACCAGCCTGGCCAACACCACCCTCAACAACGCCGTGGGGGGCTACCTCAACAACCTGGCGAACAAGTACGTCGGATTCGTGGAGCTGGACTTCGGCCTCGACTCCTATCAGGCGGAAAACGGCAGCACCAACACCAACCTGCGAGTGAGCCTTCGCAAGACCCTCTTCAATGACCGGATCGTCGTCAGCGTAGACGGGGTGGCAGGAAATGCCGCCGACGAAGCCAACGGTACCCAGCAGACCTACCTCGACAACATCACCGCCGAGTACCTGATCAACGCCGACGGCTCCTTCCGCCTGAAGTTCTTCAACGACCGCGACCGCGACGTACTCGTCGGGGGCAACGTTGTACGCTTCGGTGGCCGGCTCACCTTCAGTAAAGAATTTGATCGACTCTTCTGGAGTCCTAAGCAAGACCAATAATGATGTGGCGATTAATGCTGTCCCTGATTGTCCTCTGCGCCATGGGTTGCAAGGTGACTCAGTTCCTGCCCGAGGACGAGCTCCTCTACCGGGGCAGTTCCCTGACCATCGTAGCGGCCGACAGCGTGCCGACCGACCAACTGGAAGCGGAGCTCCTGGCCACCCTCAACCAACGGACGAATTCGAAAATTCCCCTCATCGGCTACCGGAATATCTGGCGCTACTACAAGTTTGAGGAAAAGAAGGCCAAGAACCCCGAGAAGTATGCCGACGACCCCGACCAGATCAAGGGAGAGGAGCCCATTTTTTACGCAGCCACCATGGTGGAATCGGTCAGTAATCTCCTCGAGAACCGAGCTTCGAATAATGGGTACTTCGAAAATGATGCTTCCTACCAGCTGGACACCAACCTGGACGCCCGCGAAGTAGCCGCGACCTATACCATACGGGTCGGTCCACCGCACCACCTGGATTCGGTCAGGTATTTCCTGAGGGATAGCAGCGTCCGCCGGATCATTGATTCCGTACGGGAGCAGACCGTGTTGCCCCCCGGCTCCCGCTACGACCTCGACGCCATCAAGGCGGAGCGGGAGCGGTGGAAGGAAGCCATGAAAGCCGAAGGTTACTTTTACGCCAGCTCGGGGGATTTCCTGTTTCTGGCGGATACCGTCTCGGGCGACCGGGATGTTTCCATGCTTGCCAAATTGAAGGCTGACGTACCGCAGCAGGACCTCCGGCCGCAGCGGATAACCGAAGTGAATATTTACCCAAGTTTTGACGTCTCGGATACCGCCAGCCTCGACCGCAAGCCCCTGACCCAGCTCAACGGGCTTAACATCCGCTGTGCTGACTGTCCCCTTAAGCCCAAGGTTATCGACGAGGCATTCTATATGGAGGCCGGTGATCTCTACAATCCCACCAGCCACCGTCGGACACTCCAGCGCCTCGCGAGCTACAATACCTTCCGGTACATCAGCCTAGACTACGAGCCCGTTCCCGGTTCGGACTCTACCCTGATCCTGAATGCCTTTATGGATCCCCTGCCGCGCCGCCGGATCGAGGGAGAGCTGGGCTTGACCTACAACAGTGCCCAGTACGTGGGGCCCAACGTCCGACTTGCCTATACCAACCGGAACCTCCTGCGGGGTGCCGAGCTCTTCAGGGTGGTGGGCGACTTCAGCTACGCCGTCTTTCTCGGCAACACCGAAAACATCCGCGTGCCGTCCTCCGGCATCTACGACCTCGACGCTTCCCTGACTATCCCCCGCATGTGGCTGCCCCAGCGCCGCAAGCTGATCCCCCGGGTAATGTCGAGCGGTACCGTGATTTCCCTCGGTGGAAAGCTCGAAAGGCTCTCCCTGACCCTTTCCAAGTTCAATCAGGAGATCAGCCAGCTGGGGCTCACCGACCTGGCCCAGGCGATAGAAGTGGACCCAAATGCTTCGGAGTCGGTCAGTCTCCTGCAGCTCAGGGCGCAGTATGGATATACCTGGCAGCGGCGCGTGAAGAAATCTCATTTGCTCAATCCCTTCGCCGTCCGCTACCAGAATCCGGTGGTCAATAACGAGCAGGTGCTGAGTATTGCGCGCAGCCTCGGTCTGTCGCCCGGTGCGGAAGGCAGCTCCGCCGGAGCCAGCCGCTTTGACCGGATGATCGTCTTTTCCCCCAACTATACCCTGACCTACGACAGCCGTCTGGACGGAGAGGACCGCAGCAATATCTTCTGGCAGCAGTACCTGTCGATGAACCTGAACAACGTCTATCCCGTCGGGCAGGGCACCCAGGACATTGGCCGCGTACAGAGCCTCTACCCCCAGGTGGAGTCCGATCTGCGCTACTACCTCAACCTGAGTACGTCCTCTACGCTGGCGGTGCGGCTCCACGGAGGGGTGGCCTTTCCCATCTCCGATCGGGCCATCGTGCCGTACTTCGACCTGTACTCCATTGGCGGTCCGAACAGCCTGCGGGGCTTCGATCCGCGGCAGCTCGGTCCCGGGCGCACCGCCCCCGTCAACAACAACCTGCTCACCTTCGGCGGCTACGGCAACCTGATGCTGGAATCGAGTGTCGAATTCCGCCAGCAGGTCACTTCGCTGATTGAGCTGGCCGCCTTCGTCGATGCCGGCAACGTCTGGACCTACAAAACCGAACTGCAGCCTCTGGAAACGGATTTCCGGCAGACGGACTTCATCAACGAACTGGGGATGAACTACGGAATCGGCTTCCGCTTCGACCTCACGTTCCTGCTCTTCCGCATTGACCTGGCCAAACCCTTCCAGATTCCTTACGAAGATGCCGTGAATGATTTTCGTATCCCGCAAACATTCGTGGGGGATCCGGTGAACCGGAATATCCGCCTCGTGGTGGCCTTCGGATATCCCTTCTAGGCCGGGCGAAAACGCGGGTGTAAAAATATTTTACACTAACATTGCACACGTCCGAACTCCCGCAAACTGCCCGGGTATAGTGAGAAACAGATTCCCACTATGAGAGCACTAACCTACCACGGCCAGAACGACGTACGCGTCGATACCCATCCGGATCCCCGTATTGAAAAGCCGACGGATGCCATAATCCGCGTAACATCCACCGGAATCTGTGGTTCCGACCTCCACCTGGTGGACGGCTACGTACCCATGATGAAGGCCGGCGACATCATCGGCCACGAGCCGATGGGTATCGTCGAGGAAGTGGGCTCGGCGGTAAAAAACATCAAAAAGGGCGACCGCGTCGTCGTTTCCTTCACCATTTCCTGTGGTCACTGTTGGTGGTGTGAGCGCAGCGAGTATTCCATGTGCGACAATTCCAACCCCAGTCCCGAAAACGCCATAGCTGCCATGGGCCATGCTCCGGCCGGGGTGTACGGGTTTTCTCACCTGCTGGGAGGTATTCCGGGCGGACAAGCCGAGTACCTCCGGGTACCTTACGCCGACCTGGGAACCATAAAGATCGAGAGTAACCTGTCGGACGACAAGGTCCTCTTCCTATCCGATATTTTCCCGACCGGCTACATGGCCGCCGAGAACGCCCAGATCGACGAGGGCGATACCGTGGCCATCTGGGGCTGCGGTCCGGTGGGACTCTTTGCCATGAAGAGTGCCTGGATGATGGGTGCCGGACGCGTCATTGCTATCGATCAGGTGTCCGAGCGCCTGGCACTTGCCCGCGACGAATGCGGGGTGGAAACACTGGATTTCTCCGAAGTAGACGACATTGTCGCCAAGCTGAACGACATGACCGGGGGCCGCGGACCGGACCGCTGCATTGACGCCGTCGGGGCCGAGTCCCACGCTGCGAATATGGTGACGGCCGCCGCCGATGCCCTCAAGCAGACTGCTCACCTCCAGTCCGATCACCCCTACGTGCTGCAACAAGCCATCATGGCCTGCCGCAAGGGAGGCACCCTTTCCATTCCGGGCGTCTATGCAAAGACGGTAACCGTCCCCATGGGTGCCGCGATGAACAAGGGCCTGACCTTTAAGATGGGGCAGACCCACGTCCAGCGCTACATGCAGCCCCTGCTCGACAAGATCGAGGCCGGCGAAATCGACCCCAGCTTCATGATCACCCACACGGAACCCCTGGAGAACGCTCCGGCGATGTACAAGAAGTTCCGCGACAAGGAGGATGGCTGCATTAAGGTCGTCCTCAAACCCTAAGCTACCGACCGGCCCTTCGGGCCGTAGCAACCAGTTAACCGGGCGCCCGTACAGTACTGTGCGGGCGCCCTTTAATTTTTCTACTTATGAAAGTTACCTTTCTCGGCCTCGGCATCATGGGCAGCCGCATGGCCCGTCACCTGATTGACCGCGGCTTCGATCTCACCGTCTGGAATCGCTCCTCCGAGCCGCAGAACGCCCTCGAACGCGCCGGCGCTCGGGGAGCAGCAAGCCCCGAAGCAGCGGTCGCCGGGGCCGACCTGGTCATCACCATGCTCTCTACACCCGAAGTGGTCCGCTCCGTCGTCCTGGAGACAGGCCTGCTCGGGGCCATGAAGACGGGGGCGATCTGAGCCAATTCTTCTACGGTCAGTCCGGAGTTCGCCCGGGAGCCGGCGGAGCAGGGAGAACTGAAGGTGCTTGTCGGAGGCCCGGCAGACGTACTTGAAGAGGCCCGTCCCGCCCTCGAGGCCTACAGTTCCGGAATTGTCCACGTCGGGACACCGGTCGACTACGGCGCGGCCTACAAGATCCTGGTGAATACCATGCTCGCCCAGTCGATGCTGGTCTTCTCCGAAACGCTGCTGCTGGGGGAGAAAATGGGACTGGATATGGACTTCATGCTGGAAGCCATGCCGGGATTGCCGGTTATCGCCCCCTTCGTCAAAACTAAAGTCGGACACATCCGGGCCAACACCTACGACGACGCTTCCTACCCCCTCGAGCTCATGCACAAGGACCTGAACCTGATCGTAGAGACCGCCTACGCCGTCGACCAGCCCGCCGTGCTGGAAGCCGTCGCCCGGGAGATCTACGGCCAGGCCAAACGAAAGGGGAGGGGCCGGGAAGTCTTCTCCGGGGTTCACGGCTACCTGGCCGAAGCATAGCGTCGATTACTTGACTTCCAACGAAGTGGTAGCTTCCGCTTCCTGACTGCCGATCTCCAGGGTGTACTTGCCCGGACGGAGGTAGTAGTAGCCGTTTTCGGCGGCCGTTACCTCAGCTGGCTTCGTGTCTTCCTTGCGATCCTTGTTCAGCATCTGCTCTACATTGCCGGCTTGCTTCGCCTCGAAGCTCAGGTCGTAGGCCAGGGTATTGATGCCTTCCCGGAGCGTTACCGTTTTGGAATGGAGCAGGGTACCGTCCGCGGCGCTCACCGTGAGCTTGGCGCCCGCGTCCGCGCCGGGACTGTACACCTGGAAGGTAAGGCTGGGGGTGGTATCATCGGTGTACCAGCTGGCCCGGCCGTACCGGCTGGAATAGCGCTGGGTGGGAAGCTTGGCGATGGTCAGGGACGGCCGTGCCTTGCCGGCGACCTGCTGCAGGAGGCCGATATTGGCGCGGTAGAGGCTGCGCCCGTGGGTCCCTACGATGAGATCAGCTTGCTCCGTCTGCACCACTACATCGTGTACCGCCACTGCCGGGAGGTCGGTGATCGCAACGAACGTGCTACCGGTATCGGTACTGAAATAGAGGCCGTGGTCGGTACCCACGTACAGTAGGGCGGCGGTGGCGGGATCTTCCTTGATCACGTTTACCGGCTCGGCGGGGAGGTCGGTACCGATCCGTTGCCAGGTGGCACCAAAGTCGGCGCTGCGGTAGACGTAGCTTTCGAAGTTGTCGTCGCGGTAGCCATTGAGGGACAGGTAAACGACGCCTTCTGCGTGTTTACCGGCCTGTATGCGGGTCACCCACAGGTTTTCCGGGAATCCGTATAGCTGCTTCCAGCTTTCGCCGGCGTCGTCGCTGCGGTAGACCAGTCCGTCGTCGCTGCCGGTGTAGAGCAGGCCGAAGCGCAGCGGGCTTTCATCCATGCTGGTGAGGGTACCGAAGGTGACGTCACCGGGCTTGCCGCCGGTGGTCAGGTCGGGGCTGATGGTCTTGAAATCGTCCCCCCGGTTGAAGCTGCGGTGCAGGTGGTTGGAGCCCATGTAGAAGATGTCGGACTGGTGCGGGCTGATCAGGATGGGTGCCTGCCAGTTCCAGCGGTAGGGGCGCTGACCGAGCTCATGCTTGGGCGTAAGGAATTTGCGGCTGCCGTCCTTCGGATTCACGCGGTAGTAGTTGCCGTACTGGAATCCGACGTAGGCCGTCTCGTTGTCGCGGGGGTCGACCTGCACCTGCATGCCGTCGCCGCCGAAGAGCATGCGGTAGGGATATTCGCCCCGCTGCTGCCAGTCGGTGCTGGCTTCGTAGTCGTGGGGCCCGCGCCAGGTGCCATTATCCTGCAGTCCGCCGTACACCCGGTAGCCGTCGGGGTGATGGTCGACCGCGATGTTGTAAAATTGACCGACGGGCGGCACGTTGCACTTGATCCAGTGGGCGCCGCCGTCGTAGCTGATGTTGACGCCGCCGTCGTTGCCGTTGATGAGGTGATCGGGGCGTTTGGGATTGATCCAGAGGTAGTGGTGGTCGGAGTGTACGTTATCGCCGTTGGCCCCCTTCCAGCTTTTGCCACCGTCGGTGGATTTAATGATGGGGACGCCCATAGCGTAGATCAGCTGGGGGTTGTCGGGGGCCACCGCCAGTGCGCCGAAGTAGTAGCCGTAACTGAAGTAGACGTCGTCGATGTACTCGTCGTGGGTACGCGTCCATTTTTTGCCGTCGGTGCTGCGGTAGAGCTCAAACCCCTTCACTTCCGTTTCAAACAGTTGAGCGTTGGCGTCCTCCAGGTACTCGACGAGCTGAAGGGGGGTGAGGTCTCCGGTCTCCACCTTGGTACGCAGGGTGCCCGCGGTCAGTTCCTGAGGAAAATCATTGGACCGCAGGAAGTCCTCGAGCAGGTAATTTTCCAGGCGGAGGAGATCCTCCTTAGGCATGGTCCGTAACCGGGTTTTGGTGAGGGCATCGGAAGTTCCCTTGCTCGCCTCCCGGAGAAAATAGTTATCGATGCTGCCGTAAAGCACGCGCTTGCCGCCTTGGTCGTAGCTGACGCCGAGTCCGATACGGCCCGCGCCTTCGCCCGTGGGAAAGCCACTGCCCGGGGGGGTGATGAGGGTCCACGTTTTGCCGCGGTCGGTGGAATGGTATACCCCGGATCCGGGGCCGCTTTCCCGGAAGTCCCAGGCCTTGCGCTCCCGTTGCCAGGTGGCGGCATAGAGCTCATTGGGATTTCTTGGATCGCGCACCAGGTCGACGGCCCCGGTGGTATCGTTCACGAAAAGCGTTTTCGCCCAACTTGCCCCTCCGTCGGTAGTCATAAATACCCCCCTTTCCGGGTTGGTCCCGTAGAGGTGGCCCAGCCCGGCTACCCAGACGGTATTGGGGTCCTGTTCATCGACCAGCACCCGACCGATGTGGTGGGTTTCGTCGAGGCCGAGGTGGGTCCACGTTTTACCCCGGTCGTTGCTGCGGTAGATCCCGTTTCCGGCGTAGGAACTGCGACTGCTGTTGACCTCGCCGGTACCTACGTAGAGCGTCCCGGTCGGCCAGTGCACGTCGAGGTCTCCGATCGTCATCACCGCCTCCTGGTCGAAAAGGGGGGTGAAATTGGTCCCGTTGTCGTGGGTCTCCCACAGTCCCCCACTGGCGTAGGCGACATAAAAGTGAGTAGGGTCGGTCGGATCAACGGCCACGTCGGTCACCCGGCCGCTCATAATACTGGGACCGATAGTGGTGAATTCCAGCCCTCCCACGGGAGAATGCTCCAACAGCTGCTTGCGCGTGGCGTAACCCGCCTGCCGGTCCGCCGCAGAGGTGGACTCCTGGGCGCGCACGCCGGTGCAAAGAAGGATCAGAAAAATGCAGAGAACGTGAATAGGGGGCATGGTTGGCAGGCTTAACAGCTCACCAAGGTAGTGGTTGCCGCGTACATCACGGCAAGTGGGAAACCTACGGAAAATTGGAACGGAGCCCTAAGGTCCTGCTGGACTGGATTAGTCCTCCCTATGTGCTACAACTGTATTCACAGCGTCTCTCAAAACAAGTAAACAGTATGAGCAGGAGGGTACCCTGCCAACAAGACGATGGGTCCGTTCCGTATTTCGGAATATAAGGTACATAAGGTAAGGGGTCGGGGCGTGGAAAATCCACCGGCCGGCAGCCAATTTTACAACGAGATTTAGATTGACAAAGTACCCGTCTAAATAAAATTATTATTTCGGCAATCCTTTACGCAAGCGTATGATTATGAACGACTTTCGGTTGACTGCCGTTTCCGCCAAAATGCACAATGGCCACCGTCGGTAAGGACAATGACCACTGCAACGAGCTTAATCGGAATTAAGCTTACATAGCGGTTTTAGGCATCAATACGGTATCGATTACGTGGATCACGCCATTGTCAGCGGCCACGTCGGTAGCGATGACGGTGGATACACCGCCGTTTCCGTCCGTCAGGATAACGTTGCCGTCCTGAGTGGAAGCGATGAGGCTTTCGCCACTGATGGTCTGAATCCGGAAGTATCCGTTATTGGCCTCGATGGCTTTTGCCAGATCGGCAGCGGAGACCTTCGAAGCGATCACGTGGTAGGAGAGAATGCCCTGCAGCTTTTCCTTGTTGCTAGCCTGGGTCAGGGTGCTCACGGTTCCTTCGGGAAGCTTGTCGAAGGCTGCATCGTTGGGGGCGAATACCGTGAACTCGCCATCACTGCCGAGGAGCTCGGCTAGTTCGGCAGCCTGAACGGCAGCGACCAGGGTCGTGAAGTCACCATTTGCGGAGGCGACATCCACGATCGTGTTTCCACTACCGTAGGTGCCGGTAGAGCGGGTGGTCATGTCGGAGGCGGGCTCGGTACCCGTCATTTCACGGGCGGTTTCGCTCACTTCGTTGCCTACCTCCTGAGCGGCGCGGCTAACGTCGGTACCTACTTCCTCAGCGGTACGCTTAATGTCCTGTGCAGCTTCGTTGGTGGTACGGGCTACGTCGCTCACGGTATCCATATCCATGCGGTTCATGGTGGCAGCGGCTTCCTGGCCGGCCTGCTCTACATCGGTCGACATGGTCTGGGCAGTTTCCTGTCCTTGCTGCTTCATGTCGTCTTCCATATTTTCCATGTCTTCTTCCATACCCATCCCTTCGGACGTGAGTGCGGCAACATCGAGGTCGGCGGGGATCAGTACGTGGTCGATCAGGTGGATCACGCCGTTGCTGGCCATGATATCCGTCTGGGTAACCATAGCACCGTTGCCCTGACCGTCGGTCAGCATGACGCCACCGTCCATGGTAGTAGCGGTAAAGTCACCACCCATGGTGGTGGCGGTGTAGCCTTCGTCTCCGGCACCATCGATGGCGGCCATTACGTCGGCGGCAGCCAGTTGGCCATCGGCGACGTGGTACTTGAGGATTTCAACGAGTGCATCGCGGTTTTCGGCCTTCAGGAGGGCATTAAACACTTCCTGGGGCAGCGCGCGGAAGGCGTCGTTGGTAGGAGCAAAAACGGTAAAGGGCCCTTCACCTTCCAGGGTGGAAGCGAGATCGGCGGCGCCGAGGGCGGCGACCAGGGTAGAGAGTTCCGGGGTTTCGCCGGCAATCTGGGCGATGGTTTGGTTGCCGGTCTCCTCCGTTTGAGCACGGAGTGTGGTAGTACTAAATGCCAGTATGGCGATAAATGCCAAAAGGCTGGTGAATACGGATTTCATATTAGAAGGTTTGGTTTGCAATAAAATAAGGGGTCGGGCTTTGCCCGTTGTTGGTTGGTACCAGTTAAACGTGGAGAAACAAATCTTGTTCGTTTATTCTGTTTTGCCAACAAATTGGGGCCTTCCAGGACCGGATACGCACAATTACCGCCCGTAGGCGTATCTATGCCGAACCATAGATTACAAGCTCCGTCCCATGCTAACCAACCTTAATCCCACCACTACACTCGCCTGGAAAGAACTGGAGATTCATGCTTACGAAATGAGGCAGCGGCACATGAAGGACCTCTTCGCCCAGGATCCCGATCGCTTTGCCACCTTTAGCCAGACCCTGGAGGATATTCTGCTCGATTATTCCAAAAATATCATCACCCAGGAAAGTCTGGACCTCCTCTTCAAGCTCGCGGAAGACTGCGGCGTCAAGGAGGCTACGGAAAAAATGTTCACCGGGGAAGCCATCAACGGAACGGAAGGCCGGGCCGTTCTCCACGTGGCCCTGCGCAACCGCAGCTCCGAACCGATTCTGGTCGATGGAACGGACGTGATGCCCGAAGTCAACGCGGTACTGGAGCGCATGAAGGCTTTTTCGGACCGCATCCACTCCGGTACCCACACCGGCTATACCGGAAAGCCACTGACCACGGTGGTCAACATCGGTATCGGCGGCTCCGACCTCGGCCCCGTCATGGTCACCGAAGCCCTCAAGCCGTACTGGATCGAGGGCCGGCAGGTCCACTTCGTATCCAACATTGACGGGAGTCACCTCGCCGAAGTGCTGAAGGTAGCCGACCCCGAAACCACCCTCTTTTTGGTGGCCTCCAAGACGTTCACCACCCAGGAGACCATGACCAACGCCCGGAGCGCCCGGCAGTGGTTCCTGAACCAGGGCGGCAGCCGGGACGACGTGGCCAAACACTTCGTGGCCCTCTCCACCAACGCGGAAGGCGTACAGGATTTCGGCATTGCCGGGGAGAATATGTTCGGCTTTTGGGATTGGGTCGGCGGCCGCTACAGCCTGTCTTCCAGCATCGGCATGAGCATCGCCCTCACCATCGGGTTCGACCATTTTGCCGGACTCCTCGATGGGCTCCACGCCATGGACGAACACTTTCGGCATACCCCCCTGGAGGAGAACCTGCCCGTCAAACTGGCCCTCCTCGGCGTATGGTACACCAACTTCTTCGACTCGGAAACGGAAACGATTCTGCCCTACGACCAGTATATGCACCGTTTCCCCGCGTACTTCCAGCAGGGCAACATGGAGAGCAACGGCAAGAGCGTTGACCGCAACGGTGATCAGATCGAAGATTACGATACCGGCCCTATCATCTGGGGAGAGCCCGGCACCAACGGGCAACACGCATTTTACCAGCTGATTCACCAGGGCACGCGGCTCATTCCCTGCGACTTTATTGCACCCGCGGTCTCGCACAACCCGATGGGTGAGCACCACGCGATACTGCTGAGTAATTTCTTTGCCCAGACGGAAGCCCTCATGAACGGCAAAACCGCGGCTGAGGTAGAAAATGAACTGCGCGCCGACGGCAAATCGGACGAGGACATCGCCGAACTGGTACCCTTTAAGGTGTTTGACGGTAATCAACCCACTAACAGCCTGCTGGTGAAGCAGATTACGCCCTATACCCTGGGACAGTTGATCGCCCTCTACGAGCACAAGATCTTCGTACAAGGGATCATCTGGAACATCTACAGCTTCGACCAGTGGGGCGTGGAGCTCGGTAAGCAGCTGGCCAAGGCCATTCTTCCCGAACTGAAGGGCAGCAACGACGTAGAGAGTCACGACAGCTCCACCAACGGACTGATCAATGCCTACAAAAAATGGCGTGCCTAGATGAAAGACCGTACCCTGGCCGGTAACCTGGTGTTTCTCCTGTTCGAACTGACCATCCTGGTCGGCGGCGTGTACCTCGTGCACTTTGACGACCAGTTGCTCTGGGCGGAAGGACGTCCGGATTTTTTGCGGGTACTGCTGTACTCCGCGATGACGGTGGCCGCGCTCAACGTGACTACCCGCTTCGTGAAGTGGCTGTACCGTCGGCGTAACTACGCCAAGCGGCGGGGCGCGAAGAACTTCGTATACGGAGTGGAAAATATTCGCAAACTGCTGCTCGGCGGCGTGATCGTCTTCACGGTACTTTCCCTGATCGGGATCGACTTCCTCACCCTGTTCACTTCGATCAGCATCTTCGCGGCGGCCATCGCGATCGTGTCCAAAGACTTCGTCAACGACCTCATCGTCGGCATCTACTACAGCTTCACCGACGTGTTTGAGGTGGGCGACTACGTCCGCTTCTACACCTACCGCGGCCGCGTGGCCGACATCGGACTGCTCAAGGTGAAGATCATTAACGACAACGACGACGTCGTCATCCTGCCCAACGGCAAGGTCTACACCAACGAGATCATCAACTACACCCGCCGCGACGTCCGCCTGATGAGCATCGACTTCGAAATGGACATCAAGGCCATCAAGGACGTCAACCACCTGGAGCGGGAACTCCAGGAGAGCGTCGGCGAATACGCCGATATGATCGAAGAGGACTCCTACCTGCTCAAGATCGTAGAGGTGAAAAAGGACTTCATGGAGCTCAAGTTCCAGTTCCGCCTCAAGAGCTTCGACCGCCCCCAGCAACGGGAGATTAAGCGAAAGGTGGTCCGGGAAGTATTCAGCTACGTCGGGGCCCATAAGCCCTAAATCCTGCTACTTCAGGTCCGTCGTCAGTTCTAACGAAAGTCGTTCTTCCGGCGCGGTCACGGCATTCAACACCCGGAACTTCAGCCTGATGGCATCCAGTTGAATGCCAGTCATGACGGAAATCGTGGTGGCGCTCCGGGGTGGCAGTTGGATCATTCCGAGGTCGCTCTGCAGCGAATAGCCGCTGGTATTCTCCAGGGTGAATGCGCAATCGCTTTCGTTGAGAATGGTCACGTCGGCCAGGGCGGATGGCCCGCGGTAGGCGGCGTCGGTGATATGCAGGCTGGCCTCCACTACGGGGCGGAGGGTTACTTCCAATCCGACCAGGGTATTCTCAAAGTAGGCTACCGTACGCCCCGCCCGCAGGGCCTCCCGGATGGCCTCCTGGCTGCGGTCGGTGGCCAGCACCAGCGTCACCGGCCGGTGACTGCCCGCGTGTACGTCAAACTGCCAGTCGACCAGGCCGTGGATGTCCGAAGTGCCCATGATGGTCAGCTTGTGGTCAATAGCCAGCTGCAGGGCCTCCAGGCTTATCGTGAGGTCGTTGACCACCTCGATGCCGTGCAGCCATCCCCTTTCGATCAGTTCGCGGTGCATGGGAGTGAGGGTAGCCACGCCGTCCTCGCGTTGGGCTACCCAGTTGGGGTGGTTCCAGAAGGTAAAGGCTCCCTGACGGTTGGCTTCCTCGAAGGCATCCATGGGGTCTTCGGTCAGCAGCTTGTTGGCGTCTTCGATGAAGATGGCATTGCTGTGGCCGGGAGGCAGGGAACGGGTGATCTCGGCGCCGCGGATGACCATCAGGTCGTAGGGGCGGGCCAGTTCCTCCGCCAGTTCGTACGAGCGGTTGCGGTCGGGGTGGGGGAGATCGTCCTCGTGCGGTTGGTACTCCAGGTGCTCCGTCAGGGAGATCGCATCGATGCTATCCTTCACCGCCTCCTGCACGCGGATGTCCGGCCATACGCTGCCGTCCGAAAATACGGTATGCATGTGCAGGTCCACCACCAGGGTCCGGTAGCCTCCGGCGTCGGGAAAGTGAATGACGCGGGAATGAGCATGGTCGTGCTGAGCCGCCACGGAAAGCGTGGCAAAAAGGAATAGGATCGTGATCATAATAGCGATGATACTACAGACCGGCGGGGCCGCAGGTGCAAAGGGAAGGAATTAAGGGCAATTTAATGCGCGCTTGACAAGCGCCGTTCCCCTTTCCATTTACTGTCCCACCGCCCGGGATAGGTCGCTTTGGTCAGGACAACGCCTCGTGGTCTTTCCTGGCGCGAGCCTCCGGGTACACCAGAGTACACGTGCAGTAGCTTGTCGTACCCATGACGGGGAAGGGACCAAGGGGACGCATTCGATTGTGTTATCTTGCGCAGCGCACTCCCTATTTTTAGTCCGTGGCCTTACTCAACTCCTGTGATCTTGCGATTTTCACCGCTTCTCCTATTATTTTTTGCTGGCTCCCTGCTGAAGGGGGAGGACGGCTGCCGCCTCTGACTTCGCTATGACCGGATCCAGAATGAAGCCCTCCGTAGCGAGTACGCCGGCCAGCTAGCCACTATTCAGCTTGCACCCGGAATGGATACGACCCAGACTACGGTTTCCTCGGCACTCCGGCTTCATTTTCGGCCGCGGTAGGCGCCCGACCCGGCCCTCCCCCGCTTTCCGGGGCCAACAACCGCATTCCTGCCGTGTTCTAGGGTTTTCACAAATGCCCTGTCATGTTGAAATTCGTCGCTCCACTCCTGCTCTTCGTGGCTTGCTCGGAAGGTCCGCCCAGCACTCCGGAAACCGCCGCCGTGGAGAACCCAAATGCCGGCAACACCGCCATCTACGACGTCGACCCCGACGATCCCTACGAGATCGGAGATTCCAGTTTCATGGACATGCGACCGGGGGAGGACATCGGGCCCTTCACCAGACAGTTGCGGCCCGGTATCATTCCGGTCGACGGCCAGGATCAGACGATTTTTTACATCGAAGGACGCAACCGCGAGCGGCTGGGGTACGTCAAAGTGGACGAGCTCGATCAGTCCAAAATGGGCGACATCTACATCACGTCTCCCGACGTGGTAACCCGCGACGGTATTCGAGTCGGCAATAGTTATCAGGAAATCCTCGAACGCCTCGGCAAGGTGGACGTGCAGGGTGGGGGAGGCGATGGCCCGGCCTACCTCACCCAGGGTAAATTAGCCTACCGACTCGCCATGAGCGAGCTGCAGGAAGCTTTCGACCCCAATGCCATTGACTCCACCACCAAGATCACCGAGATCGTGATCAGAAAATAAGCCCGTGCCCCTCGCCATTCTCATCCTTGCCGCCGGCCGTTCGACGCGTATGGGGCAGCCCAAGCAACTTCTACCCTGGGGCAACACCACCCTACTCGGGCATGCCGTCCGGGAAGCCCTGCCCGTCGGGGACCGGATTTTCGTGGTGTTGGGTGCTCACGCGGATATTCTTAACGAGTCACTTAAGAAGCTGCCGGTTAGTATATTAAACAATCCCAAGTACAAGCATGGTTTAGGCGCGAGTCTCGCCTACGGTGCCGCCTCGATCGCCAATGACCCCCGGGGGTTTGACCGGTTGATCGTTGCCCTCGCCGACCAGCCCGCCGTAGATTCCGCCTATCTCCTGCGCATGGTCGACGCGGCCTCTCTCCATCCCGGATGCATCATTGCGAGTTCCTACGGCAAGCGTGCGGGGGTGCCGGCGCTCTTCCCTGCCGCCTATTTTCCCGAACTTTCCGCCTTAGGCGGGGACGCAGGTGCCGGGGCCGTACTACAGGAGCACGCCGGGAAGGTGATCGCCCTGGAAACGCCCGCGCCCATTTACGATATCGACACCCCCGAAGACTACCGACGCCATGAAGGAGATCAGAAATATCATTGACCTGTATGACTGCTTTCGGGAAACGGGAACCGCCTGTTCCCTGGCCACCGTGGTGAGCGTCGAGGGCTCCTCTTATCGCCGCATCGGCGCGCGTCTCCTGGTCGGTGTCGACGGGCAATACACCGGCGGCATCAGCGGGGGGTGCCTCGAAGGCGATGCCCTGCGCCGCGCCCAGCAGGCCATCCACCGGGGCAGCCCTTCCAAGCGGATCTACGATACTCTCGACGGGGAGGACCGGGAGATCGGCATCGGCCTCGGCTGCAACGGCCGCATCGAAGTGCTCTTCACCCCCCTCGATTTTGACGATGCCCAGAACCAGGTGGAGGTACTCCGGGAGCGCATCGATACCCGTGCCCCGAGACTGCTGGTCCAGGTGGTCACCGTCCCCACCGGCGAAGCCCTCACCGGCGCGTTGCGGGAGGTACCGCTGGATTCCGTCCGGCTGCCGCAGGGGCGTTCGGTCGTCCGCCAGTTTCAGGACGGGCAGGGAAGGACGTACGCGCAGCTCTTCGAGCTCTTACGACCCGAACTCCACTTTATCGTAGTGGGCGATAATTACGACATGCTCCCCCTCGTCACCACGGTCTCCCACCTTGGCTGGAAGACCAGCGTGATCGGTCTGCGAAGGAAATTTTCGGCTCAACTGGCCGCCCTCGCCCACGGGCTGTACGACTACTCCGAAGTTGGAAAGCTGGTGGTCGACGCCTACACGGCAGTGGCCTGTATGTCACACGATTTTGCCCGCGATAAAGAAATGGTCCGCTACTTTCTGCCGCAGTCGCCCGTTTACCTGGGTCTGCTGGGCCCCCGCAAGCGTACCCTGAAGATGGACGGGGAACTGCGGCAGGAGGGGGTTCTCCGGCTGCTGGACTTTCCCGGGCTCTACAGCCCGATCGGCCTGGATATCGGTGCCGAAACGCCCGAGGAGATCACCGTATCCGTAGTGGCCGAGATCGTTTCGGTATTCCGGGAGCGGGAAGGTACCAGTCTACGGGAGCGGGTGGGGACCATCCACCTTCGAAATTAGTTGCACGGGGGAGTCCGGCTACTCTTCCAGTTCCAGCTGCTCGGCGACGAGGGTTCGCTTGATGAGGTGGTAGGTCTCCTCCTGGCTGCGGATACGCAGGTCGCTGCCCCCGCGGTAGTAGGTGTTTGCCTGCTGATTGCTGAGTAGCCGTGATTTCACATTGTCAGCCAGCTGAATGTCGAGGATCTCGAGGATCTTATCCTTAATCACCTCATCGTAGATCGGGAAGGTGGTTTCTACGCGGTGACTCAGGTTGCGGGTCATGAAGTCAGCGGAAGAGAGGTAAACTTTTTCCTCCCCGCCGTGGTGGAAGTGGAAGACGCGGGCGTGCTCGAGGTAGCGATCGACGATGCTGATGCCGTGGATGTTCTCGCTGTAGCCCTTGCGGTCGGGGACGAGGCAGCATATGCCCCGGATGATGAGGTTGATCATGACCCCGGCCTGACTGGCCTGGTAGATCCGTTCGATCATGGTGGGGTCCTGCAGGCTATTCATCTTCAGGGTCATAGCGGCGGGTCTTCCGGCCCGGGCCTCCGTGATCTCGAAGTCGATGAGTTCCTCCAGCCCGCTACGCAGGTTGAACTGCCCGACCATAAGGTGCTGGAAGGGCTCGTCGGGGATGGTCACGTTCTCCAGGAAGCTGAAGATGCGGGCCACCTCACTGGTGATGCGTTCGTCAGCGGTGAAGATGCCGAAGTCGCTGTACACCTTGGCCGTATCCTCGTGGAAGTTTCCGGTAGACAGGTAATTGTAGAGCTGCTCTTCGCCATTTTCTACGCGGCGGACGAGGGCGAGCTTGGAATGGACCTTGACGCCGGGAAAGCTGTAGTGTACGTGGACACCGGCTTCCTCGAGCTTTTCCCCCCACCGGAGGTTGGCCTCCTCGTCGAAACGGGCCTTCACTTCAATGAATACGCTCACCTGTTTGCCCAGGGCTACGGCCTTCATGAGGGCTTGCATGATGCGCGACTTGCGGGCCACGCGGTACTGGACGATCTTGATGTGGGAAACGGCGGGGTCTTCGGCGGCACGTTCGAAGAAGCGCACTACCGACTCGTACTTGTGATAGGGGTACACCAGCAGGTGATCCTGGGCCCGGATGGCGGCCCAGTAATCGTCGGCCTCCTCGAGGGCGGGGTAGGGCAGCGGGGGCTGGGGTGGGTTTTGCAGCTTTGTCATGCCGAAGTTCGGGAAGCTGAAGAAATCGAAGTTGTTGTGGTAGCGGCCCTCGGCGAGAATGTCGTAGCGGTCGAGCTCGAAGGTATCTTCCAGGTATTCGCGCAGCTGGGCGGGCATCGTCCGGTCGTACACGAAGCGGCTGGCGGGACCGACGTGGCGGCGGTTGAGACTCGATTTGATCTTGGCCAGGAGGTCGCCGGTGAATTCATCGTCGATGTAGAGCTCGGCGTCGCGGGTGAGCTTGATGCTGTAGGTATCCTCGATATCGTAGCCGGGGAACATCCACGACACGGAGTGCCGCACGATATCGTCCAGCATGATGATGTTGTGCCCGCCATCCGTACCGGGCAGCGGGATGAACCTCGGCAGGTGGTCGCTCGGCACTTTGACGATGGCGTAGGCCGTCTTCCCCTTGGCCTTGTCCTTCATCAGGATAGAGAGGTAGAGCTGGGCGTTGTTCAGGAAGGGGCGTACCATATCCTTTACCAGTAATACCGGCTGCACGTAGGGGAGCATGAACTCCCGGAAGTAGCTTTCGACGTAGAGCTTGTCTTCCTCCGTCATGTCCAGCCGCCGCTTGAGGTGGATACCGTGTTTGGCCAGTTGGGGGATGATCTTCTTTTCGAAGATCCGGCTGAATTCTTCCTGCTGGCGATTGACGATGCGCTGAATCGTACGGACGGTCTGCTTGGGACTGATATCGAGCTCCCGCTTCGTCTTTTTATTGACCCGCAGCAGGTTGCGGTGGTTGGCCATCCGGACGCGGAAGAACTCGTCGAGGTTGGAAGAATAAATGGCGAGAAACTTAAGCCGTTCGAAGAGCGGCAGGGACTCGTCCTTGGCCTCCTGTAGTACACGGTGGTTGAAGGAAAGCCAGCTGATGTCGCGGGGAATGGCCGGGTAATCGTTATGCATAAGCGGGGCGGGGTAGGGAAGACTAAAATAAACTCATCTGTTCCGGACCCGCGTACTGCGTCGGTCCCCGTGTATCGGCAAAGTCCATACTTGCCACGTGATCGGCAAACCAGGCAGCGGCATCGGGGGCAAGAATATTGTCGGGTTCGTGGGGAAAGATAAACGATTCCGGAAGATTCCACTGCCGCAGCCGCACCGCCCATTCGCTCAGTCGGGTGTAGTCGCTATCAATCAGGCCATTGCCGACGAAGCGGATCAGGGTGCGGGGAGCGGTCACATATCCGTGGAGTACGTCGCGCCGGCCGGCCACGTCGGTGATCACGGCCGCCGCCCCGCGGGCCGCCAGGGCGTCCATCAGGGCTTCGGTGGCGAAGGGGTCCTGAAACCAGCTTTCGTGGCGCACCTCGACCGCGAGCGGGAGCAGTCGCGGCCAGCGGTCGAGGAAGCGTTCCAGCACCGGTAGGCGGTCGGACCCGAAGTAGGGCGGCAACTGGATAAAGGCACACCCCATTTTTTCCTGCATGCCGTCGAGGGCTGCGACAAAGCGGGGCAGGGCATCGCTTCCCGCCCCCAGGTCGTTGACGTGGCTGATGGTATTCGGCAACTTGGGGCAGAAGCGGAAATCGGCCGGCACCGATTCATACCACTTGCGTACCAGCTCCTCGGTCGGAATGCGGTAGTGCGTCGTATTCAGTTCGATGGTGTTGAACTGCTTGCCGTACTGGTGGAGAAAATCGGCGGACTTCACCTTCTCGGGGTACCACTTGCCGACCCACTCCTTCATGCTCCAACCGGTGGCACCGATGTAGATCCGTGGACGTCCTTCCCCGACGCCGAGTTCGTAGCGGTCGAGCCGCTGGCGGTTGGCCAGGGGCTCGACGGGCAGGTCGTAAGTCAGGGCTGCGGGATCGGTTACTTTGCCAAATTTCATACCGCTTAATACACGGACACCCCTCCCTGGGTTGGGGAAGGACGGTGCTTTTCCGCTGACCACGGCACCTGCGGCCCCGCCCGAAATTAATGCACAATGCCCCCGGTATTCGCTCGTTACTATTTTATAAATAGTAGTCAAAACGAAGCTTATATTCGATTTGCCGTAGCGCGGTTCCCGGCTGGATATCCAGCCACAACTCCCCCTGTTAATGAAGGTCGACCACCTTTTGCTCCTGCTCCTCTGGGCGGGCTCTGCCACTCTTTGTGCCCAATACGAAAACGGAACCCGTTTCGGAGAGGTCACGCCCGCCGACCGCCAACTGATGGTGGCCCCTGGCGATACGGCCGCCGAGGCCTACGTCCTGTACGATCACCTCGACCTGGCCTATGGCTACAGCGAGGACAAGGGGCCTTCCATCCTGGAAACCCACCACCGGCGCCTGAAGCTCCTTAAGCCGTCCTCCTTCCACCGGGCCAACGTGACCCTACGTTACGACCGCGGCGACCAGGAAATCGACGGCCTGCAAGCCGTCATTCACCTCCCACAAGGCGGATCCATTCCACTACGGACGGTCGACTTTGTGCGCGATAAGGATTCCGACGGGTTAGCCACGGTAAAGTTCACCTTCCCGCAGGTCACGACCGGGGCCATCCTGGAATATACCTATACGCGCAGCCGGCAGTCCATCCTGGCGCCCTCCGTGTACTATTTCCAGGAGTCTGTGCCGGTACGCTGGGCGGAATATTCGGCCCTGATCCCGCCCTACTACAAGTACGTAAGCCTGGGCAACCAGTCCAACTATTTTCTGCAGGAAGCCAAGTTGATGAAGGAGGATTTCGGTCCGAACGTCAATTCCACTGCCTACGCAAACAGCGGCAACCGCATCGAGCATTCCGAGCTGCGGTGGGTCATGAAGGACTTACCTGCCTTC
Source organism: Chitinophagales bacterium (assembly GCA_038258275.1). GTDB lineage: Bacteria > Bacteroidota > Bacteroidia > Chitinophagales > Saprospiraceae > Neolewinella. The sequence continues at coordinate 2,040 of JBBSPZ010000018.1, read as the reverse complement.
GAACAGCAGCCGTACACCAACAATGCCGAGGACTATATTCCCCGCATCCGGCTGCAGCTGGAAACCGTGCAGTATCCCGGCGAGGCGCCCCGGGCCATCTTCAGCGACTGGCAGGAAACGGTGGAGACGCTGCAGGACCGCCAGGATTTCGGCCGCTACTACCGCAACAAGACCAACTACGGCAAACTTTGGAAAGCGGCGGAAGCTGAACTGGAAGCCGCGGCGACCGACCAGGAAAAGATTGAAGCGGCTTACCGCTTCGTCCTGCGGAAGATGTCGTGGAACGGCGACTTCGGCATCCTGGCCTCCAAAACGCCGAATGAGAGCTTCGCCGACGGGGTGGGGAACAGTGCCGACCTCAATATGTGCCTGCTCGCCCTGCTCAACGAGGCCGGTGTTACGGCGCACCCGCTGCTGGTTTCCCTGCGCGACCACGGGGCTCCCATCGAGATCTACCCCGTGATCAGCCAGTTTGACCACCTGATGGTCTATACCGAGGTCGACGGCAAGCCTCTTTTGCTCGACGTCAACGATTGGGATCGCCCGGCAGGCTTGCCCCGGGTACTGGCCCTCAATCACCGCGGTTGGGTGGCCGATAAGGGCAATCCCCACTGGATCGATCTGGATGTACCCCCCGCCAAGCGGACCGTTATACAAGATATTGTCGTAGGCGAGGATGGGATCGCCACCGTCGAGATAAAGAGCCGCTTGGAAAGCTACTTCGCCTTCTCCGCCCGCAGCACCCTGCGGGAGTCTAAAACGCCCGCAGAGGCCCCCCTGGCTAATGAAATCCTGGCCCGCTTTCCGCAAATGGAAGTCATCCGGCCCGGAGAGGCAGGCGCCGGTGATGACCCCAGTGGCCCCCTTAACTACTCCCTGCAACTGCGGGTGCCTGCCGCGGCGCAGGTCCTCGACGATTACCTATACGTGCAGCCCATTCTCCTGACCGTGCTGGACGCTGAGCTGGACGACGTCGAGCATCGCCTTTATCCCATCGACTTTCCCTATCCCTGGGAGCAACGCTTCATCATCACCCTGAAGGTGCCCGAAGGCTACGTGCTGGAGGACGTACCGGAAAACATTCGCTTGCGGGCCGAAGACGGCAGTATGGTCGCCACCTTTGCCACCAATGTCCTGCCCGATGGCGCGGTCTCCCTGCTCTTCAACGTCAACCTGGGTCGCACTTTCTACCCGGCCGACCACTATCCGGGCCTGCGCGACATGTACCACCGCATCATTGAATTGCAGGAAACACCCCTCGTCTTTAAACGCGCCAAATAATGCAGCCATTCCACTACTTACTTATCGCGTGCGCCGCGCTCTGGGCGGGAACGCCGGTGCAGGGCCAGAAACTGGAAATGGGCGAGCTGGGGGCCCCCGATTCCTTGCAGGAAGCCAACTCCATCGTAGTTGCCTACGACCTGGAATACCGCATCACTTCCCTGAACGCTGCCACCATCGCCTACCGTAAAGTGGTCACGCTACTGAATGATGAAGCGCCGAACGGCAGGCAACTCTACGAGTCGTACAGCGACGACAGCAAGATCATCTCCTTCAAGGCGGCGGCCTTCGATGCGTTCGGCCAGCAAACCTTCAAGGCCAGGAACAGCGATATTTCTGACAGTCCCGCCATCAGCCAGGCATCCTTTTACGAAGACAATCGGGTGAAACACCTCGAGGTGCCCTGCGCTTCCTATCCCTGTACCCTGGTCTTCGAGGTCGAAAAAAAGGTCACGGATTTCAGTTTCGTCGCGGGCTTTTCGCGCTGGCAACCGGTGCACCGCGGGCAGTCCCTGGTAGAAGCCTCCTTTACGGTTCACGTTCCCGCCACCAACGAATTGCTTTACCGCAGTTCCCTCTTACCGGAGCCCGTCGTCACTTCCGAAGGCAGCGACAAGGTCTACCGCTGGTCGGTCAGCAACCTGCCCGCACAAGCCCGGGAATCCCTTGCACCTGCGGAACCCGCCACCTTGCCCTACCTCCGGGTGGCCCTGGCAGACTTCGAGATCGAAGGCTACCGCGGCAGCTATCGCAGTTGGG
>JBBSPZ010000017.1:0-68167 GCA_038258275.1 Chitinophagales bacterium | reverse complement strand
GATTTGATGTTCACTGTGCCAATCGCACACCAACCACACGCGGTGCGTCCCCATTGGTTGAACAAACACCCGTACTGCCCGCCTCGTGATCCTTCCCCCCCCCCCCCGCTCCCGGCCCGGAGACCGATCTCCGCTCCTGCCCACAGCCCTGCTCCTGCTCGCCGCAGCCAGCGTGTTCCTCCGCTTGTTTTTACCGCCCCACCTGATCGAAGCCTACTATAGTCGTGGTTTTTTTCCCCTGCTCCGTACGGTACTCGATGCGACCCTTACCCGCTTACCCGTGCCGCTGTTTTACGTGTTCTGGCTTTTGATACTCGCGGTGATCGGCTATGGGATGTGGCGCACCGTGCGCAAAGGTTGGTCGTGGCGGGCCCTGGTCTACCGCACTGCGCGGCTGTTGTCGCTGCTAGTGGTGCTGTTTTTGTGGCTGTGGGGCTTCAATTATGGCCGTGTGGCGGTGGAAGAGTCGATAGGCTTTGCGCGGTACCAACCCACGCTGGACGAGCTGCGGCAGGAAGTATACGCTACCGCTACGCGGCTGGCCGATTATCGGAAGGAAGTGACGCGGGATACGCAGGCGCTCGAGGCGTCCCGCTTCCCCGAAGACCTGGAAGCCAACCTCCGACCGCTCGTGGCAGCCGCCCTCGCGCGCCACGGCTACCCCGCGCCCGGATCTCCCCGCGGCTGGCAGTTGTATCCGAAGGGAGTGCTACTGCGATTGGGAACCGCCGGGGTCTACTGGCCCTGGGCCGCGGAAGGCAATATCGACGCCGGACTGCACCCCCTACAGAAGCCAGCCGTGCTCGCCCACGAACTGGCGCATGCGTATGGGTTCGGCGATGAGGGCACCTGCTCCTTCTGGGCCTTTCTGGCGGCGCGGGAGACGAACGATCCGCTGCTTCGCTACACGCTGGAGCTGTCTTACTGGCGCCAGATTGCCGGACTGCTCCGCTACGCGGACCCCGAGGGCTACCTGACTTGGCGACTCGAAAGTCTCGATCCGGGGATCCGCAATGATCTGGAAGCCATTTACGCCAACGGGGAATTGTATCTGGACTTTGCACCCGCGCTGCGCGATGCCACCTACGCGACCTACCTGAAGGCGCAGGGCATCCACGAAGGCTTGCTCAATTACGGGCGGGTGGTGGAGCTGGTGGAGGGCTACCGGAGGTCCGGGAAGACTACGGCTCCATCGCGATAACGATTTCCGTACGCCTGGCACCAGGCTGGCCCGTAGGTGACGACCGGGCATCCTGGCTTCCGTAAAATCCCATGGACCCGGCAACGATCCGTCCGGCGTCTAACCCGAACTGGCTCAGCTGGAGCGCTACGTTTACTGAACGGCGCATGCTACTGTCGTAGGCCAGCAACGCATTGCCGTCTACGCTTTCGGCGTGCCCGATGATCGTATACTTCGCTTTTGGATAGTTCCTCAGCGTGGCCGCGAGCTTGCGAAGCAGACGTTGTCCATCCAGGCTAACGGATTGGCTATCAGCAAACAGGATTTTTTCATCCAGAATAAGTTCGAAGCGATTACCCGTAGGTTCCGACAGCACATATCCGGTGTCGGTCATGGCCAGCATCAGTTGGCCCAGCTCGTCGTAGAGCCTCCCGAGGTCGACCGCCGCATTGCTCCGGGGGTCAACGGGATTAGTACCCTGGGGGTTAGTTTCCGTGCCGTAGGTTTCCGGACTACCGCCCAGGCTCGCGAGTTGCTGTTCCCGGGCCTCCAGATTGAGTTCCGTGCGGCGCAGGTCGGCTTCTTTCTTGCTCAGGGCGGCGGTGCGGTCCCGCAAGTCCTGTTGGAGGCTCATTACGTCGCTGCCGCTGGCCGTCAGTAATTCACTGTTTTGCTCCAGCAAAATCTCATAGCGGTTGCGAACGTCCGTGAGACTTTCCCGCAACGACAGATTGGTCGCGGTGAGGTCCTCGATCTCCTTCAGCTGCTGCCGCCCGCTGTAGGCCTGCTGCCCCAGACTATCGCTGCGCGTGAGCGCCCGGGCCTCGGCTAGGCTGTCCGTCGTCACGGCCTGCTGTTGGTAATAGTCGCGTTGGGTCACCACGGTATCGTACTGTGCTCTGGGTACGCAGGCGGTAAGTAAAAGCAGGAGCAGGAGGCTGGCGAAGCGGGGGAGTCGGCTCCTCGTATTGCGGGGCGTGGCGGTCATTCGTTATTCGGTTAATTGTACGGTGAACCCTTGGATACTGTACCGACGCTTAAGGTCAGCGGCATACCGCTGGGCGCTGTTCTGCTCGCGGAAGGGGCCCAGTATGACTTTGTAGGTAGCCGCGTCCCCCCGTCCGATTTTGTGCAGTAGGATATCGTCGAAGTACTTGGCCTGCAGCTCGACAACCTTGTCTATGGCACTTTCCAGGGCAGCAAAGCTGCCGACCTGCACGCCGTAGTTGCCGGTTTCCGGCTCGAGGAGGTTCACCTTATATATGCCGGGCGAGAAGGTCTTCGTTTTGGCGTACCTGGGCTTATCCGGAGCCGTAACCGTGGTGGGTGACTTAGCGGTGACATCCGGTGCCGGGGAGGGTTCGCGGACGGGCGCTTCCGCTGCGGGTTGCTCCGCCGTCCGGACGGGCGTAGCCGGCGGGGGGAGGGGGGTAGGCTCCGGGGGCGTTTCCCGGGGAGCGGGTACCGTGGCGATTGTTGCTTCCGGTTCTACTCGGACTTGCTGGTCGGGTGTCGACAGCAGGGTGAGTTCCACGGGGACGGTACGTTCTCCCAGCATGCCCAGCTCCCGGGCGGCGCGTTCACTGAGTTCGATGATCCGCCCCCGGATGAAGGGCCCCTTATCCACGATCCGTACGACTACGGTCTTCCCATTGGATTCGTTTCGCACGCTAACGGTACTGTTGAAGGGGTAGGCTTTGTGGGCGGCTACCATTTCGTTTTTGTTGTACGTGGTGCCGTAGGCGGTCTCCGCCCCGTTGTACTCCTCGGAATAGTAACTCGCCAGGCCACTCTGCTTGTCGCCCACCAGCTGGGCACGGAGGCTTACGGAGAAAAGCAGCAACAGGAGGGGCAGGAATTTCATGGTGCAAGGGTTGTTCTCAGATCAGGTCTTCCAGGACGAAGGTATACTCCATCAGGCGCCCCGCACGGAAGATTCTGACCCGGACCTTTTTTCCTGCTTTTCCTTCGAGTTTGCGGATGATGGTTTCCAGGCTCAGCAGGCTCGTCGAAATGCCGTTGATGGCCCGAAGCCGATCGCGGACTTCCACCCCCGCGCGGTCGGCCGGGCTACCGGGTACGATGCTGCTGATGCTGTACTTGTGCAGATTGGTCCCTCCGGCCAGTAAGCTGATCCCGGAACGATCGTAGGTAAACTTCTTTTTCCAGCGCCGCCCCTGGGCCTTCAGGTACACCTTCCTGCTCACGTAATCGATCACTACGACATAGCGTTTCAGAATGCGCGTGCCGATGATGCCCTCCCGCTCGTTGAGAAATTCCATGCCGGCCGTATCGATCTCCTGAAAGTAGGTCACTACGTTACTCAGCTGCCGGTTGCCCAGCATCACGACCCGGCTGCGGCCCACGCTGCCCGACATCGTCCCGCCCAGACCGCTGGCGATGTAGGCCGGAATGGTTTGCACCGGGAGATCGTGGTGGTCGTTGGCGGGAAACGTGTGCATCAGCAGGCTTAGTCCGGCCCCGGTGTCCACGAGCAGTCGGCGCACGGTACCGCTGTCTCGGAGCACGCCCACCGGAATGTTGAGGTAGGGCCGGTTGCGGATAAACACGCTGGGCACTTCCACGAAGGACCGCTTGCGCCGGAATTCCGAAGGGTCATGCAGGATCATGATCTGTCGGCGGAAGTCAAACTCGACGACGAAGCGCATGAGGAAATCCGCGCCGATGATGCCGTGGATAGTGGTACCGGTGATGCGCTCGAAATTGAAGTAGTTTTCCTCCAGCACCAGGACCGACCGGTTACGGGCCAGGAGACGGTCGGCCAGCCGCAGGTTCACTCCGGTGGCCAGGTAGGCGGTGAGTTCCGAATCCACGTCCGCTCCGCGTACTTTGAAGGTGCGCTGGTAATTGACGTTGAGCACGTCGGTGACGGTTTTGTCGAGGACCACGGTATTTTCAGCGCCGGTATCGATGATAAACCGCAGCGGAGCCACATTATTTAAGAGCACCGGGATGACGACAAAGTCGTTCTCCAGGTCGAAGGGAATTTCGATCAGGTTGCGGTTGCCCAGCACTTTCATGTCCAGCCGTTGCGCGTTTATCCCCTCGCCGGCCGCGGCCAGCAACCAAAAGCCCAGCCAGAAGGCGCGGACACAGGTGCGGGGAAAACCGGGAAGCAGCAATTCGGAAGGGTTGTGGCGTTAGGGAAAGGAACTTAAGTCTTCAACGTAAGGCAGCGTTTACGGTTTCTTAACGTTTAACTGTAACCCGCACCCGCCTGCTTAGCGGTAAGATAAACAAGAGAAAATCTTGGAAATTCGCTAAATTGTACTCCTCAGTTTGGAAACACCGTGGATTGTCTGGAACTTCGCGCAGGAACTGTATATGCCGGCGCCGGGTTTAGGCGTCGCTTTTATTCGATCAAGTAAAAATCACCTGCTTTGAGAGTAGGTCTGTCTTTTTGGGTATGCACCCCTCTTCCCCGGACTTCAACCTTGGCACCCTTGCCGGCGTGCCACGCAGCCTTATGCTGCACCACATCACTTTCAATTCACATTTACAACCTTTCGTATGAAGCTCAACCTTAACCATGCTTATCGTGGTTGCCTTTTCTTGTTGATGGTACTGTTTACCTCGTCCGCCGCTCTGGCCCAGACGACCGTGAGTGGCACCATCACCGACGCAGAAAGCGGCGACCCCCTCATCGGCGCCAGTGTGCTGGTCACCGGCACCTCCACGGGAACCGTGACCGACTTCGACGGAACCTTCACCCTCAACGTACCCGAGGGCACGGAGTCGCTGACCGTTTCTTACACCGGTTATGCGACCACCGTCATTCCCTACAGCGGGCAAACGACCATCAACCAGACTCTTACCTCCGGTGAGCTGCTGGACGAGGTGGTGGTAGTCGGTTACGGAACCGTCACCCAGAAGCAGGTGACCAGTGCCGTTACCTCCATTGACAGCAAGGACTTCAACGCCGGAAACATCAACGACCCTACCCAGCTGATTCAGGGTAAGGTAGCTGGTCTAACCATTTCCAAGGTTGGAGGCAACGTAAACGGTGATGCGGAAATCCGTCTGCGCGGACTTTCCAGTTTCGGCGGCAACACTTCCCCCCTGATCATCATCGACGGTGTGGTGGGTGCCAACTTGCGCACGGTAGACCCCGCCGACATCGAATCCGTTAACGTACTGAAAGACGGTTCCGCCGCCGCCATTTACGGTATCCAGGCCTCTGCCGGCGTGATCATCGTAACGACCAAGCGCGGTCGTGAAGGACAAGGACAACTCGATTACCGCGGCTATGTTTCCGCGGAATCGGTAGGCAAACAGCCCGAACTCGCCAACCGCGACGAGTACCTCCGTCTGATCGGCCTTGCCGCTCAACGGAACCGGGAGCAAAACCCCGACGTAGCCGATCTGCCTACCCCCGAAAGCGTACGGGCAGCCAACGACTACGGTGGAGACACCGACTGGGTAGATCTCGTAACCCGCACTGGCATCAGCCATGTGCACAACCTCAGTTATTCCGGAGGCGGTAGCGGAATGACCTACCGAGCATCCGTTAACTACCGGGACATTCAGGGAATCGGATTCATCAATGACGGTTTTCGTCAACTAAATGGCCGGTTGAGCATCAACCAGAAGGCGCTGAACGATAAACTGAGCCTGAGCCTCGACCTGACGGCCACCGACCGCAAATCTGACTTCTTTGACAGCAACGTCTTTAAATTTGCCACGACCTACAACCCTACGGCACCCGTGCGGATAGGTGACGAGGGGTACAGCGTACCACAGGCTATTGCCGATCGCGCAAATGACGTTTACGGAGGCTACTTCCAGGTGGAAAACTTCGACTACATAAACCCCGTCTCCATCGCCGAGCAGCAACTGAATAACCAGCAGCGTACCGACCTCCTCTACTCGTTCAAGGCCGGTTACAACCTGACCGACGACTGGGTAGTCAACCTGTCCTACTCCCGTCAGCGGGAGAACAATACGGGCGGCTTCTTCGGCAGCCGGACCAGCCTCGCCAACGGTGGCGCCGGCGGTTCGAGCACCCGTTTGGGCAACGCCAGTCGCAACGCTAACGACAATCGCAACGAACTTTTTGAAGCGACCACGACCTACAACCTGGACATGGGCACCAACGAACTGGAACTGCTGGCCGGTTACTCCTGGCAGGAGTATAACTTCCAGAATTTCAGCGCCGGTGGCCGCGGACTGCCCTCCGATGTATTCGGTTACAACTTGCTCGGCTCCCTCAACGATATCCCGGAAGGACTGGTCAACGTAGGGAGCTTCCAGAGTGGCTATAAAGTCATCGGATTCTTCGGTCGGGCCCGTCTCGGTATCGGTACGGCTTACAACGTCACGGCTTCGGTCCGTCGGGATGGTACCAGCCGCAACTCACCCAACAACCGCTGGGACATATTTCCCGCCATCTCCGCCAGCGCCGACCTAGTAGACGCCCTAGCGCTACAGGGACCGAACGTGCTTAAGTTCCGCGTGGGTTACGGTATCACGGGTACCCTTCCCCCCGGCGACATCGACTACCTGCAAACCTTCGCACCCGGTGGGTTTTTCCCCGTTGCCGGTGTTTACCTGCCGACCATCGCGCCCACTTCAAATCCTAACGCTAATCTCCGTTTTGAAAAGAAAGGAGAGTTTAACGCGGGACTGGATTTCGCCTTCATGGACTACCGCCTGAACGGCTCGCTCGACTTTTACGTGAGGAATACCAGCGATCTGCTCTTCTCGGCTCAGCTGCCGACACCTCCCTTCCTTTTTGAAACGGTCCAGGCAAACCTGAACAACGTCGATTTGATCAACACCGGACTTGAACTGTCGCTCGGCTACACCGTCTCGGCGGGAGATAAATTTACCTGGGATCCCCAGTTGGTTTTCAGCACCTTTAATACAAAAATCGAGCAAAACGACGAGGTTGCCGAATTCAATTTTGGCGACGGAGGTGCGGTGGATCTCTTTTCTACGGTTCCCGGTGCTCCGGGTCAGAACGGATTCCCCGTGGTGACCATTGAGATCGGCACGGAATTTGGCGGACTTTACACGCTGCTTATCGACGAAGAAGCATCAGCCGCGGAAGGCCAATATGTGTACATCGAAGCAAACAACGTGGATACCAACGGCGACGGCATCGGAGATGCTCCGGATGGTGTCATCAACAACGCTGACCGCGTACGCGTCGGGAACGGACTTCCTGATTTCAGTCTGGGTATTTCGAACAGCTTCTCGTACGGTGCACTTGACTTCAGCTTCTTCCTCCGTGGTGACTTCGGGCACGATCTAGTGAATATGCCGCAGAACTTCTATGGTCAGCTGGGAAATGCAGTTAGCCGTCCGATCGACAACATCATTCTTACTGATTTGAACGAGTCGATCATTTCTGCTCCCCGACTCAACCAGACCTTCGTCGAGGATGCCAGCTTCCTGGCCCTCGACAACACGCAGCTGGGTTACACTTTCGATCTAGGAGGCAATTCTGGTTTCCGGAATCTGCGCGTCTATGTTGCAGGTCAGAACCTGTTTTACATCACCCGCTACTCGGGCGTCGATCCCAACGTTCGTTTCACGGACAAGGTAAACCCCCTGGACCCGGGAAACGCCCTGGCCCCGGGTATCGACCGTCGTAATACCTTTTTCCGTACCCGTACCGCAACCGTGGGCGTGTCTGTCGGATTCTAATCGGTAACCTATCTAAACCACGGGGAAGCAGCGAGCTTATCCTTGCTTCCCCCCTTCAACTTCTAAATCATGACATTTAAAAATTTGTCTCGAATAGCAGGTGCCTTCATCGCGACCGCGCTATTTGTACCGTTCCAGTCTTGTACTGACCTGGAACCGGAAATTTATTCCAACCTGACTCCGGAAAACTTCCCGGCGTCAAATGGCGATATCGTTTCTTCGTATTTGTCGGTTTACACCGATCTGTACGGCTTGATGAATCACGGCGGCTATTTGTCGATCCAGGAGATCTCCTCTGACGAGATGATGATTCCCCAACGCGGTTCGGATTGGTTCGACGGTGGCATCTGGCTGCGTACCCACCAGCAGACCTTCGATGCACAGGATGGACAATACAACGGTGCCTGGAGCTTCCTTTACCGAGGTGCACTCAAGGCCAATCAGGTTATTGCGCTGATCAATAATTCTGACCTTCCCGAGGATCAGAAAGCTCCCCGGGTGGCCGAATTGCGTACGCTGCGCGCGTACTTTTATTACCAACTCACCGACGCTTTCGGTGCCGTACCGCTTATCACCGAAGACTCCGACCCCACGGATCAGGAGCCATTCGCTACTCCCCGTGCTGAGATATACAGTTTCGTCATCGACGAACTGAATGCCGCCGCTCCCAACCTCGGTAGAGCTACGGGTGCTCTAAGCTACGGTAAGATCAATTACTGGGTAAACCGTGCCCTGGCCAGTCGTTTTCTGCTGAACGCCGAGGTAATGACGGGCACAGCACGCTGGGCCGACGCGGAAGCCGCTGCCGATGAAGTTATTAATGGCGGCGAATACATGCTTACCGACAACTACTTCGTAAACTTCGATCCTGACAACGATAATGGGTTCACTGGTACGTCGGAGAACATGTGGGTCATTCCGTATGACGCACCCGCGGTTGCTGGAGGATTCAATATTCCCCAGATGACCCTTCACTACAGTAGTCAGCCTACCTTTAACCTCCAAGATCAGCCATGGAATGGGTACTGTACGCTGCAGGAATTTTACAACAGCTACGATGACGATGATGTGCGCAAGGGCGAGTACGGCAATCAGCAGATCCGGGGAAACTTCCTTGCCGGACCTCAGTACTTACTGGATGGTGAGACTCCCGTAATTGACGGTTCCGCCGACGATCCAGGTGGCGTGGAACTCGTATTTACCCCCGAAGTCAATGCATTGGAGCCAAATGCCTACCGTGAGGCGGGTGCTCGTGTGTTTAAGTTCGGCTATGAAATCGGGTCGCCCAGCACGATCAAAAATGACTTCCCCCTGATGCGGTACGCCGAAGTGCTGATGAATAAGGCAGAAGCCATGAAGCGGCAAGGCAAAGGTGGTCACGCCATCTTGGTGAACATGGTCCGCACGCGGGCTGGACTGGAAGACATGGATGATGACATGTCGATGGACGATTTGCTGGCTGAGCGTGGCCGGGAGTTTTTCTTTGAAATTACTCGTCGTCAGGACCTTATCCGGTTCGATCGTTTCACTTCGGCTTGGTTCGGTAAGGACCAGACGCCGGAAACCGCGAAGTTGTTCCCTATTCCACAGCCTCAGTTGAACGCTAACCGAAACCTTGTCCAGAATCCAGGGTACGGTCAGTAAATAAACGAATATATAAACCATGAAGCGCCCCGCTTCCCGAAAGGGAACGGGGCGCTTTATATTTGAGAGTCCATGAATTTTTGCTCCAATTGCGGCTCCCCCCAACTCGTTCGGCGAACACCGGAAGGAGACACCCATGCGCGCGTGGTTTGCGGCAAATGCCACACCATCCATTACGAGAACCCAAAAATTGTAACGGGATGCCTTCCCGTCTGGAAGGACAAAGTACTCCTCTGCCGCCGGGCGATCGAGCCCGCCTACGGCCTATGGAACATTCCCAGCGGCTACCTGGAAAACGGGGAGTCGGTTATCGACGGAGCCCTCCGGGAAGTTCGGGAGGAGGCCGCCGCCAGAGTGACCGTGGACTACCTGATCACGCTCTACAACATCGAGCGCATCAACCAGGTCTACCTGCAATTCGTGGGCGGGCTGGTCAACGGGGAATTTGGGATCGGAATCGAGAGTCTGGAATGTGCCCTGTTCAGTGAGGCGGAGATCCCCTGGGAGGAGATTGCGTTCACTTCCTCCGCCTTTACGCTGCGCAAGTACTTCCGGAATCGGAGGGAAGGCAGGCAGTTGCTCCACCGCAGTTCCTATCCGGACGTAGGATGATTGTAACGGGTTAGGGTCACCGCTGGCTACGAAGACGCTCGTTGGCCGCCGCGAGGTCAGCGGGGGTGTCTACCCCGATGGCGGGTGATTGCGTGATTCCAACGTGAATGGGGTAGCCCGCCGTCAGCCACCGCAGTTGCTCCAGTGACTCATCGAGTTCCAGTCTGCCGGGAGGTAGGGTGGTGAGTTCCTGTAAGACGCTGGCCCGGTAGGCATAAAGTCCGATGTGCTGGAGGTGCTTGCCCTGGTCGATCCACCGACCGATGGGCAGGTCGCGCAGGTAGGGAATGGCGTGACGACTGAAGTACAGGGCAGCCTGCCGTTCGTCGTGAACCACCTTTACTACATTGGGGGAGAGCAGGGCGTGTTCGTCACGTACGGGCGTGGCCAGGGTACAGATGGCTATGCTGGGATCCTGGAAGGGATCCACTACCGCTGCGATTTGCTCGGGCTGGATAAAGGGTTCGTCTCCTTGTACGTTCACTACGATGGTGGCGTCCGGATAGGCACGGGCGGCCTCGGCTACCCGGTCCGTACCGGTAAGGTGGTCTGGCGAGGTCATCACGGCCGTTCCGCCGAAGCCGTGCACGTGGTCGAATATCTGTTGGTCATCGGTAGCTACCACCACCCGATCTAGGAAGGCACACCGCGCCACCGCGCCGTAAACCCGCTGCACCAGCGTCTGTCCGCCCAGATCCGCCAGGGGCTTGCCCGGAAAGCGCGTGCTGGCGTAGCGGGCCGGAATAACTGCCAGGACCATCGTTAGCCCAGTTGCATTTCTGGCACCTCATCCGGGACGAGGAGGCGTCCCAGGGTAGCGTCCTGAATCTCCCGTACGGTGACGCCGGGTGCTCGCTCGAGCAGGCGGAAGCCGTCGTGGGGAGTGACTTCCAGCAGCGCCATATTGGTGACGATCTTCCTGACGCAGTTGACGCCGGTCAGCGGCAGGCTGCATTCGGGCAACAGCTTGGATTCTCCCGCCCGGTTGGTGTGCATCATGGCCACGATGATGTTCTCGGCGGAGGCGACCAGGTCCATGGCCCCGCCCATGCCCTTTACGAGTTTCCCGGGGATCTTCCAGTTGGCGATGTCGCCGTTGTCGGACACTTCCATCGCGCCCAGTACGGTGAGCTGAATGTGCCGGCCGCGGATCATGGCGAAACTGGTGGCGCTGTCGAAAATGGCGGCGCCGGGCAGGGCCGTGATGGTCTGCTTGCCGGCGTTGATCAGGTCGGCGTCCTCCTCTCCTTCGTAGGGGAAAGGCCCCATTCCGAGGATGCCGTTTTCCGATTGGAAGGTGACTTCGATCCCCTCCGGGACGTAATTGGCTACGAGGGTAGGGATGCCGATGCCGAGATTGACGTACCAGCCGTCGTGCAGCTCCCGGGAGATGCGTTTTGCAATTCCGTTCTTATCCAGCATGGCTTCGGGTTGTGCGCTGTTCGATGCGCTTTGCGTAGTGATCGCCCTGGAAGATCCGCTGTACGAATATGCCGGGGGTATGAATTTGGTTAGGGTCGAGCTGGCCGGCTTCGACCAGGATCTCGACTTCGGCGATGGTCACCGTCCCCGCCATGGCCATCACGGGATTGAAGTTGCGGGCGGTACCCTTGTAAATAAGGTTGCCGTCGGTATCTCCCTTCCAGGCCTTGACTATTGCGAAGTCGGCGTGGAGCGCCAGCTCAAGAATGTGGGGGTTGCCGTCGAAAAAGCGTACTTCCTTGCCTTCGCCCACCTCGGTACCGTAGCCGGCGGGGGTGAAGAAGGCGGGAATCCCGGCGCCCGCCGCGCGGCAGCGCTCGGCGAGGCTACCCTGGGGGATGAGGTCGACTTCCAGGTCTCCACTCAGCATTTGCCGCTCGAACTCCGCATTTTCGCCTACGTAGCTGGCGATCATCTTTTTGATCTGGCGGCTTTGCAAGAGCAGTCCCAGGCCGAAGTCGTCTACTCCGGCATTATTAGAGATACAGGTCAGGTCGGTGATGTCGCTGTCGGCCAGCGCATGGATGCACTTCTCCGGGATGCCGCAGAGGCCGAATCCCCCGAGCATCAGGGTCATTCCGCTGCGGATACCGGCGATGGCGGCCCGGGCGTCGGAAACTTGTTTTTGCATGATGGGTGTAGTTGGTTAGGGCAGGGCCGCCTGTGGCGGCTGCCGCAAAGTAAGGCGAACGGAGCTTATTCCTCCTCGCCAAGCAACCGCTGGTCGATACGCTTCTTGGTTTTTGCCCCCAATTGCCGCAGCCGCTCGGCCCGGCCGACGAGGGTGGCGCCGTACTTGCCGCCGCTGCTGAGCTTGTTGAAAGCCGAATGATAGGAGGCTTGTGCCTGGTCCAGTCGGTGGCCGATCTTGGCCAGTTCGTCCGTGAAGGCTACGAAGCCGTCGTAGAGCAGTCCGCTCTGCCGGGCGATCTCCAGCACGTTTTTCTTTTGGTTGTCCTGTTTCCAGATGTAACTGACGGTGCGGAGGGTGGCCAGCAGGGTGCTCGGGGTGACCAGGACGATGTTGCGCTCCAGGGCCTCGATGAACAGGTTCTTGTCGGTCGTCAGCGCCAGGCCGAGCGCAGGCTCGATCGGGACGAACAGCAGCAGGTAGTCCGGGGAGTTGATCTGGTACAGCCGGGTGTAATTCTTCGATGCCAGGTCGGCCACGTGGCTGCGGAGGCTACGCAGGTGGGCGGCGGCCTCCACCTTCCGTTCGAGAGTGGCCTCTACGGGGTGGGTACAGAAGCGTTCGTAGGCGGTAAGGGATACTTTACTGTCGACCACCAGGTGCTTATTGTCGGGTAGGTTAATGATGAAGTCGGGACGTTTCTGCCGGCCGTCGTCGTCGACGTAGCTGGCCTGGGCCCGGAAGTGAACGCCATCCTGCAGGCCACTGGCTTCCAGCAGGGTCAGCAACTGCCACTCGCCCCAATCTCCCTGGGTCTTGGTATTGCCCCGCAGGGCGCCGGCTAAGTTATTGGCATCGCTGCTGATGCGGACGTTGAGTTCCTGCAGGTGTTTAATCTCTTCCCGCAGGGTGATGCGGTCTTCGGTCTCCTGCATGAACCGCCGTTCCACCTGCTGCTCGAAGCTCTGGATGCGTTCCTTTAGCGGCGTAAGGAGGCTATCCAGTTGCAGGGCATTCTGCCTGGTAAAGCGTTCCCCTTTTTCCTGGAGCAGCCGGTCGGCGGTGCGCTCGAACTGGGCCACGGAGGCAGCCTGCAGGCGCTCCATTTCCCCCTGCTGGCCCGCAAGTTTTTCGCAAAGGGCGCGGTGCTCGGCGGTTAGCGTAGCCAGCGTGGTACGGAGGCCGGTCTCGGCTTCCAGTTTTTCCTGCAGGTTCTCGTACTGCAGATCGGCATCCGAACGGAGTTGATCGTGGACCTCGCGGCGCACGAACTCCCGGTCGACCGTAGCCCGTTGCAGGTGAGTGGTAGAAATCCGGTACTGGGAATAGAGCCAGGCAAGCAGGAAGCCAACGAAGAGGCCGGTAACCGACAAAAGCAGGTAGAGTAGGGCAGGCGATGCATCCATCCAGACAATGTAGGCAGTCCGTATATAATTTAGCCCGCCGCCGGCCGTTACTAAATCATACTCCGTGTCCTCCCCCATAATCCTCCGAATGAAACTCCCTTTTCTTGTCCTGGTGAGTGCGATCGTGCTTATGTCTGCGGCACCTGCGCAGGAGGAAAGCTGGACCACCGCTATTCTGGACTGGTTCACCAGCCTCTTCTACGAACCTTCCGACCTCGACGTGCTCGAAGAAGCCGAGGTACTCGACCACGCCGCCCCGGCCGCCGCTACCCTCCAACTGCTCAACCGGGTACCCCTCTCGGACACCCTCACGATCGAGGAAGGCTGGCCGTACGAGAGCGTCGACGTGTCCGCCGACCTGGAACGCCGCGCCCGTCTCCTGGCCCACACCGTGCTCCTGCAGGATCCGGCTGCGCAGTTGCCCCTCCCGCAACGTACGCCCATCCGCATTCTTTACCCCAAAAATAAGCGGCCCGACCGCCTCATCGCGATGGCACGGCGTTTTACCTCCGTGCAGGCCGTTGCCTTTACGGACGTCATTGCACCCGCGCTGGCCGCCGCATCGGCCATGCCCACCGTGGTCATCGCCGACGATGGCCTGGGCCAAACCCAAACCGGGGATCACTGGTACGAGGCCCTGTATACCTACGAAAACCTCATCCTGCTCCACTTTGGGGAGCTCGACCTGATCGACCGCATCCCCGCCAGCTGGACCCTGATGAATTGTCCGCTGCGGGCCAAGGAAAGCGAGGCCTTCATCGGGCAGGCCATCTTCGGGGCCCAGGCCATCATGGGCCGCGTGGGTAAGGGCACGGCGCTTTTCAAAACCGGTGCGGGCATGGAGCTGCAAGGTAGCCTCACCGGATTCCGGGAACCCGAGCTGCTCAAGGTCGACCGGGAAAAGCTAACTGCCCTGGACCAGACCATCCGTCGCGCCATTCGCAACCAGGCTACTCCGGGTGCGCAATTGGCCGTACTCCGGGGGGGAGAGGTGATCTACGAGCGCGCGTACGGGAACCAAGCGTACCGGGACGGCGACCCCGTCACCGTAGATGATCTGTATGACCTCGCCTCCCTGACTAAGGCCGCAGCTACGTCATTTGCCGTCATGAAACTCTACGATGAGGGGAAGATCGACCTGGAGGCAAAGGTGAGCAGTTACCTGCCGGAATTTAAGCGTTCCGTCACCGGTCGCTTCCGGATCGACCAGCTCCTGTCGCACCACACCGGATTGCAGGCCAACTTGCCCATCTACCCCTACATTGGCAAAGCGTACGTGAGCGATCACCCCTCGACCGGCGCCGACCTGGTGCTCAGCGACCACCGTTGGCTGGACAATACGGTACCCGGTAAGATTCGCAACGACATGGGGAAACTGACCTTCACCCGCCGTCCCGTCTACCGGTATAGTGATGCGAACTATGTCTTGCTGCAGTTTGTGGTGGAGGCGATTACGGGCGTCGGCCTGGACGAATACGTGAGCCGGGAGTTTTACGAACCCATGGGGTTACAGCACCTGGCCTTTCGTCCCCGGGAACAGCACCCCGTACGGCAGTTGGTCCCCACGATCACGGATAAGTGGATCGGCCGGGGAGCCCTGCGCGGCTACGTGCACGATGAGGGCGCCGCCCTACTCGGTGGGGTCGCCGGTCACGCCGGACTCTTCGGCAATGCCAACGACCTCGGACGGTTGTTCCAGCTGCTCAACGATCGGGGGCGTTACGGCGAGCGGCAGCTCCTTTCGCCTGAAACCGTGCAGGTGTTTACGGGGCGTAGCCCGTACAACTACCGCGCCCTGGCCTTCGACCGCCTGGCGGGTGGGTACCAGAGCGTGATCGACGCGGGGGCATCCCAGGCGACCATCGGTCATACCGGTTTCAGCGGCACCTGCGTCTGGGCCGATCCAGAAAACGACCTCGTTTTCGTGCTGCTTACCAACCGCATTCATCCCGATCCCAGTAACGTAAAACTGCTGAAGTACGGAACCCGCAGCCGCATGCATCGCGACCTCTACCGCGCGCTGAATACGTATATTAGGGCAGCGGCGTGATCAGGCCAGTCCTTCCCGAAAGGGAACGAATTGGCAGTACCCCAATTTTTCCTCAGTGTGTTGACCGGGCGCCGTCTTCGTGATGCGCAGCAATTCCTGGTCGTTTCCTTCCGGTCCCACTGGAATGACCATGATGCCCCCGACTTCCAGTTGTTCGAGCAGGAGGGGGGGGACCGAAGGTGCCCCGGCCGTCACGAGGATCCTGCTGTAGGGGGCCATTTCGGGGACGCCCCGGTAGCCGTCGCGGAGGTAGAAGCGGATGCCGCGGTCCAGCCGCAGCTTACGCAGCGTCAGCTTGGCCTTTCGGTACAGGGGTTTGTGGCGCTCGACGGTGAAGACGCGTCCGCCCAGCAGGGAAAGCACGGCCGCCTGGTACCCGGAACCGGTGCCGATCTCCAGTACTTTCTGGCGGGGTAGCAGCTGCAGTGCAGTGGACTGCCAGGCAACGGTAGAGGGTTGGCTGATCGTCTGTTCGCAGTCGATGGGGAAGGGCTCGTCGCGGTAAGCCCACTCGTTGAAGGTACTTTCCAGGAAGGCGTGGCGGGGGATACCGCCCATCACTTCGAGCACGCGTTCGTCGTACTCGTTCTGTTGCCGGAGGCGGTCGATCAACCGCTTTCGTTGTCCGCGGTGGCGAAATCCGTCTTCCATGGGTTATTTGAATTGCGCAGCCAGGTCGGCCGGCGAGTAATGTACGTTTTTGAGGACCTTGTTGTCGTCCGTCCGGTACACCAGGAACACTTCGCCGGAGGCCTCCACGCGACCCCTTTGGTCAAGTGCACGATAGTGGGCCAGGGTGGCTTCGGCTTCCTCCCGGGTGGCGCAGGTCTTGCTCATGTTGGAACGGTGCACTTCCTCAAAGAGCGCCCTGAACTTGTCTCCCAGCCCGAACTCCAGCACGGCACCACTCAGCACGTACTGCAGGTCGGCCAGGGCATCGGCTACCTCGACGATATCGCCGTCCGCAATGGCCTCCCTGAGCTCGTCCAGTTCTTCCTGAAGCAGGTTAACGCGCAGGCGGCAGCGGTCCGCGGGCGGGATCGCAGGTGCCGCGACGACCGGTAACCGGAAGGTGCGGTGGAATTCGGCTACATCGCCTAGGGCATCGGGGCTTTTCATACGGTTTGTTTGCTTCCGCGTAAAGATAGGTCGATGCCGGTCGGGATTCTAACAAAGCCACAGCTGGTTATATCCGTGGAACACTTCGTAAAATCCGATTGTCCCGGCCCCCGGTAAAATAAATTTGGCGGGAAAGTGTAGGT
Organism: Chitinophagales bacterium; assembly: GCA_038258275.1. Classification (GTDB taxonomy): domain Bacteria; phylum Bacteroidota; class Bacteroidia; order Chitinophagales; family Saprospiraceae; genus Neolewinella. The sequence continues at coordinate 51,231 of JBBSPZ010000017.1, read as the reverse complement.
CAAAACGTATTTAATTAAATTAAATACAATACTAATTTGTAAAAATACGTAAACATTAGAATTAAAATTGCGTGATCAGACTACTTGCAAAACATTAGTCACTGAGACTTCAAGTGGCATCATGGAATATGTACCGGCACACGAAACCCGATTCCAATAACTTCACGCGTGGAACATTGTGAGCGCTGGCCGGGCTTCCTATCTTGTGAAGCGACCGACGGGTAAACCACCCTTTTTTTCTTCCCGGTCTACGACCCGTTTCGCTAATCATTTTCACTATGCAGTACCAACACGATACCCCCCGCGGACCCGGCCTTTACCGGCCCCACCTGGAATCGGATGCCTGCGGTACCGGCTTTATTGCCAACCTCAACGGCGAGCCCAAGCACAGCATCGTGAAGGATGCCCTGGCAATGCTTGCCAACATGGAACACCGGGGTGCCTGCGGTTGCGAACCCAACAGCGGCGACGGGGCGGGAATCCTTACCCAGGTCCCGGATGAATTCTTCCGGCGGAAGCTTTCCGAAAAGGGGAAAGTCCTTCCTGAATTCGGGAAGTACGGCGTCGGGCAGCTCTTCCTCCCGGCCGAGAAAGAACTCAGTCAGCGCTGCCGCTTCCTTTTTGTGGATTACTGCGATGAGCTCGGATTCGATGTGATCACCTACCGCAAGAATCCCCACGATGCGGACGAGGTGGGCCCCACCAGCCACGGCGCCCAACCCCGTATGGAGCAGATCTTCGTGCAGTCGCGCAAGGACCTGGAGCCGGCCGATCTGGAACGAAAGCTCTACGTGCTGCGCAAGTTTGCCACCCACCGGATCCACGATACGTATCCCGAGACCCAGGATCAGTTTTACCTCTGCTCCTTCAGCTACAAGACGATCGTATATAAAGGACAGCTTACCACCTGGCAGTTGACCGGTTTCTACGGGGACCTGCAGGATATCGGCTACAAATCGGCCATTGCGCTGGTTCACAGTCGCTTTTCTACCAACACCTTACCGAAGTGGAAGCTGGCCCAACCCTTCCGCATGATCGCCCACAACGGCGAGATCAATACCGTACAGGGGAACGTCAACTGGTGGCGGTCCAAGGAAAGCCTGATCCGCAAAACGGCTAAGTTCAGCGAGGAGGAACTGGCCATGATCTTCCCAGTTTGTGGGTCCAGCCTGTCCGACTCGGCCAACTTCGACAACGTGCTCGAATTCCTGACGATGAACGGCATGAGCATCCCGCATGCGCTGATGATAATGATTCCCGAAGCCTGGCAGCACGATGAGGCCATGCCCGACTACAAGAAGGCCTTCTACGAGTACAGCAAGGCCCTGATGGAGCCGTGGGATGGTCCCGCTTCTATTTGTTTTACGGACGGTATCCTAGTGGGAGCCACCCTGGACCGGAACGGCCTGCGGCCCAGTCGGTACTGCCTGCTCAACGACAACACCCTGATCGTGGCCTCCGAGGCCGGGGCCCTTAAGGTGGACCAAAAGAAGGTCGTTAAGAAGGGACGCCTGCAACCCGGCCGCATCCTGGTGGCCGACCTGCAGGAGCACCGCATGATCGGCGATGAGGAGCTGAAGGATGCCATTTGTCAGCGTCTCCCGTACCGCGACTGGCTGAACGAGCACCAGCAGGACATCAAGAACCTGCCCCTGTCCCGCAAGGCGGAGATCAGCATGGACCAAAAGACCCTCTTTCGCCGCCTGCAGTTGTTTGGCTATACGAAGGAAGACCTGAGCGTCATGCTGGAGCCCATGATCAAGCAAGGCATGGACCCCATTGGTTCCATGGGCAGCGATACGCCCCTGGCCGTGCTTTCGCTGCAGAGCCAGCACATCGCCAACTACTTTAAGCAGCTCTTCGCCCAGGTGACCAATCCGCCCATCGATCCCATCCGGGAGCGAAACGTCATGTCGCTGTACGCGATGCTCGGCGGCTCCCGGAACGTGATGGAACCCTCCGAGCTCAATGCCCGCTACCTGCACCTGGAGTCCCCTATTCTCACCAACGACGACGTGGCCAAACTGCGCGAACTGCACCACCGCGATTTCCGCGCCGGGGTGATCAATATCGTCTTTCCCTCCGACGGCCAGGAAGGCCGTCTCAACGCTGCCGTGGAACACATCCGGGCCCAGGCGGAAAGTATGGTGCGGAGTGGGTACAACATCCTGATCCTCAGTGACCGGGAATCGAGCAGCCACAATGCGCCGGTACCCAGTCTGCTCGCCATCGGTGCCGTTCACCACCACCTCGTAGAACTCGGACTGCGGGCCAAGACCAGTATCGTGGTGGAAGGCGGGGACGTGCGTGAAACCCACCACGTCGCTACCCTGATCGGCTACGGAGCAAGCGCCGTGAATCCCTACATGGCCTATGCCGCACTGGCCGACCTGCACGCCCGCAACGTGTTTGAGGGAGAAGGCTACGAGCTCAAGGACGTCATCAAGATCTACCGGAAGGCGGTGGGCAAGGGACTGCTGAAGATCATGTCGAAAATCGGTATCTCTACCCTCCAGTCTTACCAGGGTGCGCAAATATTTGAAATACTGGGACTTAACCACAAAGTGGTCCGGGAATGCTTCCGGGGGTCCGTCAGCCGGATCGAAGGCATCGGGTACGACGGCCTGGCCAACGAGGTGCTCGTACGTCACCACCTGGCTTACCCGAAGGAGTTCGTCTCCAATCCGAAGCTGGAAGTAGGCGGCGTTTACCAGTGGAAGCGCCGCGGTGAGGCCCACACCTTCAATCCGAAGAGCATTCATTACCTCCAGATCGCGGCCCGCAAGAACGACCAGGAGGCCTACGAAAAATACAAGAACGAGGTCAATTTCCAGACGGAGAAGGCGCTTACCCTCCGGGGCTTGCTGGCCTTCCGAAAGGGCGATCCGATTCCCATCGAGGAAGTCGAGCCCGCCGAACAGATCATGAAGCGCTTCGCTACCGGCGCCATGTCCTTTGGCTCTATCAGCTGGGAGGCCCACACTACCCTGGCCATCGCCATGAATAAGATCGGTGCCCGCTCCAATTCCGGGGAAGGAGGCGAAGACGAGATCCGCTTCGAACTCAACGAGAAGGGAGAAAATATGCGCTCCGCCATCAAGCAGGTCGCCTCCGGCCGCTTCGGGGTTACGAGTCACTATCTGACCAACGCCGACGAGCTGCAGATCAAGATGGCCCAGGGTGCCAAGCCCGGCGAAGGCGGTCAGCTGCCCGGCCACAAGGTCGACGACTGGATCGGCCGCGTACGCAGTTCCACGCCCGGCGTAGGACTGATATCGCCGCCGCCCCACCACGACATCTACAGCATCGAAGACCTGGCCCAGCTGATCTTCGACCTGAAGAACGCCAACCGCCGCGCCCGCATCAACGTCAAGCTGGTGTCCAAGGCCGGCGTAGGCATCATCGCCTCCGGGGTGGCCAAAGCTCACGCCGACGCAATCCTCATCTCCGGTCACGACGGAGGCACCGGCGCCAGTCCGCTGAGCTCCATCCGTCACGCCGGACTGCCCTGGGAACTCGGACTCGCGGAAAGCCACCAGACCCTGGTGAAGAACAAACTGCGCGATCGCGTGACCCTGCAAACCGACGGTCAGATCCGCACCGGCCGCGACCTCGTCGTAGCCACCTTACTCGGTGCGGAGGAATACGGCGTTGCCACTGCCGCCCTGGTGGTGGAGGGCTGCATCATGATGCGCAAGTGTCACCTCAATACCTGTCCGGTCGGTATCGCCACCCAGGATCCGGAACTCCGTGGCCGCTTCACCGGCGACCCCGAGCACGTCATCAACTTCTTCCGCTTCCTGGCAGAGGACATGCGGTCGATCATGGCCGAACTCGGTTTCCGTACCGTCAACGAGATGGTAGGCAAGGTAGAGCACCTGAAGATGAACAGCGAGGTCGAGCACTGGAAGTACCGCAGCCTCGACCTCAGCCCCATCCTTTACAAGGAAGTCGCCGACGAAACGGTAGGCCTCTACAAGCGGGTGGAACAGGATCACGGCATCGCCGACGTACTCGACCGCCGCCTCATCGTGGCCTCGAAGAACGCACTGGAGGAGATGGAGCAGGTCACCGGGTCCTTCGAGATCAAGAATACCGACCGCAGCGTCGGGGCCATGCTGTCCAATGAGATCAGCCGCCGCTTCCACGGCGAGGGGCTCCCCGACGGCGCCATCAAGTTCCGCTTCCGGGGTTCCGCCGGCCAGAGTTTCGGGGTGTTTACCGCCAAGGGAATCGAGTTCCTGCTCGAGGGGGAGGCCAACGATTACTTCGGAAAGGGACTATCAGGAGCGCGGCTCATCGTCGTGCCCGACCGCGTCTCCACCTTTGACCCCCACGAAAACATCATCATCGGTAACGTGGCCTTCTACGGCGCGACTAGTGGCGAGGCCTACATTAAGGGAATGGCCGGTGAACGTTTTGCCGTCCGGAACTCCGGCGCGAAAACGGTCGTCGAAGGACTCGGTGATCACGGCTGTGAGTACATGACCGGTGGCGTGGTCGTCGTGTTGGGAAATACCGGTAAAAATTTCGCCGCGGGCATGAGCGGGGGCATGGCTTACGTATACAACCCCGACAAAACCTTCGCGAAGAAGCTAAACACTGAAATGGTGGACCTCGAACCCCTCAACGCGTTCGATAAGAAACTGCTGCAGCAGATGGTCCGCAATCACTTTTCCTACACCAGCTCCAAGCGGGCCCTCGACATGCTGAACGCCTGGGAGGAACACCTCGGCCACTTCGTCAAAGTGATGCCCCGCGACTACAAGGCCGTGCTCGAGCAGAAGGGGGAGGAGCCCAACGTGCGGGTCAAGGTAGCCGAACTGGTTTAATCAATTCAATAGCAATCAATCATGGCAGATCCAAAGGGCTTCCTGAAATATACCCGTGAACTCCCCGAAAAGCGGGACGTAGCCGTACGCAAAACCGACTGGCAGGAACTGTACGTGCCGATGTCGGAAGAAAAGACCGTTAGGCAGGCCAGCCGGTGCATGGATTGTGGCGTACCCTTTTGCCACAGCGGATGTCCGCTGGGAAACATCATCCCCGAGTTCAACGACGCGGTGTACGAAGAGGACTGGCGCGAGGCCTTCGAGATCCTCAGCTCCACCAACAACTTCCCGGAGTTTACGGGACGCATCTGTCCGGCCCCCTGTGAATCGGCCTGCGTACTCGGCATCAACCAGCCTCCCGTCGCCATCGAGCACATCGAGAAATCGATTGCCGAAGAGGCCTTTCAGCGGGGATACGCCCGTCCGAACCCACCGAGCAGCCGCACGGGCAAATCAGTAGCGGTGATCGGATCCGGACCGTCCGGACTCGCCGCCGCCGCCCAGCTGAACAAAGCCGGCCACACGGTGACGGTGTACGAACGCAACAGCCGCATCGGGGGATTGCTGCGGTACGGTATCCCCGACTTCAAGATGGAAAAATGGGTCATCGACCGCCGCATCGAGCTCATGGAGGCCGAGGGCATCAAATTCCGGCCCAACTCCGACGTGGGTGGAAACGTAGATGCGGTGAAGCTGGTCCGGGAAAGCGATGCCGTGGTCCTGGCCGGTGGATCCACCATTCCGCGGGACATCCCCAGCGCCGGTCGCGAAGCGCAGGGGGTATACTTTGCCATGCAGTTCCTGGAACAGAACAACAAGCGGGTGGCCGGTGACGACCTGAGCAACGACTTCGAGATCCACGCCGAGGGCAAGGATGTCATCGTCATCGGTGGCGGCGATACCGGTGCCGACTGCGTCGGGACGAGTAACCGCCACGGTGCCCGCTCCGTCACCCAGATCGAGATCATGCCCATGCCGCCGACCGAGCGGGCGGAGAACTCCTGGCCCAACTGGCCCATGGTACTGCGTACGTCTACCAGCCACGAAGAAGGTTGCGAGCGGGAATGGGCCGTGCTCACCGAAGAGTTCGTGAAGGACGAGGAAGGAAAGCTGCGGGGGCTTAGAACGGTAAACATCCGCTGGAGCCGCGACCAGACGGGCCGCAACACCTTCGTCAAGATTCCGGATACCGAACGGGAGCTGCCATGCCAACTGCTCCTCATTGCTGCCGGATTCATGCATCCCCAGCATGAGGGCCTGCTGAATACGCTGGGCGTGGGACTGGATAACCGCAAAAACGTGGCCGCCAGTCCCGAGCACGGCTACCAGACGTCCGTCCCCAAGGTCTTTGCGGCCGGCGACATGCGGCGGGGCCAGAGCCTGGTTGTCTGGGCCATCGCCGAAGGGCGGGAGTGCGCCCGCTCGGTCGACAGCTTCCTCCGCGGTGGCGAATCCGTCCTGGAAGGGCGCGATGAGGGCCGGTTGGAACTCGATTTCGCTTAGGTAAGTTTTGGATTAATTGCTGCTTTCACTGCACCTGCGCGCCGTCGCCCGGTTGAAGGAGAAAACAGAATAGATGAACTACCGACGATTAGGTAAAACCAATTTTGAGATCAGCGAAATCAGCCTCGGCACCTGGCAGGTAGGGGGCAAGTGGGGCGCCCCCTTCGACGACCGCGCCGCCGAGCAGATCATTAACGAGGCCATCGACCGCGGCGTCAATTTTATCGATACGGCCGACGTGTACTCCGACGGAGACAGCGAGGCCGCCGTGGGAAGGGTGGTGCGCGAACGTTCGGAATACATCTACGTGGCCACCAAGTGCGGCCGGCAGATCACCCCCCACACCGCCGAGAACTACACGGTCAAGGCCCTGCGGGGCTACGTAGAGGAAAGCCTGCGGCGGATGAAGATCGAGCGCATCGACCTCATCCAGCTGCACTCCATCCCCAACGAAGTCTACTACCGGCCGGAAATTTTCGGCCTTTTCGACCGGCTGAAGGAAGAAGGAAAGATCCAGCACCTCGGCGTCAGCGTAGAGAAGGTGGAAGAGGCCATCAAGGCCATGGAGTACCCCAACGTGACGACGGTACAGATCATCTTCAACCTGTTCCGCCAGCGGCCGACTGAGTTGTTCTTCGATCTGGTGAAGCAGCACGACATCGGCGTAATCGCGCGGGTACCGCTGGCCAGCGGACTGTTGACGGGCAAGTTCGATAAAAATACCACCTTCGAGGAGGGTGACCACCGAAATTTTAACCGCAACGGGGAGGCGTTCGACAAGGGGGAGACCTTCAGCGGGGTGGAGTACGAGCAGGGACTCCGGGCGGTGGCCGCCCTTCGGGAACTCTTCCCCGACGAGCAAAACCTCGCGCCGATCGCGTTGCAGTGGATTCTGAGCTATCCCGAAGTGAGCTGCATCATCCCCGGTGCTTCCAGGGTCGAGCACCTTCGCTCAAACGTGCAGGCTGCGGAGCGTACGCCACTGACCCAGAGTCAGCTGGATGCCATGAACCAGATCTATAAAGACTACGTAAAGCCTTCCGTGCATCAGTTGTGGTAGGGCGGACGACCCGGGCAACATGAAACCGGGCGCCCTCAGTGTGAGGAGCGCCCGGTTGCGTTTAACTTGGTTAAGGATGAGGTTAGCTGACGAGCAGCAGGGTAAGGAGTAAAATGATCAGGCTACCGGTGATGGCGATAGCGATGTCCTGACGGCGCGCCTTGGGCAGCGTAGACCGGTGGGAAGCCAGGCGTAACCCGTTAGGATTACCCAACTGGTGCGCCTTTACGGCCCGGTTAACCCGGCGGTTCAACAGGGTACTGCGGGTAGGGCGTGGGGTTTCAATGTTAGTCATAACTTGTTGATTTTCTGGGGTATCTTGAATTCGCCCGCAAAGGTCGGGGTATTCTCGTTCCCCCGCAAGAGCGAGGGCGAATTTAGTTCGGTAGTGGTATCCATATGGTACAAGCCATAGAATATAATTTGGCCGCTTCTTTTAATAACGCTACCTTATCGCAGGAAGTACGGGGGCGCCGTCTTTTGTACTTGAAAAAATAGGAGCATTTTCAAAAAAAATTTGGAAATGTCAGCTTAACTCTTATTTTCTCTTCTTTTTTCCCAGAATACGTTCGGCTTCCTGCATCAATTCGTCGAGTCCGAGCTGGTCCTGACGGGAGATGGAGAGCGTCTCTTTGTACTGACTGCGGTCCAGTTCTACCACCTTGATCTGGTTGCCGGTGTAGTCCTCAATCGCTTTCAGCAGCCCGTGCTCGTCGGGGGCACAGAAGGAATAGGCGATGCCCCGGTTCTTGCCCCGGCCGGTACGACCCACCCGGTGCACGTAGTAATCGGCCTGGTCGGGCAAATCGTAGTTGATGACGTGGGTTACGTCGGGAATGTCAATGCCCCGCGCGCTCACGTCGGTGGCGATCAGCACGCGCTGTTCTCCCTGACGAAATCCCTCCAGCGCCTGTTCGCGATCGGTTTGCTCCATTTCTCCGTGCAGGGTGAGGGTAGCAATGTCTACACGTGCCATGGCCTTGGCCACCCGCTCCGCCCGTACGCGGGTGCGGGTGAAGACCAGCAGCTTGGCGTCCGAATTCTCTTTGATGAAGCGCTCCAGAAAGAAGCGCTTGTCGTCCATCTCGATAAAAACTACCGAGTGATCTACGTTCTTGCTCACGGGGTCTTTGGGGGAGATCTGGATCCGGATGGGGTTGCGCACCAGGGAGTAGGCCAGCTTTTTGATTTTCTCGTCGATGGTGGCGGAGAAAAACAGCGTCTGGTGCTTGGGCTTGAGGTGGCCGATGACGCCGCGGATGTCGTCGATGAATCCCAGGTCCAGCATGAGGTCGGCTTCGTCAAGGACCAGGGTATCAACGCGTTCCAGCCGCAGGAGCTTGCGGCCCAGCAGGTCGTACATACGGCCGGGGGTGGTGATCAGCACGTCCAGTTCTTTCGTCAGCTGGGCGATCTGGGGGTCGATCTCCACGCCGCCGGTCAGGCCCAGTACGGTTACCCGGGTCCCAGTGGCGAGCGCCGTGAACACCTCGGTTAGTTGCAGGGCCAGTTCGCGGGTCGGGACCATGACCAGGCAGCTGATGCCGCTTTCCCGCCACTGGGTCTCCTTGCGTTCGTGAAGTTTCTGGAGAATAGGAATGGCAAAGGCCGCCGTTTTTCCCGTCCCCGTCTGGGCGATCGCCAGCACGTCCTCCCCTTCCAGGATGGGGCGGATGGCCCGGTACTGGATGTCGGTCGGGCGGCGCCAGCCCTGTTTGCCGATACTGCGTTTGATCTCGGAGGAAAGTGGATAGTCGTCAAATTTCATGCGGAACGGGATTTGGGGGCGGGTACGCAGGTGCAAAGGAAAGGCCCAGGAGCGAAAGCCGTGGGAGAAAGGGTTTAGCTTTGCGGAATGACTGCCCTGATCCTGGTTGATTTACAAGTAGACTTTATGCCCGCTGGCATGTTGCCCGTGCCCGGGGGTGACCAGGTGGTGCCGATTGCCAACGCCCTGATGGATCGGTATCCGGTGGTGGTGGCTACCCAGGACTGGCATCCGGCCACCCACGCTTCCTTCGCCGCCAACCATATGTGGCGCAAGCCCGGGCAGGTCATCCAGCTCCATGGTCTGCCCCAGGTCCTGTGGCCCATCCACTGCGTCCAGGATACCTGGGGCTCGGAATTCGTCGACGGCCTCGCTACGGAGAAAATCACCCGGGTATTTCGTAAAGGTACCGATCCGGCCATCGACAGCTACTCCGGCTTTTACGACAACGGGCACCTGAAGTCTACCGGCCTGGCCGGATGGCTCCGCGAGGTAGGCGTGGAGGAGGTCCACGTGCTGGGGGTGGCGACGGATTACTGCGTGAAGTTCACGGTGTTGGATGCGCTGACCGAGGGCTTTCGTACGGTGCTCATCGAGGATGGTACCCGGGGGGTGGAACTCGTTACTGGAGACGTAGCCGCCGCGGTGGAGGAAATGCGGGTTGCCGGTGCCCGTGTGGTGCAGTCCGTTGATCTCCCCTAATTGCCTTACTTTGCCTGCGGCTAATTGATCGATCATGAACCTACGTAACGCCTTCTTCCTAGTCCTTTTACCCCTGCTGGGGTGTCAGTCGGAGCCGCCCGAAGCGGACGCCACCGTCGAGCAGCAAACGGAGGAAGTGGCCGGCTTTAAGGCCAATCCCCAAGCCCTGGAAAAGCGGGAAGTGCCCACCATCGCCGTCGGTACCCCGGGGCCGGCCTTTGAGCTACCCGGAGCAGACGGGGAAATGCACGGTACGGACGAATACCAGGACGCCGAGGTGCTGGTGCTGGCCTTCACCTCCAACCATTGCCCGACCGCCCAGGCCTACGAGCAGCGCCTGATTGACTTTCAGCGCGACTACCAGGACAAGGGGGTACAGCTCGTAGCGATCAGTCCCAACAGCCCCCTGGGTCTGCTTTATGAAGAACTCGGCTACACCGATCTCAACGACGACTACGCGAATATGGAGGAACGGGCCGATTACGCCGATTACAACTTTCCTTACCTCTACGACGGCGACGATCACCAGGTCTCCCTGCAGTACGGACCGGTAGCGACCCCCCACGTGTTCATCCTGGACAAAGACCGGGTAGTCCGCTACGCCGGACGCATCGACCGCAGCGAGAAGCCGGGTACCGCCAACGCCGAAGACCTGCGGGCCGCGACCGACGACCTGCTCGCCGGCCGCGAGATCGCGGAGCCGACCACCAAGACCTTTGGTTGCTCCACCAAGTGGGCCTGGAAAACGGAGTACAACGCGCAGGCGGAAGAAAAATGGGAGGCCCGTCCGGTTACCCTGGAAACCGCCGGTGTCGAAAAGATCCGGGAACTGGTGGCAAACGAGGGCGGCGACAAGCTCCGGCTCATCAACGTATGGGCGACCTGGTGTGGCCCCTGCGTGCTCGAATACCCCGAATTTCTGGTGCTCCAGCGCATGTACGGGGCCAGGGATTTTGAATTCATCTCTGTATCGGCAGACAAGCCGGAGGCGAAAGACCGTGCCCTTGCCTTCCTGGAGAAGGTCCACTCGGGGATACCCAACTACCTGTTTGAAGGAAAGGACATCTACGAGCTCGTTGAGGCCATCGACCCCGACTGGAACGGGGCGCTGCCCTATACGCTGCTGGTCGCTCCCGACGGGGAAGTGGTGTACCGCCACCAGGCGGAAGTTGACTTTCTGGAGCTCAAGCGGGCCATTGTCGAGCATCCGATGATCGGCCGTGTTTACTAGTCCGGTGAGTGAACGGAGCTTTCCGTACCTTTGCGCCCGCTAAGCGCAAGTGCATGAAAACCAAAACACTGAGGCCGGATAAAGTCAACGTAGTCACCCTGGGCTGCTCGAAGAACCTGGTGGATTCCGAGAACATCATTACCCAGTTGATGGCAAACGATTACGAGGTCCGCCACGACAGTAACGAGGAGGCCAACATCGTGATCGTCAATACCTGCGGCTTCATCGACCTGGCCAAAGAGGAAAGTATCAACACCATCCTCGACTACGCCGACCGGAAGAGCCAGGGGCAGATTGACAAACTCTACGTCACCGGTTGCCTGTCGCAACGCTACAAGGACAACCTGGAGGAGCAGATCCCAGAGGTCGACGCCTACTTCGGTACCATGGAGCTCCCCGGATTGCTGTCGCGGCTTGAGGCGGACTACAAGCACGACCTCATCGGAGAGCGCTTCATCACTACCCCCGAGCACTACGCCTACCTCAAGATCAGCGAGGGCTGCAACCGCACCTGTTCCTTTTGCGCCATTCCCCTGATGCGCGGGGAGCACGTCAGCCGCCCGATCGAGGAACTGGTCAAACAGGCCGAGCACTTTGCCCGCACCGGCGTGAAGGAGCTCATGCTGATCGCCCAGGAGCTGACGTACTACGGGCTCGACCTGTACAAGCGCCGGATGCTCTCCACCCTGTTGGAGGCCCTGGCTGCCGTAGAGGGTATCCGGTGGATCCGGCTCCATTACGCCTATCCCTCCAAATTTCCCCGCGAGATATTCGAGGTGATGGCGGCCCAACCCAAGGTGTGCAACTACCTGGACATTCCCCTGCAGCACGGCTCCGATGCGGTATTGCAGCGGATGCGCCGCCAGGTCAGCCGCGCCGATACTACTGACCTTATCCACTACGCCCGGGAAGCGGTGCCCGGCATCGCCATTCGGACCACCTTCCTCGTGGGCTATCCCGGGGAGACGGAGGAAGAATTTGAAGAAATGTGTGACTTCGTCCGGGAAATGCGCTTCGAACGGCTGGGTGTTTTCCAGTACTCCCACGAAGAGGATACCCGGGCCTTCGACGCCGAAGACGACGTCCCCGCCGAAGTTAAAGCCGAGCGCGCGAGCCGCCTCATGGAGATCCAGCAGGAGATCAGCTACGAACTGAACCAGGACCGGGTAGGGGAGGTGACCACGGTGCTGATCGACCGTAAGGACGGAGACAATTACGTGGGCCGTACCCAGTACGATAGTCCCGATGTGGACAACGAAGTCTACATCCACGCCGGTAGTGCTTACCTGCGGACCGGAGACATGGTTACCGCTAAAATCGTATCGGCCACGGAGTATGATTTAATCGCGGAACTGGTTGCGGGCTAATTGCCGGTGACCTACTTTTGCCAACGCTTTTCGAGAGTACCTGCCGCTATGGCGGAATTGGTAGACGCGCTGGATTCAAAATCCAGTTCCATTGGAGTGTGGGTTCGATTCCCACTGGCGGTACTAGAAGAGGAAGACAAAAAAGTTTGTCGCCCGCTTGGAAAATTAAGCGGGCCGCATATCTTTGCGGCCCCATTCATCGCCGGAGTGATGAAACTGGTAGACATGCACGTTTCAGAGGCGTGTGCTTTTACGAGCGTGGGGGTTCGACTCCCCCCTCCGGCACAGAACTTCCTAGTTCTACCTGGCCTCGATCCTTCACAGGATCGGGGCTTTTTTTAGCGGGGCGCCTGCTCCTCGCCGTTGACGCGCATGACGAAGGCATCCTCGGTGTACCGCTCCCGGATCGCCGCCAATACGCGGGCCAGTTCGGCGGTTTCGCGGTAGGTCACGGTGACGCCCACCCGGGTATTTCTTCCCTCCTTATCGGTGTAGGGCACGTAGCCCGCCTCCTGCAGCCGGCCGGTCTGCTTATCCACGTTGCGTTGCCGACTGAAGAGGCCGATGGCGATCACGGCCACGTTCTCCGGGGCCGCCGGATTCGCGGGGGCGGCCGAAACAGGCGCTTCGTTCAGCCGGGGCGGTGGAGCGGGTTGCACCGTATTGGCATCCACCGTAGTGGGAGGTGCCGGAGCGGGCGTCTCCCGGGGAGCCACATTCAGCCGTTCGCGGGGGATCTCCGGGGTGGACCGGGCACCCGCGTCCCCGCCGAACAGGACGCCGAAGGATCCCGCAATGCGGAAAATCAGGAAGATGCCCACGACCAGGGCGGTCAGGCCGGCTGCATACCAGAGGATGCGCCCCTGGGGTTGGGTCAGGACCGGCACCTTCAGTGCACGTGCGGGACGGGCGGATCGGTTCTTCTTCCGTTTGGTGGCCGGGGCGGACGCCGGGGGCTTTTCCTTGCGCAAGATGGGCTGAACGGAGATCGCGGGGAGGCCGAAGCTGTCCTTGCTGAAATTCTCCCCACCCGGGGAGAACCGGATTTCGCCGTCGTGGTGCTTGTAGAGTTTGCCGATGCCCTCCAGGATTATCGGATGCCCCGCTGCCAGGGTTTCCCGGGTGTGGTTCAAAAACCGGAGCACCTCCGCTCCCTGGTCGAGCTCCCGGCTGAGCCGGCCGTCGTCGAGGACGAGGTTGGCATTAAAACTGATGCGCGCGGAGGGGGGCAGGGCCTTGGCCTCGATCAGGCTCAGGACGGCCGGTTGTTGCGCCGCCACGAGGGTGCCGATACCGGGTAAACAGACCCGGCCTTCTTCCATCAGGATCGAGCGGAGGGCGGTGGTGACGGCGGTATGCATGAAACAAAGGTAGGCAGAAGGGCCAAAGCACAAACGGGAGAAGGGGCTAATTCACGCGGATCTCGTCCCGCATTCCGGCGATGACCGAAAAGGTATTTCCCTTATTGTCCATCACCTTCGACCAGAGCGTATCCGGATCCGTGTTGAAGAGGTAGTTCGGGTCCATCGTGGCCGTGACCCAGCTGCCGCCGTCGAGCTCCTCCTGTAGTTGGTGCTTGGACCACCCGCTGTAGCCCACGAAGAAGCGGATGTCGAGCGGCGTGATCAGTTGCTGGCCGATGAGGAACTTCAGCTTTTCGTAATTGCCGCCCCAGAAAACACCGGAGGTGATCTCATCACTGTCCTCAAGGAGGTCTCCCTTCCGGTGGAGGTAGTGCACAGTGTCCGTACCGACCGGCCCGCCGAAGTAGACGGGGGCGTCGAATTCCGGGAACTCCTGCACGAGCTCATCCACCCGCATACTGACTTTGCGGTTCATGATAAAGCCCAGACTTCCTTCCGCGTTATGCTCCGCGAGCAGGATGGTGCTGCGCTTAAAGTTGGTATCGAGCATGAAGGGGTCGGACAGGAGAATAATACCGTGCTTGAGCTGCTCAGCCATAATAAAAGGGGTTGCGTCTAAGAAAGTAACGGCGACCGGTCCATCTTGGTTTGTTCCACGGAGTTAAGCATGTCTTACCGTCAGGATCGTGTCGTAATCCGCGCCGCCGTCCGCCGGCATACGGCATCGCTTGCCGGGCCGCCGTAACTTCGGCCCATGGAAAAACTCATGCGGCAGAGCTGGTGGAAACTTCTTTCGGTAGTGATCCTGGTTTATGCGCTGGTGGCGGGTCTCCTGGTGCCCCTGAAGCCTAATCTCGTGTCCCTTACGCCGGCCGCGGCCGAACTGGGGAGGACGCAGTCCTTCGACCTCCTCGGCTATAACACTGAGTTTGTTGCCGACCAGGGCACGACCCGCGCCTGGCTGAATCTGGGGGAGGGGTATGCCCTAAGCGCCACCGACGTACGGGTGATCGACGATCGCCGGGCGGTGGCGACCTTTGCCCTGCCCGCCGCGTTGCCCTCCGACGCCACGGGTAGCCGCAAGCTTTCGCTCATCGTCAGCGGAGCGGCCAACGGAGCTTTCGTCGTGCCCGATGCCGTGGTCGTCCGCCAGGATGCTCCCCCCACCGACCTAGCCGCTGCCGAAGCGGAGTGGCGGGCCGGGGCCTTGCAGCAGGGCCAGCTGACCGCTAATCCCCGGATGACCTTTCCCTACCGGGGCCTGCTCAGCGAGACCATCCGGAATATCTACTTCCACGTGAGCCTGTGGTTTGCGATGTTGTTCATTTTTATCGCAGCGGTGGTCTATGCAGTGAAGTACCTATTATTTAAATCCCGTCGGGATGCCGGTAAGGTATTGGACAATGGCCGGCTCACCGATTTGAACCAGCTGGAACGTGCCGACCAGTGGTCGGTCGTATTCACCGGGGTAGGAATGCTCTTCGGCGTGCTTGGCTTACTGACCGGTGCCGTGTGGGCGAAGTACACCTGGGGGAGCTTCTGGAACTGGGACATCAAGCAATTTACTACCCTCATCGCCCTGCTCATTTACGCGGGATACTTCGTCCTGCGGGCGGCCTTTCCCGATCCGGAGCAGCGCGCCCGCCTCGGGGCGGTCTACAACATCTTCGCCTTCGCCTGCCTGATCCCGCTGATTTACATTCTCCCGCGGCTCTCGGCCACCAGCCTCCACCCCGGAGCGGAGGGCAATCCCGCCATGGGTGGAGAAGATTTGGACAATACCATGCGCATGGTCTTCTATCCCACGATCATCGGCTGGACGCTCTTCGGCGGCTGGATGGCCGGAGTCGCCTACCGTGCCCGGGTGGTCGGGGAACGCCTGTTGCGCCGGGAAGATGTCTTT
This sequence comes from Chitinophagales bacterium, assembly GCA_038258275.1. Classification (GTDB taxonomy): domain Bacteria; phylum Bacteroidota; class Bacteroidia; order Chitinophagales; family Saprospiraceae; genus Neolewinella. The sequence goes on along the minus strand of JBBSPZ010000017.1, from coordinate 35,501 downwards.
TAGGATGCCGCGTTCAATCCTTGCCCTGCTCGCTTTCCTGTGCATGACCTGGCTTTCCGCCCAGCGCATCGATACCGAATTGCTGTGCGCGTGGAGGGAAACACCCGTTCACGAAAAGTCCTTCACCCGCCCCGCTGCCGCCCGCATCGCCTCCCGGGTAGAGTTGCTCACCTTCGCGGATGCCACGGCCGCAGCTGCCGCCTACGCGCGCCTGTCGGGAAATCCCCGAGTGGCCGCAGTCCAGTATAACTGGCAGGTCACCATGCGCCTCCAACCTAACGATCCGGCATACCCGCGACAAGTAAACCTGGCCCGCGCCGGATACGAAACGGCCTGGGCGTCCGCCACCGGCGGCAGTACTCCGGACGGCCGCACCATCGTAACGGCCATCCTGGACGCGGGCTTCGACGTGGCACACGAAGACCTGGTAGCCAGTCTCTGGGTAAATACCGCGGAGATTCCGGGTGACGGATTGGACAACGACGGCAACGGATACATCGACGACCTCACTGGCTGGAATTTCATCGAGAACTCCGCCGCCTACCCCGTAAATACCCACGGCACCCAGGTGGCGGGCCTCATCGGTGCTGCCGGCAATAATGGGCTGGGGGTCTCGGGCACCAACTGGAACAGCAGCCTGATGCTTTTCGCCATTAATACGGTGGCGGACATTGTTGCCGCCTACCAGTACATCGTCGACCAGCGGGAGGCGTACAACCGTAGCGGAGGCAGCAGCGGCGCGTTCGTCGTAGCCACCAACGCCAGCTTCGGGGTGGAAGGAGGGACCTGCGCTGATTTCCCGGTTTGGGGCGGGATGTACGATAAACTGGGGGCAGCGGGCATCCTCACCGCGGCCAGCGTAGCTAATGTATCGCAGGACGTGGATCTAACGGGCGACATGCCGACCGATTGTCCAAGCGATTTTCTCCTGGGCGTTACGAACGTGGATCAGGACGACCGGCTATACCCCTCGGCGGGATACGGCAAAACCAGCGTTGACCTCGGAGCACCCGGGGAGGGCAGTTACACTACCCGGCCGGGCAATACATACGGCAGCTTCGGGAGTACGAGCGCAGCGGCTCCCTACGTAACCGGTGCCGTCGCGCTGCTTTACGCAACGGCCTGCGACCAACTGGAAGATCTGGTGGGCGACGATCCCCCTGCCGCCGCCCGGCTTATCCGGGAGTCGCTCCTGGCTTCGGTACGGGTACAGCCTTCCCTAGAATTTGAAACCAGCAGTGGGGGAGTGCTGGACGTCGCACGCGCCCAGGAGGAACTCCTCCGCAGGTGTGGCTCCGCCGGCTCGGTAGCGCTCCGTATGACCGCCAATCCTAACCCCACTGCAGGTGCCCTGACCGTGCGGGTAGCCGCACCCGGCGTGGGAGCCGGTGCCGTCCTGGATGTCTACGATACGCTCGGCCGCCGGCTGATCACTTCGCGACCGGGAGCGAGTGGCGGACAGGCGGCGCTGCTGCCCCTCGATCTCTCGGCGCTGCCGGCGGGCTACTACGTCATTCGACTCATCGATGCGGGAAGGGAAGCCGTGGTACCGGTGGTCGTGAATTAACCCGTCAACACACAAAGTTTGGGACATGCGCATTAAATTGTCAATATTTGCGGTTAATATCCGGTCACGACCCTAGTCACCTCATGCTATTCACTGGCGTGCCTTCGGAGTAAGTACCGAAGCCAAAACTCTCAACTTTACATTATGCATAAGATTACCCTTTTTCTCTTCATCCTTTCGATCGGGCTTTCCTCTTGCGTGAGCAAGAAAAAGTACGAGTCCAGCATGGCTGACCTCGCCTCCCGTGATGAACTGCTCGCCCAGCGCGACCAGGAAATCAACCGCTACGCCCAGCAACTCGCGGAGTGTGAGCGCCGCGAATCCCAGGTCAAGAACCAGTTCGAAAACGCCCAGTCCCAGGCCCAGATCCGCCAGGAGCAGATCGACGACCTGCGCAAGCAGCGCGACGCCCAGATCGAGCAGGTCGGCGACCTGACGGTACTCAGCCAGGGCGCTAACCAGAACATCGGCAAGACCCTCGAGCAGCTCGAAGGCAAGGATAAGTACATCCGCCTCCTCCAGGCAGCCAAGTCCAAGGCCGACTCCATCAACCTCGCACTGGCCGTCAACCTGAAGAGCGTACTGCGGGAAGGCATCGAAGACCAGGACGTGGACATCAAGGTCGACAAGACCGTAGTTTACATTAACCTTTCCGACAAGATGCTCTACAAGAGCGGCAGCTACCAAATCTCCGACCGCGCGGGTGAGGTCCTCGAAAAGATCGCCCAGATCGCCAAGAGCCGCCCCAACCTCGACCTGATGGTAGAAGGCTATACAGACAACGTTCCCATCAACAGCGCCTGCGTGAAGGACAACTGGGACCTCTCCGTCCTGCGTTCGACCGCGGTGGTGAAGGCCCTCCAGAATAAGTACGGCATCGATCCCAACCGCCTGATCGCTTCCGGTCGCGGCGAGTACAACCAACTCGTGGAGAACAATACGCCCGAGAATCGTTCGGTCAACCGGCGCACCCGCATCATTTTGCTGCCCCGCCTCAACCAGTTCTATGACCTGCTCGACCCCACCAAGGTACCCGAATAGGTTTTACGCAATCGCTTTTCGAACGGACCCCGGCCTGCCTAGTGCAGGTCGGAGTTCGTGCTTTCCCAGCGGATACGCACGACCTTGGTCCCGGGCGCGCGCACCGCAAAGGCCTCGTCGATACGGTGGGGCAGGAGCGCCATGATCTTTCCCTGACTATCCGTCAGTACGCGGCTTTCTTTCCGTTCCCAGGGCGCAACCTTCGCGTCAATCAGGAAATCCTTCACTTTTTTACTTCCCTCCATCCCCAAGGGCTGAAAGCGATCGCCCGCCTGGCGGGGCCGCAGGTGCAGGGGAAAGCCGGAAAAACGGCAAAACAGCGTGCCCGGCTGGTCGAGTGTGCCGGGCATCGCCACCAATTCCAAGCGAAACGTAGTATCCGGCAGCTGCAGTTCGAAAGGTAGACGGTCGATCACCTGCGCCACTGCCGGAACGGTGTCCTCGGCCCGAAACTCAATGGAGGCCGGACTTACCCGGGCCACGAACCGGCGAGAGCTGATCTCGAGGTATCCGGGGGCGGTCAGTATTTGGCGGTAGTCCTCCGGAGAGAAGCCCATGTGGGCAGTGTGGTGGCGCAGCAGGGTCACGGTATCCACGTATCCCAGGCCGGCCGTACGCCGATCCAGGGTGAAGCCCTCTCCGGTCCGCCGCAGGGCCGGGTTGGCGTCCAGTCCCAGACCCCGCTGGTAAAAGCGTTCTGCCGAGCGCAGGTTAGAAAGGGTGGCCGCCAGGCCTTCCGTCGACATGCCGAAGCGATTCAGGAAGAGGGGCAGCAGGTGGTGCCGGATCCGGTTACGTTCGTAGTCGTCGGCCGCGTTGGAGGCGTCTTCCCGCCAGGTAATGTTGCGGGATTCGGCATAGTCGCGAATCTGCCGCCTGGTGGCTTCCAGGAGCGGCCGTACTGCCATGAAATCGGTGCGTACCCCGATGCCCCGAAGCCCGGGCAACCCGGTCCCCCGGATAAGGTTCAGTAACACGGTTTCGAAGGAATCTTCCAGGTGATGAGCGGTCACCAGTACGGTGAACTTGTACTCATCCATAATTTTCTTAAAATAAATATACCTCAATCTTCGGGCAACCATCTGCGTGCTTTCTCCTGCGTTCTTTTCCTGGTCGAGTTTGAATCGGGTGGAGAAGTACCGGACATCCAGTTGCTGCGCCAGTTGCCGGACAAAGGCCTCGTCCCCCAGGGATTCGTCACCGCGCAGCTGGAAATTGCAGTGGACGAGCGAAAACCGGTACCCTTCTTCCTTGAGCAGGTAGGCGAGGGCCGTGCTGTCGAGCCCGCCGCTGACGGCCAGGAGGAGTTGGTCGTCGGGGTGGAGGAGGTTTTCCCGGAAGACGAACTTGCGGAAGTTGGCCACCAGATCGCCTCCGCTGCTCATTCGTTGTGGTATTTTTCGTTGCGTAGGATGGTCATGGCCCGGTACAGTTGTTCGGTGAAGAAGAGACGAACCATTTGGTGGCTGAACGTCAGCGTGCTGAGGCTCAGCTTACCGTTCGCCCGCGCGTACACCGCCGGACTGAAGCCAAAGGCACCGCCAACTACGAAAACCAGTCTGCGGGCGGGACGCTGTAACTCGCGATCGAGCCAAGTGGCCAGTTCCTTACTGCTGAAGGAAGCCCCTCCCTCATCGAGAAGAATCAGGCGGTCGTCCGGGTTGAGCTTGGAGAGGATGAGCTCCCCCTCCTTCTCCTTCCGCTTTCCGGGATCCAATTTTCCGCCCTGCTTGATGTCGGCCAGCACGTCAAAGGAAATGGGCAGGTAGTGGCCCAACCGCTTCCGGTAAATCTCCTCGCCGGTCCTGAGGTACTTTTCCGTTGTCTTGCCAACAAAATACACTTGAACCTTCATAGTATCCCAAAGCTACGCAGAAATCCAGGCCAGCTCCGAAAAGCCTCCTTGTAGATGGGTAGATTACCTTGCACCCGCGCACCCGCCCTAAGCCTATGACCTACCGTGTATTCCACCTCTCCTGCACTCCCGAACTGAGCGAGATCCTAACCGCCTTCCTGGCCGATGCCGGCTTCGACTCCTTTGCGGAAACCGAGGATGGGCTGGACGCCTACGCAACGGATGCACAGATCGCCACCTGGCTCAATGTACTGCATGAACTCAACGGGCAGTTCGACTTCACCTACCGCTCCGAAGTGCTGCCGGACAAGAATTGGAACGAGGTATGGGAACGCCAGTTTCAACCCATTCGGATCGGCGACCGGTTGCTGATCCGGGCCAGCTTTCACCCGGCGGATGCAACGGTCGCGCAGGAGTTGGTCATCGACCCAAAAATGGCCTTCGGTACCGGGCACCACGCGACGACCTACATGATGTGCGAGCAGGTGATGGATTTCTTTGCGCGCAGGGACGCGGGTAAATCGGTTCGGGTACTGGACTATGGGTCGGGGACCGGAGTGCTGGCCATCCTCGCCAAACGCTTGGGAGCGGCGGAGGTAGATGCCGTGGACATCGAAGCACCGGCCTATGAGAGCACCCTGGAAAATGCCGGCAGTAACGGAGTGCAGCTCGACGAAGTAGTTCACGGGGAACTCAGCGATGTGCCCGATGGCAATCCGTACGACCTCGTGGTGGCAAACATCAACCGGAACGTACTATTGGAAACCGGGGAGGCGTTGTACCACCGCCTGGGCGCGGGCGGAACAGCCCTGATGAGCGGGGTTCTCGAACAAGACGAACGTATGCTCGTCGGCCACATGCAGGGCGTCGGTTTCCGACACCGCGCCACGTTCGCCCGCGGCGACTGGCGCGCCTTCGATTTTACCCGCGACTGAACGACACCTCCCTATGCGGTTACTTTGCTCCCTCCTTCTGGTTTTCGCCGCATCCACCTTGGTCCGGGCCCAGCTTGCCTCCCTGCCGGCGGACGCCGAAGTGAGCGAATTTGATGCCCAGCTCGAGTCGTACATGACCGAGACCCGCAACGCGCGGGCCCGGGACGCGTACGCCAACTTCACCGGCGTATTTCTGGGCGGCGGGCTCGATGAACCACAGCAACGGCAGGTGATGCGGTCGGCGATCGGCCTGGCTGCCATCAAGAGCGCTCCGGACAACGGCATGGCCAGTTTTCTGGACATCCACGAGTTCCTGCAGGGAAAAGACAAGGAGAAACAGCAATTCTTTGCTGAATTTCACGGGATGCTGGATCAGGCCCTCAGAGACCCGGAGGTATCCGTAGCCCGGCTCAATACCGCCTTGGCCAACGCCTTAGCCTACCTGCGCACCTCTCGGCTGGACAACAAGGACGGTCCCTACGGATGGTTTGTAGCCGGCGGAAAACCTCACTTTTCTTATCCCGGCTATCCCGAACTCCGCATCGATACCGTGCAGCAACTACTGGGAACGGCCCAGGGCGACAGCCTGCTGATTGCGGAGACCAAGCTTCTTTTTAACCTGGCGGAAGGCCGGGTGAACGGCAAGGGGGGGCGGACGGACTGGCAGCGCGTTGGCCTGCCCAGCGATATTTTCGTGCGCCTCGTGGATTACCATTTCGATACCGACCGGCAGTTGCTCACTTCGGATAGCGCCCAGTTTCAGTATCCCGGATACTTTGGCGACCGCATCCTATACGGTACGTTCAAGGACCGGCTCCAGTCAGGTGGTCCCCGCCCCGCCGGGGACGTACCCGAATTTACGTCCACCAACGGTTTCGTGGCGCTCGATAACGTGGGGGAAGGGATGCAGTTGTTGGGGAATTTCTCGTTGCGGGCCAGCCGGGCCTACGTGGCGGGGGAGGGCAGCCGGAAGGCCCGGGTAAACTTCGACATTGCGGAGCCGGGCGGAGAGCGCAGGGTGCGAGCGATGGGTGATCAGTTCGTGGTCGACTACGGCAAACGCATTACCGGGCAGGGGGTGGACGTATCCATTTACTTCGGTCGGGACAGCCTCCACCATCCCAGCATCAGCATCGATGTGGACGTTCCCGCCCGCATTCTGGAACTGCGCCGCACGAAGAGCAGCTCCGACCAGGCCCCCTTCTACCACAGCGGCAACAAGTTTAACATCAACGCCGATAACATCACCGTCTACCTGCAGTCCGACTCCGCCGTCGTAGGCCGCCGGACGGTCAGCTACCAGGAGAAGGGTGACGTGACCCTTGAATCCGAGGAATACTTCAGCGTGCAGGATTACAATCGGATCCAGGCCCTCGGAGGGTTTAACCCCCTGGAAGTCATCTTCAGGTATCGGTACAGCCCCGAGGGGGGAAGCGATAAATTTCCGATCAGCGCGGTCGCCGATCGCTTCCAGGCCGGCGCGGGAGGCAAAGACATACAGTCGATCATCTTCGACCTCCAGGATCGGGGATTCCTGACCTACGATACCCAGTCGGATAGCATCACCTTAAAAAACAAACTGCGGCACTACGTACTGGCAAACCGGGAGGCTATAGATTTCGACCGCCTCCGACTGGTAAGCAGCACTCCGGTGGAAAATGCCTTCATCGATCTAAAAGCGGGAACCATTCGGGTGGAGGGCGTACAGCCCCTGCAACTGAATCGGGGTAAGCAAATCGCCATTAAACCCTTCGGGGAGCAGGTGTCGATCGTCGGTGACCGGAACATGGACTTCGGCGGGCAGATCTACGCCGGGGCGGCCGTCCTGACGGGCAGCGACTTTCACTTTAAGTACGCCCCCTACTACATTCAGTTCGACTCGGTCAGCTATATCGACCTCTTCCTGCCGGAGGGCGGAGAAGTGAAGGAGGGCGCCCGTAAGCTTTCCACCGCCAGCCGCATCGAGAACGTCAGCGGATACCTCCTGCTGGATGCCCCGAAAAACAAGAGCGGATCCGAGGATATCGCCTATTTCCCCTCGCTGCAAACCCGTGGCCCCAGTTACATTTACTACGACCAGGCGGACACCAGCTCCCTCTATTCCCGTGACAGCTTCTTCTTCGAGCTGGCCCCGTTCAGCCTCAACAACCTGGACAGCCTCACCGAGAATACCCTCGGCCTGGAGGGGGAACTCGTCAGCGGAGGCATTTTCCCCCGCATGAAGCAGCGCCTCAGCATTCAGGAAGACGGCTCCCTGGGATTCGTGGGCGAGACCGCCAGTGAAGGTCAGTCCGCCTATGGCCGCGGAACCTATACCGGGCAGGTGAGCCTCAACAACGGGGGGCTCACGGGTAGTGGAAAGCTCAACTACCTGGAGGCGGAGATCGAAAGCTCGGACATCCGATTTGGGGTCGACAGTACCACCACTAAGACGGAATCCTTCCGCCTCGTCGAATCCGTTACCGGCGACCGCCGGGTACCCTCGGTGTTCGGAAACCGGGTCAGCGTTACGTTTCGTCCCTACGGCGATTCGCTCTACGTGGTACCGGAAGAAGGAGCGACCTTTAAGCTGTTTGATGACGAGGACCGCCAATTCGATGGCAGCCTGGTACTTACCCCGGCCGCGCTCCGGGGCGCTGGAAGCTTCGACTGGTCGCAGGCCACCATCAGCAGTCCGGATTTTAGTTTCGGCAATCAGCAAATCATGTCCGATACCGCGGTAGTAAACATCAAGAATTCACAGGAGGCCGGTGAATTCGCGCTCACCACCACGAATGCAAACGCGGCAGTAGACTTTGCGACCAACAAGGCCGTGTTCCGGAACAACGGGCAGGACCTGGCGACCGAACTGCCCTACATAAATTTTCGGACGAGTAGCGACCGCTTCGACTGGGATATGGCCAAGGGAAACATCGTTTTCAGCACCGAGCCCGGAAAAGACCGGTTTACCAGCATCAACCTGGACCAAGACTCGCTGACCTTCACCGCCGCTACGGCCGTGTACGATAACCTAACCAGCGAACTCGCTGCCGGCGGCGTTCCTTTCGTGATCAGTGCGGACGCCAAAATCTATCCCGGCGACAGCACGCTGAGTGTAGGTTCCGGCGGGAAGATCGCCCGGCTCACCAATGCGCGGATCGTGGCCGATACCATCAACGAGTACCACGTGATCAACCGCGCTACGGTGGACATCTCGGGGCGGAAGGAGTACACCGCCTCCGGCTACTACGAATACAACGTCGGCCCGCACGAACAGGAGTTTGAACTGCAGAACATCGTCGGTACGCGGATAGGGAAGGGACTGGCGTCCGAAAAAGCTACTGCTACCCGCGCCGAAGGGAAGATCGCCGAGGATACGACCTTCTACATCGACGACCGGACGCGCTTTTTCGGCACCATCAGCCTCGATGCCGGTAGTGAAGTGCTGGACTTCGACGGCTACGCAAAGATCGAGGACGAGAAGCTCCCCGCGGCCGAATGGCTCGTGGTGGAAAGCGAGGGAGATAAAACCAACCTCGTCCTCAACACCGCCGGTGCGCTTGGCCGCGATGCCAAGCCCCTCAACACGGGTTTCTTCCTCAGTAAGCCCGAGCGCCACGTCTATCCCAGCCTGGTCCAGAGCCTGGACCGCCGCCTCGACCATCCCATTCTGGATGCCGAAGGTGTTTTCACCTACGATGAGGAAAATAATCGCTACCTCTTCGGTGATAGCACCCGCGTGGCCGATCCTTCCGCCACCGGGGGCAACCTCCTGATCTTCGAGCCGGAAACCGGCCGGGTGAGCGGCGACGGAATCCTGGGCATCGGCGGGCGGCTGAAGTACGTCAAAATGGCCAGTTACGGAACCATCTCCATGGACCTGCCCCAGCAGAATATGCCGGAGGAACCGGAGGAGGAAGTCGTCCTGCAGGAAGACCAACCCACCGGGGCCGACAGCACTGCCACCGACGGTCCACCCGAAACCCTCACCGACAACATGTTCCTCCTGGAAGAAGAAACGGAGGATGCCCCTGCCACCGACGTGACCGAGCTCAGCCTGACGGTGGATGCCCCGGTGGCGGACAATTATCCTCCTACCGATGTAGCCATCATGGCAGCCATCGACTTGATCCTCCCCGGGCAGCTTGTGCAGCTCATGGCTACCGACATCATCTCCGGAGGGTACAGCGCGCCGGAGTTGGGCATCAAGGAACGGCTTCCCTTCGTGCGGGCCGGTATACAGGCCCTGTTTCCTGCCGGACCCGACCGGGACCGGGCCATCAGTGGGCTGGCGGCCGATGCCGTGGACCTGGCACCCGCGATCAACCGCCACACCTTCCTGTTTACGGACCTCAACATGCGGTGGAACACCGATTACCAGTCCTTCGTCAGTACCGAACCCCTCAACGGCCTGGCATCGATCGGCGGACAGCCCGTGAGTAAGCGGATTGAATCCTACGCAGAAGTGAAAATGACGACGGGGGGCGACGACCGCCTGTACCTCTTCATCAAATCGCCGAGCGAGACCTACTACTTCTTTGGTTTTAAGGACGGCATCCTCAACGTGGTGAGCAACAACAACAGCTTCATGAACGCGCTGCGGGAGCTGAAGCCAAAGGACGTGGTACTGGAAATGGAGGACGGTCAGACCTACGAAATCCTCGAGGTCACCCCGGGAACCGCCCAGACCTTCCTGCGCCGGGCCCAGGCGGCCTTTACCAACCCCGAGCCGGACAGCGGCAACTGATCCTAGCTCAGCGCATACGGGCCCGTTTGACCAGGTACTGCTGCAGGATGGGGCGAAAGCCGCCCATGATATCGGCCTCCACGTAATCGATCTTGTACTGCAGGCACTTCTGGCGCAGGCGTTCCTGGTAAGCAGCTACCTGCTCGACGTAGTACTTCTTCACCTGGTTGGGTTGAAGTTTGATGCGGTCGCCGCTTTCCATGTCGATGAACTCGTAGGGCCGGTTCTCAAACTCGAAATCGATCTCCCTGCGCTTGTCTACCGTGTGAAACAGGACCACTTCGTGCTTGGCGTGTTTCAGGTGCTGGAGGGCGGCGAAGAGGTCGGCTTCCCGCTCGGTATCGTCAAACATATCGCTGAAGATGACCACGAGCGACCGGCGGTGGATGCTGTCGGCAATCTGGTGCAGGGCGTCCGCCGCGGCCGTTTTCACGTCGTGGGTGGGCCGGTCGATCAGTTGCTGGAGGTAGGTAAGCAGGAGGCGGTAGTGGGTCGTGCTGGATTTGGGGCGGGTATGCAGCTCCACGCCTTCGTTGAAGAAAGTCAGGCCGAAGGCGTCCCGCTGTTTCTTCAGCAGGTTCATCAGGCTGGCGGCGGCCAGGGCCGAAAAGCGGATCTTGTTGACGTGGTCTTCGCTCTGCCGGTCGATCTCGGGGAAGTACATGCTGGAGCTGGCGTCGACCACGATCTGGCAGCGGAGGTTGGTCTCCTCTTCGTAGCGCTTCGTGTACATCTTATCGGTACGGGCAAAGACCTTCCAGTCGATGTTGCGGGTGGGCTCTCCCTGGTTGTAGATGCGGTGCTCCGCAAACTCCACGCTGAAACCGTGAAAGGGGCTCTTGTGGAGGCCGATGATGAAGCCCTCGACGACTTGCCTGGCGAGTAATTCTAGGTTTCCCAGGTCACGTACCTGGTCGTTGGTGATGAGCTGCATGGCGTAACTTATGGCTGGCTGGGGCGTTCGTCGAATAGAACGGAAGGTAACCCTTTATCGTACTAACTTCGGATCATGCTAGGAAAAGTAAAACAGTGGCTGGGTATTGAAGGCGTCAAACTTGACCTGATCCTTCCTGCCGATTTCCATCCCCAGCAGGGCAGCTTCGCCGGCACCATCCGCCTGTCCAGTAAGAACCCCCAGCGCGTCACCGCCATTAAGGTGGTCCTGGTGGAGAAGTATTCCCGGGGTAAGGACAGCAGTCAGCTGGTCGACGAATACGAGCTTGGCCGCCACATCATCACCGACCTGATCGAGGTGCCCGGCGAGGGAATTCCCGTCGAGATGAATTTCCGCATCCCCTTTCAGCCCATTCCCTCCCCGGTAGACGATTTCGGCAGCAAGAATGCCCTCTTCGGCTCCCTGGCCTGGGCGGCCAAGCGCCTGCGGCATGTCAACTCCGAATACCGGCTGGAGGCCGAGGCCCAGGTACAGGGGGTGGGCCTGAATCCCTTCGATAAGCAGGTGCTGGGCCGCAAATGAGCGGATTCCGTTAATTATTTCCTAAGGCAGCGGTAGAACCTCCCGACTCTCCCCCTAACTTCCGATTTTAGGTAGGTAATCCTGCCGACATGAAGCACCTTTGCCCTATTGTATTGCTCGCCATCCTCGCCAATTCCTGTGGCCGGTCGCTGCAGCTCGTCCGGGTCGGTCCACTCGATAAATCTTCCGTAGATCGCTACGCTTACGGCAATCCCATCCTGCGCAGCGAAGAGGCGGGAGTGTCCGTCGAAACCAATTATTACGATGCCTCCGCGGACTACCTGGTGTTCGACGTCCAAATCTTCAACGACTCTGACCAGGACCTGCTGTTTGACCCGGTCCTCTCCAGCCTGACCACCGAAACCGGGGTGTTCCAGCGGGCCGTCGATCCCGAGTTTCAACTGCTGTCGATGGATTGGGACGCCCTCTCCCGGGAAAGGACCCTCCGGACCCTCGCCTGGATCGGAGCCGGGGTGCTCGTCGCGGGCGCAACCTACGCCATTGCCCGGGGCCCTGACGCCACCAATGACTTTGCAACCGCTACGACGGTACCAGGAGTTGCCGCCCAAGTGACCACGTCGGTCGTAGACGCAATGAGCTTCTACATTTTTCGGGGAGATGCGGAGGCCCGGGCAAGTGCCCAAACGCCCTTACCCGATCCAGCTGACCGCTATTTCTGGTTGGATTACAGCTTGCGGCTCACCACAATTCGTCCCGGTGAACGCGCCGTGGGTAAGCTCGTCTTCGCCCGCGCGGATGCGGCCCGCGAACTACGAGTGAGCGTCGGGGTAGGGGAGCGGGAGTTCAGTTTTTCCTTCGACCAACGCGTTTTCCGTCCCGGCCGGGATGAATTTCCCGTACGGCAATAGGGGGGAAGCGCAGGTTCGGTGGGCTGCGGTGACCGCGTACGGGAAGTAACCCCTGGGACAGGCTACCCGCCTAAACCAAGTAGTGGTTGAAAAAATCCACCGTGTGGGACCAGGCCAGCTCAGCGGAAGCCGCGTCGTAGCGGGGCGTGGTATCGTTGTGGAAGCCGTGCTGAACGTTGGCGTAGAGGTGGGCGGAGTGTTCCTTGTCGTTGGCCAGCAGTTCCTTCGCGTAGTCGGGCCAACCGGCATTTACCCGCTCGTCGAGCCCGGCGTAGTGGAGCATGAGGGGCGCCTGGATCCGGGGTACTTCCTCGGCCGACGGCTGTCCACCGTAAAAGGGAGCGGCGGCGGAGAGTTCCGGGAGGCGGACCGCCATATTGTTGGCGACCGACCCGCCGAAGCAGAATCCCACCACGCATACCTTCCCGTTGCCGTCCGGATGCGCCCTGAGGTACCCGTAGCCTGCGATGAAGGCTTCCAGCATCTCTTCGCCGTCGCGCTGGCGCTGCAGTTCGTGTCCGTCGTCGTCGTTGCCGGGATAGCCACCCAGCGGGGTGAGGGCATCCGGTGACAGGGCGAGGAATCCGGCGAGGGCCGCCCGGCGGCACACGACCTCGATGTGTGGATTGAGTCCACGGATCTCGTGTACGACCAATACGCAACCGGGCTTTCCCGCTTCGTTCCCCGCCGGTCGGGCCAGCAGGGCCTTGATCGTTCCTCCGCCTTTAGGCAACCGCGTGGAGATCAATGCACCAATTTGGAAGAAATTCGTCGATCGAGGGCCGCGGGCAAACGTTTGCCCAGCCCATTGGTTGATAGGGTACATCAGCACGAAATGACCCTAAGAGACGCCGTACGCACGGCCAGTAACAGTGTATCGAACCAAGCCCGGGAGCTCTCCGAAACGAGCAGCGACCCCGACCGGGAAACCGAAGAACGGCTGCGGGCCTTCCACCGCCTGGTCGAATCGGAAATAGGGGATACCTGGATGCGTCGGTCCCGGGGCATCGAACGCGACTTTGGGCGGAGCGGAGTGTACCTGAAGTTCGAAGGGGATAACCCGAGCGGTACCCAGAAGGACCGTATCGCCTTTGCGCACGTGGAGGACGCCCTGATGCTCGGCATGGATACGGTCGCGTTCGCCACCTGCGGCAATTACGGCGTGGCCGTCGCCCTGGCCGCCCACCTCGCCGGGCTGCAATGCATGATTTACGTGCCGGCGGCCTTTCACACCAAGCGACTCCTGGAAATGCAAAAACTCGGGGCCGAGATTTTTCGTCCCGCAGGCACCTACGAGGATGTAGTCGAATACAGTTCGGCGGAGGCGGCGGCGCGCGGTTGGTACGACGCCAATCCCGGAAAAGCCAATACTGAACTGCAGCTGCGCGCGTATGCGGGCATCGCCGGAGAGATCGTCCGGGGCCTCGGACGGGTGCCCGCTACCGTAGCCGTCCCGGTTTCGAACGGCACCCTGCTGGCCGGCATTTACCAGGGTTTCGTGGAGCTGCGGAAGACGGGCGTCACCGATGCCCTGCCGCGGATGCTCGCCGCCTCCTCTACCCACAAGAACCCGATCGTCGTCTCCTTCCTGCAGGGTAGCCGGAAGTGCATCGATCTCGATCCGGCCACGATCAGGGAAACGGACATCAACGAGCCGCTGATCAACTGGCACAGCTTCGACGGACAGGAAGCCCTGGACGCCCTGTACGCCAGTGGAGGCGGGGCGATGCACGTCTCCGATGAGAAGATGCGTAAGATGTCTGCCTACCTCAGTCAGAAGGAAGCCCTGCAGGTGCTGCCCGCCTCTACCGCCGGGCTGATCGCCCTGCTGGAATCCCCCACGATGGAAAACGAACCCCAAGTTGCCGTACTGACGGCCAAACGTTAAGCAGATTATGAGTACCCCCCCCCTGGATGGCAACGCCATCGTTTACGCCGAAGGCGCCTTCAATACCCCCAACGGAAAAACCGCCCACGGCCTGGCCCGCTTCACCCACCGCTACCGGGTGCTGGGCATTATTGACAGCACCTATGCCGGTCAGGACAGCGGACAGGTACTGGACGGTAAACCCAACCACATCCCCGTGTTTCGCGATCTCCAGGACGGGCTGGATTCCCTTGCGGATAAGCCCAGCTACTTTGTGGTCGGCCTGGCCCCCGACGGCGGTCGACTGCACGCAGCGGGCAGGGTGGCGGTTGGAGCAGCGATCGCCGCCGGACTGCACATCGACAGCGGCCTCCACGACTTCATCAGCAACGACCCGAATCTGGCACAGGCCGCCCGGGCTAAGGGCGTCCGAATCCGCGACGTGCGCAAGACCCCTGACCGCGATCACCTGCACTTCTTTACTGGCGACATCGAATCCGTCGACTGCCTCAAGCTCGCCGTACTGGGCACCGACTCAGCCATCGGCAAGCGCACGACCGCCTGGCTCATCGTACAGGGTCTGGAGGCTGCGGGTCACTCCGCACAGATGATCGGTACCGGTCAGACCGGCTGGATGCAGGGGGCCAGGTACAGCATGATCATGGACAGCTGCATCAACGACTTCGTTTCCGGAGAGATCGAGCACGCCATCGTCAGTGCTTACCGCAATGAGCATCCCGACGTGATCGTGATCGAGGGCCAGGGCTCCCTGATGAACCCGGCGTATCCCGGCGGCTTCGAGATCCTGGCGGCCGGCCGGCCAGATTTCGTTATCCTCCAGCACGCTCCGACGCGGATGGAGTACGACGGTTTCCCTGGCTACCGCCTGCATTCCCTGCCCGAGCAGATCAATGCCATCCGGGTCGTTTCCGGCCGGGAGGTCCTGGCTATCACCCTGAACCACGAGGGCCTGAAACCGGAAGAAATTGCGAGAGCCTGCGCTGAAGTGACCCAGCAAACGGGGCTTCCCTGCTACGACGTGTTGGCCAACGGAAGTCGGGAACTGGTCGATCTGATCGCCACCAAGCTGAAGTAGCCGGTGTACCCGCTACCTTCGCCGTATGCGCATTACCCACGTTGACTACGATCGGTACGAGCTCGAGCTCACCGAACCCTATACCATCGCATACCAAACCATTGGTTCGGCAACGAATTTCGTACTTCGCCTGGCCACGGATTCCAGGCTGGTAGGGTACGGGTGTGCGGCACCGGACCTGGTGGTCACCGACGAGCTGGCCGCGGACGTGGAATTGGCGATCCAGCAAGTCATCGTACCTGCGCTACAGGGGCAAAACCCTTTTCACTACGCCCGCCTGCTGGAAGAGTTACGCACCCGCCTCAAAAGCTCCGCCCTGGCGATGGTGGATGCGGCGCTCTACGACCTGGTCGCGAAGCGGGCGGGGGTACCGCTGTACCAGTTTCTGGGCGGCTACCGCGACTGCATTGCCACGAGCATCACCATTGGCATCCTGCCCGTGGGGGAAACCATGGTCCGGGCCGACGATTATGTAGCCCGCGGCTTCGGTATCATTAAAGTGAAGGGGGGACTGGATTTCGAGGAAGACATCGCCCGCCTGCGCCAGATCCGCAAAAAGTATCCCAAAGTTACCCTTCGCTTCGACGGCAACCAGGGC
Organism: Chitinophagales bacterium; assembly: GCA_038258275.1. Classification (GTDB taxonomy): domain Bacteria; phylum Bacteroidota; class Bacteroidia; order Chitinophagales; family Saprospiraceae; genus Neolewinella. Next base: position 19,470 of record JBBSPZ010000017.1, on the reverse strand, counting down.
TACAGCCTCGAGCAGGCCCTTAATTTCATCAGCGCCGCCCAACCCCTGGATATTGAGATCCTCGAGCAGCCCACCAGCATCGACGAGGAGGCCGTGATGGGTACGCTTACCCGGGACTCTCCGATCGCCGTAATGGCCGATGAGAGTCTCAAGACCCTGGCGGACGCTTTTCGTCTCACCCAGCACGAGCTTACCGATATGATCAACATCAAAATCCAGAAGGTCGGGGGCATCTGGTCGGCCCTTCACATCAACTCGGTGGCTAAGTCGGCCGCAAACGAAGTGATGGTGGGCTGCCTCGACGAATGCGGACTCGGGATTGCCGGGGGACTGCACTTCGCGCTCAGCCGGTCGAACATCAAGTATGCGGACCTGGACGGGCACCTGGATTTCCGGGTCGACCCCTTCAGCGACCTGTTTACCTTGGAACGCGGCATCCTAAAACCCAATGGCCAGCCGGGACTTGGCAGGTAGCTATTCGCGCTGCCCGCTTTGGTCAATGACGGCATTTGCGGGCTTGTCGAAGTCGTCTTCGGCAAAGGGCACTTCGTTAAATACCACCTCATCGAAGGAAAAGGTTGCGCCCGGGGTTCCCTCGGTAATTTCCCCCGGAGCGGTGAACATCGTGATGACCGAAGGCACCACAATGCCACTTACCGTTTGCCACTCCTCGAAGCTGGCCATTTGCCGTAGGTCCTGATCCGCTACCGCGGGGTAGGCGACGGTCCAGGTGCCGTACCGCAGCTGGTTGGTCTGGGGATCTGCGTAGAGCTGGTAATCGTTGCCCCCGTCGCCCATGCCGTCGGGCACCTGGACATTGTACTGGTCCATCGTTTCGTCGCCGAATTCCGTCTCGCCGGCGTAGGTGACCGTCAGCCCCTCATCCGCGAATACGAACGGCATGCCGAAGAGGTAAAAGGAAGCCGCCTGGTACATCCGGGGTGGGATCCCCGTCACGTCGGTACCGGGCGTCACCCAGGTTGTCTCCCCGTTGGAGACGATGACGTAGTCGTCGCTCGTGATTTGTTGCTTCCGGCTAATGAGATTCACGCGGTGCACGTCCGTCAGCGTCGTACCGTCGCCCTTCGGAAAGTTATTCAACTGGAAAGTGACGGCCTCGAAACCATTCCACCGGTCAAGTCCGCCGTGGGCATTCAATACTTTGATAAACTCCGGCGCCATGTTGGCGGGCGTGAGTTCCTCGGTGGCGTTCTCGGCCGTCATCGCGTTCTCAGGGAGTTCGGCTTCCGCGCTGCGGTCGGTGGATTCGCTACAGCCTGCTAAAAATATAAAGAGCAGGAGGGATAGGGTGGAGAGATACTTCATTGCTGGGTATTTGGGATGACTAACTAATTAGTCATCAGTCCAATAGTCCCAAATGTTCAATTTCCGGGCGGGTCCGCGGGTGTGAGCCTAGAAGGGCTCGGCGGTCTCCAGGTGGATTTGCTCCTGGGTAAAGGGGTGCTGAAAACTCAGGCTGGCGGCGTGCAGGTAGAGCCGGTCGGCGCGGGAGCCGTAGAGGTCATCGCCCAGGATCGGGGAGTTCAAGCCCCGTGGATGGGCACAGTGAACCCGTAACTGGTGGGTACGTCCGGTGACCGGCTCCAGATGGACCAGCGTGGCGTCGTCACGGCGTTCGATCACTTTCCAGTGGGTGCGGGAGGGCTTGCCCGACTCCCGGCATACGATCTGTCGGGGCCGGTCCTCCAGGTCGCCACGAAGGGGCAGATCGATGGTGCCCGCCTCTCCCTCCAGCCTCCCGGAAACCAAAGCGGCGTACCGCTTTTTTACCGTCCGCCGGAAGAATTGACGTTGCAGGACCTTGTGCGTTTCCTTGATTTTGGCGATCAGCAACAGACCACTGGTCGACATGTCCAGTCGGTGCACGAGCAGGGGGCCGGTTGCGTCGGGGTACCGGTGGCGAATGCGTAACCAGACGGAATCCTCAATGTGCTTGCCGGGCACCGAAAGAAACTCCGCGGGCTTATCTACGACCATCAGGTACTCGTCTTCGTACACGGTAGTGAGTACTTTGCCCGCGGCGGGATTGACCAGCAAGGGATTGGGGTCCACCTCCAGTCCCTGGAGCATATGACCCAAAATAGGCTCGCACTTTCCCCGGCAGGCCGGATAATACTGAAGGTGCTGACGGATCTCCGAGGTAGGGGAGGTACCCCACCAAAATTCCGCCAGGGCGACGGGGCGCAGGTCGTGGAGGTAAGCAAATTGCAGCAGCTTGGGTGCCGCACACTCCCCCGCACCAGCCGGTGGCAGCTGGAAGATGGTCTTCCGAAAGATACTCCCGAGGTCCTCCTCCTCCCGTCGTGCATTTAGAAAGTTATACTGCGCAAAAATGCGCTGCTGCAGGTCGTTCGACATCTGGCTGCGCCGCGCACTCAAGTCCGCCAGCCTGGAGGTGTACTCCTCCAGGATTTTCTTTTTAATATCAGTCTGGTAATTGAACGCCCGCTTCAAGTCCTTCAACCCGTAACTGCGTCGGATGCTATCCGCCGAAAGCCGAGCCTCGAGGACTTCGAGCGCGGCGGGGGAGTCGCCCGTAAATCCTTCGCGTTCTTTCTTCCGTATGATCTTGGCTTCCCGGATGGCCCGTCGCTCAGCTTCCACGGCTGCCCCGGCTTCCGTTTCGGTGCGGGCGAGGTCCGCTACAGCCTCCCGGTAGGCCGGGGAAGCCTCCAGCGCTTCCAGTTCCAGGGTGACGGCACTAATCTCCGCTTCCCCGCGTTTGTAGAAGCCATCTGCATCGAGCAGATCGAAGACGGGAGGAACAAAGCCTGGCAGGTGGTTGCTTTCCGCAAGTTTGCCAGAATAGGCAGCCAAATAGTGAAGTTCGCCCCCCGGCAGTTCCACCACCAGCACCCCGAACATTTTTCCTTGCCCTTCCGGCGCGCTAGCGCGCAGGCCAAAGTCGAATTCCCAATCCCGGGGTCCGCTAAGGTGCTGCTGCAGGTCTTCCGCCGCCGCGACTGCCAGGGGGTGTGGAGCGTAGTAAAATGGAAAAGTGACGCGGGTGGGGGGGGTGACCCCCTGCACGGAGTCGGGCAGGGCGTGTAAAAATCGGTCGATGGGGGTAGGGGTGGGCAAGGGGCACTCATTCACTGCGCGGACGGTGCTGCCGGCGCACTGCAAAGAAAGCGAGGAATCCCGTAGCTACCATGCCCGCCCCGATGAGCAGCCAGGGTACTGATCGCCGATCGTCGGCTACTTGCCGGATCGTGAGTACCTGGTTGACGGCCTGGTTCAGCAGGAGCTGTTCCTGTCCCCCGTTCCAGGTCACGAGCACCGAATCGACCATCTCCTGTTCTCCCAGTCCAAAGTGTAACAACCGGCTGCTCTGGGACAGGTGGCTGGATGATCCGCCGTCCACCTCCCGGATCATCTGGCGTCCTCCGGAGAAAAGAGTGACACGGGAACCGAGGCCGCTGGCCTCCGACCGTGTTCCGACTAACCGTACTTTTAGCCAGTTCCCTGGTGCTCCATCGTTCCGAAAAAGGCGGGTCGAAGATGCCACGGGGTATCCATTCAGAATGGGAGCTTGGCAGACTGCCAGTATGTCCATGTCCCCATCATTTTCGAGGTCAAATACAATGGATCCCCGACCGATTCCATAATCACCTACGCCGACCAGTCGTCCTTTCTCTTCGAAGGTCGACCCGAGGTTTTCAAAGTAAAAGTTGGCCATCGGCACGCAGTTGGGGTTCAAATCCCCGTTGGAAACGAACAGATCGAGGTCTCCATCCTGATCAAAGTCGGCAAAATTGGCTCCCCAACTGATCGAGACGTAATTCATGCCAAGTTCCTTGGCGAGGTTACGGAAGGGCTTGCCCTCGGGCTGCGCGACCATAAAGTGGTTGAATTTGATATTGGTGACATAGTAGTCAAGTAGCCCGTCTGAGTTGTAATCGCCAACCGCAGTTGACATTGCGTTGATTCGGAGATCGAGACCGGTCTCCTTACCCACATCCAGGAATTCCTCGTTTGGGTACTCATTTTGCAGCAAGAGGTTCGGGGTGGCTTTGTAACCAAAGTCATGGTTAACGAAAAGGTCTTGGTCTCCGTCGTTATCATAATCTGTAAATACGGCACCAAACCCGAATCCCCGGTGGGTGAGTCCGTATTCCGCGTAGACATCCCGGAACCGTTCCCCCCCCTCATTCTGGAGCAGGTACCCATGGGCCGTTTGATTAGCGCCTACTATAGTGGCGTCGCTAATGAAGTTAAGCTTTCCCTGATACTCGATAAAGTAGTTGCCTACGTACAGGTCTGGCCAACCGTCGTTGTTGAAATCGCCGAAGCTGGCCCCGGTACTGAAGGAGTAGAGAGGCAGCAGCCCGTATGCTTCCGTCGCGTCCCGAAAGGTGTGATCGGCCTGCCCCAGGAACAACAGGTTGCGGGCACGGGGAATGATCTGCAGGCTGTCCCGCGAGGTATTGGTGGTAATGAAGAGGTCCGGGTAACCGTCCCGGTTCACGTCCGCGGTCACCACGCCCTGGGTGACAAAGGAGCGGGTCAGCTCCAATCCGGAACCCTCCAGGATATCGGTCATCGTACCGTCGCCATTATTGTGCAGCAACTGGTCGTCGTTCAGTCCCCCCGTTACGTAGATATCCTCGAACCCGTCGCCGTCCAGGTCGAACACGCAAGCGCCCCCCCCGAACAGGCCCTCAAATACTTGGTATTCGTGGACGATCCCCGACGAGTCCGTCACATCGGTAAACAGCGCTTGTCCCGACAGCGCCGCGGCAGAAAGCAGCAGCCAGGCCGCGAACCCGAATGGCCTGCTCATTTTCTCCACTTTAGTGCATTGACATTCTTCCCGATGGCGGCCCCGCGCTCCAGTCCGGCCTCGTTATCCTGGCGGGTGTGAATTCCTCCGTAGAAGCGGGAGTCGGCCGTTTCCTGAGCGATGTCGCCAAGCCGCTCGAAGTGGCGAACCCGGAAATCAACGTCCCTCACTTCATCACGGACCCGGCCCTCGTGCGCCCGGTCATCTATAATCCGTTCGTTTCCGTAGAGGTCGGCCAGTACCGTAGCGGCCGCCGCAGCCTGAATGGCGTGGCCCGAGGGAAATGCCGGAACGGGCGGGTCCGGCCAGAAAGATTCCCACGATTCATCGATGTAGGCCGGAATAAAGGTGTTGGGGCGTTCGGAGAAAAACTGGAACTTCCACTTCCAGCAGTTGATGAAGGCATCGGCGACCGCCATCCCGGTACGTGCGTAGGTTTCGGCGCAGTCGATCAGCGGCGGCCGGTCCTGCTCCAGCAGCAGGGTAGCAAGGTAGTAGGAGTGACCTGGGGGGGTAAAGGTCACGTCGGGATCATCTCCCCACCACAGGGCAGCCTCCTTTTCTTCCTGGCTCAGGCTCCGCCCCTTTTCGTACACTTCCCGGAATTGCTCGTAATAGGGCGAACCCGGTACGGTGTCGTAAGGAATAAAGTCGGGGGCTTGCATCAGGTAGTCAGCGGGCAGGAAGGGGCGGTTCGTTCCCCACTCGGGGTGGAGAGGAAAGTGACTGAAAGACTGGGCAAACAGGGGGGGCTTCCAGCCGCCGGGCCGGTCCGGCAGTTCGAGGGCCTTGTTGAAATTGCGCAGGTACGCCCGGTGGCCGCCGTCCGTTTTGGACCACTCGAAGATCATGCGCGCGACCTGTTGGCCATAGGCCACCGAGCGGTCCGCCACCTCCCCGGTCACCTGCTCCCGGGCATAGCCTTCAATGCTGCGTTCGAGGCTGTCGATCCTACCCTTCCAGCCGTCGGAGGTCTGCTGATACAGGGAGCGCAGTATTTCGGCCTGCCCCGCATTCAGGGCCAGTGGCCAGTAGTAATCCCGGGGATCCTCCGGGACGGGTAAATTAACCAGACCACTGAGTTGTCCGACCAGGGATACCCGGTCGGGATAGCCGTGGACTACGGATTCGTACATCGTGACCCCCAGGTAGCCCAGGCAACGGGAGGCGTAGGTAGGGGAGTTGGCGGGAGTACCCCGCGTCACATCGAGGCTCATTTTTCCCCACGCCACGGCAATTTCGGGGTCCGTATACGTGGCCGTCCGATCGCAGGCATTCAACATCAGCAGTCCTGCGACCACCAGGGCGCCGGCGCGCAGGTGCAAGTATAATCGGTGAAAATAGATCGTTGGCATGGTCACTTGGTTTGAGCGCGGTAGGCCTGTACCTCCCGTCCGGCAATGCCGAACAGCAGGGTGTTACCCGTAATGACTACGCTGCGGACATCCCCACTTAGGTGAAATCCCGACACCGGTTGGGGTACGTAGGCGTACTCCCCCTGACCGAGGCCACGCAGTAGAATACCCGAATTGGCATCGGCCCTTCCACTCCGCAGCTTCGCCTGGAGGTCGTTTCCGCACAGCAGGAGATCTAACTGTCCGTCCCCGTCCGCATCCAATTCGGTAATGGTATGCACGGGAGCGTACTGTACTTCACGGGGGAGGGGGGAAGCAACTAACCGTCCCCGCTCATCCTGCAGAAACAGGGTGGTTTTCAGGCTGGTTGCCCGGAGACCCGTTTCTTCATGGGCCACCCGTTGAAGTAGGTCCTGGGCGGTTACTCCGGCGTAAGCGGCATAGGATGGGTAAGCGCTCCGCAGCCCTCCCAACTGCCCGAGCAACTCGTCCCGGTTCGCATCGGGGTAGCTCACTCCGTCGTTGTAGTAGAAAAGCAGGGGGTCGACCGCCCCGTTGCCGTCGCGGTCGGAGCCGTAAAGGGTTACGGGGGTCGAGCTGCCAACGCCGTAGAGGTTATTGTCGCCTTCGTTTCCGACCAGTAGGTCAGGGCGCCCATCCCCATTGGCATCTAGGATCCGGATAACGTTCCACCACCCGGAAATGGGCGCCGGGAAAAAATCTCCGGTGCGGTCCACGTACTCCTGACCCACCTTTGCGTATACCGTCACTGGCATCCATTCCCCAACGATAACCAGCTCCTCGGTGCCGTCGCCGTTGAGGTCGGACCAGCTGGCATCGGTCACCATACCGATGTTTTCCAGCGTTGGAGCGATTGCTTGGGTCACGTCCTGGAAATTCCCTTCCGCGTCCTGCCGCAGGAGGTAACTGAACGGAGTAGTGGGATAACTGCCCGGCACGATGCGCCCCCCGACAAACAGTAAAGTCGGTTCTCGGTCGTGGTTGTTCACTGCCACGGCTCCGGTACTCACCGGAAGTGTCGGTAGCAGTCCGGGATCCAGGGTGAAGTTGCCGCTGCCGTCGTTTACCGCGATCACGTCCTGTAATTCCCCGCTCTGTAGGGTAAAATCGTGATAGCCCCCATTGGCCAGGTAAGCGTCGGGGAAGCCATCGCCGTTGAAATCGTGCAGCAGGACTTTGCTGGTTACGGCCATTGCCGTAGCCTGCAGTTCTCCACTGCGGCCTTCGCGGTAGTTGCCCGGAGACGTCTGGAAGTATACCGCAGCGGCCTGCCCACCCCCGCCCCCGATAAACAGGTCTGTAAGGTTATCTCCATCGAGGTCCCCGGCGGCCATTGCCGGACCACACACCGAAAAATTGCGGGGCAGCAGCCGCTGTCGGTCAAAATCCCAGGGAGCGCCCACCACATGGGTAAATTCGACCGGTGAAGCCACCTGGAGGTACAGCGGGTCAACCGCCGCAGCCTCCACCACCGGGCTTCCCGCATTCGAGTGGGAGAGCGTGATCAGCTGATCGGACGGCACCTCCTCCAGTACCTGTACCCGCTGATCCGGCCAGCGGACCGTGATTCGCCGCACCTGCGTATCCGCCCCCAGCCCGAAGTGAAGCAGGGTCGGGCCGGAGGATAGATAGCCCCGGGCGGGAAAGAGCTCCTGCGTCTGGATCAGGCTGTCCGTTTCTATGATCACCCGCGCGCCGATGGCATCCGGATTCCCCTTACTTCCGGCGAGCTGTACCTGGAGGTAGTGCCGATCGTTGCCGTTGTTTTCGTAAATGAAGGCCGGCTGGTTGAGGTTGTTGACGACCACGTCGAGGTCGCCGTCCTGGTCCAGGTCCACGCTGATGGCCCCGTTGCTGTTCGAGGGGCGCTGCAGTCCCCACGCTGCGGTTGCGTCGTCGAACACCCCGTTCCCACGGTTGCGGAATGCATAGTTGGAGACCTCCGAGGCGGGCATTTCCTGGAGGAGGTCGAGGACGTCCGCCCGTTGCAGCCGTCCTTTTTCAGCAACGAAATCCTCCATGTACTTGATAAAATCCTGGTTGGTATAGTCTCGTACGTAGCCGTTGGTGACGTGAAGATCCTTCCAGCCGTCGTTGTCCAGGTCAGTCAGAAGGGCCGACCAGCTCCAGTCCGTGGCGGCGACGCCGGCCAGCTGTCCGGTCTCGGCGAAGGTGCCGTCGCCCCGGTTCAGTTGGAGCATATTGCGCATGGTCTGGGCGTGGAAGCCACTGGCCAGGTTGAGTTGGTGTTTGGACCGATTATCGTCCGCCATCAGCAATTTGCGGCGGCGGTTATCCGCGGGAAGCATATCGAGGGTGAAGATGTCGGGCAGCCCGTCGTTGTTGACGTCGGCCACGTCGCTGCCCATGGAAAAATGACTGGTGTGGCCGATCTGCTCACCAAGGCGGTCGGTGAAGGTGCCGTCTCCATTGTTGAGGTAGAGGTAGTCAGGGACTTCGTAATCGTTGGAGACGTAGAAGTCCGTCAGCCCGTCGCCATTCAGGTCACTGAGGGCGAGTCCGAGGCCGTAACTGAGCGGGGAGCCATTGATGCCTGCGGCTTCGGTGACGTCGGAGAACCTTCCTCCGTTATTTTGCAGTAGCCGTAAGCCGCGCTCCGGATCCGGGGTCGCGAGCAGCTCCCGGGTCTTCTCCACGTTCAGGATAGGGAGTGATTTCGGATTGTGGTTGAGGATCAGGGCATCGAGATCGTCGTCGCCATCGTAATCGAAGAAGTAGGCCTGATTGGAGAAAGCGGGCAAGTCAAGTCCGTAGCGCGCTGCTTCTTCCTTGAAGGTTGGCCTGCCGGAAGAAGAGTTTCCCTGGTTGATGAACAGCTGGTTCCGTCGTTTCTCCGGGGGTAGCATGCCGGAGTACGACAGGTAGATGTCAGGCAAACCGTCCGCATTGATGTCCGCAACCGCCACCCCGGTCTTCCAGGGGCCGGGCCGGCCGCCCGCGCCACTCTGAGCGGTGACGTCCCGGAATTTCAGATTGCCGGTGTTCAGGTAAAGGCGGTTCACTCCCATGTTGGACGTAAAGTAGAGGTCGGGAAGGCCGTCAGCATTGAAGTCTCCGGTCGCCACGCCGCCGCCATTGTAGAAATACTCGTAGACGAGAATGTTGGTATTGGGTCCTTCGGTGAGTACGTTGGCGAAATCTATACCGGTCGCAGCCGCGGGGAGCAGGGAAAATTGCTCGGGCGCGGAGGCGGGTGCAGGCTCAGGTTGGCACGCGGTAGCCAACAGGATAAGAGACAGGACCGCGAATAGGTCCAGGGTGCGCATGATTCGTAGGATCAGTAGAACGGATAAAGCAGGCTGTAAAATAAGAAGATCCGTCTCTTTCTAGGTAAAAGAGACGGATCTTCAAACTCAAATGTCGGGGGCCGCTTAAAATCCAGGATTCTGGATCAGCAGGGGGTTGCGGTTGACCTCATCGCGGTTAATGGCCCGGAAGTACATCTTATCGTCCCAGGAGCGGGTCTCGTTTTCCGTGTTCTCCGCTACCTCGTAGGTGTACTCGTACACGGTAGGATCGTACTTATAGGGGATGCGGGCTTGCATACCGGGGCGCAGGTCGGCGCGTATGTTGATGATCTCGATCAACTCGCCCTGGGTTTCCTCGGCGATGAGCCAGCGGCGGGCATCGTGGTAGCGGTGCTCTTCGTAGGCCAGCTCGATACGGCGTTCGTTCCGGTAGCGATCCATGAGCTCGGCACCGGATTCGGTAACGGCGGGCATACCGACCCGGAAACGGATCTGGTTCAACCAATTGCGGGCTTCTTCCTCTTCGCCCAGTTCCAGGCTGGCCTCCACGTAGTTGAGTACCAGTTCAGTGTAACGGATAAAGGGCCAGGGGATGACCTGGGCATTGGACTGGTTGTCCTTCAGGGCAGGATTCGGATCGATGAACTTACGAACGTAGTAGTGGGTCCGGCTGCCGTTCCAGTTTTCAACGGGGGATTCCCGGGTGTCGACACCGTTGATGGTGCCGCCGCTGCCGTCATCGTAGTAGCCGGTCTGAATCTCGTCGTAGGGGTCAAGGCTTTCTACGTCGCTGGGCCTCGGTTTCCATCCTGCTCCATCGTACATCACGGTAGCATAGAAGCGGGGATCCCGGTCGTTGAAGGGCGCGGAGGCCATGTCCGAATCGCTCCAGTCAAAGGTAGAACCGTCCATCATTTCGTAGTCGTCGACCAGCTGCTGAATGGGGGTATTGCCCGCCCAGTTGTGGTAACCGTTGGGACCATTGTTGATGCCAAAGTGGATCGGTCCCAGCGGCCAGTTGCTCTCCTGGGTATACAGGGGGGTGGCGGTACGCTGTAGGATGAGTTCGACGCCGGCGGCGGCGTCGCCGACGGAGCTGCCCCCGCCCATCGCGAGCGAGATGTAGTTTTGGGTACCCTCCTCTGCAGAAACCGGAGCAGTCAGTCCCATCTTATACCCGGTGCCCTCATCCAGGGCGGTCTTGGCGGCATTGCGGGCGGCGGTCCACCGCGCGGTGCGGTCCCCACCGGTGTAGGCAAGAAGTTCGGGATTGCCGTAACCAGCGATCACGGAGGACTCCCCGGCAAAGCTCGTGGCGTCGTGCATGTCGCTCGCTGCGTAAAGCAGGATGCGCGACTTCAGCGCTAGGGCGGACAGGCGGGAGGCGCGGCCCGCGGTTTCGGGTTTACCCTCCAGCAGGGTAGCGGCCATATCGAGGTCGGCAACGATAAAGTTTACCGTCTCCTCCCAGCTGGAGCGGGCGACGGTGTAGTCTTCGTTGAGGCCGTAGGGGGTAATGATCAGGGGTACGCCGCCGTAGAAGCGGGCGAGCTGGTGGTAATAGTAGGCCCGGAGAAAGTGGGCTTCCCCAAGCAGGCGATTGCGCAGGTCGTCATCATCAAAGGTCGAATTGGGCAACTCCTGCAGGGCAATGTTGGCCTGCCGGATGGCGAGGTACATATTATCCCACTGGTAGGTGGGGCTCATCCAGCCGGGATTGGCGGGCGATTCGGTACCCTCCGTAAAGGTGTTGATGTTGCGGCCGGCGTGGGTGAACATCGCTTCGTCCGTAATCGAGGCCAACATCTGCTCCTCGAAGCCCCCGTAGCCGAGGAAGGAGTATACGTTGTACATGAAGGCCTCGGAAAGCGGACCGTCGGCCCAGGTCGCGTCGCTTGATATACTATCGAGCGGTTCAGTATTGAGGAAGTCAGTGCTGCAGGCCGACACCAGTAGGACGGAAGTGATCCCAACTGTTGACAGCAGGCGGTACCCACTGGATTTTAAAGTACTCATGATCTGTAGTGGTTGCATGATTAAAGGGTAACGTTGAAGCCTACGTTGATGACGCGGGTTTGGGGGTAGTAAACACCGGCGCTGTTGGTCGCTTCAGGGTCGAAGAAGTTAAGGCTGTCGAAGGTCAGCAGGTTGAAGCCGCTGACGTAGGCCCGCAGCCCCCGGATAGGGAGCTTATTCAGTAGGGTAGGGGTAAGGGTATAGCCGATCTCGGCATTCTTAAGACGGATGTAATCCTTGCTGAAGAGCCAGTACGTATTGTTGCCGTAGTTGCCACCGGTGTAGTAGGTGTCGCCGCGGCTGGCCAGGCGGGGGTCGGTGCTGCTGGGGTTGTCGATGCTCCAGCGGTTGTTGTAGCTGTACTGAAGGTAGTTGCCGATGTCGCCGGACTCGGTCTGAACGCGGATCGAAGCGCCCGTAGCCCCCTGCAGCAACATGGTGAGGTCAAAACCGCGGTAGCTGGCCGAGAGGTTGGCCCCGAAATTGAAGGTTGGGATACCGTTGTCGTCGATCCGGGTGCGGTCGTCGCCGTCGATGATGCCGTCGCCGTTGATGTCCCTGAACTTCATGTCACCGGGCAGCAACTGGCCGGTGACGGCGCTGTAGTCGAGCTCGTTGTTGTTGATCTCTTCCTGGTTTAGAAAAACGCCGTCGGATTCATACACCAGGTAGGCACCGATTGGTTTTCCTTCCATGAGCTGGTAGTCCGGGGCGCCGGGAATTTCGTCCATAAAGATCACCTTGTTCTTGGCGTAGCCGCCGTTGATGCCGAAGCGGTACTTGAAGGCACTTGCGGCATTGCTGTTGTAGCCGAGATTAAACTCGAAGCCCTTGTTCTCCACTTCGCCGGCGTTGACCGGGGGAAGCAGGCTGTTAATGCCCGAAGAAGCGGGGGTGGAGCCCGTTTTCTGGATCAGGATCTGGGTACGCACGTTGCGGAAGTACTCGAGGGTCATGTCGACGCGGTTGCCAAAGAGCACGGCGTCCACCCCGAAGTTGAGGTTATTGGCGCGCTCCCAGGTGAAACTGGGGTTGGCCAATAACTGTTCACGCAGGGTTGTTTCCACGACCCCGTTGATGGGGTAGCTGCCAAAACCGTAGGTGGAAAGGAAGGCGTATTCCTGCAGCTCATTGTTGAAGAAGACCTGGTCGTTGCCCATCTGGCCGTAGCTGGCCCGCAGCTTAAGGAAGTCGATGCCGGGGACGTTGAAGAAGTCTTCATTCGTGAGGTTCCAGCCGGCCAGGATGCCGGGGAAGAAGCCGAAGCGGTCCTGCTCGGGGAAGATGTAGGAGCCGTCGTAGCGGAAGATAAACTCCACCAGGTACTTGTCCTGGTAATCGTACTGGGCCCGGCCGTAGTAGCCCAGGCGGGCGCGGTTGTACCCGGAGCCCCCGGTGTTCTGGTTGAGCGAACCGCCGGCGAAGAGCTGGTCGACCGCGCCGGAGATGTAGTTTCTGCGGTAGGCGAAGTAATCCTCCCCCTCAAAGGTTTCGCGGGTCACGCCGGCCATGAGTCCGAGGCTGTGGCCGCTGCCGATCTCGGCGTCGTAGTTGAGGCGGGCCGAAAGGTTGGTGTTCAGGGTCGTCTCGTTCGACTGCCGCAGGCGGGGGTCCGTAAAGTTAGAGCGGGTTGCGCCTTCCAGCAGGGGAGTGACACCATCCGCTTCGTAGCTGACCCGGTCCCAGTAGTAAAGTTTCCAGGGGGTTTGCCACACCTTGGTGCTGCCGTTGCTGTGATCGACGGCGGCAGACAGGTTCAGGGCAAGTCCTTGTACCCACGGGTTGGAAATGGTAACCGAGCCGTTGGTCTGGATGTAGTCGGTCGGACTGTCCTGGTAGCCGGTGGCGTTGGTGGTAATCACGTAGGGATTTTGACCGTTCTCGATGTCGGGGCCGGGCAGGCCGTTGGGCCAGACTTCGGGCTCGGTCGGTCGACCGCGCATGAGCATCCGGAAGATGCTTCCGGCGCTCTCGGTGGGGAAGCGGCGGTCCTCGCGACGTACCATCATACCCAGGCTGGTGGTGATGTAGTCGCTGATGTCGGCATCGAGGTTGATGCGGAAGTTATACTGCTTGTACTTGGTAGCCGTATTCTTATAGAAGGCATCCTGGGTGGTATAGCCGAGGGAAGCGAGGTAGCGGATGTTGTCCGTACCGCCGTTCACCTGCAGGTTGTGCCGGCCCTGGGGTGCCCAGGTCTGGAAGGCGTCACCGAACCAGTCGGTGTCGGGGTATCCCCAGGGGTCGTTTCCTTCGCCGTGGAGGCGGACCGCTTCGGGACTGTAGTTGGCATTCAGGGTGCCGACTCCGTCGGTGGGGGAGTCGTAAGTGCCGGTGGTCTGAATGGCGTCCCACGCCGCGCCCCACTCACTGACCGGGATGCTCTGGTAGATGGGCAGTTCGTTCATGATCGTGGCGTACTCCACGGCATTCGACATCTTGGGTACTACGGTAGGCTGCGACCAGCCCTGGTTGAAGTCGTAGGAAATACTGGGCTTTCCCGTGGTTCCGCGCTTGGTGGTGACCAGGATGGCACCGTTGGCCGCACGGGCTCCGTAGATAGCGGCCGAAGCATCCTTCAGGACCGAGATCGATTCGATGTCCTGGGGGTTAAGGCGGGAAAGGCCGCCCTGGCGATCGGGTACTCCGTCGATGACGATGAGCGGACTGCTGTTGCCCAGGGTGTTCTGCCCCCGGATGTTGATCCGTGCGTCGTCCGCACCCGGCTCGCCGCTGGGCTGAATCACGACGACACCGGGAAGCCGGCCGGCGAGTGAGGCGCCCAGGTTAATGGAAGGAGAGCGCTCGAGGGCCGAGCCTTCCAGCGCTACTACCGCTCCGGTGACGGTGGCCTTTTTCTGTTTGCCGTAGGCTACGACCACGACTTCGTCCAGCAGTTCCCCGCTGGCCAGGCCCATGGAAACGGTTTCGTTCGTCCCCACGGGCAACTCCCGGGTAGCATAGCCCGTATAGGAGATCACGAGGGTCTCATTGTCAGCTGCCTGGATGCTGTAGTTGCCGTCCAGGTCCGTCACCGTACCCCGGGTGGTACCCTTCACCAGTACGCTCGCTCCGATCAGGGGGTCTCCGGAATTCTCATCCGTCAATGTGCCCGTGATGGTACGTTGTTGCGCGGCGGCAGTTAGCGATAACAGGAGCACGACCAGCATAAGGGCGCTCCTGAGTAAAAAGTGAAATTGCTTCATAACTACTAGTTTGTATGATCGTCGGTTGAAAGGTGGCCCCCTTAAAAGGGGCTGAATAATTGGCGAAGGCGCTCCTTAGCGTTCGTCAGTAACTAACTATAAATACGAAGGGGAGAGGTCCGCTCTCCCCTTGTAAAGACTAAATGTAGAACAAGTCACTATAAAGGTACAAGTGTTTCGAACAAACAATTTAAAAATTCTTGAAGAGCAGCGATCTCCGAAGGATGTTGGGATAAATAAAGTGTCCGATCGCCAATTATTAGTACTCATCCAGAATTTTCTTTCTTAAAATAAATCTCCTGACCACACAGTTCGACAGAGCAAATGCGACTAGTTGGGCAGGGAAACCACGTTGCCGTTGATAATTGCCGTTTCCAGCACGCCGCCATCCCCATAAATCAGCAGGTCCAGACTGGCACCGTAGCGGACTTCCTCCGCCAGGTGGTTACCCGGGGGCAGCAGCCTTAGTTTCTCGGCAAGGGGGTAATCCGCGGGAAGGGTAGTGGTGGTTTGCACGGCCGTATAGCCTTTCGCGTACAGGTCCGCCGGCTTCAGGCGGGACACCTCGGCGGACGAAAGTTTGCCAGGATATACCTTCCCCGGTACCACCCGTTTGCCGGCTACGTCGATTCGCTCGAAGGCACCAAAGGTGTGGAGGTCCCCGAGGTCGCTGACGTAGGCGGAGGTGGTGTATTGGCGGTTCTCCGGGCCCAGCGTCCGGTCGGAATTCCGGAGGCCCACGTCCATCACGAAGTCCCCCTCCGGATGCTGTACCGTCACGTTCTCCAGGATGACGGCATGCATTCCATTGGATTCGTTTTCCGGGATACCCCAGTATTCTTCCACCGGCACGGCTTCGTAACTGTCGGTAGCGATCGCGTACAGGCCCGCGATCAGTCCCAGCAGGTTAAGGCGCCGAATCTCCTGCTTTTCCGGGTCCCCCGGGTAGCCTCCCGACTCGATGAGGATGGTGCGGGTCCCCCACTTCTGCAGGTTGTCTCCGAAGGCGCGGGGTTCGAAGTCGTCGTTGTAGCGTCCGATCTGCCCGGGCACCTCTTCCTGCCAGAGCCGGTTCATCAGGGCGATTAGCTGGGCGGCGTCCTCGCGTTTGCCACTCATGGTCTTTTCCCAGTCGAAGGCCGGGGCCAGGATGGAAATTACGCAGCCCTTCCCCCCCGGAAAACCAGCGGAATAGTAGATGCCCTGGTCGTGCAGGTTAAAGCCCCACTCGGCATCGAGGCGGTCGCGTTCCTCCTTGAGCAGGCGGGCTTCCGGACTGGTCAGGTGCAGGGCATCCCGGTTGAGGTCGATACCGAGGGCATTGCGCCGATCGAAACGGGCGGCACCGTCGGGGTTGAGCATGGGCAGAAAGGTCAGCGTCAGCTGCGTCCGCAGGGTAGTCCGCAAGCTGTCCAGTCCGTCCCCGCTTCCCTGTATCCAGGCAAAAAAGTCGAAGAGTGCACCGGTGGCGGTGGGCTCATCGCCGTGCATTTGCGACCACAACAGGACGGAAGTCGGTCCTTCCCCCCAGCGCACCCGCCAGAGGGGCCGGTCCTCCACCGAACGGCCCGCCGTATCTACGGCAAATTCGGCCGGCAGCGCATCGAGGAGGGGCTGGAGGTCCTCCTGCTTGAACCGCCGGGTCGTGATCGCCGACTGTCGGTACCGTTCCAGGGAATTCTTAACCAGTTCCAGGGGCAGGTGATGGGCGGGGGGTGGCGGGGCTACTGCCTGCTGGGCCTCACAGGATGAAGCGCAGAGCAAACAGAGGAGGAGAGTGAATTGGGACAAGTAGGTCAGGGATCGCGTCATTTCACGGCAGTTAATGCGTGGACACCGCACCCGCGGGCCCGCCCGTAAATGTACTAGCCGGCGTTCGCTTGCGCGGCCTACTCGGGGTGTTTGCTCAGATCTAATAGCCGGATGTTGCGAAAATCGATGGGATGGCTCTCCGCCTGCAGGGCGATGTACCCGTCGGTCAGGATTTCCCCCTTTCGGTCGAGCCAGTCCTGGCGCGTAGCAAAGATGGCGGCACTCTCCCAGTCCGACTGGTTGGGATTGCCGCTCGTGAAGCCCCCGCCGATCTGGGGATGCTTAAAACTGAGGACCGTATCCCCCTCGATGAGAAAGTACATGGCCTCCCCACCGAGCACGATGGCCTCGGCGCTGACCCAGCCGTCGCCGTTGTAGGTAGCCGAGGAGGAATTGATGCAGTGGCGGTAGTCGATGGTGTCGCCCATGACGACGGCCGTGCCCGGGGTACAGACGTTACCGGTCGCGCGGTCTCCCTCGTTGAGTCCGCCGAGCAATTGCAACTCGATGCTGACAGGGAAGGTCTGCCCGATTTCGTTGCTGGCGGCACTCTGGGAGTGGAGCATGACCCCGCTGTTGCGCACGTTCCAGCTTGCGCCGCCGGGGGTTTGCTGGCCGGTAAAGCGATAATCAAATTTCAGTTTGTAGCGGGAGTAGGGCTGCTGGTAGTACAGGTGCCCGTAGAGGTCGTCGAAGTTCTCGTAGTCGTCGTAGCTGACCCGGAGCATGCTGTCCTCCACCCGAAAGGTATTGCGGAAGTTATCGTTCAGCGGCCGGCCGGAGAGTTTGATGTCCCAGCCCGTCAGGTCCTTTCCATTGAAGAGGGAGATCCATTCCCCTTCCCCTTCCCCTTCCGCGGGTGGCGCGGAGGTTGTAGTGGTTCCTGCCGGGGTGGGAGAGGACGCACAGCCGTGGAGCAGCAGGCATAGACCGGAGAAGAGCAGCAAGCGGGTAATTGTCATGCCGGACAATATAGTGCATTCCCCATCGAGGCCATCAAACGTTCCGAACTCCTCCGCTTCCAGGGATTAATTGCCCTGCCAGGAACCGGTGAAGGAGATACTACCGTATGCCAAGGTATGCACCCCCTTCGTCTGGTTACCGGTCTCGTGTTGTTGCTTGCTTCCGTCACGCTGACGGCCCAGGAGCGCGCGCCTACGTATGTCCAGCTCACCTACGCTAACGACTACTTCACGGCCACCGATTACTACTACACCCAGGGCATCCGCCTGGAGTACGGTCGCGGCCTCCACGTCTACGGCATCGGGCAGGAGGGGTACACGCCTACCAGCATTCGGGCGGACCAGATCCTCTACGGGGACCGGCCGTATGCGGGAGCGCTCTACCTGATCTACGGAACCCGGGCGGCGGCGGCGCGCGGGTCCAGTGGACGGAACCGCTTGCAGTGGGCGTCCGAAATCCTGGCCGGGGTAATGGGCCCCGCCTCCCTAGCTGCCGCGGAGCAAAAGTGGATCCACCGGCAGACCGGCAATATCCCGCCCATGGGCTGGGAGTATCAGATCGCTAACGACTTGTTGCTCGACTACCGGCTCCTGGCCACGCGCACCTTCCTGAGCAGCCGCTGGCTGGAGTGGTCGGTCAGCGGGGAGGGCCGGCTGGGGACTTACCGGAGCCGGATAGGCCTGCAGTCCGACCTTCACCTGGGCTGGCTGCCGGACCGGCGGAGCCGGAGTGGGATCTCCCTCCACCTGCGCCCCGCCGCCCGAATGGTGGGCTATGATGCGACGCTGCAGGGGGGCGTATTCAACCGGAGTAGCCCGTATACCCTGAGGGCCAAAGCGGTAGCGCGGCTCGTAGGGGAAGTACAGGCCGGGGTGGAAGTAAAGCTGGGGGGATTCCTGATCGATTTTTCTCATACCTACCTGACGCGGGAATTCCGGCCGGGTAGGGGGCACGCCTGGGGTACGGTCCGCCTGCGTACTACCTACTAAGGAGCACCGTTCGCCCGGGAAGACTACCTGACCGCAATGCTTTCGATGAGTAGTTCAAACGCTTCTTCCTGCTTATTCGAGATCAGGAAATCGATCACCCGGAGTTGTTTTCCCTGATAATTAGGAACGTCCACGGGCTCCCCGTGGAAGATGGCGGACATCTCCGCGAAGGGCAGTTCGATGGTCTGCCAGTTGCCGTCCGTTTTAAATTCCGCATAGTGGGAATGATGCTGGTCGGCATCGGCCATCACGCGAAATTGGTAGGTCCTTCCGTCGCCCTTGATGCGCAGTGCGAAGCGGTCGGAGTCGACTGGCTGAAAGGTGCCACCGAGTTTGTGGTTGACGGAAGAAAACCCACCGTTGTTTTCCAAACTGACGTGGCCGTAGAAGCGGCCGTTGCCCCTCCCGGTAATTTCGAAATGGCCCTGTGACTTTCCGCCCATGACGGTATCGTCCCGGACGTGCCACGAGCTTTGGTCCGTTTGCCTGGTGAATTCGTAAATGGTGGTGGTAATAAGCATGGGTTCAGTAGGTTTTGGATGATCAACGCATCGTGTCGTCCCAAGGACGCGTCGTGATCGGATGTTCGATACGCATCTTATTTTGGAATGGGTGATGGGCCTAACCAGCTCCACAGGAAAAAATGTCATGGTTCAGAAAACCCAAGCGTTTCCCTCCAACTCCTTCAATTTAGGCTGACTATAAACGCTGCCGGTATCAACCTGTAAAAAATGCCCATAATTTATATTATGTTAAGTAGAGGTTTTTAGGGCTCCCCTGCCATACAAAATCCTAGAGAAATTCATGACCTAACTTCTCGTTTATTGATCAGCCTCAACCTCCGGAATTCAGACTATCGGATACCGCGAGGAATTGTGGGTCACCCGGCTGCAGCCCCACTGAAGTGCCCCATCGACTACCTGTTCGAACAGTTGAGCGCGGCGGACGGCCTTCCCGCCAGGGGAGAACTGGCATACGCTTTTCTGCTGGGCTACCTCAACCAGGGCGGGCCGCGGTTCGGGAGCCATGCGTTGT
>JBBSPZ010000016.1:0-68834 GCA_038258275.1 Chitinophagales bacterium | reverse complement strand
TTGGGCGGGCGCGCGCAGCGGCGGCGGGGCGCGGGGCGGGGCGCGGGGGGGGGGGGTATGGATCACGTGGCGGGCAGTACGGTTGTTTGTTCAACCAATGGGGACGCACCGCGTTTGGTTGGTGTGCGATTTGCACAGTGAACATAAAATAATGCATTATGGCTTTCGAATTAACCGACGGTAACTTTAAGCAGGAAGTACTCGAGAAAAAAGGAATTGCCCTGGTTGACTTCTGGGCGGAGTGGTGTGGCCCCTGCAAAATGATCGGCCCCGTCGTGGAAGAACTTTCGAAAGAGTACGAGGGCAAGGCGCTCATCGCCAAGGTCGACGTCGACGAAAACTCCGAACTCACCGCTAGGTATGGCGTCCGGAACATTCCTACCATCCTGATCCTGAAGGACGGAGAGGTAGTAGACAAGCACGTCGGGTTCGCGACCAAGGAGGCGCTGGCCCAAAAGATCGAGGCCCAGCTCGCGGTAGCCTGAGTTGCCGGTCCCAGCCACTTACAAAAGCCCCGACATCGCAAGACGTCGGGGCTTTTTTGATTTCGCTATTCCATATTATTTATACAAAATCTAAACAGTAGCCTGAGCGCAACGGTCGGCCCACCCCGTCTTGTTCTCTGAATAATTCCGGTTAGTTTTGCCACCGTATGCAAAAACGAAACAATATATGACGTCTTGGTTCACCAAATTCCTGACCTCCAGCATTGGAAGGAAGGTGGTCATGTCGCTGACGGGCTTATTTCTCATCGTGTTCCTGGCCGTTCACTTACTGGGTAATCTTCAGCTGGTGCTGGCTCCCGATGGCGGACAGTCCTTCAACGAGTATGCCTACTTCATGACCCATAATCCCGTGATCAAGTTCGCGAGTTACGGCCTGTATGCCTTTATCCTGATCCACGCGATTCAGGGTATCCTGCTGGCCTACTACAACCGGAAGGCGCGGGGCGACCAACGGTATGCGGTAAAGGTTGATCGTACCGCGGGGGCCAGTAAATCGTCGATCTACATGGGTTCCCTGGGTACCATTATTCTGGTGTTCATCGTGATCCATATGGTCCAATTCTGGTTGCAGATGAAACTCGGCAATACCGCAATGATCACCTACGACAACAACGAAGTAAAGGACCTCTATACCCTCGTGGCCGGCGTCTTTGAAAATATCGGTTTCGTGATCTTCTACGTAGCCGCCATGATCTTCATCGCGTTCCACCTGTGGCACGACTTTCAGTCTGCCTGGCAGACGCTGGGCTTAAACCACAAGAAGTATACGCCCTTGATCAAGGCGGTAGGCTATACCTACAGTATTCTGATTCCCCTGGGTTTTGCCGCCATTCCGATCATCATGTTCCTGCGCGCGCAATAACCTTACAACTAACCATCTATGCCGTTCCAATCCAACGTCCCGCCGGGTGAGCTCTCCGAAAAATGGAAGCAGTACCGCTCGTCGATGCCCCTCGTGGCCCCCAACAACAAGCGCCGGCTGGAAGTTATCATCGTCGGCACCGGATTAGCGGGCGGCGCGGCTGCCGCCACCTTCGGTGAGCTGGGCTACCAGGTGAAGGTATTCACCTTCCACGATAGCCCCCGCCGCGCCCACTCCATTGCGGCCCAGGGAGGAATCAACGCCGCCAAGAACTACCAGAACGACGGCGACAGCGTCTACCGCCTGTTCTACGATACCATCAAGGGCGGCGATTACCGCAGCCGCGAGGCCAACGTGCACCGCCTGGCCGAAGTCAGTGTCAACATCATCGACCAGGCCGTAGCCCAGGGCGTTCCCTTTGCCCGCGACTATGGCGGACTGCTTGCCAACCGTTCTTTCGGTGGTGTCCAGGTGTCCCGGACGTTCTACGCCCGCGGCCAGACCGGCCAGCAATTGCTGCTCGGGGCCTATCAGTCCCTCAGCCGGCAGATCAGCCTGGGCAATGTCCAGTTGTTCAACCGCCACGAGATGATCGACCTGGTGATGGAGGACGGTAAGGCCCGCGGCATCATCGCCCGCAACCTCCTTACCGGAGAAACGGAACGTCACGCTGCCCACGCCGTCGTACTCGGTACCGGTGGCTACGGTAACGTCTTCTACCTGTCGACCAATGCGATGAATTCCAACGGCTCCGCCGCCTGGCGCGCCGTCAAGCAGGGCGCCTACATGGCCAACCCGTGTTTCACCCAAATTCACCCCACCTGTATCCCGGTATCCGGCGAGTACCAGTCGAAGCTGACCCTGATGTCCGAATCGCTGCGCAACGACGGCCGCGTGTGGGTACCTAAGAACCAGCAGGACGCCACCGCGATCCGGGAAGGCCGCAAGAACGGCCTCGACATTGCGGAAGATGACCGGGATTACTACCTCGAGCGCCGCTACCCCGCCTTCGGCAACCTCGTCCCCCGCGACGTCGCCAGCCGCGCCGCCAAGACCGCCTGCGACGAAGGCCTCGGCGTGAGCCCCACCGGCCTGGCCGTCTACCTCGACTTCGACGCGGCCTTTCACCGCTACGGCAAGTCGCGCGCCCACAGCCTCAACGAGAGCAATGCCAGCGAGCAGCGCATCCGCGAGCTGGGCGTGGCCGTCATCGAAGAGAAATACGGCAACCTCTTCGAGATGTACGAGAAGATCACTGGTGAGGACCCCTACGTCATGCCGATGAAGATCTACCCCGCCGTCCACTATACGATGGGCGGACTCTGGGTGGACTATAACCTCCAGACCAACATCCCCGGCCTCTTCGCCATCGGGGAGGCCAACTTCAGCGACCACGGGGCTAACCGCCTGGGTGCCTCGGCGCTCATGCAGGGACTGGCCGACGGCTACTTCGTCCTCCCCTACACCATCGGTACCTACCTCTCCAACGAGATTCGTAACCCGATGGTCGACCCCGACGGACCGGCCTTCCGGGCCGCCGAAGCCAAGTCACAGGAGCGCATCGACCGCCTCATGGCCATCAATGGCAACAAGTCAGCCGAAGCCTTCCACCGCGAACTCGGTAAGATCATGTGGGAGTACTGCGGTATGGCCCGTAACGCCGAAGGCCTGCAGAAGGGTCGCCGGATGATCCGCGAGCTGCGGGAAGAATTCTGGCGCGACGTGTACGTGCCCGGCCGCATCAAGGAGTACAACCCCGAGCTGGAAAAAGCGCTGCGCGTTGCCGACTTCCTGGAACTCGGTGAGCTGATGATGCTCGACGCCCTGGACCGCGACGAAAGCTGCGGCGGTCACTTCCGCGAGGAGTACCAGTCGGAGGACGGAGAAGCCCTGCGCCGGGACGACGAGTTCGCCTACGTGAGCGCCTGGGAGTGGGACGATAAGGATCCCATCCTCCATAAGGAAGAACTGATTTTCGAGAACGTGGAGCTGAAGACCAGGTCCTACAAATAATTCGCCATGGAAAATATGAAACTGAAGCTGAAGATCTGGCGCCAGGGAGGGAAGTTCTCCAAGGGCCAGTTTGTCAGCTATGACCTGGATGGCGTGAACGACCATATGTCCTTCCTGGAGATGCTCGACGTCCTCAACGAAAAGCTCATCAACAAGAAGGAAGATCCCATCGCCTTCGAGCACGACTGCCGCGAAGGCATCTGTGGTACCTGTTCGCTGGTCATCAACGGCTATCCCCACGGCCCGATGCAGCAGACGACCGCCTGCCAGCTCCACATGCGCAACTTCAAGGACGGAGAGACCATCACCATCGAGCCCTGGCGCTCGCGGGCCTTCCCGATCGTTAAGGACTTGGTGGTCAACCGCGATGCCTTCGACCGAATCATCCAGGCCGGCGGCTTCATCAGCGTCGACACCGGACAGGCCCAGGACGGAAATGCCATCCCCATCGAGAAGGACCTCGCCAGTCACGCGTTCGACGCGGCCACCTGCATCGGCTGCGGAGCCTGTGTGGCGGCCTGCCCCAATGCCTCGGCCATGCTCTTCACGGCAGCCAAGGTCAGCCACCTCGCCCAGGTTCCCCAGGGAAAGGTAGAGGCGGACGCGCGGGTGCAGCGGATGATCGCTCAACACGACGCGGAAGGATTCGGTCGCTGCTCCAACATTACCGCCTGTGAGGCGGAGTGCCCCAAGGCCATCTCCGTAGAGCACATTGCCCGCCTCAATCGGCAGTATATCGCCTCCACCCTCGGCAGCGAGAAGGTGGCAAACTAAGGTCGCCGTGCCTTGAATCCATAGTTGATCGAATAAGAAACAGGGGTAGTCATCAGTTCCGGCGGTAGGGGCCATTGCACCTGCGCCCGTCCGCCCCGATTTGCTGGATGGGTAAGCTCCATAGCGCTGGGTACCGCCCCGCTGAGGGCCACACGCTGCAATTTGCCATAACTTGACCACAAAGTCCGATCCCATGCGCTTGCCGCTTTTTGCCCTCCTGGTTTGCTACGCCCTTCCTTTTTACGCCCAACGGCCCTCCATTTACAACGACGATCCCATGCAGAAGCTCCCCCTGGGCATGGAGCATGCGGAGTACATCATCCGGGAGCCTACCGGATTGGAGGAGGTAAATCCACGGGTCGAACCTCCCAACTGGTGGACCGCCATGTGCGAGCCCGGCCTGGAAGTGATGGTCTATGACCGGAACGTAGCCTCCTACACCACGGCCGCGGTTGATCATCCGGGCGTAAGCGTGGAGTACGTGCAGCGGGAAACCAATCCGAACTACCTCTTCGTCGGCCTGCACATTGCCCCCGGCGCACCGGCGGGGGCCTTCGATATCGTGCTCTCCGGGGACGAAGGAGAAACAAAGCGCGTCCCTTACCGCCTCGATGCCCACCCCCGGGACACGCAGGGCAGGAAAAAGCTCAGTGCCGAAGATCTGATCTACCTCATCATGCCCGACCGCTTTGCCAATGGCGACCAGCGCAACGACTCGATCGACGGAATGGCGCAGCAGGGTATCCGGCGCGACAAGGTGTTTTTCCGCCACGGCGGTGACCTCCGGGGCATCATAGATCACCTGGATTACCTGGAGGAGCTGGGCGTCACGGCCCTCTGGCTCAATCCCGTCCTGGAAAACGACCAACCCTACGAGAGCTACCACGGATACGCCGTCTCCGACCACTACCTGATCGACCGCCGCTTCGGCACGAACGAAGAATACCGCGAACTCGTAAGCGCCGCCCACGATCGTGGCATAAAAGTCATCATGGACGTCATCTTCAACCACGTCGGCGACCGGCACTACCTGATCAGGGACCTGCCCGCCACGGACTGGATCCACCAGTGGCCCGAGTACACCCAGACCACCTACCGTGCCACTACCCTGCTCGATCCCCACGCCAGCGTCCGGGACAAGCAACTCATGACCGATGGCTGGTTCGACAAGCACATGCCGGACCTCAATCAGCAAAATGCCCACCTCGCCAATTACCTGATCCAGAACAGCATCTGGTGGACACTCTTCAGCGGTCAGGATGCCTTTCGCATCGATACGTACGCCTACGTCGACCCCGACTTCATGGCCCGCTGGAACCGCCGCCTGCTGGCGGAATTTCCAGAGCTGGGCATCTTCGGGGAGACGTGGGTCCACGGACCCGCCGTGCAGGCCTGGTTCACCGGGGGTCGCAACCTTCACGCGGACTTCGACACCCACCTGCCCGGGGTCACCGACTTCCAACTCTACTACGCCATTAACGAAGCCCTGGGTACTGACCCGGGCTGGACCGAAGGCGTACTACGCCTTTACTATACCCTCGCCCAGGACTACCTCTACGCGGACCCGACCCGCAACGTGATCTTCCTGGATAACCACGACATCGCCCGCGTTTTCACTACGTTTGGAGGAGACCAACGAAAGATGAAGAGTGCCCTGGCCCTGCTCCTTACGCTGCGGGGAATCCCCATGCTGAACTACGGCACCGAGCTGGCCTTCGAGGGTTCCGGTGGCGGCTTCGGGGAGGGGGGGCGCGTGGACTTTCCGGGCGGCTTCCCCGAAGACGAACGAAACCTCTTCAGCCCCGGTGACCGGACCGACACGGAAGAAGCTATCTTTAACTACACCAAATCGCTGGCCACCTTCCGCAGGGAGAGCGAGGCGTTACGGAAGGGCAGCCTTACGCAATTCGTCCCCAACGACGGCATCTACGTGTACTTTCGCCACACGGGCGACGACCGCGTTATGGTGATCTTCAACGGCAACGGCGAGGCACGGGAGGGCGTCGATCTTGGTCCCTACCGGGAAGCCCTGGCGGGGTACACCTCCGGAGTCGAGGTCACCAACGAGATGCGGGAGACCGGGCTGGAGATACTCAACCTCGCAGCGAAGGAGGTGAAGGTGATCCAGTTGCGCTAGTGGGCTGTCAATCCTTAAGATTAGGGTTAGGTGCTGGTAGATTTTGGTGGAAGGCGAGGCGCAAAATGGCTTGCATAGCCGTAGCTACGGAAGTTAGTTTGGAACGAAGCCTCCCGCCAAAAGATGCCGCAGATAATCCCAAGATTTAAGGATGACAGCCCGCTAGGTGATTATTGCACCTTGAAGTTGTAGCTGATGCGTCCGCACTGCTCGGCGGGGGCCAGGGCGTTGGCGGCGAAGCGCCAGCGCTTGGCATTCGTGGTGGCGGCAGCGACGAGGGTCGGGTCGGCCGTACTGCTGCCGTTCTGGGTGTAGCTGGCCTTGGTGATTTGTCCTTCGGGGTTCACGCAGACTTCGACGACCACCGTACCGGAGACCTGGGAATTTTCCTGAACGGGCGGGCTGGCCTCTACCCCACGTCCGCCGAGCCCACCACTTACCCGGCCGCTACCGGTGGAGATGCCGCTTAGGCGATCCGCGTTGGGGTCACCGTTGTCGACGCCCTGATTGCCCGGCTTTCCGGAATTCCCCTTTCCGCTACCGGACCCGAAAGCGCCGCCGAGTTGCCCCTTGAGGGCATCGGCTTCGGCCTGTCGTTTGCGTTCGGCTTCAGCGGCGGCTACGCGGGCGGCTTCGGCGGCCTCGGCCTGCCGGCGCTGTTCGGCGGCCTCGGCCTGTTGACGGCGGCGCTCGGCATCGACCTCGGCTTGTTGGCGGCTGCGCTCCTGGTCGGCTTCCCGCTTACGTTCCCGTACTTCGGCCTGGCGGGCGGCTTCCTCCCGGGCCTTCTGCTTGCGCAGGGCGATGGCGGCGGGGTCTTCCGTTACGATCACTTCCCGCTGCTCGGGTTTGGGTTCCGGTTTTGTCACGGGCGGCGGCGGGGGCGGCGGCGGGGTCGCGGGTGCCACTGGCGTGGGCTCGGGGTCCGGCTTGACCGCGGGCTGGGTCGGGGCGGCAGCATTTTCCTCTCCCTGCCCCGTGTCGATGAAGCCCAGATTGACCAGAATACCCGGTTGGCCGGGGGGGGGATTCTGAAAGAAGAAAATGGGTGCGAGGAGCAGGACGATGACCAAAAGTAAGCCTAAAACGGCCGTGATTTTCCCGGTGCGGTCTCCCCGAATTTCGCTTTGGCTGAGTGTACTGTCCATAACTTGTTTATTCTACTGCTTAGATGCAAAACACATCTGAATTACACATTAGTGTGTCTGAGGGGCAAAAGCTGCCACCGCACGGCCCTCTCACTGCACCTGCGGCCCCGCCGCGAGCGTGCGTGCTTCCCACACCAACCAGGCGATCAGGACGAACTGCAGGAAGAGGCGTACGGCGGCGGCGGTTTTGTTGAAGAGTACCGGACGATCCCGGAAGAGGTCGATCAGGTGCAACGGAAGAAAGATCACCATCAGGCTCGCCGCGGCATAGAGGCCATAAAGGCGGGTAGCCGGGACCAGCATGGTGATACCGATCACGATCTCCGCTATTCCTCCGGCAACATTGGCGGCCGGTTTCGGGAACCAGTCGGGCATGAGCGGATAGTATACCTGGGGATTGACGAAGTGATAGATTCCCGCGATGGTGAGGATGAACGCAAAACCGTAGGCAAAAATCGACATGGCGGGCGGGGGTTGAACTTATTTTAATACTCCAATGCGGTGACCGACGATCAGTTCGATCTGGGTTTCGGATAGTCGGGTATTCAGGTTAGCGGTTTCGTCGATGCTGGGCAGGTAAGCCGCGTTGATGGAGGCGTAATTCCGGGTACCGTTGACGCCGAAGGCAAGACGTCCCCGGAGACGCACGCTCACCCGGAAGTCCTCGATCTCCCGGTTCGTGTTGATGGGATCGTAGTCGATGAAACGCACCTCCGGCCCGGCAATAACGAGTGGGGTAATAAAAAAACCTTTTCCGAGCACGGCGGTGTAGGCATAGCCGAGTCCGACCCCCACCTTCATTTGGGAATAGCGGTCGATGGTGACCGTCCCCTCCCGACTGAATGGAAGGGTGAGGCTGTCGGAGGTCAGGACCTGGCGGTTGACCACGCCCCCGAGCAGGAAGGATCCACTGCTGCGGAGCTGCCGGTTCCTCATTTTGAAACTGGATCGCAGGCTGAAACGCTTGCTGTTCAGAATGCGAAAGCCGTAGAGGAGGGCATTAATGAAGCGAATGTCATCCCGAAACACCGTGGGGGCATCCAGTTGGTACCGCTCGAATCCCGTCGTCCGCCGCACGTTGAGGTTCAGGTAAAACCTATCACGGTAGAACTGGATGTTGGCCCCCAGGGAACGGGCATTGCCCAGGTCGCTCCCGGTGCCGAGGTCACTGATGGGGATGCTAAAGGTGTAACCTATCCACTTATAGCGCCCGCCCAACCGCAGGGCCAGTCCTTTGTTGGCAAGCTTTACGGTTTGGCGGTCGCCGACGAGGAAGGAGGCGGAATTATCCCGGTACCGCAGCCCCCCGTTGATGCGGGTCTGATCGCTGAAGACCTCGACAAAGCTGGTATCCAGCTGCGCGGTGGCGGGAGCGGAAAGCAACAGCAGGAAGAGGCCACAAAGCAGGTGGTAGCCTACATGGCTATTTACCACTTGCTCCCTGGAGGTAGTCAAGGGCCAGGTTGGTATAGAGTTGTACGCCATACGTTAATCCGCTTTCATCGATGAAAAAATCGGGGGTATGGTGGCCGGGTGCAGTGGCGCGATTGCCGTCGGCGGGCATGCCTCCGAGGAAAAGGAAGACGGAGGGTACTTCCTCGGCGAAGAAGGAAAAATCCTCGGCGCCGGTAATGGGATTGACCAGGTGGACATTGGCCTCGCCTACGGTAGCGACCACGGTCGGGAGCATGCGGGCGGTCATTTCCGGATCGTTAAAGGTCACGGGGTATCCTTCGTGGATCGTCACTTCCGCGGTCGCCCCGCTGCTTTCCGCAATGTTGGTGGCCGTGCGCCTGATCTTTTCGAAGATGTCGGCTTTCATGTCCTCGTCCAGCGTACGGATGGTGCCGATCATCGTGACTTCCTCGGGGATGATGTTGCTGCGCACCCCACCGCTGATCTTGCCGATGCTGATGATGGCCGGCTCCTTGGTGAGCTCCGTCTGCCGCGCGATGATCAGCTGCAAGCCGGTGATGATCTGGGCGGAGGCGGTGATGGGGTCGACGCCCGACCAGGGAGCGGAGCCGTGGGCCTGCTTCCCCTTGACAACGATGGAAAAGCTGTTGCTGGCGGCCATGGCGCCCCCGGGTTTGTAGTTGACGTGGCCGACGGGGGTTTGGGAGTTGATGTGGATGCCGAAGGCGGCCTCAACCCCGTAATCGGTCAGGACTCCTTCTTCGACCATGAGCTTAGCGCCGCCCTGTTCGCCTTCCGGAGCGCCCTCTTCGGCGGGTTGGAAGAGGAAAACCACGGTCCCGGGGATGTCCGCCCGCTGCCGGCTGAGCACCTCGGCTGCTCCCATCAACATGGCGACGTGGGTATCGTGTCCGCAGGCATGCATTACGCCGACCTCCTCTCCGCGGTATTCGCCCGTGGCCTTGCTGGCGAAGGGAATGTCCGCACGCTCGGTAACGGGGAGGGCGTCAATGTCCGCCCGCAGGGCAACGACGCCGCCGGGTTTGCCCCCCTTCAGTACGCCTACCACGCCGGTGTGGGCTACGCCGGTGTGCACTTCCATGCCCAATCCTTCCAGGAAACCGGCGATGTACTTGCCGGTTTCAAACTCGCGGTTGCTGAGCTCGGGGTACTGGTGCACGTGGCGACGCCATTCGATGACCTGATCATCGATGGCATCTGCCGCCGCGGCCGTTTTGGCGTAATCGGTTTGGGCGTATCCGCCGGCGGCCAAAAGAAGTAGGCAGGGAGTAAAAAAAAGGCGCATGGTGAGCTGGTTTGACCGGAAAGATAAGCAATCGTGGTCCCCAGATGTTCAACCCCTGCTCCCGTGCATCAGCCCGATTTCCCAATCACTCCTAGCACACCTTGTCGGCGCAGGCGGAGGAAGCGAAGGCATCGGGCTTGGCCTTAAAGACAAAGCCCATTCCCAGGATGTATCCCATGGCTTCCTTGAGGGCGACGTTGCTCTCAAAATGAGGATCGGTATTGATGTCGGCGTGTACCTCCAGTTCAACCTCGTGTTTATCTAGGGTAGCGCAGAGGGCATAGGCAATTTCCACCGATTTGCCTACCTCATGGATCATCCGTTCGCGGAGGCTCATCTTTAGCTCGCTCTTGTAATTGGCGATGTACATAAATCCGCCCCGCTTTTCCCGAAGGAACACGATGACGGTCGCGAACTCGATGATTTTTCCCCGCACCTGGCTATCGGTACCGATGCACACCTTCAGGCGATGTCCCGCAGCCCGCTCCCGCACGACGGTCTCCTCGACGGCCACTGCAATGGGTTTCTCAATGCTGCGGCCGTCGTAGCGACGCCATCTCATCTCGGTTAATGCCTTTGCGTTCATGGAGTTAGCGATTGATGGTACGCTACGCAAGGTAACCCTAAGTAGGTGGTAGTAAGTTGCCACAACGTTAAGTTTACCCTCCCACCAAGCGTAAACGGGATGATTATTGGTCGGCGGTCAGCGGGATTACCCGATAGCTAGGGGGAGATTTTCCCCTTCAGATTCCCGGTGCTACAAACTGCCCGGGTGGCCGCGCTTGACCCGGAATTCGATCGAGCCGCTCAGGGGTCGGCTCAACGCCCCCACCCTCCGTGGACTTCCTGCCGGATAGGCAAATATCGACCGCCATTCCGCCCCAGAGAGGCACCTTGAGGCGGGGCGGCGACAGATCGCAACCAGAAATTTTCGTATTTCGCCGTAGATCCTACTTGCCCGATACAAGATTAAACGTATACTTTTACCCACATGCGGGAAACCAAGGAAAAGACCACATCGACGTCCCCCTATAAGTTTAAGGAGCTGAAGGTGTACAACTCCACGGAATACCTATGGGACAATGTGAAGAAATACCGCCAGGTGTTTGACCGCTTTGAGACCGCCTACATTTACTCCGAGCTCTCCCTCTACAACAAGTACTTTGATGAGGAAGACTGGTCGCTCCACGTCGACCTGAAGTGCTTCTCCAGCGACGATCAGGGGAAGGCAGAAATTTGCAGCCTCTCCATCGACAAGGAGGTGAGTAAGTTCGATCACCTGGTGTACCTGCGGGAAGGGTGGGGAAATCAGAAAAAGGGGAATTTCTGGAAGACGGGTACGTATTTCTGGGAAGCCTACATCGGAGGACAGAAGGTAGGCAGCAAGTACTTCTATATTATCGAGCCCAAGCGGCACCTCATTGCCGGGGAGGAAGACGACGAGGACGAGGATCTGGAAGGAAAACCGCGCATCGCCGATCAGTACCTTGACCTGCAATCGGTGCGGATGTACGAGGGACCTTACGACGACGTCTCGGAGGATGACCGAAATTACCTGAAACAGTTTTCGAGCCAGGAAACCCGCTACATCTACCTGGAGCTCGAGTTTCGTAACCTGCAGCCCGAGCACGACTGGCACCTGGAGCTCTTCACGAAATTTCAGAACGAGGCCTGCGAGATGAAGGGGCAGGTGTGCCGCCTGCAACAAGTGAAGGCCGGACAGGAGACCATCAAACTCACCGCCGGCTGGGGGGCGGCCAATCCCAACCTCTGGCGGGAAGACCATTACACAGCCGACCTGATCTTCCTGGATTGCCTCCTGGCTTCCATCCCGTTTACGGTGACGGACGAGCCGATGGCGGGTATTCCGGCCGTTTATTTACCGGGAAACGACCGGCCTACGGTCCTCAGTCCGGGCGGAGAGGAAACGGATACCTTCGAGAAGATCATGCAGAAACTCGATGCCCTCATCGGCTTGCAGGAGGTGAAGCAGCAGATGCGGGATCATGCCGTCTACATCCGGTTCCTACAACTCCGCAAGAAACGGGGCTTCGAAATGGACCTGGGCATCGATGTCCACGCCATTTTCAGCGGCAACCCGGGCACCGGCAAGACCACCGTAGCGCGCATGATGGGTAAACTCTACAAGAAAATGGGCCTACTCAGTATCGGCCACACCGTAGTGGCGGATCGGGTAGACCTGGTGGGTGAGTACATCGGGCAGACCGCTCCCAAGACCCGCGAGGTGATCGAAAGCGCCCGGGGGGGCGTCCTCTTCCTGGATGAAGCCTATTCCCTGGCCCGGAGCAACGATGACGGGAAAGACTTCGGCCGGGAGGTCATCGAGATTCTGGTAAAGGAGATGTCAAACGGAGCCGGCGATCTCGCGGTCATCGTCGCGGGATACACCGAGGAAATGAACCGCTTTTTGGACAGCAACACCGGACTTAAGTCGCGCTTCAAGCACCACTACGAGTTTCGCAATTTCCTGCCACAGGAGCTGAGCCGGGTGGCGGACTATGCCGCTGAGCAATTAGGCATCACGCTTACCCCGGACGCGAAGGCCAAACTCGACGTGATTATCGTTCATGCCTTTCGGAACCGCGACCGCACCTTCGGCAACGCCCGTTTTGTGAACAACCTCATAGAAAAGGCAAAGATTCAGATGGCCCTGCGGCTGATGGCCCAGGACGATACCGGCATCTCCCACAGCGATACCCACCTGAGGACGGTCACGGCCGAAGACGTACGTAAGATCAGGCAAGTCGGCAAGGAAGAACGCCCCAGCATCCCCGTAAATGAGCCGCTGCTCACCGCTACCCTGCTGGAGCTCGACGCCCTGGTCGGTATGGAAAACATCAAAATCCAGCTGCATGAGCTGGTGAGCCTGGTCCGGTATTACCGCAAGACCGGCCGGGACGTGCTCAATGCCTTCAACCTGCACACGGTGCTGGTCGGCAACCCGGGTACCGGGAAGACGACCATCGCCCGGATATTATCCACGCTGTACAATGCCCTGGGGATCCTGGAACGCGGCCACATCGTGGAAACCGACCGGCAGGGACTGGTCGCCGGCTACGTCGGGCAGACCGCCGAAAAGACCGCCAAGGTTATCGAATCGGCCCTTGGCGGGATGCTGTTCATCGACGAGGCCTACGCCCTGACCCAGTCGAAGTCCGGCCAGCGCGGCGATTTCGGGGAGGAAGTGATCCAGACCCTCCTCAAGCGGATGGAAGACCAGCGGGGCGAGTTCTTCGTCTGCGTAGCGGGGTACCCCGACAATATGGACAGTTTCCTAAAGGCCAATCCGGGCCTCAGCAGCCGCTTCGATCATATCCTGCGATTCGAGGATTACAGCCCGGCCCAGCTCATTGAAATTGCCGAGCGGATGTTCAAGTTACGCCAGGCTCAGCTTACCCCACCGGCTAAGGCACACCTGGTGAAGTACCTGAACTTCCTCTACAAATTCCGGGATTCCTATTTCGGAAATGCACGCACCGTACGGCAAATCGTGATCGATATCCTGCGCCGTCATGACCTGCGACTTGCCGGGGAAACCGGAAGTCCCCGCAAGAACAAGGCCAAGATCCTGAAGACAGACGTGGAACACCTGAAGCTGGACACCAAGGAACTCAGTATCCAGCGCAAGCGGATCGGTTTTTAGTGGACTAAAACTCGGTGAAGACCGTGTCGCTCAGGCTGTCGGTCACCTCGATGTTGGAGAGTTGGAAGCGACCACCCCGATCGCCGGAGATCAAGATGCCGCCGCCGTATTCCGTGTACCCGTCATAGGGCGTTTGCATGGAGGGCTCCGCATCGGCGGCGTTACGGAAAAAGTCCCAGGTATTGACGCGGTAGCTGTCCTCGTCAACGTACAGTCGGTAGCGGTTGCCGGGGGTGTCGCCCACCTCCGAAAAGGTCAGTTCTATGACTTCCGACGGACGGTTCTTGAGGGGGTCGTTCTCCTGGCCGATGTACTTCAGGGTCACGCCGCTGTCCTTCAGCTTAAAGGGCTGGATGAGCCAGTAGCTGTCGTTGATGAACATGGAGTTGGCGGTCTGGAGGTAAAGGGCCAGGCTGTCCGGGTCGGTCATTTCCTCTCCGTTCTTGCGCACGGCACCGGTCAAGTCGTCGTCGCTGTAGTCTAGCAGGTAGATCATCTCCTGGCTGGGCACCTCGATGCGCACGCGGTCCTCTTCTTTGTCCCAGATCAGGTCCCGGGCCCCGAAGAAGTTCCACTTGAAAAAACGCGCTTCATCAAAGGCCTTACGTCCGCCGTGGGCCATAACCACGCTGTCGGCGATCGCGATCGCCCATTCGTCCGATGCGCTGGCATTAAAGCCTTCGGCGGCGGGATTCCCGTAGTCGACCTCGACGGTCTCGGTGGTGGGTTCGATCGCGGACGAGCCGCAGGAAGTAAGGAGGAGGACGCCGGAGGCGAACAGGAAGGAGTTGAGTGTCAGTTTCATAGGTGCGATAACAATTTACTGCCGCAGCAGTTCGGCCTCGAGGTAAACAGGCTGGTGATCACTGAACTGGAAGCCCTGTTCGATGGTTTTCACGCGCCGCAGGCGGATATTCGGACTGGTCAAAAAGAGGTCAATGACGCTGCGCTCGGATCGGTGGGCGTCGTAGGGCTCGTCGCTTGTGCGCACCGAGGCGCGGGTAGGATCGTAGGCCCAGTTCCATCCCTCCGGCAGAAACTCAAATCCGATGCCCGGCTGAAGAATGGTCTGTTCCACGGTTGGATTGAGGGAAAACCAGTTGAAGCCGGGCGGAAGCTGGTTCCAATCTCCCCCGACGATCACATAGCGGCCGGCCGCATAATCTTCCAGCACCAGCTCCCGCAGCCGTTCCATTTGCTGACGCCGCACTCCCCCATCGGCATCGTAGGCCGACAGGTGGATGTTGTAGAGTGCCAGCTCGCGGCCGAAGCGGGTGGCAAAGACCTGTCGCAGCGCACAGCGGTCCAGTTCAAACAAGCGGGTCGGCCAGGGCAGGTCTCCGGGCAGCTGAATTCGTTCGGCGGTGATGGGCCGGTAGCGGCTCAGGGTGAGCAACCCACTCTGTACGGCACCGTAGTGATCCCAGGGCTGGAAAACGGGAATCGGTACCCGGCCGCTCTGAAAATTGGTCGCGTAATACGCGGCGTAGGTTGGGCGGGCACGCCGGTCCAGTGCAAGCTGGTTGAGGTAGTAGCTCCGGCGGCTGGCCGTGTCCACCTCCTGCAACAGGAAGATGTCGCTCCGGGTCGATGAGAGGGTTAGCTGCTGCCCGGCTACGTAGCGGTCGACGTTCTCCCGGGAGGCACGGGCCTTGCCGAGGTCGGTCCAGAAGAAATCGCCGCGATTGTAGTAAAAGTAGTCTTCCGCCCCCAGGCCACCGAAGCCGACGTTCCAGGTGGTCAGCGTCAGGATGGAATCCTCGATTACGGACCGGGCGGCGGCCTGCCCCGCACTGGGGGCCAGCGACTGGCGTTCCGCGGGTTGCCAGTCGGTCAGGGTGCCGTAGAGCAGCAAACCCCCGAAGTAGGCGAGCAGGACAAGGAGGGGCCAGCGAATGATCTTCCAAAACGTGTGCATGCGCAAAGGTAGCCAACGTGGCCGACCACGGACCGCAAACCTTTGGTTCCCTAAGTTGTAGGATAAGCCATGAAAATAGAACGCGTACCCTTCGCCAACGTGCCCCAGTTTTCCAAGCGCGACGTCGCTTATGCCACCGGCAGCCCCGACCTCGATCCCTTCTGTAAGTACCCCGTCACCCTGGATGCCTTTGGGCAAGTAATGGAAGACAAGGGGAAGGACGAGACCGACCGGGATCTGTTGGTCCACGAGCTCCAAGCGCAGTACGCCGCATTTCCCGAAGTCGCTGCCGTTACCGACGCCCTCAGGCACCTGCGTTCCCGCAAGACCTTTACGGTGATCACGGCCCACCAGCCCTCGCTCTTTACCGGCCCGCTGTACTACCTCCTCAAGATCTGCTCGACGATCAATCTGGCGCGGCGGCTCAACGAACGGTACCCGGAGAACCGAGTGATCCCGGTCTTCATCATGGGAGGAGAGGACCACGATTTTGCAGAAGTCAACCACGCCCACGTATACGGCAACCGGCTGGAGTGGACCAATTCAACGGGCGGTTCGGTCGGTGCCCTCGGTACGGAGGGACTGGACGAAGTCCTAGGGCAACTAAAGGATATCCTCGGCGACCGGGAAACGGCCACCGAGATCTACACCACCATCGAACGGGCCTACACCGAACACGACACCTACGGGGCCGCCTCGGTCGCGCTGACCCATGCGCTCTTCGGGAAATACGGGCTCGTGGTGGCGAACATGAGCCGCCCGGCCTTCAAGGCCGCCTTCCGGCCGATCATGGAACGGGAACTCTTCGACTCGGTGAGCCAACCCCTCATCGAAAAAGCGCAGCAGCAATTGGAAAAACTCGGCTACAGCGGACAGGCACACGCCCGGGAAATCAACCTGTTTTACCTGAGCCCCGGCCGTCGCGACCGCATCGTCCGCAATGGCAAAGTCTACGGCGTGCTGGGTACGGATACCAAATTCACCGCCGAGCAGCTGCGGGCGGAACTGGAACATGCTCCCGAGCGCTTCAGTCCCAACGTAGTGATGCGGCCCCTGTTTGAGGAGCTGATCTTTCCCAACCTCGCCTACATCGGTGGCGGCGGAGAGCTGGCCTACTGGCTTGAGCGGAAGGAGCAATTTGCCACCTTCGGCATCAACTTCCCCATGCTGATCCGGCGCAATTCCGTACTGTGGATTGATAAGGGCAACCAGAAAAAACTGGAGAAGCTGGAACTGGATTACCGCGAGCTATTCCGCGACGCCGACCTCATCATCCGCGACTACGTGGCCCAGGAATCGGAGAATGAACTGAGCCTGGCGGGTGAACTCGCACAGCTGGAAGCCCTCTTTGAGCGCATCGCCGCGAAGGCCGAACAGATCGATCCCACCCTGGCCAAATCAGTGATGGGCGAGCACGCCCGGCAGGCCAAGGCCGTGGAAAACCTGGAAGGCCGCCTGCGACGGACCGAAAAGCAGCGCTTCGAAACCGCCATGAACCAGATTCGTGGATTACGCGACAAGCTCTTCCCCGAAAACGGGCTGCAGGAACGGTACGACAGCTTCCTCAACTTCTACCTACAGGAGGGGGAAGCACTGTTTGAGGTCCTCATCGACCACCTCGATCCCCTGACCGAAGGCCTGGTGGTGGTGCAGCCCTAACGCTTTCCCTGCCGGCCCTTCAGCGCGACCTCGATGGCCCGCCCGAGCTGAGGATCGCGGTCGTGGAGACGGTCGGCCATGGTATTGTCTACCCGTATGTCGGGTTCCACGCCGGTCTTTTCCAGGTTGCGGCCGTCGAGGGCGTAGGTACCCCAGCTGGGCAGGCGGTATCCCGAGCCATCTACGAGGCTGCCGCCGCTGGTGAAGATGATCCACCGGTAGGTCGGTGTGCCCACTACGGTACCGAGGGCCAACTGTTTGAAGCCTTCGGCCGTCATCTCGGCGTCGCTGAGGCTCTGCTGGTTGATGAGCAGGACGATGGGTTTGCCCTCCGGTGCGAAGTTGGGCTGGAGGCTTAGGGCGCCGTTGCGATACTTCCAGTTGAGGTAGGGGCGCTGGCTCAGGAACTGCAACACGGCGTCATGGACGTTGCCCCCGGTATTGTAGCGCAGGTCCAAAATGAGGCCGCCCTCCCGCTCGTGTCCCTCCGAGACCATTTCGTCCAGGAAGTGGTCGAGCTCCCCGCCCCCCATATTCTTCATGTGCACGTAGGCAACCTTCCGGTCGGTCTCCTCGTCTACGATCTCCTGGTTGTGGTCGACCCACTGGTCGTAGCGCTTGTCCTTCACGCTGCCGTAGGACTGGGGGTGCAAGCGGACATCGAGTGAGCGCCCGCCGCGATCGACGGTCAGGGT
Organism: Chitinophagales bacterium; assembly: GCA_038258275.1. Classification (GTDB taxonomy): domain Bacteria; phylum Bacteroidota; class Bacteroidia; order Chitinophagales; family Saprospiraceae; genus Neolewinella. The sequence goes on along the minus strand of JBBSPZ010000016.1, from coordinate 50,736 downwards.
AACTTCCGGATCGACGCTCGGCTGGGCGAAGTAGAATTCCCGGTTGCGCTGTGGGTCGAAGCGGATCCCGTCGAGGGCGACCAGGCGGTCTCCCGGTTGCAGGTTGGCCCCATAGTAATCGGCCGGTCCGTTAGGGATAAGGGTTTCGATGACGTAAGGGTCCTCATTTTCGTACACCAGACCCAGGTCGATCGTCTGGGAGCCGAAGGTGGTGTTCTCCTCGTCGCCACTGGAGTAAAATCCGAAATGGGAGGTGTTCAACTCACCCAGCAGGTCGTTGGTCAGGCGGCGCAGGTCGGCGCGGGTGTTGAGGTAAGGCAGGTAAGTGGCATACTGGTCGCGGAGTGCCTTAAAATCCACGTGGTGAAAGTCTGCGTCGTAAAAGTTCTGCTCCAGGTTGGCCCAGGTCTCGTAGTACATCTGCTCGAATTCCGGCCGCAGGACCCGGCGGAAGGTGTAGTTGAGCTCGATGGGCTCGGTCTTGTTTTCCTTCAAGTTGAGGGCCATGACCTTCCCCCCGCCCAGGAGGTAATACTTTCCATCGGCGATGACCAGTTCGTCCGCCCCACCGATTCCGTCGCCCGCGATGCTGGTGGTTTTTTCGTCCTCGAAGGGCTCCAGTACGGTCTTATATAATTTCGTTTTTCCCGCTTCCTGATCGCCCCCGTAGAGTACGATCTGCTCCTCGCCGTCCTGGATAACGGATACGCTGCCCTGGTCCCCGAAGGTGGTTCCGATCTGCTCCATCCGCTCCATGATGCGGGCAGGATCGATGCGAGTGACGGAGTCCTTGGCTATGCTGTCGGTGGCGAAAAGCTGCGCAAACCGCTCAGACCGGAAGGGGTCGCCGTAGTGCTGCAGGGGCAGGCGGTAAACGTTCATGTCTCCCCCGCCGCGCGGATACCCCGGTTGGTGACGCGCGGAAGCGAAGTAGAGGTACTTGCCGTCGGGCGACCAGTATGGGCCCCATTCCGACACGCCGGTATTGGTGAGATTAAAGGCCTCTTTTTTCTTCAGGTCATAAACCAGGATATCCATCTCAAAATCCCGGCGCACGTTGAAGGCCAGGTAGGCATCGTCGGGTGACCAGCGGGGCGCGGTGTTTTGGATGGCCCAGAATTCATCGGTGACCAACACGTCGGAGGTAAAGGTACTGAGGTCCATCAGCCGGAGTTCGTCCCGCCCACTCAGGTAGACGGCGCGGGTGGTATCGTGACTGATGACCAGCAGGCGATTGTTGCTGGCGTCGCTGGTGCGTTGCTCGGGTTGGCCACTTCCGTCCGCCGCTAGGGTGAACCAGTTCTGGTAACCGTCGACCGTCGAGTTATAGAGTAGCGTCCGGTGGTCCTTCAGCCAGTGCACCTCCCCTACCCGACCGTCGCCGGTGCCGAGCTCCTGGATGAACTCCCCCTTGATATCGGAGACAAACAGCTCGCCCCGGGAAACGAAGGCGATCTTTTTACCGTCGCCGGCCACGTCAAAGGCCGCAACGTTTCCGCCGGTCTCAAAGTCCTGCTGCTTGGCCAGTGCTTCGAAACCATTCATGACGACCGGAACTTTGCGTTCCTGCTGGCTGGCCACGTCGTAGGTAACGAGTTGGTAATCCTTAACGAAGGCAAGGGTGCTGCCATCCGCGCTGACGGAAGGTGCGAAAATAGAATGCTTGTCGGAGGTAAGCCGCCGTACCTCCGTACCGGACAATTCATAGAGGTTATACTCGTCGTTGTCGCGGTCGGAAACGAAATACACCTTACCCGCGCGATCGATCACGGGCAGCATGTCCTTCCCTTCCCAGTCCGTGTGCCGGGTATAGGTATCGGTCTTGGGCTGATAGCTTTTGATGTCGGGGTTGAAGGGGCCCCGATACCGCTTCCGGTGCACGAAGAGGCTGCTTTCCCAGCTCTCGTTGAAGTAGATGCTGCCGTCGGGATGCTCGGCGGCATTGTGCACGTTGTTAAAATAGTTTGCGCCGAACAGCCGCTTGGGCGTGCCTCCCGCCGCGGGGACGGTGTAGGTAGCCATCCGGTTGTAGCGGTCGGAAGTGAAGTAGATCGTCTGGCTATCCCACGACCAGCTTTCGACCCGATCGCCGGCCTCGTGAAAGGTCAGCTGAGTGATCTGCCCGCCGGCCAGCGGGACCAGGAATACGTCGTCGTTCCCGTACTGGTCGGAGCTGAAGGCCAGCCAGTTGCCGTCGGGGCTGATGCTCGGCTTCGATTCGTTTCCTTCCAGTGCGGTTACGCGGACGGCCGTGCCCCCGGCCGCGGGTACCCGCCACAGGTCCGTGTTATAGCTGAACACAATTTCCTTGCCATCCGGGGTGAGCGTGGGCCCATCGGCAAAGTAGAGGTCCTGGGCATGCAGGAATCCGGCACAGAGGAGGGGGAAAAGCAGGCTAAGTCTCATGTGCTCAAAGATACCCGAAGCAACTAAATTTTACCGGCGCTTAGTCACCCAAAATCAGGCGGGGAGGTACTTCCACGCCCCGGAGAAAATCTTCGGTCGTCATCCGCTTGCGGCCCGCGAGTTGCAGCTCCTCGATGACCAAGTAGCCTCCCGGGCAGGCGACCTTCAGGTAGGTCTTATCGTCCGTAGCTACCGTGCCCGGTGCGTGAGCATGATCGTCAGGCTCGGCGTGTGCGCGGATCACTTTGAGGTTGCTGCCCTCCAGGAGGGTCCAGGCCGCGGGCCAGGGACTGAGGCCGCGCACAAAGTTGTGGATTTCCGGCAGGGGCTGCGTCCAGTCGATACGGCAGGTTTCCCGGTGGATTTTTGGGGCCGGGATCGCCAGCGAATCGTCTTGTTTGGCGAGGTTGTAATCACCGGATTCGATCAGCTGCACCGTCCGGAGTACGAGGTCGGCGCCCTCGATCATCATGCGGTCGTGCACGTCTCCTGCCGTGTCATCTGGCCCGATCGGTATCCGGTGCTGTAGCAGGACATCCCCCGTATCGATCTCGTGACGAATAAAAAAGGTCGTCGCCCCGGTTTCCGTTTCCCCGTTCATCACGGCCCAGTTGATGGGGGCGGCACCGCGGTACTTCGGCAGCAGGGAGCCGTGGAGGTTGAAGGTCCCCAGCGCGGGCATATCCCAGACCGCTTCCGGCAGCATGCGGAAGGCCACTACGATTTGCAGTTCGGCCCGTAGGGCGCGCAGTTCGGCCTGAAACTCCGCCGCCTTCAGGCTCCCGGGTTGCAACACCGGAATTCCGAGCCGCACCGCCGCTTTTTTAATGGGGGACTCGAGCAGTTGCTTACCGCCCCGTCCGCCCAGCTTGTCCGTGGCCGTGATCACACCAACCACCGGGTAGCCGGCCTCCACCAATTTCTCGAGGCTCGGAACGGCGAATTCGGGGGTGCCCATAAAGACGATGCGGGGGTGATCTTTCATGTAGGCAAAGGTAGGTTAGCGGGAAGCGGCGGGAAGATCGGCGGACGCGTATCTTCCGGCCATGACGGAGGAATTCAGCTGGAAGAACGAACTGGGGCACCGGATATATGCGGTAGACTGGCAGGTTGCCAAGGCGAAGGCAGTCATCGGCATCATCCATGGCCTCGGGGAGCACTGCCGCCGGTACAATGCGGTAGCGGAGTTTTTTAATCAGCACGACATCGCCATGGTCGGATACGACCGCCAGGGATTCGGCCGCAGCGAAGGGCGGAAGGGCTACGCCCGGGAGTACAAGGACTACCTCGACGGCATTGCCCAGTTGCTGGTGCAGTGCGAGCGGCGGTATCCCGGCCGGCCGGTGTTTTTGTACGGCCAGAGTATGGGAGGACAACTACTCCTCCACTACCTCATTCGGCGCAAGCCTTCCATTGCCGGGGCCATCGTGACTTCGCCCCACATCGCCGAGGCCTTTACGCCCAACCCGGTCGTCGTTGCCCTGGGCCGGTTGATGCGCCGGCTGAAACCCACCTTCACCCTCAGCAACCAGCTCGACCACACAAAACTGAGCCGGGATCCCCGCGTAGTCCGGGACTACGCCGCCGACCCCTACAACCACGACCGCCTGAGCAGCCAGACCGGGATCGACTTGCTCGAACGGGCGGTCTACCTCCAGTCGTACGCCGGGGGGCTACCCGTCCCTACCCTGCTCCTGCACGGCGACGCCGACCAGATCACCTCCCACGCGGCCAGCGAGGCTTTCGTCCAGCGAAATCCGAAAAACCTGACCTGGAAAAGCTTCTCCGGACTTTACCATGAACTGCACCACGAGCCGGAGCGACTCGCCGTACTGAATACGATGCTGCAGTGGATCACGGCACGCCTGCCCTATTGACGGCTAAATTTGCAATTCTTGCAACAAGCAAAATTTGCTTGTTGGGAATATAATTAACCGTTCGATCCCTAAATGCCGCTTTTTTCGTGATAAACTCATACATCGCCAGTCTCAAGCAGGAATTTTCACACCAGGCACGGTTACATGTGAATTATATTCACAATATATACAAAGCTCGTTAAAAAGCGGCCTCTGCCATTCATTTGGGTATACTTACATTATCAGACATTATAATCCCACACTTTCAGGTACTATCGGTTTCTTCTTTTTACAGGATTTTTGCCCGGGGATAGCTAGTTCCCCTGGTGGCAGGCAGTTGACGCTACATGAAACACCTTTCCGAACTCATTGAGTTGCTCGGACCCCACTATATATTGCTTTGCCCCAACGACAGCAGAAGTGGCAAAGCCCAGGAGGCGCTGTTTAACTTTCTGCGCAGCCACCCAGATGCCACTTCCGGGGCGGCGGCGGCTGCACTGGAACTGGAGTCTTCCTCCAGTGCATTCCGCAAGGTCAAGCACGGGTTGAAAATTGAATTGCTGAACGCGGCGACCCGCATCGGGGTCAGTGAGCGATCGACCAACAAACGCAAGCGCACCTTTGCTTACGTATGGAAGCTGATCTCGATTGCCAAACAACTACGTACCTCGGTAACCTCCGAGGTTCTGTTGCCATTTCTGGAGGAAGCGTTCACGATCTCGGCCGATGCCAACTTCATCGATGCGGCCTACGAATCGGCCGTCATGCTGCGCCGGCAGTATAACAACCGCAAATTCGATCCGGCGAAATACGAATACTACCGCAACCGTGCGCTGGAGTACCGCGATATATCCCGAAAATACCAGGATGCGGTAGCTGATCTCAACGAGCTCTCCTACCTGCGGAATCTCCAGCGGGATCCGGCGGAAATCAAGTCTACCGCCGCCCGATTTTACGCAAAGCACGCCCCGGCGATCGAGGACTTTGACCTAGCCATGATCTCCTACATCGTCTTCCTGATCGAGCTGAACCTTCACCTTGCCGACCGCGACTATCCGCAAGTCATCCGGGTGGCCAACAAAGCCATTGCCTACCTCTCGGCAAAGGAATCAGCTCAACCCACGATGTTTCAGGTGTTCGAGGTGAACCTCTCGGTCGCCTACACCCAGCTCAACGATTTTGAAAACGGGATGGCTTTCGCCCACTCCCTCCTGTCCAGGACCCTACCGGGGGAACACAACTACCTGAAGGTATACGAGCTGATGCTCCTGTTGTGCCTGCGGTCGGGCAAATTCCAGGAGTCGTATGCGCTGTACCGAAGCATGGAGCTGGACAGCCTGAGAAGAATACACCCGGCTCACCTGGAGGATACCTTCCGCATCATCGAGGCCTACCTCTACCTGTTGCACAAACTAAAGCAGGTACAACTGGCCCCCGATGATGACCATTTCGACCGATTCCGGCTCAGCCGCTTCCTTAATTCCGTCGAGCACGTCAGTAACGAGAAATCGCACCGCAACGTGCACCTCCTAATTCTTCAGATCGTCGACCAGGTGATCCGTCACCGCCATACCCAGACGCGCTACAGTATAGAGGCCATCACGAAATATGCGCAGCGGCACCTGAAGGGCCCCGGACACGAACGCGTCCGATATTTTTTGAAGGCCCTGGCCCAGCTGTCGGAGCAGGCCTTCCACCGGTCTGCGGTCGAGCGGCATACGCGACGCTACTTCCAGCTTATGGAAAAACATCCGGTCGCTAAATCTTCCCAGGCCTACTACATGGAGCTGGTTCCCTTCGAGGTGCTGTGGACCCTCATCCTGAGCCAACTAGGCTACCGGCGCGTCCGGCAATGGAAGAGTGACCACAGGCAGCCGTGAAAGTAGCAAAGGCTCAGGGGCGGCGGAGCGCCGGTGCGGCGCGGCCGGAAAATTAGCGGAGGAAGAGGGATTCGAACCCCCGGTACCTTGCGGTACGTCGGTTTTCAAGACCGGTGCATTCAACCACTCTGCCATTCCTCCGGAAGGGTGATTTTGTCGGGCGGCAAAGGTATAACGTCGGATGCTAAACCACAACCGTTACATTCGATAAGCTAACGTCAGGGTGGTTGCCGTTTCAAAGAGTGACTCGGTGACGTAGTTGGTGAGCATATCCTGCCGAAAGCGGTAGCTTCCTTCCAGTTCCAGGTGTTTTCCAAAGCGGGCTCCCACACCAAGCGTACCTCCGTAATTCAGCCCGGTTCTGTACTCGCGTTGTTGAACCCTGAAGGCACCCTTACGTAGGGGGATTTCGGCTATTAGCCCTCCCATAACGTAGAGCGTGTGGCTACCCAGGTCAAATCCCCGGAGGCGCAAGCCCAGCGGTATCGCTATCGAGTGCTGGTCGAGGTAATACCCGTCCTTGTTGACCACCCGACTTGCTTCCAGTTTCCGGTAATTCACCCCCATAAAAACTGACCAGCGCCGGTTGGTAAATTCCAGGGCTTGTTCCGCCTCAAAACCAAGGGTCAGCGACGGTGAAGTACCGAAGTCCGCCACCCTCCTACCCGGACCATTACTTTGGAAACGAACAAATTCCGCGGTCCGTAGCTCCCCACCGAATCGAAAGGCGAATCGGGGAGACGGTCCCTTGCGCGTGGTAAGCTGCATCGGGACTTCTCCCCGACACGCATTATAGGCCATGAAGTATTCGATCAGGCTTTGCTTTGTGTATGCTACGTCGCCGATCTGCGGCATAGCGGCTGCTTCACACGATACGTAAGTCACCAGCGTAGCGCGGAACCGATTATCATGCTGCACGCCCCGGAGTCCGACCCGGTAGCTGCGGGATATAAGTGGTTCGAAAGACCTGTTTTCTACCCGGTAAAAGAACCGTTTCAGCGCCTTACCTGACCAATAGAACAGGTCGGCCTCGCCCTCAACGAATTGACGTAACCAAACGGTATCCCGCAAGAATTCCGGTGTGGTGGTGTAATTGAGGTTCGCTACTTCATCCGGAGTCTGCTCGATATCCACCGCAGCGCGCACAAACCGCTGGCCGTCGCCCGTCAATCCAAACCCGCGCAGGTCGGAGATGGAGGCCTCCAGCGCTTCCTTAGCTCCGGCGATCCGATACGTGAGCGTCGTGGGGTTATTGTACCAATTACGCTCCTGAATCTCCGCAGGAATCTCAGCACCTGAGTTGTCGATGACGTAGCCTGCTTTGAAGGAAGAACGGGCATACAGGGTAAGGGGAAGCAGGCAAACGAATAAAGCGCACAGCGTAATCAATCTCGGCATAGTCGATCGGTTGTAATCAGGAGGGGACCGGAGGGAAAGTACTTCCTGCGCAAAAGCGGCATCGAAGCGGGGTCGTAGGTTGAACGCTTTTCTGCCAGGCTTATTGCACCTGCGCTCCGCCGCCCGCTCGAAAACAGGAAGCTGAATTCGGTTGCAATGGGCTCGCCCAGCCTGCGCCTCCTTTAGTATCTTCGCGCCAGTTTAAGCAAACCGCACTCCCCCATGCCCAAGGATACCAGCATCAAATCCGTACTCATCATCGGGTCCGGCCCCATCATTATAGGCCAGGCCTGTGAATTCGATTACTCGGGAACCCAAGCGTCGCGGAGCCTGCGGGAGGAAGGCATCGAGGTCACCATCCTCAACCCCAATCCGGCCACGATCATGACCGACCCGATGACGGCCGACTACGTATACATGCTGCCGCTGACCATCGAAAGCGTGGAACAGGTGCTGAAAGAACGCCAGGTGGATGCGGTGCTGGCGACGATGGGCGGACAAACGGCGCTCAACCTGGCCATTGAATGCGGGAAAGTCGGACTCTGGGATAACTACCAGGTGCGCCTCATCGGCGTGGACCTGGAGGCCATCGAGCTGGCCGAAAACCGGGAACTCTTTCGCAAGCACATGGAAAAGATCGGCCTGAAGTGCGCGCCGGCTATGATCGCCAACTCCTTCCTCGAGGGCATGGAAGCCGCCCAGGAGATCGGTTTCCCGCTGGTCATCCGACCGTCCTACACCCTCGGCGGATTCGGCGGCGGTTTCTGCTTCACTGATGAGGAGTTTCCGGAAATGCTGCGCCGTGGACTCGACGCCAGCCCCACCCACGAAGTGCTGATCGACAAGGCGGTGCTCGGGTGGAAGGAATTTGAGCTGGAGCTCCTGCGGGATGCCGCGGACAATGTCGTCATCATTTGTGCCGTAGAGAACTTCGATCCGATGGGCATCCACACCGGCGATTCGATTACGGTAGCCCCGGCCATGACGCTTTCCGACACCGCCTACCAGGATATGCGCAACCAGGCCATCACGGCCATGCGTGCCATGGGCAACTTCGCCGGAGGCTGCAACATCCAGTTCAGCCAGAACCCGGAGACCGAGGAGCTTATCGTCATCGAGATCAACCCCCGGGTAAGCCGCTCTTCCGCCCTGGCTTCCAAGGCCACCGGCTACCCCATCGCCAAAATTGCGGCCAAACTGGCCCTGGGCTACCGACTCGACGAGCTCAAGAACCAGATCACTAAGACGACCTCGGCCTTCTTCGAGCCTACGCTCGACTACGTCATCGTCAAGATCCCGCGCTGGAACTTCAACAAGTTTCCCGGCGCCGACCACCGGCTCGGACTACAGATGAAGTCGGTCGGCGAAGTAATGGGCATTGGCCGCAACTTCCTCGAGGCCCTGCAGAAGGCCTGCCAGTCCCTGGAAAACGGCCGCGCCGGACTCGGCTCCGACATCAAGGAGTGGATCAAGACCGACGATATCCTCCACCGCCTGGAGAACGCCAGCGAAGACCGCATCTTCCGCCTCAAGGATGCGCTACGGCTTGGGGTGCCCCGCAAGACCATCCAGAAACTCACCAAGATCGACCCCTGGTTCATCAACCAGATCAAGCGGCTGGTGGACTACGACGCCGAGGTGCTCAAATACAACGTGCCCGAGGATCTGCCCGAAGCCTTCTTCCGGGAACTGAAGGAGGTCGGCTACTCCGATATCCAGATCGCCTACCTCCTGCGCGTGGACGAAGAGGCGGTCACCAAACAACGCTACAAGTTGGGTATCCGGCGTACCTATAAAATGGTCGACACCTGTGCCGCTGAGTTCGAATCGACTACTCCCTACTTCTACTCCACCTTCGATTCCGAAAACGAGAGCATCGTATCGGATAAGAGGAAGATTATCGTATTAGGATCCGGTCCGAACCGGATAGGACAAGGTATTGAGTTCGACTACTGTTGCGTGCACGGACTTAAAGCGGTGCACGAAGCAGGCTTCGAGTCGATCATGATCAATTGCAACCCGGAGACGGTTTCGACCGACTTCGATACCGCCGACAAGCTCTACTTTGAGCCCGTTTTTTGGGAGCATTTGCGGGAGATCATCGAACTGGAAAAACCCGAGGGCATCATCGTGCAACTCGGTGGGCAGACCGCCCTCAAGCTGGCCGGAGAACTGCACAAGCGCGGTATCCCGATCGTCGGCTCCAGCTTCGATGCCATGGACCTAGCCGAGGACCGCGGACGCTTTTCCAACCTGCTGAAGGACCTGGACATTCCCTACCCCAACTTCGGAACCGCCAAGGACGCCGACCAAGCCCTGGAAGTCGCCCACCGCGTCAAGTACCCCGTGCTGGTTCGCCCCAGCTACGTACTGGGCGGACAGGATATGCGCATCGTGATCAACGACGCGGAGCTCGAACGCCACGTACTTTCGATCTTCAAGAAGGCTCCGGACGACCAGGTGCTCGTTGATCACTTCCTCGACCGCGCCAAAGAGGCCGAGATCGACGCGATCTGCGACGGCGAGGAAGTCCACATCATGGGCATTATGGAACACATCGAGCCGGCCGGTATTCACTCCGGAGACTCTTCCGCCGTCCTGCCCACGTACTCCCTGAGCGTGGACGCCGTCAATAAGATGCGGGAGTACGCCGAAAAACTGGCCTTTGCCCTCAAAATCAAGGGCTTACTCAACGTACAGTTCGCCATCAAGACCGACAAGGAAACGGGCGAAGAGATAGTCTACGTCATCGAAGCCAACCCCCGGGCCAGCCGTACCACCCCCTTCATTGCCAAGGCCTACAAGGTGCCCTACCTCAACATCGCCACGAAGGTGATGCTGGGCACCCATAAGCTGAAGGACTTCGATATCAATCCCCAGCCCAGCGGCTACGCGATCAAGGTGCCCGTTTTCAGCTTCAACAAGTTCCCGAACGTGGACAAGCAACTCGGCCCGGAGATGAAGTCTACCGGCGAATCGATCCACTTCGTAAAGGACATGACCGATCCCTTCTTCCGCGAACTGGACCGCAACCGGAGTCAGTACCTGACCCGTTAGCGTAGGAGTAGTAGCAGCGGAACCTTCCGCATAAATCAGGGGCGGGAGTATATTGGACGTTCAGTCGAATCCTGCACCTATGAAAACCATCTCCTACCCTCTCCTGCTCCTGCTCCTCGGTTGGGCTACCGGCGTGTCCGCCCAGGATATCCAATTCGGTTTCCCGGTACGAACCGAAGTTTCGAATGGTGTTCTCGAAGGCGATTACAGCACCCGTACGGGCATCCAATCCTACCTTGGCGTTCCCTTTGCTGCCCCGCCGGTAGGTGAGCTGCGGTGGAAGGCCCCGCAGGCCGCAAAGAACTGGGACGGCGTCCGTAGCGCCCACGACTTCGGTCCCCGGCCCGTACAAAAATACGTTTACGACGACATGCGTTTCCGTTCGCCTTCCGTGAGCGAAGACTGTCTGTACCTGAACGTGTGGACCCCAGCGAAGGAAGATGAAAAGGGATTCCCCGTACTGGTCTACTTCTACGGCGGCGGCTTTACGGCCGGGTCGGGTGACGAGGGCCGCTACGACGGCGAACGCCTTGCCCAGGAGGGCGTCGTGGTCGTCACCCCCAATTACCGCCTGAACGTGTTCGGCTTCCTGGCCCACCCGGAATTGTCGGCCGAATCCGGGTATGGAGGCTCGGGCAACTACGGGCTGATGGACCAGGCCGCAGCCATCCAGTGGGTACACGACAACATTGCCGCCTTCGGCGGTGACCCCGAGCGCATCACGATTGCAGGAGAAAGCGCCGGCTCCATGGCGGTCAGCCTCCAGATGGTGTCTCCCCTTTCCCGCGATCTGATTGCCGGTGCCGTGGGGGAAAGTGGCGGGGCCGTCAATCCGGAGCGCCCGCTAGCTCCGCTGTCCGAGGGAGAAGCGTGGGGAACTCAATTTGTCAAAAACGCCGGCTACGGATCCTTCGGCGAGTTCCGCAAGGCCTCTACCCAGGCCGTGTATGAAGCCCACAATGCCAGTAGCGGAGGAGGATTACGCCCCGTTGTCGACGGGAAATTCATCACCGAAGAGCCCACCGTGACCTTCCGCAGTGGCCGGCAGGCCCAGGTCCCCCTCCTGGTCGGCTGGACCAGCACCGAACGTCCCTGGGGAGATTTCCCCGATTCTCGGGAAGCTTATCGCCAGCAGGTGAAGGAGCAGTATCCGGATAAGGCCGAAGAGCTGCTGCAGTACTACCCCGCCGAATCCCCCCGCAGTTCCGCCATCGCCCTGGCCTCCGATACCTGGATCGTGCTTGGCACCTGGAACTGGGCCAACCTCCATCGCAAAAACAGCGACCAGCCGGTATACCGTTACCGCTTCGATAAGGTGCGGCCTGCGTTAAAGGGGGAAACACGTACCAAGGAGCCCGCCGGCGCCGGCCACGCCACCGACATCGAATACTTCCTGGACAACCTCCGGGTGTCCGACCAGTACCAATGGCAGGAAGGGGATCACGCCGCTGCCAAGACCATGGTCACTTACCTCGGCAATTTTGTGAAGACCGGTGATCCCAACGGCGACAACCTGCCCGAGTGGCCGAAGCTGAGCGAAGAAGAAACTCCGGAAGTCATGATCCTGAATGCGCAGAGCAAGGCCGAGCCGTTTGCCGCCGAGCCACGCTACCGGTACTTACTAAAGATGTACGAGGAGGCGAGGCGTTAGTCTAAGCTTGCATACACCAGCTTCCGGATACAAATATCCTGGTAATTCGTCTTGCGCCCCGTAGCCGCGGTAGCCCCCCAGTACACCTTGCTGTTGCCGCCGAAGATCTCGTTGATGATGTCGGCGTTAAAGGTGGCGCGTACCACGTTATCGAGGGAGATCTTCATAGTATTGGTCCCGGGGTTCCAGCTGATGGTAAGCGGGCGCTTGGTGCCGTTTTCCAGGTTCGGCAGGTCGATGGGGCCCACCAGGCTCACGCCGTGGTGCGCCTGCCCGTGGGGCATGATGGCAAGGTGGTCGGCCGCAGGATCGCCGAGGTGGTAATTTTGGTAGGTGTCAAACTCGATGCCGAGGGAGGGATAAAGCCCGGCAAACCCCATGCCTTCCCCCCGGTACCCCGTTTGCATATAGGGATGAAAGACAAACACGATCCCATCCGCCCCCAGTTCGTCATTTTCTCCGAGGACCAAGTCCACCGAGAGCTCAAAGGGGTAATCCAGGTCGATCGGATTCTGGAACCACGCGGACCCCGACTCGTAGGGCAGGTCAGGCGTCAGCCGGATACACTCGTCGTTCAGAATTTCCGCACTTCCCCCCAATCGGAATTCCCGAACACTGCTCTGGGCGGCCAGCGCGGGTGCCAGGCCAATGAGGAGGTACACAAGGAGGCGGGATGAGGAAATGGCGTTCATAAGTAGTTCCCGTACAGGTGTTTGAAACAAAATAAGGAAAGTACCGGAATGTTGCGGCAGAAGCCGGATACCCGGCACCCGCGGATTCCGCCCCGCAACTACCCGCCGGAAGCAGGTTGCTACGCAAGGTTTTACGCCGGCCTGACCTTGTGCCACAACGCTCCGAGTACCTTTGTGTTTCCAAGGTGATTCCTTTGCCTGTCTAATCATGCCATCCTATGAAAAAGTCCTATATCCTGGCCGTGTTGCTTGTCGTAGTTGCCGTCGTGCTGCTGGTGCAAACCGGCAACGCTACTTCGGAGTACGCCAACTTTGAGAAGGCCGCGAAATCCGGCGATAAGGTCCAACTGGTCGGTACTTACGTCAAGGACAAGCCCACCATTTACGATCCCCTTACCGATCCCAACTACTTCAGTTTCTTCCTGGAAGACCTAAGCGGCAACGAGCGGGAAGTGGTGTTGTTGATGGGCAAACCGCAGGATTTTGAAATGAGCGAGAGCATTGTGCTGACCGGGCGTATGAAGGATGATCGCTTCATCGCCAGCGATATCCAAATGAAGTGCCCGAGTAAGTACAAGGACGAAGAGGCGATGATTAAAAGCCTCACCGAGAGCTGATCCCCCAACATGGAAGAAATACAGTATTTGAACGAGCACCTCGGCCCCCGCTACATCGGGCATTTTGCCGTCGTGCTTGCCTTTTTCGCGGCCATCCTCAGCATGGTCAGCTACTTCATCGCCACCCAGACGCGCGGCGAAGTCCTGCGTAGCCGGGGATGGCAACGCCTCGGGCAGCTCAGCTTTCTCGCGCACGGGGCGGCGGTCTTCACCGTCATTGGCTGCATCTTTTACGCGATGCTCAACCAGTATTACGAGTACCAGTACGTGACGGCCCACGTGGACGGACAGTTACAACAGCGCTACATCTTCTCGGCGTTCTGGGAAGGACAGGAAGGCAGTTTTCTGCTCTGGACCTTCTGGCACGTCATCCTGGGCTACGTGCTCATGGTCACCTCCCGTACCTGGGAAAAGCCGGTCATGGCCGTGATCTGCTCGGTACAGATCGTGATCTTATCAATGCTGCTGGGCGTCCACTTCGGCTTCGGGGATATCCTGTTCAAGCTCGGCTCCAACCCCATGCTACTGCTCCGGGAGACGGTCAACGCCCCCATCTTCCAGCAGGCCGATTACGTAGAGCTCCTCCGCGGCAACGGCCTCAACCCCAGTCTCCAGAATTACTGGATGACCATCCACCCCCCCACCCTGTTCCTGGGGTTTGCCAGCACGGTCGTTCCCTTTGCCTTTGCCGTGGCCGGCCTCTGGACCGGCCGCCACCGCGAGTGGCTGACCCCCGCCCTGCGGTGGAGTCTCTTCAGCGCCGGCATCCTGGGCATCGGTATCCTGATGGGAGCCGCCTGGGCCTACGAAGCCCTCAATTTCGGGGGGTACTGGGCCTGGGACCCGGTCGAGAATACGAGCCTCGTTCCCTGGCTGATCCTCGTGGCGGGCATTCACACTAACCTGATCAGCCGGGCCACCGGACAGGGCATCCGGGCGACCTACCTCTTCTACCTGTTCACTTTCGTCCTGATCGTCTACAGCACCTTCCTGACCCGCTCGGGCATACTCGGCGATACCAGCGTGCATGCCTTTACCGAAATGGGGCTGGAGACCCAATTGCTCTTCTTCCTCGCCTTCTATTTTTTCCTGAGTATCGGCCTCATGATTTGGCGCTGGAACTCCATTCCCGTACCGGAAAAAGAGGAAGCTACCAGCAGCCGGGAGTTCTGGATGTTCATCGGGAGCCTGACGCTGTTTATGTCGGCCATCCTGATCACCGGCTCTACGAGCCTCCCCGTCTACAATGAGATCCGGCAATGGATAAATCCCGTCTTTGACGGCCTCACGCTCACCGAGCCGGAAGCCCACCACAACAGCTTCCAGATCTGGATCGGCATCTTTATCGGTCTGCTGAGCGGAGGGGCCCAGTTCCTACGCTGGCGGGAACGTAACTTCAGTACCCACTTCCGCACCTTCGCCGTCCACGCAGTCCTTGCCCTGGCGGGAGCCGGCTTGCTGACTTATTTGACGCTCCTGTGGATCCAAGCGCCCTCGTTGCCGTATAAATTGATGATCTTCTCCGGCTGGTTCACCGTGTGGAGCAACCTGGATTTCATGATCTTCTTCGTGCGTAAGGACGCCAAGGTCGCCGGCAGCATCGTCAGCCATATTGGCTTCGGCATCATGCTGGTCGGCATCATGGCCAGCGCGGGCAATAAGCGCATCGTTTCCCAGAACCAGTTTCTGATGGACGGCCTCACCGAGGACGAGCAACTCGCCCGCAGTACCGTGCGGCTATACCAGGATGTCCCCCTCGGCATGGAGGACTACGTGGTCACCTTCACCGGAGATACCATCGACGGACTGAACCGCCACTACTTCATGGACTACCAGCGGGTCGATAAGTCCGGCAACGTCCTGGAGGAGTTCAAGCTGGAGCCTAATGTGCTCTACGACAAAGGCTTCGAAAAGATCGCCATTACCAACCCGAGTACCAAGCATTACTGGAACAAGGACATTTTCACGGTCATCATGGGACTACCACCCGAAGAGCAGAGCGTGAAGATCCGCCAGGAAACGGAAGACAGCCTGCAATACCGGGTGTTCCCCCTCGCGGTAGGAGGCTCCGACGGGTTTCGGGATACGGTAGATATTCCCCAGCGGAGTAGTTCCATTATCTACACCTACAACATTGCCCTGGACGGATTTTCCCGACACCCGGTCCATCCGGAATATATTCCCGAGCCGGGAGACATTGGCCTGAGTGCCACCGTTCACGCAAGCCGTTCCGGCGGGATCGCGGATCACGACAGCACGGCGACGGTCGCCCTGATCCTGCGCGAAGGGCTCCTGTATCACTACCCCGCCCAGCTAAACGATATGTCCCTGCGGGTAAAGATCGATGAGCGGGTATTTGACCAACTCCTGATGCAGGACGAAAATCTCGACTACCAGGAATTCGTGGTTACCCCGGGCTCTAACTTCCGGGTCGGAGGCCAGGAAGTAACCTTTCTGCAATTCGTATCCCAACCGAATCTCGACCACTTTCAGCCCCAGGAGGGCGACATCTGGGTAAGCGCCCTGCTGGAGTCTCAGGGACAAACCATGGAGCCCGTCTTTCTCATCCGCGGGAACCAGCCGGGGGGGATTCGCGACGAGATCAGCAGCCTGGGCCTCTACGCGCATTTAGTCAGCCTCAATCCTCAAACGAACGAAGCCACTTTGCGGGTTGCCAAGACCCCACCGACCCAGGCGTTATCCATCCCGATTGCAGTAGCTCCGAAAAGCTACCGTACGGACTACATCACCCTGCAGGTCATCGAATTCCCCGGCATTAACCTCTTCTGGTTCGGCGCCATCGCGATGATGCTCGGACTGCTGATCAGCCTGTTCGTACGGATGCGCTCGCGGCTGCCCGCACCGCGGGAAGAGGTTTACTAGAGCGGTCGCGATGGGCACTCAGGTAGGTATACTTTCTCACGAGCACGTACGGTCGTTGCGTCTGGACGCCGGCCACGGAGACCGTCCGGTAGAGTAATTCACCACGGACGAGGAACTGTTCGCCTTCCCGCAGGTGGGCGTGCAGGTCGAGGGCGGCCGGCCCCCAGGCCATGCAGTGGTGAACGTGTGCTTTGCCCCGGCGGTCCTGGGTCACCAACTGGAAGCGACAGAGATCCTGCGCCCCGGCGGTGCAGTGGTACACCGGCGGAGCGAGAACACCGCCAATAAGGGTCAGGCTATTCATGGCTGCGGTAGGTTTCGGTAGCGGGCTCGGCAACGATCCCGACCGAGCGGGTCACGGAGCATGAACTCAGTACAGTGAAGCAGGACAGGTGGATTTCGCTTTTCATGAATGCCTGCCCCCCCAACTCTAATTTTCGGTGCAGCAACCGCCCCTGGACAAGCAGCTGGTCTCCCCGCCGGACTTTAGCTTCCAGTTGGGTAGCCAGGCTGTTCCACGCAATGAGGGAATGAATCTGCCGATCGTCCGCCGCGGCCGTAGTGCAGTGGTTCTGGTAAAGCCGGAGCGTAGCCCGGTGGCTTCCGTCCGTCAGGGTCAATAATTCTACGTCGTGACCGGCGCGGCCAATCAGCTGCACCTGGTTGTAAATGGGTAACATGTCGCTCTGTTTTGGTGACGCCACAAAAATGAGCGAGAAGCAGAGATATAGTCGCCATTTAAACGAATACTTGCGTATATATACGTTTACAAACGGGTAAACAACTGAATGCAAGGTCCTAACAACTTGGTTTTAAGCGTATTGTCATTAAAAGTTCCAGTCCTTTTTCCAGATGTCGATGAGGTCGAAACTGACCTTGTATGCGGCAGTTGGTTGCGCATCGTTCGCATCCGCCGCGACGGCGTAGATCCCCAACCGGGCCCGACGGCGCGCGCCGAGTTTGAAGATCCGCTCGACGCCGGCGAACAGTTCCTGATAGCGAAAATTCCGGTCCTTCAACCACAGGAAGCCGCCGCCGGCCACCGCGCGTAACCGGGTCTTCTTCAGTAGGGGGATGTTATTCATAATCGCTCCGTTGAAGTGATGAATGTGGTGAAATTCGACGTGTACATCCGATGTGCTCAGGGAAGCGTCGAGCGCCTGGAAAGTGGTGAGGGGGTCGGAATAGAGTAAGGGATCGGAATCGCGGAAGCGCTTGATGTCAACGAAACGCAGGTCTTCGGTATTCACGAACTGCCCGATCTGGGCCCGGTACTTCGAAGTACCGATAGCGCCGATGGGCAGGTCCTGCTCCACGGCAAATTCCAGGTAGTCGAAACGGATGTCGCTGGAGAGCAGCCCCGACCAGCCACGCCGGTGCAGGAAGGAGAACGTGGGCCACTTGCTGCCGAGCACGACCTTACGGTGGGGTTCTCGGAGGTAGCGCTGGCCGGGCGTGTACGTTAGCCACACGTTACTGATGAGCGCCTGGTAGCCCTCGAAATCGACCGTCCCCTGCTCGTCAACCACGAGGTCGTCGATGAGAGTTTCGGTGTTGTACCCGGCGATCGAGCGGCGGTTGATCTGCCGCAGGTTGGTCTTCAGGTAAAGGCCATTGACCAGCTCCCGTTGCTGCCCGAAGGCGATTTCGTCCTTCAGAAAGTAATTGGAGGCCTTGAGCTGATTGAGGTAGGCGTCATGCGGATTAAAGGATTCAAAATCCCGTCCCACCCACACCGAGACGTCGCCGAGGCGAAAGGGGTCGTAGCGGTACCAGGCATTTACCTTGCCCTGGACGTCCAGGTTTTTCAGTCCAAGGTCGACGGAGCCGGACACGTTCAGCACCTTCCCGTTCGGATAGCGGCGGTAGGCCGAGACGTAGGGGCCCACACGCCAACCTCCGACCGGAGAAAAATCCACCAGGCTGCTCACGGGGCCGACGTACACGTGGCTCTTCCGCTTGTTGTTGCGGAAGCCCACCCCGTCGAAGGCCAGGTCGAGCAGCGTCACTCGATTATACAGTTGCTCGATGCTGTCCTGATACCACTGCGAACTGGTAATCGCCTCGATACTGTCGCGCAGGTGCACCATACGCCGTTCTTCACTGGTCAGCGCCACGGTCCGCCCGGTGTTCCAGTAGCTGCTGTCGCGCGCGTAGGCGGCCTCCGTGATCACGGCTACTTCGTTCCCGAAAAATTTGTCCGGAAAGGCATAATTGTGCGCGTAGTCCGAATAGCTCAGGGTGGTAGTTCCCCGGAACGCCTGCTTCTTCCCCCTGCGGGTCTCATAGCGAAAGACCTGTTCGCTCACGATCCACGGTCCGGCGGGAGCAAGCGCATAGCGCTGCGTCAGGGAAAATATATCGGAAAACACCAGGCTCCCCTCCGGAAGGGAAAAGTCGAAGCGGTTGATGGTATAACTTTCCGCATTGATGAAGAGCAGCCCCTCCACGGTACTGTTGCCCGTTTTGCGCGGCGTCACTCGAATGCGGTACACCAGTTGCCCGGCCTCCAGGTCACTGCCCTCGAGGGCGAATTTATAGGTCAGCACCGAGGTGTTACTCAGGGGCGAGATCACCGGGGCGGATGCAATGCCCGGCAGCTGCACCAGGTTACGGTAAAAATTGAAGTCAGTCTCGGTAAAATTAGGAACGAACAGTCCCCGTACGTCCCCGTATTCTTCGTACCCGGTGCGCTCTTCCTTATACCTGCGCGGATAGGCGAAGTTCAGCCGCAGCTGCATCTCCACCATGTTCAGGCCGGCCAGCAGCGCGGCATTTTCCCGTTCTTCCTTTGCGAACGGATCCTGGGCGGGAGACGCGGGTGCCAGATCGATCGCAACGGGAGCGGGCGGCGGGGGTTGGAGGATTTCCACCGCTTCCACGGCCTTGACGTAGACGGTCGTCCGGTAGGTTTCGGCCGACCGGAGGTGTTCATCCTTCCGGGCTACCGCCTCCTGGATGATGGCGTAGGCGGGATCGCGCCCGGAAGCGCTGACGGTGATTTCCTGCAGGTCCACCCCGGAAGTGAGGAGGCGAACGTCGTATTCCATCGGTTCGAGCCCCACAACCAGGGTGATGGTCCGGCTCCCGTAACCAAGGCTGGAAAAGACCAGTTCGTACTCGCCGTCTACGCTGAAATTGACGGTGTAGCGGCCCTCGTCGTCGGAAAGGGCACCCGTTTCCAGTTGCTTGACGTAGACGTTGGCGAAGGGAACGGGCTCGTCGTATTCGTTCGAAATCCGACCACTCACCGACTGGGCGGTTGCGGTCAGGCTGAGGAAGGACACCAGGAGGAAAAGGAGTATTCTGGTCATGCGGTACCCCCAATTTGAAATTGGGTGGAGGGATCTACCGCAATGACGTCTGGACGACCCCCAACGTTGTGTGGCGGACTGTCTTTAAACCTTCTTTAAGTGGATTCAGACCATCCGGCTGTGCCAGCTGTCTTCCAGTGGCCGCTCGAAGATCTGCCGCAGCTCCCCGAGTTCCTTGACCAGGGGATCGAAAACGGTGCTGTCGTTGGTGAGCTGCCCCTGGGCGTAAAGCAGCTTGAACTCTTCCCGGCCTACGGTATGGATCTTGCCCGCCTCGTCGCGGTAGCTGAAACGCATGCGGTTGAAGAAATCCACCCCCAGTTCGGCCCCGAGGTCCTGCACGAAGCGAACGCTGCCGTCGATGGAGCACCCACTGGCTTCGGCCTGGGTTTCGTCCACGGCCAGCACCAGAAAACGCTGGTGGAGTACGTCGGCGGCGGCAGAAAGGGCCTGCTGGTGGCTTCCCCACTGGCTGACGAATTCCTGGGCCCGCTTTTTAACGGTAGAGGTTTCTTCCCTGGTTAACGCCCGTTCGGCGCCATAAATCCAGATGCGGCTTTCGGAGGAGAGGTTGTCGAGGGGGGAGGCCATGCGGGAATTCGATTTTCAGTCGGCAAAGATAGTGCCGCGTTCCCACTCCTCCGCGGCCGTCCGCTACTTAGCCTACCCGGAGGTAAACCTTGACGACCGGCCGGGCGTAGACGTGGTATACTCACCCACTGCTTTTATGGCCGCTGAATCGATCTCGCTCAATAAGTATATTTCCTCCACCGGCGTATGTTCCCGCCGCGAGGCCGACCGGTGGATCGAGGCCGGGCGACTGGCGATCAACGGCACGGTCGCCATGAAAGGTAACCGGGTCGAAGCGGGAGATGTCGTGACCCTGGACGGAAAGGCCATCGGCGAAAAGCCGGATGCCATCTACCTCCTGCTCCACAAACCCGCCGGAATCACCAGCACTACGGATTCGCAGGACCGCGACAACATCGTAGAATTCATCGGCTTCCCGGAGCGCATCTTTCCCATCGGCCGCCTCGATAAGGCTTCGACGGGACTCATCCTGCTGACTAACGACGGCAACATCGTCAACCAAATTTTGCGGGCGGAAAATCACCACGAGAAGGAATACATCGTATCCGTGGACAAACCCATCACCGATTCCTTCCTCCGGCGGATGGCCGGCGGACTGCCCATCCTCGGCACCCGTACGAAACGCTGCGTGGTGGAGCAACTCGACGTACGGGTGTTCCGTATTGTGCTGACGCAGGGCCTCAACCGCCAGATCCGCCGTATGTGTGACCTGCTGGGTTACCGGGTCCGGACCCTCAAGCGTATCCGCATCATGAACGTCGAGCTCGGCGACTTGCCGGTCGGCGCCTGGCGGGAACTCGACGACCGGGAAATTGGTAAACTGATGGAGTCCCTATAGGCCGAGGTGGATCCGCTTACCCGGCACCTGCGTTCCCGCATGCAACCGCCCCGCCCGGGAGGTGTTAAACTGTTACCTTACTTTTGCACCCCAAACGAAAAAGCTCCATGGGTAACGAACCCCTGAAAACCGTCATTGTAGGCTCCGGACCGGCCGGATACACCGCCGCCATCTATGCCGCCCGCGCCAACCTGAATCCCGTACTCTATACGGGCCGGGAACCCGGTGGACAACTCATGATCACCACCGACGTCGAGAATTTCCCCGGCTACCCGGACGGTATCATGGGTCCCCAGATGATGGAGGACCTGAAGAAGCAGGCCGAGCGGTTTGGCACCACCATCAAGTACGAACTCATCGAACGCGTCGATTTTGACGGCGCGGTGAAAAAGATCTATACCGAAAGCGGTGAGGAGATCGCGGCCCATACCGTCATTATCTCTACCGGCGCAAGCGCCCGTTGGCTCGGTCTCGAAAGTGAGCAGCGGCTGGCCAACCAGGGCGTGAGTGCCTGTGCGGTCTGCGACGGCTTTTTCTACCGGGGCAAGGAGGTAGCCATCGTGGGTGCGGGCGACTCCGCCTGTGAGGAAGCGCTCTACCTCAGTAATCTCTGCCCGATGGTGCACATGCTGGTGCGCCGCGACGAGATGCGCGCCTCCGCGATCATGCAGGAGCGGGTGCTGAAGCAGAAGAATATCAAAGTGTACTGGAACACGGAAACCGAGGAAATCCTTGGCGAAACGGAGGTCACCGGCGTGCGGCTGCGCAATAACGTAACGAACGAGGTACAGGAAATCGCCATCGCGGGCTTCTTTGTCGCCATCGGTCACATCCCCAATACCAAGATGTTTGCGGGTGCCCTGGATATGGAGGATACCGGTTACCTGATCCACCATCCCAACTCCACCCACACGAACGTGGATGGCGTCTTCGTCAGCGGAGATGCGGCCGATCACGTCTACCGCCAAGCCATCACGGCCGCCGGTACCGGGTGCATGGCCGCGCTGGACGCCGAACGCTACCTGGGCGAACGGGGTATTATATAGATTTTCCTAGTTCCGCTTACTCGCTTTGAGGGTGTTCATCAGCAGGCTGACTACCGTCATGGGCCCTACCCCACCGGGTACGGGCGTCATGGCGCTCGCCCTGTGCTCCAATCCCCTGTAGTCCACGTCTCCCGCCAGGCGGTACCCCCGCGACCGGCTGCTGTCGTCGACGCGATTGATGCCTACGTCGATGATCACCACGCCTTCCTTCACCATGTCGGCCGTCAGCATTTCGGGGATACCGATGGCGGCCACGATGATGTCCGCCCGCAGGGTATGCGCCTTTAGGTCCTGGGTACGGCTGTGGCAAAGGGTCACCGTGGCGTTACCGGGGGTGCTCTTGCGGCTGAGCAGGATCGTCATCGGGGTACCCACGATGTTGGACCGCCCCAGTACCACGACTTCCTTGCCGCTGGTCTCGATGCCGTAGCGTTCAAGCAGCACCATAATGCCGTTGGGCGTGGCGGGCAGGTAGGCCTCGAGCCCCAGGGTCATGCGTCCGATGTTCACCGGCGTGAAGCCGTCGACGTCCTTGCGGGGATCGATGGCGAGGTTGATCGCGTCCTCATCGAGGTGCTTGGGCAGGGGCAGCTGGACGATGAAGCCGTCTACGTCGGGGTCTTCGTTCAACTCCCGGACGATGTCTTCCAGCGCTGACTGGGTGATGGTTTCCGGCCGCCGGATCAGGGTACTGCGAAACCCGATTTCCTCACAGCTGCGCACCTTATTGCGCACGTACACTTGACTGGCGGGATCTGCTCCGATCAGGACGGCGGCCAGGTGGGGAATTTTACCGGCGGCCTGGCGAATGCTGTCCACTTCGGCTTTGAGTTCTTCCTTAATTGTCTGGGCTAATGCTTTTCCGTCCAATACTTGCATGCGATTCTTCGTTTTGCGCCAAAGATAGCCCAGCTGTTTCCTTACTTACCGCGTATGTCGCAGATTTACTCCCGTTGTATACTTTCGGTGCTGTGTTGTTGGGTGATGGCCGGCCTTTCCGCTCAGGAAGTGCTGATCACCCAGGGGGAAAGCGTAAGTACCTGTGCTGCCACCTTCCTCGACCGCGGGGGAAAAAACGGCAATCACTCGCCGGCCGGTAACCGGGAAACCATCACCATCTGCTCGACCGGTGACGACGCCGACAAGACCCACATTCAACTCGCTTTCTCGGTCATCGACATCCAGGGCACCCTCACGTTCTTCAACGGTCCGAACGACCAGGCGGATACCCTCCGGCAGATCGGCCGGCAGAATAACGGGGACCGCATCAGCGTCTCCGCCACCGCCGCCAATGCCAGTGGCTGCATCACCGTGGTCTTCGAAAGCACCGGCACCAAACCCGGCTGGGAAGCCGATATCCGCTGCATTGCCGCCTGCCAGCCCATCGTCGCGGAATTGGCGGCTTCCGTGCCCGCCGTACTCCCCGCCGACAATGGCTATATCGACGTGTGTCCCGGCGATCCCATCACGCTCACCGGAAGCGGATCCTATCCGGAAAACAACTCCAAGTATCCGCAGAGCGATGCCCGCTCCACCTTCGCCTGGAACTTTCAGGACGGCACTACGGCGAGCGGACAAACGGTCACCCACCGCTTCACCGAACCCGGGGGCTACCTCATCGAGCTCGATATTACCGACGAGAAGGGTTGCCGCAACAGCAATAGCCTCAGCCAACGGGTACGCGTGGCCGGTCCGCCGACCGTCACCACCGACGTCCGGGCAATACCGATCCTTTGTCCCGGCGACTCCCTCCGGCTGGGCCTCAACGGCGCGACGAATAACGACGTCAACTTTACCGTGACGCCAACGGTCGCAGAATTCAACGCCCGCCAGCCCACCTCCGACAGCGTGGCAATTCCCGGAAACTCCGACGAGCTGACCCAGTCCATCCTGCGGCTCCGCGATTTCGCCCCGGGACAGCGCCTCACCTCGTCCGACGCCATCGAGGAAATCTGTGTTACCCTCGAGCACAGCTTCATCGGCGACTTGTCCATCTGGATCGAATGCCCCGACGGTCAGCGGATCAACTTCCTTCGCTCCGACCCCACGGGGAACGGCGCGACGAACCAGCGCTTCGGCTACCCCGACCGCAACCCCACCGGGCCGGGGGAACCGCTGACCTACTGTTTTTCGGTGAGGGGAGCCCGGACGGTCGCCCAGGTTGCCCAGTCGCTGCAGGACAATCCCGGCGCCCCCCCGACGATGCCCGCTAACCTCCTGTACCGCCCGATCGAGAGCAGTTTCGACAATTTCGTAGGCTGCGAACTCAATGGAGATTGGTCACTCAACGTCATCGATTACTACGCAGAGGACGATGGTACGATCTTCTCCTGGTCCATCACATTCGGGCCCAACCTGGTCCCGCCCCGCGAAACCTTCACCGTACCGGTGGTTTCCACCTACTTTGCGGACAGTGGCATCCACGCCGCCTACGCCCCCGATCAGGTCACCTACCGGGCCGACAACCCCGGCTTCGCCAACCAGCGCATCGTGAGCCTCGACAGCATCGGCTGCCTCCAGGACACCCTGATCCCCGTACAGGTTCGCTCCCCCTTTTCTCCCCTCTGCTTCAGTTGTCCTCCACCCATCGTCCCGGAAGCAGTAGATACCGTCGTCTGCGCCGGAGAACCGTTTACCCCCAACCTGTTCCCGGATATCTACGGAAAGGACGAGCACATTCGCTGGGAAGCCTCTACCGACCGGCGAATCTTCCTTCCCGATTATTCACCTACCGCTCCCTTCGAGTCCGTAGTCACCGTCACGGACCAGGTGCCGACGATCTTTTCAGACGCAACGGCCGATATTGGCGACGTGTGCCTGAATTACTCGAGTACGGCCCCCCTGAGCAGACTGGAAGTGGCCCTGGTATCCCCCGATGGCCGCAAGCTGACCCTGGTTCCCCGCGGCTCCCTTACCGGCACTTCGGTCGACCGCTGCTTCACCCCCGATGGCTCACCCATGTGGCAGGCCATCAGCGGAAGCCGGGTGAACGGGGCCTGGACCCTCCAGCTTAGCGACCTCACGGCAGACGCTGCGGGGATCCTGGAATCCTGGTCGATCAACCTTATCCGTCGACCTGCAATTAGTTATTCGTGGTCTCCCGCCAGCCCCGATTTCAGTTGTACCGACTGCGCCAATCCTACCATCCGCGCTACGCAGGACGGGCAGTACACCCTGACCACCCGCACGAGTGACGGCTGTACCGCCTCCGCGTCCATAGCTATCGCGGTTAAGGATTTCGCCTCCACCTTCGCCACCCAGGTAAGCATGGGTTGTGCCGGCCAGGACAATGGCAGCATTACGCTTACTCCACTGGCGGACGTAACCGATCTGACCTACTTATGGAGTACTGGGGCCACGACGCAGAGCATCAGTGGATTATCCGCCGGTGATTATCAGCTCACTATAACTGCCAGCAACGGCTGCAGCAAGGAATCCACTTACCGCATCGCTCCCGCCCCGCCGCTGGTCATCCTACCCCGGCAGGTGACCAACGTAAGCTGTAACGGGACGGCGACCGGGAGCATCCGGACCACTATTTCCGGGGGTACTCCACCCTACACCTACCGCTGGAACGATCCCGCACTTGGAACCGGCGGGGTCGCGGGTGCCCTGGTAGCCGGGACGTACACCCTCGTAGTGACCGACGCCGAAGGGTGTTCGACCACCTTGTCCCAGGTGATCACGGAACCGGACTCGCTGGTCGTGAGCCTGACCTCCGGGGACGTCAGCTGCCTCTACGGCGACGACGGATCAGTTTCCGCTACCCCTGTAGGGGGAACCCCGGACTATACCTACCGGTGGTCAAACGGCGCAACGACCGCCGCCAATGCTTCCCTCGGGGCCGGGACGTACGGGCTTACGGTAACGGATGCCAACGGATGTACCGTGACCGGGTCCGCAGAAGTTAGGGAGCCGGCCTCCGCACTGACGGTCAGCTTGGTGGAATTGGTCCCCGGATGCGCCGGGGCATCGGACACCCGGGCCACGGCGGCCGCCGGCGGTGGCGGCGGCGGGTACACCTTTTCCTGGAGCAGCGCCGAAACGGGACCTACCGCCATCGCGCTGACCAATGGCGAGCAGGCAGTGACCGTGGTGGACGCGAACGGGTGTACCGTTACCCTGCCTATTTTAGTACAGACGAAACCGCCGGTGGTCCCCGAAATTCGGGTTGAGCGAGAAAGTCCCTGCGATCCCCGGCTTCCGATATTTCTAGGTGTGCAGGATACCTTTGCGACCTATCGGTGGTCGACCGGTGCGACCAGCGCCCGCATTGGCAACCTCCGAGACGGCGAAACGTACCGGCTCACGGTTACCGACCTCAGTGGATGCAGCGGAGAGCGTTCCTACAGCTACCTGGCACCAAAGCCCGTCTCCTTTACATTTGTAACCACTCCCGTGCAGTGTTTCGGCACGCCCACCGGGGGGCTGACGGTTTCCGAAGTGGTGGGTCCCGGGCCTGCTCCGTATACCCTTACCTGGGGTGCCGGCGCACGTTTCGCGTCCGGACCGACCATTACCGACCGGGCGGCGGGGAGGTACACCCTATCGATCACGGATGCCGCCGGTTGCACCCTCGATACGGTGTTGACGATTCCGGGTCCGGCGCTCCTGAGGGTGACGAACCAGGTAGCACCGATCACCTGTTTCGATGCCGGAGATGGAGCTGTAGCGGCCACCGCGGAGGGAGGATCGCCTCCTTATTCGTATGCCTGGTCGGACGGGTCCGTCTCTCCCGCCCTTACTGGCTTAGGGCCCGGAACATATACCCTCACCGTGACCGACGCGAATACCTGCTCGACGACGACATCGGCTACACTGGACAACCCCCGGGAAATCCTCGTCGAGGCCTCCACGATCCCCGGAACCTGCGGGGGGGAGGCCAGTGGACGTATTGACATCTTCGCCGAGGGGGGGCGGGAGCCGTTCCTGTATAGCATCAACAACTCCAACTTCACCGGCACTCCGCGGAAGGTGGGCTACACCAACGGCGTGTACGTCATTCGGGTACGGGATGCGGAAGGCTGCCTTGGCCGGGATACCGTGGAAGTGGACAACACGCCCGCCTTCCAGGTGGACCTGGGGGAGGACATAGACCTCACCTTCGGAGACAGCGTCACCCTCAGCGCTGAGCTTATCGAAGCGGTGGGGGAAGTGGATTATTTCTGGTCGGGCAGCTACGCGGGTACCCTGAGTTGCCCGGACTGTGCCTCCCCGGTCGCCCAGCCACCATACGCGATCGATTATACCCTGGTAGCAATCGACGAGCTGGGTTGCGAGGCCACGGATCGACTGACGGTGCGGGTGGTAAAAATTCGGGAGGTGGCGGTGCCGACCGGCTTCACCCCGGACGACGACGGGCACAACGATCGCTTGCTCGTACACGGGCGTCCGGGTACCCAGGTCATTGAATTCCTGATCTTCGATCGCTGGGGCGGTCTCCTGTACCAGGATGCGGACTTTGCGGTGAACGATCCCAGCCGGGGCTGGGACGGAATGACGGCAGGCAGCCAACCGGTCAACGGGGGCGTGTACCTGTATAAACTCACGGTAGAATACGAGGACAGCAGTCGCGAAACCCACTCCGGTCAAACCACGCTAATCCGCTGATATGCCCGGACGCACGACGCTGTCTTATCGATTTACCCTCTGCCTGCTGCTGGCGCTGCACTGCACCTGCGTCCGCGCCCAGGATGCGCGATTCAGTCAGCTCTCGGCGACCCCCATGCTCAACAATCCCGCCCTTACGGGGGTGATGAACGGGCAGTTGCGGGTAACGGCCAACTACCAGGCGCTGTACACCACCCTTAGCAATACCGAAGGCTACCGGAGTCTCGCGGCCGGGGCGGAGTGGAGGCGGCCGGTGGGGAACCATAACTTTGCCGGTTTTGGCCTGCAGTTGCAGCACGACCGGGCGGGAGAAAGCGAATACGTGCGTAGCGTGGGTATACTTAGCGGGAGCTACCAGCAACGCATTGCAGGAGGCATCCGGGGCAACCGCAACGCTCATTTCCTGAGCATCGGCGCGCAGGTGGGTGCCGGCCAACGCGGCTTCGACCTGACGAAACTGTGGTTCTCGGAGCAGTACTTTGTCGATCCGGTGACGCGCAATGCCTACCTCGACCGCAGCGCAGCGACCGGGGAACCGGACCGGGGGCTGGGTGGCCAACTGTATCCGGACGTCAACGTCGGCCTGTCCTGGTTTGCCACCCTGGGCGACCGCTCGGGGGCCTACTTTGGCGGGGCCATTTACCACCTGACCCGCCCCGACGTTTCTCCCCTGTCGGAGTACACCGACCTGCTCGACCGCCGCTACGTCCTGCACGGCGGGGGCGAGCTCCCCCTGGGTAGCGGTCGGATGAGCCTGCTTCCTTCGGTGCGGCTGATGACCCAGGGACCGAGCCTGAGTGGATTGCTGGGCAGCAGCATCCGGTACACCGACCGGGCGTGGCGGGAAGTTGCCCTGCGGTTGGGTGGCTGGGTGCAGGTTACCCGCTTGCTGGATGACCGGATTGGTCCCGGCGCTTTCGTCGCCGCGGTGCACCTGGAAATGGAGCAACTGCAGTTGGGACTGAGCTACGACCTTTCACTGGGCCCGCTGAATCAGGTCACGAATACCCGCGGAGGCTTTGAAATCAGCTTCATTTACGTGCAGCCTGCGGAGGGCAGAAACCGGGTGATTTGCCCTACTTTCTAGAATCGGAAACGAATAAAATTAGTATATTACCCTATAATCTATAATTAATTGTCCGAATAAGATGCATTACGCAATTATGTTCCCAACTTTAGGTGAGGTACGCTTCGAACGTATGGCCTGAAGTTGACGTTAGAGATGGAAGCCCAAATCCTAGAATCATGCAACACCACAAATTTGGGAAGTCCAGCGAGATGGTTTCCTTCGCCGGGTACGACCTGGAAAACCAACTTCTGTACCTCACCTTCATCGGTGGACCCACCACCATTGCCTACCGCAACGTAAGTCCTGCCCTCTACGAGGAGTTGATCGCCTCCGCCTATCCGGATGTCTGCATCCGTTTCAAGGTACAGGCCCGGCATTCCTTCCGTCGGGTCGAGCCCGCCTACGGCTCCTTCGAGTATACCTTTATGAAGTGAGCCCTACCTTCACTGCCCTTAAACCGAGGCGATGGATCGTAGCGAGCTGTTTGATCACATTCTAAGCAAGAAGAGCTTTCTCTGCGTTGGACTGGATCCCGACCCTCACCGCATCCCCGAACGCTTTGCCGGAGACGTGCTGGCCTTCAACCGCTGGATCATCGATGAGACGCGTGACTACTGCGTGGCCTACAAACCGAATACCGCCTTCTACGAGGCCCTCGGCCTGGGGGGGATGCAGGTCCTGAAGGACACCATTGATTACATCGGCGACGCTCACCTGGTCATCGCGGATGCCAAACGGGGAGACATCGGCAATACCTCCCGGTACTACGCCAGTTTCGCCTTCGACACCCTCGGCGCGGATGCCATTACGGTGGCGCCCTATATGGGAGCGGATTCCGTGCAGCCCTTCCTCGAACGTGCCGACAAATGGACGATCTTGCTGGCCTTGACCAGCAATGTCGGCGGAGATGATTTTCAGCACGCGCTGCAGGATGGCGGTGAGCCCCTCTACGAAAAAGTCATGCGGCGGGCGATGCAGTGGGGTACCCGCGACCAGCTCATGTTCGTGTGCGGCGCCACCCGCGCCGAGAAATTCACCGAGCTCCGCCGCATTGCACCGGATTATTTCTTTCTCGTACCCGGCATAGGTGCCCAGGGAGGCGACCTGGAGGCCGTTTGTCGCTACGGCATGAACGACCACTGTGGGCTGCTGGTCAACAGCAGCCGGGGAATCCTGTATGCTCCTTCCCCCGGGGAGGCCGCCAGGGAGTTGCAGCAGTCCATGCAGCTTACCCTCAATAATTTTTCCTCAGGGCTTCCGCATTAGTGCGGAACGAATTACCTTTGCGGAGCTTTACTGGTAAGCACTTCACCTGGTGGTTGTAGCTCAGTTGGTTAGAGCGCTGGATTGTGATTCCAGAGGTCGCCGGTTCAAACCCGGTCTTCCACCCTTAGGCCGCACGTTTGTCCTTCCCGGATGAACGTGCGGCTTTTTTTGGCCGCTTTTTTAAATTGGTTATCTTCAAACCGGCCTTACTTCCACCCGGCGATAATCAAATAGGTAAGGGCGAAGGCCCCCGCCGGCGCGATCCCCCACACCACGAAGAAGCGCTTCACGGTAGCATTGCTGAAGGTCTGTTTCAGCCCGTGCCGGCTGATGCTGAGGGCGATGAAGGCCCCGCCGTTGAGCTGCACCAGGGAGGTGGGGATGCCCTTCGTCACCGAGGCCACGAGCAGGAGGCTGCCCACGATGAGGGCGATCACGGTCGCTTCCAGGGGGCCGATCTCCACGATCTCCTTTCCAGTGGCCTGCGTACCTTTTTCCCCCAACAGGGAGCTGCCAATGGCAAAACAGGGAGCGACGATCAGGACCGACAAGATGATGACCGGGGTCAGGTCTTCGATGGCTCCCAGTCCGGCCTGGTTGATGGTGAGCGAGGCGATGGGGGCCGCGGCGTTCGCTACGTTATTGGCCCCGATGGAGAAGGCCACGTAGAGGGAGGCAAAGATGAGCAGTACCCTGAGCGCCCGGTGGTATCCCAGGTGGACATAATCGGCCGCCACTACCCGCTGGTTGAAGAGGGGAAAAACCCACTTCGACAGGACCAGCATCAGCACAAAGGAAATAACCGGAAGAATGCACCAGGTGGGGATAATTTCGTAAAAGAGGAAGTGATAATTCAGGTCGTCTAGGGCACAGGCGGCTCCGGCGATCGCCAGGACGGTGGACTGGCTGGTAGACTGGGGAACCCCGATCAGGTTGGCCACCAGCAGCGTTGCCCCGACCGAAAACAGGATGACGGAGGTGTTAAAGGGCGTGAAGTAGGGCTGGTCCAGAATGCCGTCGCCGAGCGTGAGGGAAACCGCCTTCCCGGCAATAAGGGCTCCGGCCAGGACCATAATTCCGAACAGTCCCGGGATGGCGCTTTTCCGAATGACATTGGCCCCGTAGGCGGCGGAAAAAGCCGGGGCCGTACCACTCCCCCCCATGTTGATCGCCACGAACATGGCCAGGAGAAAGGGGATGGTCAAACCGTGAAATACATCGGACATTGCTTAGCATCTAGGGTGAGTACGTGGAAGGTGGTAAACAGGGTCCGCTGACTATTGGAAACTGTACCGCAGGGTAAGCCCCACGGTGCCCGGGTCTCCGAGCACGGCGGCGTAGTAGCCGGAGTTGCCGGCGGCCGGTAACAGTTGCTCGAAGTAGTTGGTGTTGGCGATGTTTCTACCCCAGATAAAGAGGGTCGTTCCGGTACGCCGCCGGAAACCAACGCGGGCATTGAGCAGGGCGTAGCCAGCGATGTTGAGGTAGCGGGAAGCGGAAGGGCTGGACGAAAAACCGGAGCGGCAGTAGAGGTCGGAGCCCAGGAATACCTCCCCTTCCTGATGGAGAAACTTACCCTTGGTAAAGAGTTCCAGACCACCCGAGGCCGTCCAGTTGGAAATTCCGGGGAGTCGCTCGCCCGAGATGTCCTTGTATTCCGCTCCGCCGGTATCTTCCAGGGGTACCGGCGCATTTTTAAAGGACCGGTAGATGCCGTCCGTGTAACTCACCGAAGCGTTCCACTTCAGGTGCCGGGCGTGGAAATAGGCGGCCTCCAACTCCGCACCCGCCACCCGGACGTATTCCGCATTCGCCAGGTATCCGCGGGAAACACCCAGGTCGGCCGAGCGAACGTTGGTTTGGTAGTCGCGGATGTCCGTATAATACGCAGTCAGGTTCAGGGTCGTCTGTTGCAGCGGCTCCGATTTAATTCCTACTTCCAGGTGGTTGACCCGCTCGGGCTTGACCACCGCAAGGTCCAGCAAGGGTTGGCCGTTTTCGGATGGAATCCCACCCAGGTTAAGCCCTACCGGTTTGAAGGCCAGGGAGTAGGTCGCGTAGGTCCTCAGATTTTCCCCTAGGAGGTAGTTGAAACTCAGTTGGCCGGAAACATTCCAGTTGTCCACCGCGGTCGCAAAGGAGATGGGGGTAAATACCCTAGCCTGGAGGGATAGTAAGTTTGGGTCCTCTGTTTGTAATCCTCCCGTGACCGTACGCTGAAAATCTATTTTCTTTTCGTCGTAGTTGAGTCGGAGGCCCGGCAAAATGGTCAGTCGGGGACCTAATTTC
Source organism: Chitinophagales bacterium (assembly GCA_038258275.1). GTDB lineage: Bacteria > Bacteroidota > Bacteroidia > Chitinophagales > Saprospiraceae > Neolewinella. Next base: position 18,273 of record JBBSPZ010000016.1, on the reverse strand, counting down.
CAGTTCAGCTGGCCGAATACCGCACCGGTGAAGTTGCTGAACCGCGGACGGGTCTCCTCGGTGAGGCCGTCCAGCAGTCCGGGCGTGCGCCACAGGGTATCCTCGGTGTTCTGCACGAAGCGCCACTGTTCGGGACCGGCTTCCAGGACGTGGGCGCCGTCGGGGTCCAGCGTCTGGTAGAAGGCAAACAGGCCGACTACTGCACCCAGTTTGGGACTAAGCTCTCCGGCGTACCGGACCTCCTGCGACCACTGGTGGTGAATAGAGGGGGCCTGTGACCGGGCGATCCCGGAAAGACCAGTAAAGTCGCGATCGTTCGACGGGTCCCACTTCCAGTTGCGCCAAGCGGTGGTCGAGCTCACCATTCCCTTCCCCAGTTGCAGATCGCCCTGCACCGAGACGCCCCCCATGTCCTGGTTGGACTGCCAGGGCGTATTGTGGTCGATGATGCGGTCGAAGGGATTGGTGGTGGGTAATTGATAATCCAGGTCCGAAATGATCCGGTCGAACTGCCGGAAGGCCGCCGACTGAGTGGGAACGGTGCCCGCGTACACCTGGGCGTACCCATCGGGCCGCTGGCGGCTGTAATCCGCGATCAGGCGAATGCTGGTGGCGCCGGTAGGGAGGTAGACCAACTGGCCCTTAACCCCCTGGTTGCTTAGGGTATTGGTGTACGCATCGGTGCGGACGTTGTATAGGGTACCGTCGCGGTGAGTCCCGGTAAACGAAAGGCGGGCGGCGACCTTGTTTTCTACGATGGGTCCCGAGATGGAGCCCTTCGTCTGGATAAACCCGTAATTGCCAAAGGACTGCTCGAGGGTCCCCGTTGGCGTAAAGGTGGGTTTCTTACTGGTGACGTTGAAGGTACCCGCGGTGGTGTTTTTGCCGAACAGCGTTCCCTGTGGGCCGCGCAACACCTCGATCTGCTGCACGTCTATAAAGTCGAGGGTAGTGGCAGCCGGGCGGGCAAAATACACGCCGTCCACGTAAAATCCGACGCCGGGATCGATGCCGTCGTTGGTCAGTCCGAAGGTAGAACCCAGCCCCCGGATGTTGAGGGTCGTATTCCGGGGGTTGGAAGAATACAGCTGGACGGATGGTACCAACTCCTTGATCATGTTGACGTTGAAGGAAACCGAGTTGCTCAGTTCCCGCTCCCCCAATACCGCGATCGGGATCGGTATCTCCTGCGCCTCCTCGTTGCGGCGCCTGGCCGTTACAATCACTTCGTCCAGGGCGGCGGAACTCGGCGTAAGCCGGAGGTCAACGGCCCGTGCATCGGTTACCCCAAGCAGTTTGGTCTCATACCCCAGGTAGGAAATGACCAGGGTCACCGGGTATTCCCCGTTCCCGGTCAGCGAAAAGGATCCTTCCGCATCGGTAGTAGTGCCCCAGGTGGTTCCCTCGATAAAGACGGTCGCACCCACCAGCGGATCCGCGGAATCGGCATCCAGAATAGTGCCCTGAACTTCCGTTTGGGCAATAAGACGGAAGCTGGAGAGGACCAAAAGGCCGGAGAAGAGGACTGTTCGTGTGCGCATAGGGTGGTAAAATAAACTTTCTGGCCTACTAAGCCTACCAGTTTAATAGGATATTACTTCAAATGTACATCTCTATTAGTTATACCAATTAGGTAGGATTAATAATTAATAAATTAATTTTCCTTCCCCTTTTCCCGCTCGATGAGGTTGGCCAGGGTGGCGTCCTTTAGCTGGGCCACGGTGGCATTCCTGATCTCCAGGGCTACCTGGCGGATGCCGCAGGTGGCTTCATCCACGCACTCCTCGCAGGGCACGTAGAAATCGTGGGTGGCGCAGGGGAGGATTGCAATGGCGCCATCGAATAAGCGGATCACCCGCGCCAGGTCGATCTCTTCCGGGGTACCATTGAGGGAGTACCCGCCATACCTGCCTTTTTTGCTGTTGACGATACGCGCATTCTTCAGTTCACGGAGGATAGCCTCCAGGAATTTCAGCGGAATGTTTCGCTCTTCCGCGATCCGGCTGACGGATATCGGTTGCTCCGCTACGTGCTTGGCAATGTAGAGCAGGGCGTTGATGGCGTATTTTGTCTTTTTGGATAGCATCCGCGTCAGATTTCCGAAGCAGCTCCCGGAGTTGGAAAGCCGGCAAGCTTGCGCTGCGGAGCGGCCAAACTACTGCTTTCGGGCGTACCTACTTGCTTTTGGCTGCCGGACTGATGCCGAGCCGTAAGCTAACGATGTGACTGTAGGTGGATCGCCCTTCGTTGTCCCCCAGGTCGGTGTAGGCGTAGTCCACGAAGAGCTGTCCGACTTTCAGGCCCAGACCCAGGGAGGGGCGGGAATTGATCGTTTCCACATTGTCGAAATCCCGGATCCGCTGCAGCTGACTGACGCCGGCGCGCAGGAAAACGAAATCTCCGTAGTCCGCTTCCAGCCCGAAGGCCGGATCGATGCTCACGGGATCGGCGCTCAGCAGGGTATTCCGCTTACCGTCGGTGGTGGCGGTCAGGTCCAGTTCGGCCGTCAGGCCGATTTGCGGGGTCAAGTCGAAGGAGCGGGCAACCCCCAGAATCACCGTTGGATTGGTGGTTTCTACGCTGTTGATCGGCACGGCGTTGTTCGTCAGTTCCAGCACCTCCCGCTCGGCATCCGTGAAGGAGAAGCTCCAGGCGTTGAAGGTGGTGGTCACATCCCGGGCAAGCAGGGCGAAAGTCCACTTGTTTCGCTGCAGCTGGGCTCCGAGGTCCAGGCCGAAGCCCCAGCTGCTGGCAAATTCGCCGATGTTGCGGTGGATCACCTTAACGTTGCCCCCGATCCGCAGGATGCCTTTCCCTTTGATGTAGGCCCGCGAGTAGGTACCCAGAAAGGCGTAATCCGCCGCGGAAAATTCCGTGACGTTATCGAAGTTGATGGTGCCGTCCGCCTCATACAGGGAGAGGGTATTCGGAATCTGGTCGATGCCGAAGCGAATCAAACTGATGCCGACGCGCTGGTTGTTGGTAGAGAGCGGCAGGGTTACCCCCAGGTAGTCATAATTTCCTACCCCGCCAAACCACTCTGCGTGCATCGCGCCGATCTCCAGTCCGCGCTCGGCGGGCAGCCCGGAGAGTCCGGCGGGATTCCAGGCACTGGCGTACACGTCGGTCTGGGTAGCCGTCACGGCCGTTCCCATGCCGTGGGCCCGGGCACCGACCCCGATGGTCAGAAATTCGTTGCTGTATTTCTGGGCCACGGCCAGTCCGGAGAGGCAGAGAAAGCAGGCGAGGAACAACAGGTGGCGTAGACGTAGGACCATAATAAGGGTAAGGTAAACAGGAGGTTAACGAAGAACTTTTCCCGTCCGTCTTTCGGCGTGTGAATAATTAAGCGCTCCGGAGCGAAGGTAAGCGTCCAGCCCAGATCGAACACCTTCCGGCCAGGAGGGTAATAGTACCATCGCGTACCAAAGCGTGAGCCGCGAGCAATCTTTGTAACCCTATGACAGTCGACAACGACCGAACCGTGGCCAGCAGCCGAGTGAAAAGGAACCTTTTCTTCATCATCGTTGCGCTCACGACCTTTGCTTTTTTCGGGCTCATCGCTCCCTTCCTGCTGACCTGCTTCTGGGGGGCCGTGTTGACCGTAATTTTTTTCAACGTATACCGAAGGATCCGGATCTGGTTTCACGGGAAGGACGGCCTAGCCGCCGGCATCACTACCCTACTGGTCGTGCTCTTCGTTCTCGTCCCCCTCGCCCTGCTCACCCTGGCCCTCGTACAGCAGGCAATCGGGGTTTACGGGCAGATTCAGTCCGGCGAATTCAACTCCGCCGTGGTATTCGATTACATCGACCAGCGGCTGCCGCGGGTAGCCGACTCCCTGAGTGAGTTCGGGGTCAGCACTGCGGACTTGCGCACCAAGCTGAATACGGCCGTCGGCCAGGCCGGGCAGTACCTGGCCAACTGGGCCATCGGGTTCGGCGGCAGCATCCTGAACGTGATCATCCAGTTTACCCTGGTAATCTATCTGCTCTATTTCTTCCTCCTGGATGGAAAGCAAATCGTGCAAACCCTCGTGCGTACCATTCCGATGGGCGACGTCCGCGAGCGCACCCTCTTCAAGCGCTTCGCCCTCGTCGCCCGGGCTACCCTCAAGGGAACCCTCATTGTCGCCTTCATCCAGGGTGCCATCGGTGGCATTCTCTTCGCGGTACTTGGTATCCCGGCGGCCCTGCTCTGGGGCGTGGCCATGATGTTGCTCGCCCTGCTGCCCGTGGGGGGCAGTGCCATCGTATGGGTGCCGGCGGCCATCATTATGTTCATCCAGGGCAACATCGGAGCCGGCATTACCATCGTGGTCGTCGGCTCCCTGATCATCGGCCTGGTGGATAACCTGCTGCGGCCGCTGCTCGTCGGCCGGGACACCCAGATGCCGGATTACGTCGTCCTGATTTCTACCCTCGGCGGTATTGCCATGTTCGGACTGAGCGGCTTCGTAGTGGGCCCCACGGTGGCGGCGCTGTTCATCACGGTCTGGCAGATGATGGGCCAGGACTACGGCGGGGATCAACCCTGATGCTGGTCCACTAGCTCCTGCGCCGATCCACTTCTTCCTGCAACATGCGCAATTCGCGTCCGGTCTCTCCGGTCACCGAGGTGTTTTCCTGGGCTCTTCTGACGAGGTAGGGCAACACCTCCTTGACGGGCCCGTATACCATATACTTGCTCACGTTGTACCCACCCTCGGCCAGGTTAAAGGTCAGGTTGCCACTCATGCCCAGCAACTGGGAGAATCTCAGGTTGGGGTGATCGCGCGGGATTTCCAGGAGCCCCATGGCGGTAATCTGCTTGACGACGCTCGCTTCGTTGTGACTGGCCAGGCAGGAAGCGATCTCCTCCCGGTGCTCGAGGCAGTAGGCCGAAGCCGCATCGTAGTCCCGGTGGCTAGCCTCCACCGTCGGTTGAATTGGAGAAAGATAGCCCATTTCCTCCGCACGTTTTCGCTCCTTATTCATGTAAGCCCCCCGCACGTTTTTGAGCGCCAGCAGGTATCCGTTCTGGCGGGCGCGCAGGTGCACTGCCTTCAGGTACGCCAGGCGGTCGTGGCGGTAGAGCTGACAGGTGGTGAAGACCACGTGGCGTTCCCGGTTATAGCGGGACATCATAAGTTCGGCAATACGGTCGATGGAATGTTGAATCCAGCTTTCTTCCGCGTCGATGTAGACTTCGCACCCGCGTTCACGACCTAGTCGACATATCCGGTCCGTCCGGTTGACCCCATCAATGAGATCAACGTTCGTAAGGTACTCAAAGTCAATGACCTTGTCGTTGTATTCTTCCAGCACCGAAAAAGGCATCAGGCTGGTAAGTTTTACGACGATCCCGATGACTGCCGGGGTTTTGGCGGCGAATTCAGCAGAGCGCAGACACTCTTGTAGCGCAGCTTCCATCCCGGCGGGCGTTTCCTTCCCCTCCACGCCGTAGTCCAGAATACTGTCTACCCCCCTTTCCGCCAGGATAGCGATCGGGTCCTGGGCTTCCTCCAGCGTGGTGCCTCCGACAAACTGCTTGTAGACGGTATTTTTGACCATCCACTCCGCGCCGGGCAGGTGGTAGTACACGGCTTCCTTACCGAGGGAACCCATCAGTCTGGTGAGCCAGGGGATTCCCATGAGCCGAAAGAGCCGCTGGGTACCCCGCAGGCGTGCATCGGATAGGTGGCTGAACGTCAGGGCGGTGTCGCTGAAATCCGGCAGGTTACCAGCCTTGGCCTCCTTCCAGTCTTCCAGTGCCTTTTCGGCGAGTGGGAATTGCCGCTGCGGGCCCCCGGTATCTTTCATGAAGAAGTCAGTTTAATGCCGTTCGGGCGGCAGTGCTGGAGTAACAGTACAGGGGAAAATAGGTTGGTACGGCGCGGAAAACTCAGGGATGCCAAAGGAGGCCGGCCAGTGGACTTACGCCCAGCAGTTCGTGATAGCTGGCGGTCACGCCCAGCTCCAGTCGATCGAGCAGTCGGTACCCTATTCCGAAGGATAGTTCCGCCGGTCCGGTAGCGCCGCCACTGCGGAGCACCACCGACTCCCCTACCCGATATTCGAGGCCGACGCACACCCTGGGCGCATTGGCCGCCACCCGCTGTCCTTCCACCAAGATCATGAGGTGGTTGCCGGACCGGTAACTGCCCCCCACGGCCAGCTGCACCGGCAGCTCGCCCATGCCGAAGGGATTGAGGTACCGCAGCCCGAGCTCCAATTCCGGTGTCACCTCCCAGCGCAGGCCGATGCCCCCGCCGAATTTTAAAATTCCGCCCCGCCCCGGGGCGCGTTGGGAAAACGCGATCAGCTCCGTACCGAGACTCAGTCCCTGGGTGAGTCTACGCCCGTAGGCCAGGCCGAACCGCTGTGCGGCCAAGCCCGAAAACGTGAAGGAGGCCAGCCGCAGGCCGATCCCTCCCGGCAGCACTACCCCTCCCGCGCTGATGCGGAAATCGCTGATTCCGAACCGTTGCTCTACACTTGCCAAAGCGCCAAAACCGTCCGCTCCCGCCAGGCCGGCGGGATTAGTCCACAGGGCCTCAATGCCCGTGGCAGTGAGCCCGGTGCCTCCCAGGGCCCGACTGCGAAAGTCACGCGTAGGGAAAACGGCATCCTGGGCGGAAAGGAAACTGCTGGTAAATGCCAGCAGCCAGAGGAAGCGGAGCAAGTCGGTAGAATTTCCTGTAAACATAATGTGCACGGCGAAAAAGCCCCAACTTTACCCCATGACTCCCCAACTGACCGCTTTCCAACGCCTGCTCATCATTATGGACCAACTGCGGGAGCAGTGCCCGTGGGATCGCAAGCAAACCTTCCAGAGTCTCCGCAAGCTCACCATCGAAGAAACCTACGAACTGGCCGACGAACTGCTCTCCGAAGATCTGGAGGGCATCAAGGAAGAAGTCGGTGACCTGCTGCTCCACATGGTTTTCTACGCGCGGATTGCTTCCGAACGGGGTGCCTGGGACATTGCCGACGCCCTGAACTCGGTTTGCGACAAACTCATCGAGCGTCACCCCCATATTTATGGCGACGTGATCGCCGAAGACGAGGAGGCCGTAAAGCGCAACTGGGAGCAGATCAAACTCGCCCGCGGCAACGGAAAAAAAACGGTGCTTTCCGGCGTCCCTACCGCACTTCCCGCCATGGTCAAGGCCATGCGTATGCAGGAAAAGACCGCCCAGTTCGGCTTTGACTGGGACAACGTCCGGCAGGTATGGGACAAGGTGGAGGAGGAGATGCGGGAGTTTGAGTCCGCAGCCAATGACGCCGACCGCGAGGCGGAATTCGGGGACCTGCTCTTCAGCCTGATCAACTACGCCCGCTGGCAGCGCATCGATCCGGAAACCGCCCTGGAGCGCACCAACCGCAAGTTTCGCAAGCGCTTCGAATATGTGGAACAACGGGCGGGCGAGGGAGGGCTGGCGGCCCTGAACTTATCCGCCATGGAAAAACTGTGGCAGGAAGCCAAAACGGAAGAATAGTCAAGAAATGTTATCTTCGCACCCCTTAAGGACAATCGTTGCCCGGGATAAACCATCCCGTGGCCTCGGTCGTTTTAACCACTATACTGGATTCACCGTAGCAGAATGGATAAGATCGAGCTCAAAGTTATGGCAATCAGCCGCAGCGTTACCCAATCGCTGAACTATGCCGTGGTGCTTGGTGAGATCGAGGGTCCCCGTCGCCTGCCGGTCATCATCGGTAGTACGGAGGCCCAGGCTATTGCGATCGCCATTGAAGGAATGACCGGCCCCCGGCCCATGACCCACGATCTGTTCAAAAACACGCTGGAAACCCTCCGGACCGACCTGCGCGAGATCATCATCAGTGATCTGAAGGAAGGCATCTTCTACGCCCGCCTGGTGCTCGACCGCGAAGGAGAGATCATCGAGGTCGACAGCCGCACCAGCGACGCCCTGGCCCTGGCCACCCGCTTCGACTGCCCCATCTACACCTACGAATTGATCCTGCAAAATGCGGGCATCGTACTGGAAGGAGAAGGTGAGGAGGACATGCAGATGCAGGACCTTTCCGACCAGGGCAGCAACCGCAAAGACAAGCTGTCCAGCTACACCGTCGGCGAGCTCAATACCATGCTCGAGGACGTGCTCAACGAGGAGAACTACGAACGGGCCGCGGAGATCCGCGACGAGATTCAACAGCGGAAGGCGAGTTAGCCCATCTGCTCCACGTGTAATTTCCGGTCCACCTTGCGGATCATTCCGGCAAGAATTCCTCCTTTCCCGCCCACTTCCACGAAGGAATCGATCCCCGCTTGCTGCATGTGGAGGATTGTCTGCGTCCACCGCACCGGGCTGGTGAGCTGACGGATCAGCTTATCCTTGATTTCCTCGGGTTTGACGCTCGGCAAGGCGTCGATGTTCTGGTAGATCGCGCAGCCGGGCGGACGGAAGGTCGTCTGCTCGATGGCCTGGCGGAGGCGCTGGCGCGCGGGTTCCATCAGCGGACTGTGAAAGGCCCCGCCCACCTGCAGGGGAACTACCCGGCGGGCACCGAGATCGGTCAACACCCGGGTAGCGGCCTCGATGCCGGCAACCGAACCGGAAATGACCAGTTGACCGGGACTATTGTAGTTCGCGGGGACGACGACCTCCTTCAACTCCGCGCAGGCGGCTTCGATCATGGCATCGTCCATGCCGAGACCGGCGGCCATCGTGCCCTCCTCCGCATCGGCGGCATCCTGCATGGCTTGTGCACGTTCGCTCACCAGCCGAAGGGCATCGGGGAAGGAAAGGGAGCCAGCCGCTACGAGGGCGGAAAACTCTCCCAGGCTGTGCCCGGCTACCGCATCCGGATGGGTATCCGCTCCGGCGGAAAGGTAGGCGATGGCGGAATGCACGAAAATAGCGGGCTGGGTGATGCGCGTTTGCCGCAGGTCCTCCTCCGATCCGTTGAACATTACGTCGGAGAGCGAGAATCCCAGTACCTCATCGGCTTGGTGGAACAGGGATTTGGCAAGGCCACTCAGGTCGTAGAGGGCTTTGCCCATTCCAGAGAACTGGGCACCTTGTCCGGGAAATACGTAGGCGGTCATGATCGTACGGCTTTGGTTGGTATCAGCCGGCAAGCTACACCGCCTACTGCCATAATCCGGTCAGAATGGTCAAAATGTCCGGGTCGGCACGGCGCGGGGCGATAGCTTTGCCGCATGAAACGCTCTACCATTATTCGGCTGACCGCGGTTTCCGGCGCCCTGAGCGTAGGCCTGGGTGCCTTCGCGGCCCACGGACTGGAAAAGCTGGTTTCGCCGCAGTACCTCGAGACCTTTACAACCGGGGTGCGCTACCAGTTTTACCACACTCTCGCCATCGGATTAGCGGCCTGCCTCGATCGGTTCCCCGGTATGCGCAGCCGGCGCATCCGGCTGGCGGTGTGGCTGTGGTCGGCCGGGATCCTCCTCTTCTCGGGGTCCCTGTACCTGCTGAGTATCCGGGAAGTCATCCCGGGACTTCCCGTGGCCGTTCTTGGTCCCATTACGCCACTGGGTGGACTGCTGCTCATCGGTGGTTGGCTGATCCTTTTCCTTTCCGTCACCGACCGGGTGAATGACCAAATCTAGCCCCCGTGAATCGTTTTTCCCTGGCCGCGCTGGCGACCGTTTTCCTGCTCTCCGCCTGCCAGCGGCAGCTGAGCGCTCCCCTGGCAGAACCCCAGCTGTACCCCATCACTGCTGCCCTCGATACCATCCCAAGTGCCGCGGGGACCCAGGAGATGGAGCAGACCATCGCCTCCTACTCCGCCCAGCTAGAAGAAGTCATGAGCCGGGTGCTCGCGCAAGTAGCCGCCCCCCTCGTGAAGGGACAGCCCGAGAGCAGCCTGGGCAACTGGACGGCAGACCTGATCGCCGAGGCCGCCCGGGACCTGTTTCCCGATCAACCCATCGCCTTTGCCGTACAGAACTACGGTGGGCTACGGGTAGGCGAGATCGGTATCGGCCCCCTGATCGTTTCGGAGATCTACGAACTGATGCCCTTCGACAACGAACTCGTCCTCGTGGAAGTGACGGGTACCAACCTGCTGGATTTCGTGACCCATACCCTACTGGACGGTGGCTGGCCCGTCAGTGCAAATCTCTCGGCCGCGCGCCGGGGGCAGGAGGTGAAAGTACTCCTCGGAGGAAAGCCCGTGGACCCTACGGCCACCTATTACATCGCCGTGCCCGATTACGTGGCCAACGGGGGCGACGACTCCGACATGCTGGTCGGAAAGAAGCAATTTCCCAGCGGACGTATGATCCGCGACCTGCTTATCGACTATGCCGGCCGCAGCAGTACACCGATCTCCGTAGGGACCGACGGGAGCCGCATCAAAATCGAAGACCAATGAACCGCAGAATCTTCATCCGTCAGGCAGCCATCGGCGGAGGCCTGCTGCTGGTGCCCGGACTCCAGGCCGCGCCCCTGTCCCGCCGGGCCACCCGCCTGACCATCCTGCACACCAACGACTGGCACAGCCGCATCGATCCCTTCCCCGACGACGGCGGCCGCAACGCCAACCAGGGCGGGGCGGTACGCCGGGCCGCCCTGATCCGGCAAATCCGGCAGGAAGAGGAGCAGGTAGTGCTGCTCGATAGCGGGGACATCTTCCAGGGTACCCCCTACTTCAACTTCTTCCTCGGCGAGCTCGAGATGAAGCTGATGACCCAAATGGGCTACGACGCTGCCACCATCGGCAACCATGATTTCGACGGCGGCATCGAGAACCTGGCCACCCAACTCCGGCACGCCGACTTTCCACTGCTGAGTGCCAACTACGACTTTACCGGTACCCCCCTCCAGGACCGCACCGAAGCCTATAGCGTGTTCGACAAGGGCGGCATTCGCGTAGGCGTCTTCGGACTCGGCATCGAGCTTAGGGGCCTGGTGCCGGACACCCTCTTCGGCAAGACCGACTACCAGGACCCCATCGAGCGTGGTAACCGGACGGCCCTGCACCTGCGTTCCCGCGAACGGTGCGACCTCGTCATCTGCCTGAGCCACCTCGGATACCGGTACCCGGACCAAAAGGTGAGCGACGTGGTACTGGCCAGCGCGACGCGCAACATCGACGTGATCCTGGGCGGACACACCCATACCTTTCTCGACGCGCCGGTAACGGTAGACAACCTGGACGGCGATCCGGTCATCATCAATCAGGTTGGATTTGCGGGGCTGCGACTGGGTCGTTTGGACATCAGCTTCCCGGGCGGCGGGTCACGCAGGTGCGTAGCTTGTAACAATTTGCGGGTATAGGGGAGCGTCTCATGCGTCCTGCTTATGCCAAAATTACCGGTTTGCCCGGGAATCCCCGCCAAACAAGATTCTGTGATAAAAAGGCCGCATTCGTTTGACTTAGTGCGGCGTTCGGCCGCATATTTGCTGTCCGCCCGAATGGCTACGGGCACCAAATCATGACTCAAGATTAGGGTTAAACACCCTTCGCTGGAGGCGCTGCGCACTCACCGGCCCGACCCCATTGCATCTTGTTTCCGCTGACGGCTTACTGATATACAAACGATTTTAAACCAACCACCGGTGCAGCTTTACGCCGGAGGAAGACTCTTTACTGTGCAACTGGGAATACAAATGGATCACGCCGCCGTCTGGGAAAAATGCCTGCTCATCATACGCCAAAGCGTTGATCCGCAGAGTTACCAGACGTGGTTTGCCCCGATCCGGCCCATCGCGCTCAACAGCAACGAACTAACGATCCAGGTGCCCCACCGGCTCTTCTACGAGTTCCTCGAGGAGCACTATATCGATGTCCTGAAGCGCGGGTTGCTCAGCGCCCTGGGCACCGCCGGCCGCCTGCAGTACCGCATCAAACCGGCCAAACAGGAAGTCGCGACCTTCCCCGCTGCCGCGGGCGGCAGCCGCGGCTACCAGGCCCCGACCCCCAGCAATCCGTTCGTGATCCCCGGCATGACCCGGCCCCGGATCGAGAGCAACCTGGACGGCAAGTACACCTTTGGCAACTTCATCGAGGGCGACTGCAACAGCCTGGCCCGGAATGCCGCCAAGGCCGTCGCCGATAATCCCTCCAATACTGCCTTCAACCCCCTGGTCATCCACGGACCGGTAGGCCTCGGCAAGACCCACCTGCTGAAGGCGGTGGGGAACCACATCACGACCAAGTTCCCGCAGAAATCGGTGCTCTACGTGACCACGGATCAGTTTACGAACCAGCTCGTCACCAGCATCGGCAGCAACACCACCAATGACCTGGTCAACTGGTACCAGAACGTGGACGTCCTGCTGGTCGACGACATTCAGCAGCTGATCAAGCGAAAGAAGACCCAGGACGTCTTCTTCAACCTCTTCAACGTGCTGCGGCAGAACAACAAGGCCATCGTCATGACCTGTGACCGCCCGATCATTGAGCTGGACATCGAGGAGCGGCTGCGCAGTCGCTTCCAGTGGGGCCTGACGGCCGACCTGACGGCCCCGGCCCTCGAAACCCGCATGGCGATCCTGGCGTCAAAGGCCACGGCCAATGAGATCTTCATCAGCCCGACGGTCATGGAGTTCATCTGCTACCATATCCAGAATAACATCCGTCAGCTCGAAGGGGTGCTCAACAACCTGGTGCTCCATAGCGGCGTCAACAACGGCAAGGAGATCGATCTCGACCTGGCCAAGCAGGTACTGAGAAACTTTGTGACCGAGATCAATAAGGAGGTTACCCCGGAGGTCATCCAGCGCACCGTGGCCGACTACTACAACCTCGACGTTGACAAGCTCGCCAGCGCCACCCGCCGGCGGCACGTAGTACTGGCACGTCAGATCAGTATGTTCCTGGTCAAGCAGTTTACCGACCAGAGCCTGAAATCGATCGGTAGGCTATTCGGCGGCCGCGATCACAGCACCGTGCTGTACTCCATCAAGACCGTCCGCGACCTCATCGAGACCAACGACGAGATCAAAAAGGACCTGGCTGACCTGGAACGCAAGATCCGCGCCGGACAGGGCGACGGCCCCGGCGAACTGTAGCCAACCAAGCCGGCCCTCCTTCGTTGTATGAAGAAATTCAGATGCGGCGGTCCCTCTTTTCTTTAGCCCTACTTGGCAGCCTCCTCTTCGTAGCGATCTCCGCCTGCGGGAAGACCGACCACCTGCAGGGCAAAGCGATTTACGTGAAGCACTGTGCGAACTGCCACCTGGATGAGGGTCAGGGGCTGCGTCGCCTCATCCCTCCCCTGGCGGGCGCCGATTACCTCCGGGAGCGACCGGCGGACGTGGTGCGGGGCATTCGCCACGGTATGGAGGGTCCGATGGTCGTCAACGGGGTAACCTACAACTACCAGATGCCGGCTAACCAGGACCTGACCGAATTCCAGATCGTGAACGTGGTCAACTACATCAACACCGCCTTCGGAAACTCCAATCCGCTGATCACCGTTCCCGAAGCCCGGATGTGGCTAGCGGAATAGCAGCCGGCGGACCAAGGCGGCGAACGGGGCGGTGGCGTACGTGGGTAAAATTCGTACTTTGGCAACCGACAAACCACCGGCGCTACGCTATGATTCACCGTTCCCTTCTCGCTTTCCTGGTTGCCCTCCTCTTCTGCCCCCTGTTGTGGGCCCAGGGAACCCCCTGTGGCACGGTCACGATCCAGGGGCCAGACTCCCTGAATGTTTGCCAGGGTGACATCGTTCCCCTGCTGGTGGTCACCACGCTGATCGGCCCGACCCTCACGGCAACACCTGCCGCCGACCTGGTCGGCCAAGCCGGTCTGGAGCTGCGCATCCGGCCCTCCGGCAGTGGCTACTACAAGGTGATGGCTACGGCTGGGAGCTGTGCGGCGACCGACAGCATATACATCGACGTGGACCGCCTGGTCGTTCCGCAGCTGATTAACGATTCCACGGTGTGCCAGGGGTACCCCATCAACCTGCTCGCCAATCCGGTGACCGATCCGGGTAATACCTCGTATACCCTTCGCGGTGGAGACGAGGTGATCGCGGTGTCCCGCGATCCCAACTTCACCGTACGGCTCACCAAGGATACCGTCTTCACGCTGATCTCCCGCTCGGACAACGGAAGCTGTGAGGACCGGCAAACGGTCAACCTTTCGGTGATCCCTGGATTCTTCGACATTCCCCAGGACACCATCTTCGCGTGCCAGAGCCGCGATACCATCACGCTATCCGTGGCCACCAGCCCGCCCGGCAGCACGATCACCTGGTCACCGGAACGCTTTAACCTTAGCCCGGCTACCGGCAACTCGTTTAAGGTAGTCGCTACGGCCGACATCACCTACTTCGCCCGGACCGTGATCAACGGGTGCCAGCGCATCGACTCCGTGGCCGTGCGGCTCGACAGCCTGCCCGGGGACCTAAGCATGATGCTCGATCCGGAAAAGGACCCCTACTGCCAGGGCGACACCTTTTACGTGCGTTCGCCGGTATACGACGCCGGTGATTTCCCGCTCATCACCCACAACTGGATCACGTCGCCTGGAATCCAGAGCCCCAACGTGCTCTACAACGGCGTATTCATCGGACGGGACACGGCAATCCTGCAGCGGGAAACCACGAACGGTGCCTGCCGCGATACCAACGAAATTCTCGTGAATGTGGTGGAGCCCCCCGTCATCACTTTCGCCCCTTCCGATCCGGTTTGTCCGGGTGAATCCGTTCAGATCACGGCTACGTTTGAATCCGGTGACGGCACCCTCACCTGGACGGACCCGGCGGGCACGCTCAGTTGTACCGATTGCCTCAATCCTACCGCTATCGTATCTGCCGATACCGAGTACAGCATTGAGGTGGAAAGCGAAGGCTCCCAGTGTACCTCTACCCTCACCTATACCCTGCGGGTTAACCAGGCGGTTCAGCCTACCCTCACCGCCGAAACCCTCATTTGTCCCGGCGATGCGCGACCGCTCCTCGTCGGCAACATCGACCCCAACTACACCTACCGCATCACCGGCGGTGGCCTGGACAGCGCGGATCCCAACGTCTTGGTTTCCCCTACGGAAACCACCACCTACACCATTGTGACAACCAGTGATACCTGCGGGGAGACCCTGCAAACCATCACCCTGGTCGTACTCGGGGACTACACCGTGACCGCCTCCGGGCCGGGTACCGTTTGTGCCGGAACGGCCCTCACCCTCAATGCTACTTCACCCGAAGGACTTCAGGGCACCTACACCTGGTCACTCCCCGACGGCACCACGGTAAGCGGACAGATGCTCACGGTGAACACCGCCCAGGCGGGCACCTATACGGTCACCTTCACCGACGCCCTGGGCTGTTCCAGTGCTACGAGCAGTATAACCGTGGATGTTCTCGGACAAAGCATTGCACCGGTCGTCACCGCAACGCTGGCGGACGGAACGACGGTGACCTCGGGGGGTACCCTGTTTGCCGGCAACGATGTGATCCTTCGCGTTGCCAATCTGCCGGAAGACCTGACGTTTACCTACAACTGGAGCGGAAACTATACGCCCGCTACGGGTACCGGCCCCGAGCTTACGGTCAACGTCCCGCGCTCGACCACCGGTCAGGTTCCGCCCAACCTCGGGTATACCGTTACCCTGACCAGTGAACAGGGCGGCTGCGTGTTTACCGGTACCATCTTCCTGACCGTCGAGCAGTCTCAGGTACAGGCCCCGGACTTCTTCACCCCGGACAACGACGGCCGCAACGACCGGTTCCGCCTTTTCTTCAACGGTCAGCTTTCCGACTACACCATGATCGTTTACGATCGCTGGGGACAGAAGGTCTTCACCAGCATTGACCCGCTGGAGGGCTGGGACGGCACCAAAGGCGGTACGCCCCAAAATGCGGACGTCTACCTTTACCTGGCCAAGTTCCGCCAAGACGGAGTGGAGCTGCAGCAGGAAGGTCAGGTCAGCCTGATCCGATAGCCTCTCCTTTCCCATCTGTATGGAACAGTTACCTGCCCCGACCCGGCAAAAACCCAAGTGGCTGCACAAACTGGAGCAGGAAAGCTGGCAGGCGGAGCTGATCATTTCAGGAGCCGCCATCTTTGGCTGCCTCCAGTTGCCGGAGATCATCGTGTCGGCCGAGCAGTACTGTCTGCTTAATTACGATCGGGACACCCTCTACATCTGCTACTTCGCCATTATTTACTGGCGGATTCTGGTGTTTGGCCTGATCGGAATATTTATCTTCCACTTCATCGTGCGGGCGCTCTGGATCGGAATGGCCGGTCTGAACTCCGTTTACGCCGGCGGATTCCGGCCGAACGAGATGTTCAGCCAACGGTTTCAGGATAAGTTACGGGAGGAGTACGGAGACGTGGACGCCACGATTCGTCAGCTGGACCGGATTGGAAGCGGCATATTCGGTCTTGGTTTCGGGATTGCCGGCGTCTTTTTTAACTTCGGGGTGGTTGGCGTCCTGCTCATCTTTTTGCACCGCTGGCT
This sequence comes from Chitinophagales bacterium, assembly GCA_038258275.1. Classification (GTDB taxonomy): domain Bacteria; phylum Bacteroidota; class Bacteroidia; order Chitinophagales; family Saprospiraceae; genus Neolewinella. Next base: position 1,879 of record JBBSPZ010000016.1, on the reverse strand, counting down.
GATCGTGCTGGGTTTTTCCTCAACGACCATGCTTCTGATCATCGGCGGATTTATCGGAACGATGATGACCATCTCGGTGGTGACCATGATCATGCACTCCAAAAGATTCCAGGATCATCCCCTGACCATAAAGTACCAGTGGCGGATCACCCAATTGGTTTCCCGGTTCACGTACCCGCTGGCGCGTAGGTACATCACCACTTCGCTTAACTTGGTAACCTCCTATTCTACCAGTAGCAAGTCGTTACTGCTATATTCCCTGGGAGGAATGGTGATCGTTCTGACCGGAGGGATAGTCACTTCGATCAACGACGAGAACACGATGTTCTTTATCGATCAGGTATACCACCGGATGGGGAACGATTCCACCCGCTTGACGCGTGAGTTTGCGAATGGGGAGTTGTATCAGGGAATCTACTACCGGCCCATCCTGCTGCCCGAATCCACCATCGACCCTCGGGGCTTATCGTTTTGGGTACCCCTGCCCGAACGGGAGCTGGCCTTCCTAGAGGCCGGCTGTTCCCTCCTCGAGCCGGATTCGGACCTGGTGGGGCAGGCACGCAGGGCAATAGAGCGACAACGCTTACTGCAGTGTGCCCGCGACTATCTTACCATCACGGTTAATGGCCAGACGGTATCCAATTACGTCCTGAAGCGCGCCTATGTGGAGAATGCCGCGGGGAGTCAATTCGGACTTACCGTTTTCGTACCAGGCCCGCCCCTGCGGACGGGGGACAACCTGATCGGAGTACAAACCAAATATCCGTATGATGACCGGGGCAATTGGCGGCAAACCTATACCCCCTTCTTCTACCTGGGCCCACCCTCTTAAATCGGGGCATTGCATTGTATTTACAAAAACATTGCCGTACCTTTGCGCCCACTTTGAAACGTCCCTAACGCACCAATGGGTGTTCATCCGGTTCAGAACCATTGCCTTATGTCTACTTCCACTGCTTTTGTCTTACCCCTGAAGGGGCTTGGAAAGGGGTTGTACGAGTACGACCTCAAGGTGGACGATGCCTTCTTTGCCTCCTTCCCCGAATCTCCCATCCCCAGGGCTGACATTGACCTTCACCTGATGGTTGACAAGCAGAACCGGGAAATGGTCGTGGATTTCAACTTCTCCGGTACCATCGCCACGGAATGCGACCGCTGCCTGGCGGACATTGACCTCCCCGTTGGCGACCGCCGTCAACTGATCGTGAAATTTGCCGCCGACGAGGAGGAGCGTGATGAGGGAGACCTTGTTTACCTGCATCCGGATACCAACGATTTTAACCTTGCTCCCTTCATCTATGAGATGGTGGCGCTTTCCGTACCGATGATTCGTACTTACGATTGTCGCGCCGGCGAGCCTCCCTACCCCTGCGATGAAGACCTGCTCGACCGCATCGACGCTTCCTACGATACCCCGGAAGAAGCCCCGTCCGCAGATCCCGGGGAGGAAGATGCGAAGCCCAGTCCCTGGGACATCCTCAAAGACTTGAATAATAACTAAAGCTAAAATTAGACATACGCCATGGCACATCCTAAATCCCGGATCTCGAAGCAGCGCAAGCGCAAGCGTCGTACCCACTACAAGGCCACCGCACCTACGCTGACCACCTGTCAGACCACCGGGGAGGTACACCAGCCCCACCGCGCCTACAAGGACAGCGAGGGCAACCTCTTTTACAACGGCAATATGCTCGTGAAGGCCCCCGAACTCTTCGTTGAGCCGGAAGAAAATACCGAGGACGAGGACTAAGCGTCCGTGTTCGACTGCAACAATTTCCCCTACAGTTAGCCCGTCGGCCCCTGCCGACGGGCTAAATGGGTTTATTACCCGTCCGCTATCATGCGGCAAAAATAGAGTCTTGCCAAGCAAATCATCAGC
>JBBSPZ010000015.1:0-69200 GCA_038258275.1 Chitinophagales bacterium | reverse complement strand
TTCCCGCGCGACCACTCAATCCCATGCCCGCCCTCACCCTCACCGTACCCCTCACCCACGCCGCGGAAGGCACTCCCTACGCAGGCGTCTACTCCACCGTTTTCCTGATCCCCCGGTCGGTGGTAGCCGAACTGCCGGAGCGGGAGCAAAATACCAGCCGCGTCATTTGCCGGATCAACGACGCAGGTGTGATCCACAGCGGATTGATGGCCGATGGCCAGGGCGGTTATTTCATCATGGTCAGCAAAGCGGTGCGCAAACGGTTTGATCTGGAAATTGGCGACCAGGTAACGCTCTCCATCACCCCCGACGACAGCGACTACGGCATCCCCCTTCCTGCCGAAGCGGCCGAGCTCTGGGAAATAGACCCCGAGGCCCGGGCCATTTTTCACACCCTTACCCCCGGCCATCAGCGGAACCTGCTCTACCAGATCGATAAGCTGAAACGCCCCGAATCCCGGGCGAAAAAGGCGGTCCAAATCCACGAATACCTCAAGCACACCGGCGGTAAACTGGATTATCGGGAATTCAACGCCTGGATCAAGGCCACTAACCAGTAAGCGGATCCCCCCGGGCTTCGCCTCCTTCCCCCGCACCGGCGCACCGCCGCCCGTATCGGCTGCTTATATTGGATGCAAATTGGCGCTATGAAATCACTTGCTACTCTCCTCGTCTTCCTGCTACTGCCCGCGTTGTGCACCTCGCTGGCCGCCCAGGGCGTGGCCGATACCACCCGCAGCGACCGCTTCAAGAGCCTGGAATTCCGCAACATCGGTCCCTTCCGTGGCGGACGGTCGAATACGGTAACCGGCGTCCCCGGCCACCCCCTGCGCTACTACTTCGGGGGCGTGGGTGGCGGCATTTTCCGCACCGACGACGGCGGCACCAGCTGGCGGAACATTTCCGACGGTCAACTCAATACCGGATCCATCGGCGCCCTCACCGTAGCACCCAGCGACATGAACGTGATCTACGCCGGTACCGGTGAGCATGCGGTGCGCGGGGTAATGACCTCGGCGGGCGACGGCGTCTACCGCAGCAACGACGGCGGCGACACCTGGCAGCACCTCGGCCTGGAGGAAAGCCGCCACATCTCGGAGATCATCGTGCACCCCAGCGATCCCGATCACGTCTACGTGGCGGTACAGGGCGCGGTACACGGCGACAGTGAACACCGCGGTATCTACGAAAGCACCGACGGCGGCGAAAGCTGGAATAAGGTCTTCTACGTGGACGCCACTACCGGCGCGGCCGACCTGAGCATGGACCCCTCCAACCCGCGCATCCTCTACGCCGGGATGTGGGACCACCGCCGCTACCCCTGGACCGTCCGCAGCGGAGGCCCCGGCAGCGGCATTTTTAAGACGACCGACGGGGGTAAGAACTGGGAACAACTGACGGAAGGACTCCCCGATACCCTCGGCAAGGTGGCCGTATCCGTCAGCCCGGCCCAGCCCGAGCGGGTGTACGCGAACATCGAGGCCGCCGGCGAGACCGGGGGCGTCTACCGCAGCGACGACAGCGGTAAAACGTGGCAGCAGACCAGCCAGGACCGCGTCACCGTAGCCCGCGCCTGGTACTACATCGAGATCTTCGCCGACCCGATCAACCCCAACGAAGTATACGTGCTCAATGCCCCGGTGCTGCGCTCCATCGACGGCGGCGCTAGCTTCTCTACGATTGCGGTGAACCACAGCGACCAGCACGACTTGTGGATCAATCCCGATAATGCGGACAATATGATCCTCGGCAACGACGGCGGCGCGGCGATTACCTACAACGGCGGCAAGAGCTGGAGCAGCCAGGATAACCAGCCAACCGCCCAGTTCTACCGCGTGATCACCGACCACCAGGTGCCCTACCGCATCTACGGCGGACAGCAGGACAATTCGGCCGTCGACATCGTCAGTCGCACCCGCGGCGGCGGCATCGGGGAAACCAACTGGTACCCGACGGCCGGCGGCGAGAGCGCTTTCCTGGCCTTTGACCCCGAAGACCCCCGCTACGTGATGGGCGGCAGCTACCAGGGAAACGTCTCCGTCTACGACAACGAGACCGGTACCGAAGTAGACGTGATGGCTACCCCCGTCGCCGGCCTCGCCACCCCACCCTCCCAGATGAAGTACCGCTTTAACTGGAACGCGCCGATCGTAGCCCAGCGGCAGGATCCGGGCGTGATCTACCACGGCGGAAATAAGGTGCTGAAAACCACGGACCGCGGCCGCAGCTGGACCGAGATCAGTCCCGACCTCACCCGCAACGATACCACCAAGCTAGTAGACGGCGGTGGCCCCTTCACCATTGAGGGAGCGGGCGGTGAAGTCTACGGCACCATCACCTACCTGGCAGCCAGCCCGCACCAGGCCGGTGAGCTCTGGGTGGGCACCGACGACGGACGCGCGTGGGTCACCCGCGATGAGGGCGGCGCGTGGAAGGAGATCACCCCCGAGGGAATGGGGGAGCACCTCGTGAACGCCATCGAGATTTCTCCCACCAATCCCGGCACCGCCTACCTGGCCGTGACGAACTACAAGTTCGACGATTTCACCCCCGAGGCCTACAAGACCACGGACTATGGTACTACCTGGACCCGCATCGACGAGGGATTCGGCGACGAGGAGTTCGTCCGGGTCATCCGCGAAGACCCCGAGAATCCGAACCTGCTCTACGCGGGCAGCGAGCGAGGTCTCTACCTCTCCTTCGACGGCGGAGCTAGCTGGGAGAAGCCCAAGTTCAACCTGCCGGACGCGCCGATTCTTGACCTCATCATCCACGACAACGACCTCATCGTAGCCACTTCCGGCCGTGCCTTCTGGATCCTGGATGACCTCAGCGCCCTCCAGGAAACCGGGGGGGAGCTGCCCGAGACGCTCGCCATCGTGGAACCGAAACCCACCTACCGCTACACCTTCAGCAGCGGCGGCGGCGCGGAGGAGGGCGAAGGACAAAACGTGGCCAGCGGCATCACCTTCGACTACTATCTACCCACTAAACTGGACAGTGCCGCACTGACCCTCGATATCCTGAATGCCGAGGGCAACGTCATCCGCAGCTATACCAGCAAGCCCGAGAAGTCCAAAAGCTGGCCCGGCGGACCGCCCGCCGCCACTGCCCTGCCCGCAAAGGAAGGCATGAACCGCTTTAACTGGGACTTGCGCACGGCTACGCTCCCGGCCGTTGACGGCATCTTCACCCTTGGTGATTATCGCGGGGGACTGGTCACTCCGGGCACCTATTCCCTCCGCCTCGCTACGCCTTCCGATACGGTCAGTACCCGGGCGCAGCTCCTGCCCGATCCAAACATCGAGGCTACGCCGGAAACCTATGCCGCCCAGGCCACCCTGCTCGCCGGTACGGAGGAGGCCGTCCGGGACATTCACCAATCCGTGACGCGTATGCGCCGGGTCCGGGACCAGGTCAAGGCCCTCAACGCAAACCTGCAGGAGATCTCCGGTACCGACCAGCTGGTCGCGAAGGGGGAGGACATCCTCACCCGCATCACGGATTGGGAGGAGAACCTCATCCAGCCCAAGCAGAAGACCTTCCAGGACGTGGTGAACTTCCCCAACCGACTCGATGCGGAGTTCATGGACCTCAAGAGTCGGGTCGACGGAGCCGTGCCGCTGGTCACCCAGGGGGCCCGGGAACGCCTGGAAGAGCTCGCCGCCCAGTGGAAAAGCTACCGCCAGGTGCTGGACCGCATCATCTCCGAGGACGTGGCTGACTTCAACGCGACCTACCGCGAGCTGGGCCTACCCGTACTCCTCGTGCCTCCGGCCGCTGAAGAAACGAAACGCTAGCTTTACGTTACCCAAACTACCCGTCAGATGAACTCCTTGCTTGCCGTACTCACCGCTTGCTGCTTCAGCCTGTCCTGCTTCGGCCAGGCGCCGGACAGCAGCAGCTTTTCCGTTCCCTTCACCAAGTTCCGCCTCGACAACGGGCTGGAGGTGGTGCTGCACGTCGACACCTCTGACCCGGTAGTGGCCGTGGCGCTGACCGCCCACGTCGGGTCGGCAAGGGAAAAGGAGGGCCGCACGGGCTTCGCCCACCTCTTCGAGCACCTGCTGTTCCTGGAATCGGAGAACCTGGGCAAGGGCGGGCTGGACAAAATGAGCGCCCGCATCGGCGGCGCCGGCGCCAACGGCTCCACGAGCCGCGACCGCACCAACTACTTCCAGACCGTCCCCAGCGACGCCCTCGAGAAAATGATCTGGGCCGAGGCCGACAAGCTCGGCTGGTTCATCAACACCGTCACCGAACCGGTGCTGGCGAAGGAAAAGCAGGTCGTCAAGAACGAGAAGCGGCAGGGCGTGGACAACCGCCCCTACGGCCACAACAACTACGTGATCGACAAGAACCTCTACCCGGCCGACCATCCCTACAGCTGGCAGGTGATCGGCTCGCTGGAGGACCTGCAGAACGCAACCCTGAGTGACGTGAAGGAATTCTTCCGCCGCTGGTACGTACCCAACAACGTGACCCTGGTGGTCAGCGGTAACTTCGATCCGGCTCGCGCCCGGACCCTGGTAGAAAAGTATTTCTCCGAGATCCCCGCCGGCGATGACATCGAGGCCCTCACTCCCCAACCGGCCGACCTGCAGCAGTCGGTAAGGGTCTTCCACGAGGATAACTTCGCCCGCCTCCCCCAACTGACCCTGGTGTGGCCGACGGTGCCCCAGTACACGCCCGACGCCTACGCCCTCGACGTGCTGACGCAGTACCTCTCCGAAGGCAAGGAAGCCCCCCTGAACCAGGTGCTGGTGGAGGAGGAACAGCTGGCCCCCGAAGTAAACTTCGGCGGCTACAATTCCGAGCTGGCCGGTGATGCCCGCCTGCAGGTGCGGGCCTTTGCGGATACGCCGCTGGACTCCGTCCTGATGGCCGTGGAAACCGCCTTCTCCCGCTTCGAGCGTACGGGCATATCGGAAGCAGACCTCCAGCGGATCAAGGCCGGCCAGGAGACCAACTTTTATTCCGGCCTCTCCAGCGTACTCGGTAAGGGATTCCAGCTGGCGCAGTACAACATTTTCGCCGGCGACCCCGGCTTCGTGGAGCAGGCCATCCAGAATATCCAGGAGGTGACGGCCGATGACGTCCGCCGCGTCTACGACCAGTACATCAAGGGGAAACCCTTCGTCGCGACCAGCTTCGTCCCCCAGGGACAGGCTGACCTGGCACTCTCCAACAGCACCCGCGCTGAAGTAGTAGAGGAAACGATCGAAACCGGCGCGGAGGAAACCTTCGACCCCTCCATTTCGGCCGAGTACACTCCTACCCCTTCCAGCTTCGACCGCTCGGTGGAGCCGGATTTTGGCGAAGAACTGGCGATCACCACCCCCGATACCTGGGAGCAGGAGCTGGCCAACGGCCTTACGGTCTACGGCATCGAAAACGACGAGGTGCCGCTCGTCAACTTCACCCTGGTGATGCAGGGCGGACAACTGCGGGATTCCCTCTCCAATCCCGGCGTCGCCTACCTCCTCGCGGAGCTGATGACCAAGGGTACGAAAAGCAAGACCACCGCGGAACTGGAGAACGCCATCGAGCTGCTCGGCGCCAGCATCAACGTACGCGCCGGCACCGAGGACATTACCGTCTCCGGCACCACCCTGTCCCGCAATTACCCGGCCACCGTAGACCTGCTCACCGAGCTCCTGCTCGAGCCCCGTTGGGACGCGGAGGAGCTCGAGATCCTCCAACGCGAAACCCTGAGCCGGCTGCGGGAGGAAGCCGCCGAACCCTACGCCATTGCGGCCAACGCGTGGAACAAACTGCTCTACGCCGCCGACGATATCCGCAGCCACAACATTCTGGGGACCGAAGCCTCCGTGGACGCCATCACGATGGCCGACCTACAGACCTACTACCACCGCTTCCTCTCTCCCTCCGCAAGTAACCTTCACCTCGTCGGTGACCTGGACGAAGCCGCGGCCACCGCACCACTTGCCGACCTGACTGCCCGCTGGAAGGCGATGGAAGTACCGGCAGCCAACTGGCCGGCGGTACCTCAGGTCGACACGGCGAGCGTCTTCTTTTACGATGTACCGGGGGCCAAGCAGTCCGTGCTGCTCGTCGGTAATCCGGCCCTCGCCGCTACGGAACCCGATTTCTACCCGGCCACGGTCATGAACTACATCCTCGGCGGTGGGGGCTTTGCCTCGCGCCTCACCCAGGACCTGCGCGAAGGCAAGGGCTATACCTACGGCGTCCGCTCGGGCTTTTCGGGCACGGCCGATCGGGGGGAATTTCAGATCAGCACCGGTGTCCGGAGCAACGTGACCCTGGAGGCTACCCAGTCGATCAAACAAATCCTGGAAGACTACGCCGATACCTTCTCCGACCAGGACCTGGAAACCTCCCGCAGCTTCCTCACGCGCTCCAACGCCCGCGCCTTCGAGACGGCCAACGCCAAGCTCAACGTGCTGGAAAACCTCAGCGCCTACGGCTGGAGTCCCGATTACCTGACGGAACGGGAAGCCACCGTACGTGCCATGACCCGCGACCGCATCCAACAGCTAGCCACTACCTACCTGCGGCCGGGCGAGATGGTCTGGCTGATCGTAGGCGACGCCAAAACCCAGCTCCCGCGCATGCAGGAACTCGGATTCGGCGAACCGGTAAAGCTGAACTGATTACTTAGCGGCAAACCACTCGTCGACCTGCTTCTCCAACACCGCCAGCGGCAGGCAGCCCCCCTCGAGCACCAGGTCGTGGAAGGCCTTGATATCGAACGCGTCGCCCATCTCCTCCTCGGCGCGGGCACGCAGTTTGCGGATCTTGAGTTGCCCGACTTTGTAGCTCAGGGCCTGGCCGGGGATGGCCATGTACCTTTCGATCTCGGCGATGATGCTGGCCTCCCCTTCGGCCTCGTTGTCGAGGCTGTACCGGATGGCCCGCTCGCGGCTCCACCCCTTGCTGTGCATGCCGGTATCGACCACCAGGCGAATGGCCCGGTGCATCTCCGCGCTCAGCATGCCGAAGTACTGGTAGGGGTCGGTATACAGCCCCAACTCCCTGCCCAGGCTCTCGCAGTACAGGGCCCAGCCCTCGCCGTAGGCACTGTACCAGAGGTTGCGGCGGAAATCGGGCAGGTCCTCGTTTTCCTGGGTCAGGCTGATCTGGTAGTGGTGTCCGGGGATGGCCTCGTGCAGGAAGAGGTCCTCGTCGCTGAAGATGTTGTACTCCTCCACGTCCGGGATGGGCACGTAGAAGATACCGGGCCGGGTACCGTCGAGGCTACCGGGATTGTACTCCGCCGAGGCGCTGGCCTCCCGGAAAGCTTCGGTCCGTCGCACCTCGAAGGGGGTCTTCGGCACCTTATTGAAGAGCACCTGCAGCTGCGGCTTCATGCGGTCGTAAATGGATTCGAAGTTGGCAATCACCTCCTGCGGATCGGTGAAAGGCATCAACTCGGGGCGGGTACGCACGTAGTCGAAGAAGGCCGTCAGGTCGCCGTCGAAACCGACTTCCGCCTTCACCTTCTCCATCTCCCCGCGCAGCCGCTCCACTTCGCTGAGGCCGAGCTGGTGGATTTCGTCGGCACTCATGTCCGTGGTGGTATAGAGCTTGATCAGGTAGTCGTAGTAGGCCGCTCCGTTGGGGATGGAATCGATGCCGCTGCTGCTCCGGGTCAGGGGTAGGTACTCGTTGCGCACGTAGGCGGCCAGATCCGTGAAGAGGGGAATGATGCGCTGGCCGACCATGGTCTTATACTCGGCTTTTAGCCGGCCCCGGTCCTCGTCGCGGATGCTGTCGCCCATGGTCTTTATGGGCCCGTAGAACAGGTGATCCTCCAGCGGCTCGGCAGCCAGGCCCTCGAGTTGGGGCAGCAGCTTCTCGGCGAGCGGACGGGGCAGTACGTAGCCCATTTGCGCGCCACGCTGCATATTGAGCCTGGCCGTGTCCATCATGATGGCAAAGTCCTCCACCCGCTTAAGCCAGTTCTCGTAGTCTTCCACGGTCTGGAAGGGCTGTGCCCCCTGTCCGCTGGCGAGCTGCCCGATCATCAGGTGGCTACTGGAGAATTGATCCAGCGGCAGTAGTTCGGTGGGGAAGTCGGCGCCCTGCAGGGCCATGTTCAGCTCCCATTCGAGCACGTCATAGCTCACCTGTCGGGTGGCGTCGAGCTGGCTGCGGTCGCTGCGCCGCAGGCGGACCAGCATATCCTGGTAAAAGGCGCGGCTTTCTGCTTTGTATTCCTGCGACAAGCTGTTCGGCAGGCGGTCGTTGTAGCGGTTGTCGCCCAGGAAGGTCGCCTGGAGGGGATCGAGTTGCAGGCGTTGTTCCTGGTAGTCCGCCAACAACTGATCGAAGTTTTCGGTCACCGCACCGTCGACCGGCTCCTCGTAGGGGTCGGACTGACAGGCCAACAGACTCAAAAAAACGAGGGCAATCAAGTAGCGCATGAGGGGGAGTTGAAGTCCAAAGATACTGCGGGGCCGCAGGTGCACTGCCTGCGGGAATCCCACCGGTCAAGGAAAAAACTTTGGCCTGCTTGTAAGATTTCGCGCCTTCCCGCAACTTACCGGGTGTGATGTCTACCGATCCCTCCTTCACCGATTTGCTCGACCGCCATGCCGGCATCCTCCACAAGGTCAGCCGTCTGTACGCCAGTACCGCCGCGAACCGCCAGGATCTGGAACAGGAAATCGCGTACCAACTGTGGAAATCCTTTTCTTCCTTCCGGGCGGAGAGCCAAACCGGCACCTGGGTGTACCGCATTGCGCTCAACACCGCGCTGGCCACCTTCCGCAAGCGGACGCTCCCGATCACTTTTCCGGACAAACTTCCGGAACTGGGCGATACCCCACAGACTGGGGAGGATTCCCCGGAGGATCGACTCTTCGCCGCCATCCGCAAGCTGCCGGAGGCCGATCGCGCCCTTACCGCCCTTTTTCTGGAAGACCTCAGCCACGAGGAAATCGGGGACGTACTCGGCATTACCCCCAACCATGTCGGCGTCAAATTGCACCGCATTAAGGCTAAACTCAAACGGATCCTCAATCAATAAACCATGAACTTCGACGAAGAAAAACAAGCCTGGAAAAGCCTGGAATCCCCCGGGGATTCCACCTGGGCAACCAAAAATCTACGGTTCACCTGGTCGCACCCGGCTCTCCATTCGCTGCGCCGGCAGTTGATCTTCGAATGCATTTGCTGGACGCTCTTTCTTGCGTTTTACTACACCGCCCTGGATGGCAATCTGCGATCGACCGGTTTGAATATCGCCCTGATCGCCGCACTGCTGCTCCTGATCGGTCACGGATTACTAGGCTACCGGCTCGCCGCAACGCCGATCGGGGACGCTCCCCTGCGGGTAGCACTGGAGCGGCAGCTCAGGAAGCTCAGGTCCTACAGCATTTTTTCCATGTTCCTGCGTACCCTAACCCTGGTCATAGTATTTGCCTTTCTCCTGGCCCAAGTTCCCGACTTGTGGGCTGCCCCCCGCCTGTGGATCGTCGGCACGATCGCGGTGTGGACGGCCGTAGCCCTGGGTATCCAGTACCTGATCTGGCGGGGCCGGCTGCGTAAGCTTCAGACCAACCTCACGGAGCTCACGCGGTGAGGCGGCGACGCGCTACCGGTAGGTGATCTCCAGAACCTTCAGCTTACGCACTTTGCTGCCCAGGTGGAAATCAGCCACTTCACCGATGTACAGACCGGTAATTGCCCGGGCGATGGGGGCCGTAAAACTGATCTTTTTCGCCTTGACGTTGGCCTCATCGACGCCTACGATCTGAAATTCCTGGGTGCGTCCTCCCGCCCCTAGCTGCTTGATCTTGACGTGAGCGCCGAAGCGTACCTCTTCCTGAGTCTGTTCTTTAGGATCTAATACCCGGGCCGACACGATGCGTTGCTGCAACAGGGCGAGTTTACCGTCGATCACGGTAACTGCGCGGCGGCGCTCGTCTTCGTTATCGGTTGGCAGTTCATTTTTTTCGGCTTCCAGGCCGTCGCGTTCCGCTTCCAGCGCACGGAGCCCGGCGGGGGTGACGTAGTTTGCTTCACCGGCCGGAAGTGGCGAGCGGGGCGGGATGATGGGGAGTTCTTCCTGATCTGATTCTTTGACGAAGCCGCGAGACATATATAGTTGGTTTGCTGGAGTAACGGATTCGGAGGGGGCGGAGTTCCCCCGCTGCGGAGCGGCCCCGCTTGCTATCTTTGGCGCCCACCCGATTTTTTCGCAGCTTGCTGCCCCCTCCGTGTCGCACTTTTCCTACTGGCGGTTCCGCATTTTTTCCGCGCTGCGCTGGTACGTGAGTGCCCGGACCCGCTACGACGTTCATTCCCCCTTCTTCAGCCGCTTCGTGAGCGAAGTGTACCACGACAACCGCCGCTACCACCTTTTCGATCTGGTGGACCATATTCGGGACTACTGGCGCGAGCGGAAGGACCTCATAGCGCTCCAATCCCTGGGCGCACCGAGCCGGACGACCGCCCGCCCCTACCGCACCGCCGGCAGCCTGGTGGCCAGCAATGCCATCACCCGACGGTCGGGTGAGCTGTTATTCCGGCTGGCGCTGTGGATCAAGCCGACGCGCATCATTGAATTCGGGACCAATGCCGGCATTTCGACCCTTTACCTCCACGGCGCGGATACCCGTACCCCGCTGTTTACGGTGGAGGGCAACGCCCAGGTCGCGGAACTGGCCTTAGAAAGCTTCCGGAGAGCCGGCACTTCGTCCGCCCTGCGGCCGGCGGTGGACTCCTTTGCGGAGTGGTTGGGCCACCACCCCAAGGCGGGTACCGGCCGCCTGCTTTTCTTTCTCGACGGCGACCATCGCTACCAGCCCACCCTGGAGTACGTGGACCGACTGCTCGCGGCGTGCAACGACGACAGCGTGATCGTGGTGGCCGACATTCACTGGTCCGAAGGAATGGAGAAAGCCTGGACGGAACTCCAGCAACGCCCGCGCGTAACCGCATCGGTAGACACCTATCATTTCGGATTACTCTTCCTGCGACCGGAGCTGAACGGGCCGCACCTTTCCCTAATTCCTACGCGATACAAGCCGTGGCGGGTGGGATTTTTCTGACCACGGGGCGGACCACCAAATGCAAGGGATTTCCTACTATTCGTAGTCGTTCCAGTCCTCTACCCTCCGGTGGCGGCGGGCATCCATGCGATCGAGCAGACGCAGGATGATATCGATCCCGGCGGCGTTTACACCCAACTCATTGCGGAGGCGCAGGGCCCGTTCGATGCGGGGCACCAGGGTCTCGGGGATCAGGATGATTTCCTGGTCGGGCTGCACGTCGAAGATGCCGTGGTCGATAAATTCCTCGATCACGACGGTATCGCAGCGGTGGAAGCTGCAAAATTGCTGAATGGTGATGTAGGCTACTCCGGACATGGTGCTTACTGTTTCCGCCGCCTACCGGCCGGCTAGTTTCGTGAAAGCTTCTTTTTCGGCGGGACTCAGGGTTTCTGGAAGCCGGACGTGGAGGTCCAGGTAAAGGTCACCGTTGCCGCCTTTTTTGTACTTGGGTAATCCCTTTCCCTTTAGTCGTACCCGTTTTGCGTTGGGCGTGTTCTCCGCGACGGGCAGATTTACGGCTCCGGTCGGCGTCTGTACCATCAGCTTTCCGCCGAGCAACATGGTATAGAGATCCACCGCTTCCGTTTTGTACAAGTCGGCTCCTTCCCGGCGGTATTCGCCGGGGGTGGTGACCTGAAAGGTGATGTAGAGGTCGCCGGCCGGTCCGCCGCCGGCACCGGGACTGCCCTGTCCGCGGAGGCGGAGCGTCTGCCCGTCCTCGACTCCGGCGGGAATGGTGATGCGGAGCTGCTTACCACCGACGGTAATCAGCTGCTTATTGTCCTCAAGGATATCCTGCATATTGACGGCGAGCGAGGCTTCGATGTCGCGACCCCGGAAGGCCCGGCTTTGCCCGCCATACCCCGCACCCGCGCCCCCGCCAAAGCTGGCCCCACCGCCAAACATGGTGCTGAAAAAATCGGAAAAATCGGCCCCTTCCGCCCCGCCACCGCCGCCGGAATAGGTATACTGTCCGCCGCCGAAGGGATTCCCGCTACCGCGCTGTTGCCGGGCCTGCTCGAAGGCATCGGCATGTTCCCAGTCCTTTCCGTACTGATCGTACTTCTTCCGCTTTTCGGCGTCGGAAAGCACGGCGTAGGCCTCGTTGGCCTCCTTAAACTTCTGTTCGGCCGCGGGGTCGTCGGGGGCCACGTCCGGATGGTACTTCCGGGCAAGCTTACGAAAGGCCTTCTTGATTTGCTTTTCGTCGGCGGATTTGTCTACGCCGAGCGTCTGGTAATAGTCGATAAATTGGGCCATGGCTGTACTAATTTCCGTCCGGGTTGCGGTGGAGGGTCGGTACTACGATTGCAATTATCGTGCCGACGGCGGTACCTACGAGAACGTCGGTGAAAAAATGGCGCCCCGCCCGCATGCGGCCGTAGCTCACCGCGGCCGGCAGCAGGGCTGCGCCCAGCCAAACGTAGGGCGTGGCCTTGCTGTTGGGGTACAGGTCGTTGTAAAGCTTCGCGGTGGTGATGCTGAAGTAGGCCGTAGTGGCACTGTGTCCGCTGAAAAAGGAGTAGCGGCTCGATTTTTGGAGCTTGGTATCCAGCGGCGCATCGACGTTGTAGGTGTAGGGCCGGGGCCGGCGAACCAGCACTTTTGTCAGGTTGATCAGGCCCGCGTTGATCATGGCCCCCTCGAAGACCAGGAGGGCCATCGCGTCGAAGTTGTCGCGGCCGGGCCGGTCGAGCAAAAGAAAAAACGGACTGGCGAAACTGGCCAGTAGCAGCTTATCGGTCACCTCGTCCGCCCCCAGTGAAATATGGCGGAGGGAGAAGCGGTCGATGCCCGGGATTTTATTGATCTCCAGGACGGAGATGTCCTCCTCCGTCAAGGGACTGACCCGCCGGTCGAGCAGCACGGAGGTGGTGGTCAGCGCGCCGCCCAGACCGAGGAGAGCGGCATTGACTCCGTTGCCAGGTTCATAGGGATGAATAGAAAGCCCCTGCGCCGGCAGGAAGGTGGAAATTAGCAGGAAGAGTAAACAGAAAAACAGCGAACGGATACGATACATTAAACTGGGATATTGTACGGTGGACAACCGCGGGGAAAGGGGTTTGTGCTACTGCAGGCCCAGTTCGGCGCGGAGAGGAGCATCCTTATTAGCGTTGAGCTGCCAGTAGGGTGTCATGCGTTGCGACCGGAGGGTAGCCGTGGTGGTGAGCAGGGTATCACGGCTGGGGTAGGTCTCCGTCCACCGGCGGATGACGTGGGGAGAAGCAGTATCGAAAGTCACTTCCAGACGACGATTCAGCGCCGTGTATTCGACGGTATACCGCTGCAGGCTGTCGCCTGCCGCGTGCAGGGAAACGACGGCCGGCGTGCCGCGATACGGCTGGTGAGTCATCAGGAGGTAGCCGGTATTCGGGATCACGCTGAAGTTGCCCGTCGGCAAGGTGCCGCCCAGGCGAATGCGGTTGAAGACCTCGTCCTCGAGAAAATCCGCCGCCAGCGCCTCGTCGTGGTCGCCTTCCCGCTCGAAATAACTGCGGAGCTGCATGTCCCAGGCATTGCCGCCGCGGTAGTTGAGCTGGGTGAAGCTCTGGCCGCACCAATCCTGGGAGCTCGTGGTGACCTTGAGGGTACGCGGTTGGTCGTCGGATTTTGCCGGCGTGAAGACCGAGGTCATCAGCGAATAATCATAGATCCCGGTGGTGAAGCGGCGGAAGAGGTTGGTCTTCAGTACGCCGGTGCTGTTGGGGTTTTCGTAGGCATCGTTCTTGACCTGCTGATCGGTCAGGAACTCTTCGGACACCTGGATCAGGATGGCTTCTCCCTGCCGCAGCTCGCCGTAGCGGGCCTGTTCCAGGTCGTAGGTCGTGACCTCCGCCGTGCCCTGGTACCAGTATTCGCTGAGGCTTCCGGCGAAGACGGCGTTCCCCCGCTCCGGGGTGCCGGATGGATTAGGGGGAGCGTCGGCAAGGGAATTGCAGGCTGCGAATAACAGACTGAGGGGCAACAGCAGAAAACTTTTCATGCGGCTAAATTAGGTACGGAACACGGGTATGCCTGATTTTACCGCTTCCGCTCCCGGAAGGCTGAAGGGTGCGTGCTCCCTTTCCCAGCATTGAGCAGAAGGCCGATTCAGGCCCGGTTGCCGGTGCTCTTAACGAATCACCCCATTCATCCGCGGGGGATGAACGGGGTGAGAATGTAAAAAAAACTATACATTAGCGTTGATAGTTTACTAATGCACTCATTGTACTTGTGGCTCCGTCTTCGGGCGGAGCCCAAGCTTTTGTAAACGGTCCCTAGCGAATTCGGGGTATGCGGACCAACCACCTAATAGCACTTCTGGTGCTCATGTTCGTTGCACGAGCAACTTTTGCCCAGGCCAGCTCCGCACGGGAACGCGCCATCGTGGCCTTCGACGACGGTGTACAATATATCCTGGATGGAAAGGCCGGCCGCGCCGCCAAATCCTTGCGCAGGGCCGTACAACTGGACTCCACCTTCACCCCCGGACTCCGAATGCTGGGCATAGCGTATGACCTGCAAGACGACTACGGGGGAGCACTCGATGCCTACCTGGCCGTGCTGCGCCGCGACGCCCGCTTTTCCCGTCTCCTTTACTATCACACCGGGGATATCTACCTGCGCAGCGGACAACCCCAGCTGGCGCTGCAGTACTTCCTTAAATTTCGCGACCTGCAAACGGAGGATACCGGTACCTACGGGCTCATGGGAGAACAGGAGTACGCCGCAGAGCAGGAAGTCGTCAACCACAAACTGCAGCCACGGATCCTTTCCGCCCGGATCTCGGCCGATAGCACGAACTACGTGAATGCCACGGGGCTCTACAACCTGGGAAGCCCGATCAACTCCCCGCAGAACGACTACTTTCCCTTCTTCACCAATGACCTGAGCGGACTGCTCTTTACCCGTCAGGGAGATGACGGAGACGAAGACCTGATCGAGGGAAGCCGGCGAAGCCCGGAGAGTGAATACCGCATTTCACAGTTTGGCAGCTTCAATACCCGGCAACCCGAAGGTATGTGCACCCTGGTGCGCGACGGGGAAACCATCTTCTTCACCCTGTGCTACGAAAACGCGGAAGCCGGCGGCTGCGACATTCACGCGGGGATCCTGGTCGATGAAAAAATCGAAGAGGTCGAGCGCCTGCCCGCCTACCTCAATTCGGCGACCTGGGACAGCCAGGCGGCCATCAGCTGCGACGGCCGCCAGCTCTTTTTCGCCAGCACCCGGCCAGGGGGCATCGGTGGCAGCGACCTCTACCGCTGTGCGCGCCGGAACGACGGCAGCTGGTCGGAGCCCACTAACCTCGGCGATGGGGTGAACACCCCGGAGGATGAAGAAGCCCCCTTCCTGAGCAACGATGGCGAAACGCTTTACTTTTCCAGTACGGGTCACCAGGGTCTGGGGGATCAGGACATCTTCTTCAGCCGCTGGGATGCGGGGCGCCTGCAGTGGAGCAAAGCCGTAAATATCGGCCCGCCCATCAACAGCCCCAACCGGGAATTGGGCTTCCACCTTTCGGCCGATGGCAAGCAGGGCTTCTTTGCCAGCGACCGCCCCGGCGGATCGGGCAGACTGGACATTTACGGATTTTCACTCAGCGAAAAACTAACCGGGAAGGACGTGACCTACGTATCGGGCTTCGTGACCGACAGCCTGACGGGCGAGCCTATCACCAACCAGGAAGTGCCGGTTACGGGAGGGAACGTGTTTCGCACCAATTCCGCGGGCCGCTTCTTTATCTGTGCCCCGCCCGAAGCCCCGCTGCCGCTGACCGTGGATAACGCGGCCTACCTACCCTATCACCGCAGCTTCGACATTCCGCGGTGGGACAACCGGAGTACCTACCGGATCGACCTGCGCCTCGCTTCCCCCAAGCCCCCAGTGGCGGCGGATACCCCGGTGACCGATCCACCTCCGGCGGTCCCGAAGCGGGAGCAGGTTCAGAAGGCCCGCGTCTTGTTCGAATTTGAGCAAGCGACGCTGTCCGGCCGCCAGCAAGAGTCGTTGCGGAAATTCATCGCTGCGACCGGCGTGCAGCGCATTGCGGGGGTCACGGTACTGGGATACACCGACGAGATCGGGGGCAGCGACTTTAATCTACGCCTCAGCCGGGAACGCGCCGAAACCGTTAGCCGCTACCTCCGCAGCCTGGGTGTCGATGCCCAACAAATTACCCTGGAAGGCCGCGGCGAGGTTAGCGGAACCGCTGACAGACAGCAGAATCGTCGGGTGGAAGTAATCATCCGCCTGCGGTAAGGCGAACCTTTAGGGCTTACCCGGGCTTTATATTCTCCACACTAAGCGGAAACAACGTCCTTCGTCTACGACACCCATTTGCTGCTTTTCACCTACCAAATAAGCTATGCGTCTACTTCCTCTCCTCTTCCTGGCCTTTGCGGCCTCCCCGCTGGTTGCCCAGGACACCGCTCCGAAACCGTCCTATTGCGAAGAAGCTCCCGCCACTTACGGTTCCCCGGGTGACGATTCCGCCCCTTCCTTACCCAAATTTTCGACGACGCCAACCAAAGAGTATAAGGTACAGGTGGCCATCCTGCGGTACACCGACCCTTCGGAATACCCCTTTCATCCTACCCTCGTAGCCCGCTTCCGTCCGTGTGAGCAGGTATGGGTAGTGGAAAGCCGGGAAAGCTTCACGAACCGGGAAGACGCGGTAGCGCTCCAGGAAACTCTGAAGGAGGCCGGCTACGGCGGCAGCTACATCACCGACCTGATCGCTTACCAATAATTCTACCCCTTATGCACCGTCTCCTACCCCTCCTCCTATTCGTTGGCGTACTGCTGGGCTGTACACCCCGCACGGCTCCGGTGGCCACCGAAACCTTCGGCACCGAATTTGAAGCGGAAAACGTGACGCCGGCGGCCTCCCTGACCTCCGATTACTCCGAGGAAGCCCTGACAGACTCGGTTCGTGTGACGCTAAGCGGGACCGTTAACGAAGTGTGCCAGGCAAAGGGCTGCTGGATGACCCTGGAGGCCGGTAACGGTCAGGAGATGATGGTCCAGTTTGCCGATTACGGCTTCTTCGTTCCCAAGGATATTTCCGGGCGGGAAGTCACCGTACACGGAGTAGCCTATTACCAAATCACGCCGGTAGAGGAACTTCGTCACCTCGCAGAGGATGGAGGGGACAGCCCGGAAGAGATCGCCGCCATCCTGGAATCAAAGCGCGAACTTCGGTTTCTGGCAGACGGGGTACGGATGCAGTAGCTCCTGCGCGGCCACGTAATCAGCAAACCCGGGACCCGTTGGTCCCGGGTTTTTTTATTGGCTCGGGTCAACAGGAACCGCCGGACCCTCGTCTTCCGGCCCACGCTGTGACTGTATTTAATCATCATGCGGGATTTAATACCTGCCCAAGCCCTAGTTAAAATTTTAACAATCTAGTTATCAATACGTTACGATTTTGGCACACTGTTTGATATATTGTCGGCAAGCAGCGTGACAAGCGCCGCACCTTTTTGAATAACAGTATAGAACACGCCATGACTAACCAAGAATTCACCCAGGAGATCAACAAGCTTGAAAACTTGCTCTTCTCTTTTGCCCTCCGCCTGACGCGTAATCACCAAGATGCTCAGGACCTCATGCAAGAAACCAGTATGCGTGCTTACCGGCACCGCGATAAATTTACCATGGGTACCAACTTTAAAAGCTGGGTATCGACCATTATGCGCAACACCTACATCAACCGGTACCGTAAAGAGAAGAGCCGTAAGCACGTGAATCAGCCGATCGAATCCTTCACTTTTGCCCTGGAGAACACCAGCGCCATCCCCAACCAGGGCGAGCACGACATGCGTCTCAAGGAGTTGAACCGGATGATGAGCACGATCGGAGAAATTTACAGCGTGCCCTTCCTCATGTTCTACCGGGGATACGAGTACAAAGAGATTGCGGCACACCTGAACATCCCCATTGGAACCGTTAAGAGCCGCATCTTCCTGGCGCGTCAGAAAATGAAGGGCATGATCGGCAATCGCATCTGACCCTCAGTCCACCGCCCGTCGCTTCGGTGACGGTAACCAAAAAACCAGATAGACTTTGAGTTTAGCCCGATTGGGCGCTTTTAGACACCCGTTAATACTGAGAGACGATAGTTTTGAGAGACAATCGGCGAGCACTTGAACAACCATTTTTTACTGAGAGAGTAACGCGTTTTTATAGTTTACTTTTCAAGCATTAGGTAATATTCCTTTTTAGCACCTTGAGCAACATAATTTATTTGAGACGAGACACTGCAACCACATGTTTTTACATAGGTTATTGGAGTATTAGAAGCTATTTTAATCCTTAGTTGGTCTTTCCAGACTTTTCCAGCAACCAGCATTCCACTATCGAACGGGGGCATTTAACGCCTCCTGAACATAGTGATCTTATCAGAGGGTCGGCATTGCGCCGGCCCTTTTTTTGCGCCAGGCGGAGACTTACCTTTACCGCATGGATGATGAATTCATGCTCCGCCTCTTCCGCGAGCACCACAACGTGCACAAATTGCCCTCCCCGCGGCTGATCGAGGAATGGCTGGACGGCCTCCTGCAATTTCTGTTTCCGGAGCTGAGTACCCTCCGGTTTGTCACCGAGGAGGCCTTCCGCGATCACTACCGGACCAATGACCTCAAATTGTATACCATTCTGGACGCCCTGAGCGATGTGCTTACTCAGCCGGTGGATACTATTCGGGAGCGCTTTGAGCAGGAGCTGCCCACTATTCACGGCCTGTTACTGGAGGATGCCGAGGCCATCCTGGCCGGAGATCCGGCCGCGGTGAGCCGGGTGGAGGTTATTACTACGTATCCGGGTTTTTACGCCCTGGCGGTTTACCGGATCGCGCACGCCCTGCATGACCTCGAAGTAGCCCTCCTGGCCCGTATGCTCAGCGAAATTGCCCACGGCAACACCGGCATAGAGATTCACCCCGGGGCCCGTATCGGTCACCGCTTTTGTATCGATCACGGTACCGGGGTAGTGATCGGGGAAACCGTGGAGATTGGAAACGACGTCAAAATGTACCAGGGGGTAACCCTCGGCGCGCTCAGCGTCAAGAAGGAAATGGCCCGCACCAAGCGCCACCCTACGATCGGGGACCGAGTCGTCATCTACGCCGGGGCCACCATCCTGGGCGGGGATACCACGATCGGGGCCGGATCCATTATCGGCGGAAATACGTGGATCGTCAAAAGCGTCCCCTCCGGAAGCCGAATCTATTACGACTGGCGGGTGCCGGAAGCGTAGCCTGGCCAACGGTAAATAAAGCCGTATCTTCGCCGCTTCATAAGTGCGTGGGCCGGAGAAAATTGGCTTGCGCGAAGACAAGCCCCAATGGACAATATCCCCGACCCCACCGCTCCCGAAGAAGTAGAAGTGGTTTACTTTGACGAGCTCGGCCTCGTCGACGAATTACTTGACGCCCTGGATGACATGGGCTTCGACAAGTGCACCCCCATTCAGGCCCAGGCCATCCCCCCCACCCTGGAAGGCCGCGATGTACTGGCCGTAGCCCAGACCGGCACCGGGAAAACGGCGGCCTTTCTCCTGCCCATTCTGGACAAACTGACCCGTGAGCCGGTTTCCAAAGTGAACACCATCATCCTGGAACCAACCCGCGAATTGGCCATGCAGGTCGACCGGCAACTCGAGGGCTTCAGCTTCTACACCCCCGCCTCCTCGATCGCTATTTACGGCGGCCGCGACGGTCACAGCATGGAGCGGGAAAAGAACGCCCTGAAGACCGGTGCCCCCCTCGTGGTAGCTACTCCCGGACGCCTTATTGCCCACCTGGACCTGGGCTACGCCGACCTGAGTGGCGTCCGCCACCTCGTCCTGGATGAAGCCGATCGGATGCTCGACATGGGCTTCGTCAACGATATGCTGAAGATCATTGACCTGCTGCCCAAAGAGAAGTTGCAGATCCTCTTCTATTCGGCCACCATGCCCAATAAAATCCGCAAGTTCTCCCGCGAGATCCTGAAGAATCCCGTGGAGATCAGCATCGCGATCTCCAAGCCCGCCGAGAAGATCGACCAAAAGGCCTTTGACGTGGCCGACTGGGCCAAGATCAGCCTCATCGAGCACATCCTCAAGGACAAAAAGGACCTCGAACGCATCCTGATCTTCTGTGGCCGGAAGAAGACGGTCCGCGACCTCACCCGCCGCCTCCAGCGCAAGGGGTACCAGGCGGAGAGCGTTTCCTCCGATCTGGAACAGCAGGAACGGGAAGACCGGCTCGGCGACTTCCGCTCGGGCAAGATTCCGATCGTCATCGCCACCGACGTACTCAGCCGCGGCATCGACATCGACGGCATCGACCTCGTCATCAATTTTGACGTGCCCGGCGACGCGGAAGACTACGTTCACCGCATCGGCCGCACGGCCCGCGCCTCTGCGGAGGGCGAAGCCATCACCCTCATCAGCAAGGAGGATCGCCAGCGCTTCAAGCGTATCGAGGAACTGGTGGAAAAGGAAGTACGCCGTATTCCCCTGCCCGACGAACTCGCCGACGCCAAACACGGCAGCGACGACGGTGGCCGGGGCGAGCGGCGTGGCGGCGGCGGCGGCGGCGGTGGCGGCCGCAGCAGCGGCGGCGGTCGGGGCACGGGCCGGGGACGCAGTAGTGGCGAGCGGAAAAGCGAAAGCCGCGCTCCTTCCGGCGACCAGCCTCAGAAAGACGGCGGATCCAAGGCATTCGGCCGGCGGAAGCCGAAGCAAGACTAAGCGCTATGCGCTGAGGGCCGCCATAGGTAGAACTAGTTTAGGTAGAGCGGCCGGTCCGGTAAACGGCAGTCGTCGGTGCACGATTTAGCGGCTCGTTACCCGGTGGCGTTCGCAACTAAAAGCCCCGTCCGCTCCTTACCTTTGCCAGCCCCAAATTAAGCCCCCGCGTATGCAAGCCCTGACCCCCCGCTTCGATCAATTTCGTCACCGCCACATCGGGCCCTCCTCCGAGGAAACCAGGGCGATGCTCGAAACGATCGGCGTAGCTTCCCTGGATGAGCTCATCGACCAGACCGTCCCCGAAAACATCCGCAACCGGGAGCCGCTGAAGGTCGATTCCGCCGTCAGCGAATACTACTATCTACAGCACCTGAAGGGCATCGCGGGCCGCAACAAGGTCTTCCGCAGCTTCATGGGCATGGGCTACTTCGGCACCATCACGCCGAGCGTGATCCTGCGCAACCTCTTCTGCAACCCGGGCTGGTACACCCAGTACACGCCCTATCAGGCGGAGATCGCCCAGGGCCGCCTGGAATCCCTGCTGAATTTCCAGACGCTGGTCAGCGACCTCACCGGCATGCCCGTGGCCAACGCCAGCCTGCTGGACGAAGGCACCGCGGCCGCCGAGGCCATGACCATGTTTTACGGCCACAAGAACAAGCGGGCGAAGTCCGACCCGGCCAACGTCTTCCTCGTCTCCGATCAGGTGCTGCCCCAGACCCTGGCCGTCCTGCAAACCCGTGCCGAGCCCCTCGATATTGAGGTGCGCGTACAATCGGCCACCGATTTCGAACTCGACGAAGACCGCGTGTTCGGGATCCTGCTTCAGTACCCGGGCGCCGACGGACGTATCGAGGACTACCGCGATCTCGCACAGCGCGCGCGTACCGCCAATATCACCGTCACGGTGGCCGCGGACCTGCTTGCCCTTACGCTCCTGGTCCCCCCGGGCGAATGGGGAGCCGATGCCGTGATCGGCAACAGTCAGCGCTTCGGCGTACCCATGGGTTTCGGCGGTCCGCACGCGGCCTACTTCGCCGTACAGGATACCTTCAAGCGCCTGATTCCCGGTCGCATCATCGGCGTCAGCCAGGACCGCCACGGCAACTTCGCCCTCCGCATGGCCCTGCAGACGCGCGAGCAGCACATCCGCCGCGAAAAAGCCACCTCCAACATCTGTACGGCCCAGGCCCTGCTGGCCAATATGGCGGCTATGTACGCGTGTTACCACGGCGCCGAAGGCCTCACCGCTATCGCCAAACGTACGCACCACTTTACCGTGTTGCTGGCCGACACCCTGAAGGCCGGCGGGTATACCCTGTCCAGCGAC
Organism: Chitinophagales bacterium; assembly: GCA_038258275.1. GTDB lineage: Bacteria > Bacteroidota > Bacteroidia > Chitinophagales > Saprospiraceae > Neolewinella. The sequence goes on along the minus strand of JBBSPZ010000015.1, from coordinate 47,111 downwards.
CAGTTCTTTGATACCATCCACATCGAAGCCTCTCCCGAGAAGGTCGCCGGTATCCGCCAGCGGTCGGAGACCGAGGGCTACAACTTCTTCTACCCCACCACGGGGGGCATCCGCGTCAGCTTCGACGAGACCGTCGCCACGACCGACCTGCAGGCCATCTGCCGCATCTTCCAGACTAGGCTCCACTATGAGGGGGCCGAACTGACCGAGGACGGAGGAATCACCGGCATCGATTCCCGCATTGCCCCCGCGCTCCGCCGCACGACGGACTTTTTGACCCACCCGAACTTCACCAGCTACCGCACGGAGACGGAAATGATGCGCTACCTCAAGCGGCTGGAGAACAAGGACCTGAGCCTGATGCACAGCATGATCCCCCTCGGCTCCTGCACCATGAAGCTGAATGCGGCTACGGAGCTGATCCCCGTCAGCTGGCCGGAGTTTGCCGACATCCACCCCTTCGTACCCATCGAGCAGGCGCAGGGCTATAAGGAGCTGTTCCGGGAACTGGAACATGACTTGGCGGAGATTACCGGTTTTACGGCCTGCAGCCTCCAGCCCAACAGCGGAGCGAGTGGGGAATACGCGGGCCTCCTGGTGATCCGGGCCTACCACCTTAATCGGGGTGAAGGACACCGCGACGTCGCCCTGATCCCCGAGTCGGCCCACGGTACCAATCCCGCCAGCGCCGTCATGGCCGGTATGAAGGTGGTCGTGGTGAAGAGCGATGCGGTTGGCAACGTAGACATGGACGACCTCCGCGCCAAGGCCGAGCAGCACAGCGATACGCTGGCCGCCCTCATGATCACCTACCCGAGCACCTACGGCGTGTTTGAGACGGGAGTAGTGGATATGTGCGAGCTGGTGCATACCCACGGCGGACTGGTCTACATGGATGGCGCCAACATGAATGCCCAGGTCGGACTGACCAGTCCCGGTCGCATCGGCGCGGATGTCTGCCACCTCAACCTGCACAAAACCTTTGCCATTCCCCACGGCGGCGGCGGTCCCGGCATGGGCCCCATCTGCTGTAACGAAAAGCTGGGCCCCTTCCTGCCGGGCCACCCGCTGCAGCAGACCGGTGGACAAAAATCCACCTCCGCCGTCGCCTCCGCCCCCTGGGGAAGCGCGAGTATCCTGCTGATTAGCTATGCCTACATCAAGCTGCTGGGTGCCCAAGGACTTAAGGCCGCCAGTGAATTCGCCATCCTGAACGCCAATTACATCAAAGTCCGGGTGGAAGATAAGTACGACGTGCTCTTCACCGGCGAGAACGGCCGCGCGGCCCACGAGCTGATCCTCGACCTGCGTCCCTTCAAGTCGGTCATGAGCGCCGGCGACCTCGCGAAGCGCCTGATCGACTACGGCTTCCACGCCCCCACCCTCAGCTGGCCCGTAGCCGGTACGGTGATGATCGAGCCCACCGAAAGCGAGAGTAAAGACGAGCTTGACCGCTTCTGCGACGCCCTGCTGGCCATCCGGGAGGAAGCCGACGCCATCGCCCGCGGCGATGCCGACGCCGAAGACAACGTTCTCCATAACGCTCCCCATACCATCACGGAAGTCACCGCCGACGAATGGACCCACGCCTACTCCCGCAGCCAGGCGGCCTATCCCCTGCCCTACCTGCATCACGGCTTCAAGTTCTGGCCCAGTGTGGCCCGGGTAGATGATGGGTACGGAGACCGGAATTTTGTCTGTACCTGTCCGCCGATTGAGGAGTACGTTTAGGAGGGAGTTTTTAGCTTGTAGCGTATAGCTTGTAGCGTATAGCTTGTAGCGTATAGGGCATTAGCAACTGCATGCCCTATACGCTATAGGCTAAATGCTATCAGCTCCCCACCCCGATAAAAGCCGCCACTCCAGAATCCGCCGATCGTCGCCGGCCGAGATCAGCGTATCCTCGTCCATCCAGCAGAGGGTGTTAACGGAATTGACGTGGCCCTTATCGCGTACGACTTCGATCACCTTGAGCAATTGCAGGTCGCTGCTGCGCCAGAACTTTACCGTTTTATCGCGGCTGGCCGTGGCCAGGATTTCCCCCTTTGGGTGTACGGCAATGGCGTTGACGGTCAGGAGGTGGGCGGTGACGTGCTGCTCGAGGTGGAGGCCGCTTCGGGTACTCCAGCGGTTCAGCGCAGCGTCCCGCCCCCCGGAAAACAGGTACTCCCCATCGGGAGAGAAGGCCAGCGCAAACACGGAGGGCGGGTGCGCGGGTGCGCGGGCAAGCAGGGAAAAGCCGGTCCGGTCGAGCAGAAAGATGGCCCCTTCACTCGAGCCCACGGCCAGGCGGTCGTACATCGGGTCGTAGGCAATCTGGCGCAGGGAATTGGAAGAAAGCGGCAGGCTTTCCAGCGTACGGGCAGCGGGCACGGACCAGCGCGTGAGCACCCCGTCGCCGCCCCCACTGTAGACCTCGTCGCCTACCGTGCGCAGGGTAAAGGTGCCCAGCTTATGGTGAGCGACGTGGCAGTTTCGGTCCGGTGCTTCGGGATACAACCAGTGTACCCCCCCGTCCAGGGTGCCCGCGACCAGGCCGCCGGGGATGGTAGCCAGGGCCAGGAACTTCCCCCCTTCCACGGTGGCTACGACGCGGCCGAAATCTACGTCTTCCCGGTGCCAGTGCACCAAAAATCCATCGGCAGCAGCGGAGTAGAATCCATTCTCCGCGGGCTGCAGGTCATAAATGGCGGCGCGGTGACCGGAGCGGGTATGGGTGCGGGTGAGCATAGATTACGCGAACAAGTTGTTAGGGCTCAGGGTTTTGGTAATGTAATTAGCCCTTGGCGCCGAGCGCCACCCTTCCTCATGAAATACATTTTTCTGATTTTACTGTGCTGGATTATCGGATTCTCACTTCCCTTCTTTGCCTTCACTTTTCAAGTCCTGGCTTCGCTTATTTTGTTAGGACTAGTGGGAGTTTGCGTGTATTATTACATCGACACCCGGATCAACGCGGTGCGTCTGTAGAATACCACTGTCTTGCCCATCTTATTTCACGATCCCATCCTTGCTGCGGGCGAATGGGGAATCTGGCGCATTACTGAAAATGAAGTTTTCCTGCGGGAACGCGTTCACCTATTCCCCCGCGAACACCTCCAGATCAACCGCATAAAGGGCAAAGAACGCCGACGCGAATTCCTGGCTGCCCGCCTCCTCCTCCACGCCATGAGCGGCAGGGCCGAGCGCGCGGAGCTCGTCAAGGACGACGATGGAAAGCCCCACCTCGAAGACTCCCTGTTTTTTGTTTCCATCAGCCATACCGTAGGCTTCTCCGCCGCCATCGCCCACCCGCGACCGTGCGGGATTGACGTACAACGCATGGTACCGCGCATTCGCGGTATGGCCCATCGCTTCGTCGGCCTGGAAGAGGCCGCCCAGTTGCAGGAGCCCTATGCCCTAACCCAGCTGCACCTGATCTGGGCGGCCAAGGAGGCGATGTACAAGGCCTATGGCCGGCGGCAGCTGGATTTCCGGCAGCAACTCCTGGTCGATTTAGCGGATTATACCGTCGGGCGGGGCACCACCCGGGGAAGGATCCTGCTGGACGACCGCTCCCTGGCCTTTCACCTGGAGTACCGGGAGTACGCCGGGTATGTGCTGGTAGCCGCGGTGGAGATCGCGTGATGCATTTTATTAAGGCTACTTAAACCAACTGGAGTAGGTAAGGTAAGCCGCGGCAATACGCTCAATGGTATCGCTGCGCTGTTCGGGCCCCAGGTCCTTGATCTTCTTGGCGGGGATGCCGGCATAGACGGAGTTGGCCGTACACCGCATGCCCGCCGGCACGACCGCCCCCGCGCCGATGATCACGTTGCTCTCGACGACCGCATCGTCCATGACGATCGCCCCCATTCCGATGAGTACGCTGTCGTGGATGGTACACCCGTGCACGATCGCCCGGTGGCCGATGCTCACGTCATTGCCGATGGTAGTGGCGGCTCGCTGATAGGTACAATGGATGCAGGCACCGTCCTGGATGTTGACCCGGTCACCGATGGTGATCAGGTTGACGTCTCCCCGAATGACGGCGGTAAACCAGACGCTGCACTGCCGCCCCATGACCACATCGCCGACCAGGGTAGCGTTGTCTGCCAGGTAACAGTCGTCACCCACGACGGGGGTCATGCCGCGGACGGATAGAAGGAGGGCCATTGCGATCAAATCAGGTCGTCTTCCTCGTCCTCTTCGGACTTCCGTCGGCGGCTGCGCTTCTTCTTGACCGGCTTGGCCTTGGGCGGTGGCGGCTTTTTAATCTTCGAGATGATCTTGTTCGGGCCTTCCTTACGCTCATTGGCCATCCGCGCCAGATCCTGGGCGGTAACGTCCATGACGCCACTGGCCTGCAGCTTCATGCCTTCCAGGCTCTTGGTGGTAGTGGGGACGGCCTCCAGCCGTTTGCGGTCGATGAGCTTATTGGTCACGCTGCAGACGCCGTACACCTTGTTCTTGATGCGGAGCATGGCATTCTGCAGGTCCTGAACCTGGTCGCGCTTTCGAATGACCTGTTCGTTGAGGAGCTCGAGCTGACTGACGGAGCTGCTGTCTTGGGTATAGTCGGCACCGAAGCCCTCCGAGATATTCTCCGAGAACTCACTGATCTGGTCACGGAGCATTTGCAACTCCTTCTTGGCTTGCTGGTAGTTTTCCTTTATGATCACTTTGAACTCTTCGAGTTCTTCGTCACTGTATCTTTCCATTCGATTATCCGGTGGCTGGAGGTGTAGGGTAGGTTCGATCTGAGGGAGTAGTTCGGACCAATGCTAAAGGCATAATACGTCCCTCAGGCGATCAATGTTATATTTTTTTGCCTTTAATGCAAATTTGGCGCTCGTTTGTTTAACGGGTATCGGGCTTAACCGGGCCATTTCCCTCCTTTTGCCTGTTCTAATTTCTGACGGGGAGTAAAGTAACCGTACTTTTGCCCCCTCCAAAACCTACCTCCCCATGGCCATTATGATTACCGACGACTGCATCAACTGCGGAGCCTGCGAGCCAGAATGCCCCAACAACGCCATTTACGAGGGCGGGGTGGAGTGGACCATCTCCGACGGTACCACCATCAGTGCGCCGTACACCATCGAGACCGGCAAAACCGTGGCCCCCGATGAAGACCAGGAACCGGTCAGCGACGAGTTCTACTACATCGTGCCCGACAAGTGTACCGAGTGCGTAGGCTTCCACGAGGAGCCGCAGTGCGCGGCGGTATGCCCGGTCGATTGCTGCGTACCCGATCCCGAACGGGAAGAATCCGAAGCGCTGCTTTCCGCCCGTCAGAAAACCTTGCACGCATAGCCTATCTTTCGGCGGCGTTGCGGTCTCCCCGGTGGCCCGGATCTTCATCCCCGCAGCCGTAACTTCTGCCCGTGCTCCGTTTTGCCTTGCTTCTTTTTTGCTGCACCACCCTTCACCTGCTGTCCGGCCAGGGAGCCCCCTTACCCGTCAACGAGGAGGGGTATGAGCTCCTGCGGCGCCTCTACCTTCGATATGGCTACGCGGGCTTTACGGCACCGGCCTCGGACCTGAGCCAGCGGCCGGCTAGCCGGGGTGACCTGGTGCGGCTGGCCAAGACCTACGCGTCCATTTACGACGCGGACCTGTCCACGGTGGACCGCTACCGCCTTCAGCAGTTTTTCGACAGCAACAACGAGTGGCTCAGCCTCCCCACCTTCGAGGAAACCGACGACGCCGACCGGGCGCCCTTCTGGATCGGGGACGACTTCGCCACGGCCAGTGAAGAGTCTCCGCTGTATCGGAAGTCGCAGCGGCCAATCTTCAACACCCTATACGAGACGCCCGCGTTTCTGTACCAGCACAATCAGAAGGAATTCTATCTCCGCGTCAACCCGGTCCTCGAGCTGCGGTACGGCAAACTCGGCGACGACGAGCAAGATTACCTGGTAAACAGGCGGGGCGTCCGGCTGCGGGCCGGAATCGACGACCGTTTCTTCCTGCACTTTGAAATCCTCGAAACCCAGCTCGGGGCCCCCAACTACGTCCGGGATTTTTATCGCCGCTTTGAGGCCATCCCCGGTGCCGGTTTTGTCAAGAATGAATTTGACTTCGACCTCGCCAATATTCGTCGCGGCTACGACTACCTCAACGGGGCGGGCTACCTTTCGGCCGACATCACCAAGCACGTCGGCCTACGCCTGGGATACGGTCAGCACTTCCTCGGCGAAGGGGAACGGTCGCTTCTCCTGAGTGACTTTAGTAACAACTACCCCTTTCTGGAGATTAACTGGCGGATCTGGAAGTTCCATTACCGGAACCTGTTCGCTGAATTGACCCAGGGCCCGGGCAAGGACCTGAACAACGGACTTACCCTTCCCAAAAAATACCTGGCGGCCCATTACCTCTCCATCAACATCGGGAAGCGGCTGTCCGTCGGCCTCTTTGAAGCGGTAGTGCTCAACCGGGCGGAGGGTTTCGAACTCGCCTACCTCAACCCCATTATTTTATACCGTACGGTCGAAGGAAGCGTGGGCAGCCCGGATAACGTCTTAATCGGGCTCACTGCGGCCTATCACCTGCCGTTCCGGACGGAGGTGTATGGCCAGTTCATCCTGGACGAATTCAAGTACGACGAGCTCTTCGTCAAGAAGCGCGGGTGGTGGGCCAACAAGTGGGCCTACCAGATCGGCCTGCGCCACGTGGACGCCTTCGGCATCGATCAGCTGGACCTGGTGGCCGAACGCAACGTTGCCCGCCCCTATATCTTTTCCCACGACGGGCAGAGCAGCTATACACACTTTGCGATGCCGCTGGCCCACCCACTCGGAGCCAATTTCAAGGAGAACCTCCTCGGCTTCGACTACCGCCCGCTCCCCCGCCTGAACCTGAGCGGTCGGGCCTACCTCATCGTGCAGGGGGAGGGCGACGAGACCACGGTGGTCGGGGAAAACCTCAACCAGTCCAGTAACCTACGCAGCATGACCTACGGCAATGAGATCGGCCAGGGCATCCGCTACACCAACACCATCGTCCAGCTCCGGGGCGGCTACGAGCTCCGTCCCAACCTCTGGCTCGAAGCCGAATACTTTTCCCGCAGCAAGGATTCCGACCGCGACAACCGCGATCTCGAAACGAGCCTGCTCAGTGCCGGCATTCGGTGGAACGTGGCGCAACGGCGCGAGACGTTCTGAGTACCTTTGTCTCATGTCCCTTCCCTCCCCCGCCTTCGTCATCGAAGCAGACAAGCTGCGCCGTAACCTGGAACTGATCTCCGAGGTGGCCTCCGCCAGTGGCGTGCAGATTATCCTTGCCCTCAAGGCTTTCGCCTACTGGCCCGCCTTCCCGCTCATTGCGGAGTACCTCCCCGGTGCTACCGCCAGCAGCATGAACGAGGCGACCCTCATTCTCCGCCACTTTGGCCGCCGTCCGCACGTCTACGCCCCCGTATACCGGCCGGCGGAATTTGAGGAGCTGGCCGGACTGTCCGGCCACCTGACCTTCAATACGCTCACCGAGCTGGAACGGCACCGGCCGGTCTGGGAGCGGCTGGACACCAACGTGGGCCTCCGCGTGAACCCCCAGTACAGCCCGGTGGAGACCGACCTCTACAACCCCGCCAACAAGTTTGGCCGCCTGGGCGAAACGCTGCCTAATCTGCCAACCAAACCACCCAAGGGACTCAAAGGCCTCCACGTGCACACCCTTTGCGAAAGCGACGCCGCGGCTACCGCCCAGCTGATCGAGCGGACCAAGGCCCAGTTTGGCCACTACCTCGAGCAGGTGCAGTGGCTCAACCTCGGCGGCGGCCACCTCATGACGCGGGCGGGCTATGATCTTCCCCTGCTGATCGAAACCCTGAAGGCCCTGCGGAAACGCTACCCCCACCTCGAAGTTATCCTGGAACCGGGGAGTGCGCACGTCTGGCAGACCGCCTACCTCAGCTGCACCGTACTCGACATCGTCAACAACTACGGGTCGGCGACCGTGATGCTGGACGTCAGCTTCACCTGCCACATGCCCGATACCCTGGAAATGCCCTACCGCCCCGTCATCCGGGGCGCCAGCGCGGAAGAAAAGCCGGGATTCGCCTACCCCTACCGGCTCGGCGGTATGAGCTGCCTGGCGGGGGACTACCTGGACACCTACTACTTCGCCCAGCCCGTGCGGCCCGGGGATGAGTTGGTCTTCGAGGACATGGCGCACTACACGACCGTCAAGTCGACGATGTTCAACGGGGTACCCCACCCCGATATCGTACTGGTAGACGCGGAAGGAGACATCGTCAGGCAGCGTTCCTTCTCCTACGAAGATTACGAGGCGCGCATGGGCTGACCTTCCCCCATCAACCGCTTACCCCTGGGGCGGAGTCATCTTTCTTTCGGTGCCGCGGCCTTCAGCGGTACCTCCTCCGGGACATGATCCGCGGAATTGATGAAGTATACTCCGGCCAACAACACGGCCCCGGCCAACAGCGACTGGGTGGTAATGATTTCTCCATTAAAGAGTCCGCCCAGGATCACGGCGACAACGGGATTGACGTACGTATTTGTCGACACCTTGTCGGCACTCACCTTACCCAGCAGGTAATTGAAGGCGGAAAACGCGGCGATCGATCCGAAGATCACGAGATAGACCCAGGAGTAGGCGGAACGCCGGGTCACCTGGTCGATCGACCACCCCTCCCACTCGTTGATGAGCACACTGAAGACCAGCATAAAAAGTCCGCCGATGATCATCTGCATGGCCGTGCCGCGGACCCGGTTCGGACCGAGATCCAGTTGCTGCCGCAGCAGCATACCGGCTCCCCAGCACAACATGCCGCAAAAGATGGCGATGAGCCCCTTCCAGGCATCCGGCCCGCCCACGACCACCGGCTGGGAAATGAGCAGCGACATGCCACAGATACTGACGAAGGCGCCAACGAAGGCCTTACGGGGCGGACGCTGGGAAAGCAGCCCCCACATCATCAGCATGACCGCCAGGGGCTCGAAGGCGATAATGAGCGAAGTAGTCGAGGTGGGGATGTATTGCTGAGCCCAGATCATGGCACCGGTGCCGACGCTGAGGAAGAGTACCCCGATGATACCGGAGTTGATCACGTACTTGCGCTTGGGCAGGTGGAGGTCGCCGCGCAGCAGGGTGTAGAGGTACATCACCACGCCGGCCGTAAGAAAGCGGGTGCCTCCCATACCGAATACCGGGATGGAGCCGATGGCCCAGTAGTTTGCCAGGTAGGTGGAACCCCAGACGAAGTAGGTCATCGAAAAGGCGAGAATGATGAGCAGACGGTCACGTCCCATAACAAGGTGTACTTTTGCGGGAAATCAACGTGTACTGATGACCAACTTCGCAAGAATACTACCGAGCACCGCTTTAGTTCTGCTGGGCCTGGCCTTTTTTGGCTGCGACCGCCCCGCCGAAACCGCCACCGTTAGCACTCCGGCCACCGTACCCGCAAGCGGGGGAAGTGGACTGAACATCGTATTCGTCAAGGTAGACAGCCTGCAGGCGGGCTATACCGTAGTGGCGGAGGAGCTGGGCCGGCTGGAGACCAACTACAACGAGGCCGAGAAAAACCACCAAAACCGCGTAGCCGCCTTCCAGCAGGAAGTCCAAACATTGCAGAATCAGGCCCAGCAGGGACTCCTGGCCCCCAACAAGATGCAGGCCGAGCAGCAACGCCTCGCCCAGAAAGAGCAGGAGATCATGCAGCAACAGCAACTGGCGCTGCAGAGCATCCAGCAAAATCAGCTCGAGATTCAGCAACGCTTCTCCGTGCGGGTCAAGGAGGTCCTGGAAAAAATCCAGGAAGAGAACCACTACGATTACATCCTCAACCAGGGACAGAATTCGGCCGTTCTCATCACCAACGACGCCTACGACATCACGGAGATGGTACTGGAGCGGCTCAATGCCGCAGCACCGGATACCCTCCAGTAGCCGTAGCGCATGTCTCCCATCTTCCTCTTTCAGATCGGTTTTTTGTCCGTAGATATTTGGGACATCTTCGACGTACTCATCGTCGGCTACCTGATCTATTGGCTGTACCGGCTGCTGAAGGGGAGCATCGCGCTGAATATTTTCGTCGGCATCGTGGCCCTGTTCTTCAGCTACCAGGCCTTCACCGCCCTGGGGATGGACCTGCTGAGCAATATCCTCAACCAATTCATCCAGGTCGGCTTCATCAGTCTCATCATCATTTTTCAGCCGGAGGTACGTCGCTTCCTGCTGCTGCTCGGCAGCAGCACGATCAAGCAACGCGATAGCTTCTGGAACCGCCTGCTGGGCCGGGAAGAGTTCGATCGGGAGAAGGCCCCCCAGACCGCCGTTGTCCTCCGGGCCTTCCTGCGGCTGGCGCGGCAACGGACTGGCGCCCTCATCGTCTGCACCCAGGAAGCCGACCCCAGCACGGTCATCACCGGGGGCACGGACTTGCACGCCGACATCAGCTACGGCCTCCTCGTGAGTATCTTCCACAAGGAAAGCCCCCTGCACGACGGGGCGGTACTCATCTCGGACCGACGGATCATCAAAGCCAGCGCAATTTTGCCCGTCTCGGAGAACAGCGACCTGCCCGCGGCGGTGGGCCTGCGCCACCGCGCCGCCGTCGGGGTAACGGAAAAGATCGACGTGGCCTGCTTCATCGTTTCCGAAGAGACCGGCAAGATCTCCTTCGCCCACAACGGCGCCCTGGAGCGCGGCATCTCGGAGGAGCGGCTGACGGAATTGCTGGATATGTACCTCTAGTGAGCGGTCGACATGGACTAAAAGACTTCCTTTCCGTTCCGGCCGATGATGAAGTAGAGTATGGCACCGAGGTAGGGAATAAAAATAATGATGGCCCCCCAGATCAGTTTTTTCTCCATCGGATAGGGCTTCTTGATCAAGTCCAGAACGGCCAGGACCACGATAAGGAGCAGCAGGATACTGCCGATGGCCCAGATCCCGATGCCGCCGGCCACGGCCTCTCCGGCACTGACGTCTTCGCCACAGGCGGTAAGCAGGGTTAACAGGGGAAGAACGGGGAAGAAACGGCGGATATTCATGGGGAATGGCTTTTTGGTAGAACCGTAAGCCTAGGTGGGGGTGTTCGCGGTCGGAGACCGCTTTTTACTTTCTTTGCACCTGCGGCCCCGCCCCTGCGTTACCCCACCAAACCTACCGAATGACCGCCCGCCAATACATCGACGAAAACCGCGACCGCTTCCTGGAGGAGCTCAAGACCCTCATCCGCATTCCGAGCATCAGTACTGCCTCCGAGCACGACAAGGATACCCACCACTGTGCCGTGCAGGTGCAGGAATACCTCGTCCGCGCCGGCCTCGAGCGCGCCAAGCTCTACCCCACCGACGGCCACCCGATCGTATACGCGGAGCGGCACCTGAGCGACGACCTGCCTACCGTACTTATCTACGGTCACTACGACGTGCAGCCGGCCGACCCGCTCGACGAGTGGGAAACGCCCCCCTTCGAGCCGACCATCAAGAAAACCGCCATCCATCCCGAAGGGGCCATTTTCGCCCGCGGCGCCACCGACGATAAGGGACAGATGTTCATCCACGTCAAGGCGGTGGAGGCCATGATCAAGACCGGCAATCTCCCCTGCAACGTCAAATTCATGATCGAGGGCGAGGAGGAGATCGGCAGCCCCAACCTGGTGCCCTTCATCACCGAGCATAAGGACATGCTGGCCGCCGACGTGATCCTGGTGTCCGACACCAGCATGCTGAGCAAAGAGGCCCCCAGCATCACCGTGGGCCTGCGCGGACTCACCTACCTCGACGTCAAGGTGCGCAGCGCGCGGGCGGACATGCACTCCGGCCTCTTCGGCGGCGCGGTGGCCAATCCGATCAACGTGCTCTGCGAAATGATCGCCAGCCTGAAGGACGAGAACAAGCACATCACCATCCCCGGCTTCTACGACGACGTGGAGTTTCCCAGCGCGCACGACCGTCAACTGATGCGCGACGCGCCCTTCGACGAGCAGGAGTACATGGACAGCCCCGGCGTATTCGGCCTCGAAGGCGAAAAGGGCTACACCACTTACGAGCGCACCGGCATCCTGCCCACCCTCGACGTCAACGGCATCTGGGGCGGCTTTACGGGTGAAGGCTCTAAGACCGTCATCCCCGCCGTGGCCAACGCCAAGATCAGTATGAGGCTGGTTTCCAACCAGGATTATAAAAAGATCACCCAACTTTTTACCGAGCACTTCAAGTCCATCGCGCCGGCCAGCGTAAAGGTAGAGGTCCATCCTCACCACGGCGGCCAGCCCTACGTTACGCCCACCGACACCCCCGAGTACCGCGCCGCGGCGGACGCGGTGAAGGCAGCCTTCGGCAAGGAACCGGTACCGATGTACGAGGGCGGCTCTATCCCGATCGTGCGCCAGTTCAGGGACGTCCTCGGCGTGGATACCATCCTGATGGGCTTCGGCTTCGATACCGACGGCCTCCACTCCCCCAACGAGCACTTCGGGCTCTGGAACTTCTACAAGGGGATCGAGACGGTGCCGGAGTTCTTTGCTGCCTACGCTGGCAAGAAGTAAGGAAATTTTAAATGTAAAATTTCAAATTTCTACCTACGTACCCCACCTTCCTCGATGTACTGCTTGCGGATCAGCTCGTCCACGGTAGCCTCCCGCACGTCGAGGATGGCGCCGGAGAAGAACAGCGTCTTGCCGGCCAGCGCGTGATTGGCATCGAGGGTCACGGTTTCCTCATCCCACTCGACGACCTTGGCGTTGACGTCTTTACCCTGGGAATCGGTGAGGGTCACGTACTGCCCCTTTTCCAGCAGGCCGGGCTCGATCTGCTCCCGTTCGTTGTAAAAGATGCGGATGGGGGCGTGCAGGACGTGGTCCTCATTCGGTTGGCCGTAGGCATCGTCGGGGCCCAGTTGGAAGCTGAATCCCATTCCGCTCTTCAGTCCGAAAATGCGCCGCTCCCAGGCCGGCAGCATCCGACCGGTGCCGAACATGAACTTGAAGGGATAATTAACATCCATCCGCTCCAGCAAAGTCCCGGAGGGGCCGCCGTCGCGAACTTCGTAGGTCATGGTTACTATGGCGTGGTCGTCGATGGTCATAATCTCCCAAACCACTAATCCGAGACAAGGTTGGGCGGGGCCGCGGGTGCAGTGCCCGTACCACGCGGTCTATGACCGCGCCGTATTGCACTCAGTATTTACGTACATTTCACCCTCAAATGTCTTCCTGCATGTACCGGTCTTTTCTCCCCCTTTTACTCCTGAGCCTGGCTGCCCCGCTGCAAGCCCAGTCCCCCACCCGCCTCCTGGCCGACCCGGCCCTCAGCGCAGACCATATCGCCTTCGCCTACGCCGGCGACCTCTGGGTAGCCGACCGCGACGGACAAAACGTGCGCCGCCTCACCATCGACCTGGGCGAAGAAACGCATCCTATATTCAGTCCGGACGGCAACACCATCGCCTTCACCGGAGAGTACGACGGAAACCTGGACGTCTATACCGTACCCACCACCGGCGGTATCCCCAAACGCCTTACCTGGCACCCCTACCCCGACGAGGTACAGGCCTTTTCGCCGGACGGAAAGCGCATCCTTTTTACGTCCAAGCGCAGCACCTTTACCAACCGCTTCAACCAGCTCTTCACCATTGGACTGGACGGCGGCAACGATACTCCGCTCAACATTCCCACCGCGTTCCAGGCCGACTACTCCGCCGACGGTAAGTATATCGCCTACACCCCCCTCGGCGACCGCTCTACGATGTGGAAAAACTACCGCGGCGGCACGGTATCCCGCATCTGGATCTTCAATACCGCAGACAACTCCGTCGTCGAGATCCCCAAACCGGAGGGCGGCAGCAACGACAATTTCCCCCAGTGGCACGACGGCAACGTGTACTTCCGCAGCGACCGTAACCAGGAGTACAACCTGTTCGTCTACGACCCCGCCACCAAGGCCGTCGAGCAACTGACCAACTTCAGGGACTTCCCGGTCATCGCCCTCAGCGCCGGCGCGGGAGGCATCATCTTCGAGCAAGCGGGCTACCTGCACGTATACGATCCCGCGACAACGAAGACCACCCGCCAGGACATCACCGTCAACGCCGACATCCTCGACGTACGCCCCCGCTACGTCACCGGCGGCGACAACGTCCGGACGGCCGGAGCATCGCCGACCGGTACCCGCCTTGTTTTCGACTTCCGCGGCGATATCCTGACGGCTCCCACCGAGAATGGCGACGTACAGAACCTGACCCAGACCCCCGGCGTCCACGAGACCTACCCCGCCTGGTCGCCCGATGGAAAAACTGTCGCTTACTTTTCGGATGCCTCCGGAGAGTATGCCCTGCACCTGCGCCCGACCGCCACGAAAGAGGCGCGTGCCATACCCCTGAACGGTACGGGCTTTTACGCCCACCTCCACTGGTCGCCCGACAACCAGCACCTGGCCTTCGTCGATAACGGACGGAATTTCTACGTCGTCGACGTGAGCGGCGGGAAGGTCACTAAGGTCGATCAGGACGTGCTCTACTATCCCGGCGATTACCGCGACCTCTTCGGCTCGTGGTCGTCCGACAGCAGGTGGCTGGCCTATTCCAAGATCACCGCTACCAACTTCGAGCGGGCCTACGTCTATGACCTGCAGTCCGGGAAATCGACCGCCGTCACCGACCCCCTGGCCAACGTGACCGAGCCGACCTTCGACCCCTCCGGCAAGTACCTCTACCTGGCCGCCTCGACGGATGCGGGGCCGGTGGTGAACTGGTTCCAGCAGTCGAGCAACGACATGCGGGCCACCAACGGGCTTTACCTGGTCACCCTCCAACGCGACCTCGTTTCTCCCTTCTTCCACCGTAACGACCGCGAGCCCGACGAGGACGAGCAATTTAAAGAAGCACTCGACAAAGAGCGGGCGGCCAAGCAGGGCGAACCCGCAGGAGATCGGGACAGCACCGAAACGGAGACGGACACCCCCGCCGTGGTCACCATCGACTTCGATAGACTGGAAACCCGCATCGTGCACCTGCCGCTGCCCAACGGCACCTACTCCAACCTGGCTTCTCCGGCCGAGGGGGAGCTGCTTTTCCTCTCCGCGACCGATGCCGGCTCCGTACTGCACCACTATTCCCTGGAGGAGCGCGAGAGTAAGGAATTGCTGCCGGCCGACTGGTTCCAAGTGACCGGCAACGGAGAAAAACTCTTCGTGGGCAGCTTCGGTAAGTGGGGCGTCACGCCGCTCGCTAATCCTACCCTGGAGGACCTGCAGTCGCCCGACGACTATGGCCTCGCCGTGAAGGTCGAGCCCGCCGCCGAGTGGGAAAACATCTTCCACGAAGCCTGGCGCGTGAACCGCGATTACTTCTACGATCCCAATATGCACGGCGTCGACTGGGAGGCCATGAAGAAGAAGTATGCCGTATTCCTGCCCGACGTAAAATCAGCCCCCGACCTCTACCGCGTCATGGAGTGGATGGGCAGCGAACTGGGCGTCGGCCACCACCGCTTCGGCAGCACCGGCACCCCGCTGAATGAGGTGGAGACCATTCCGGGCGGTCTGCTTGGGGCTGACTATGCAGTCGCCAACGGCCGCTACCGCTTTGAGAAAATCTACGGCGGACTCAACTGGAACCAAGACCTCGCCGCCCCCCTCAGCGAGCCCGGCGTAAACGTGCAGGATGGGGAATACCTCCTCGCGGTGGACGGAGAGGACCTCCAGGCGGAAGACAACCTCTACCGGCTCTTTGAGCGTACCGCTGGCCGGATCGTGGAGCTCACCGTAGGCCCGAACGCCGACGGCAGCGACTCCCGAACCGTGAAGGTCACGCCGGTCGACCAGGAATACGACCTGCGCAACCGCGACTGGGTCGAAGGCAACCTGAAAAAAGTCAATGACGCCACGGGCGGCAAAGTGGCTTACGTATACGTGCCCAATACAGGTGGCGGCGGCTTCGAGTACTTTAAGCGGTATTTCTTCCCCCAGGTCGATAAGCAGGCCATCATCGTGGACGAGCGCTTCAACGGCGGCGGCCAGATCGCCGACTACTACATCGAGTTGCTCATGCGCCCCTACCAGAACAGCTGGACCTACCGCTACGGTCAGGACCAGCACGCTCCCGTCGCCTCCATCCAGGGACCGAAAGTGCTGCTGATCGACGAGACGGCCGGCTCCGGCGGCGACCTCTTCCCCTACCTCTGGCGACAGAACGCGCTCGGCACCATGATCGGTAAGCGCACCTGGGGCGGACTCGTCGGCGTACTGGGTTACCCGGAATTCATTGATGGGGGCTCGGTCACCGCACCCAACGTCGCCTTCTGGGACGAGAATGGCTACCGCGTCGAGAACGAGGGCGTCGCGCCCGACATCGCCGTCGAGCAGTATCCCGCCGACGTGATGGCCGGCCACGACCCGCAACTGGAAAAAGCGATCGAGGTCATCTTACAGCAGTTAAAGGATAATCCCGTCCCCCAGCCCAAGCGGCCGCCGTTTGAGCAGCGGGGATCGGCGGGGTATTAGGCACTGGTTGGTGGTTGCTGGTTGGTGGTTGCTGGGTGCTGGGTGCTGGTTGGTGGTTGGTGGTTAAAACTGCTGATTTCCCTCTCCTTCCTTCTGGTCGTCATTCTTGACCCGGCTGCGGCGGTTCTGGGCCTTGAAGTCGATCTGACCGAATTTGTGACTGAAACTGAGGCCGAAGCTGCGGAAAGGAATGGTGAAGGAGCTGACCTGCTCGAAGTCCGCGCCGCGCAGATTGGTCTCGAAGACCTTGCTCTCGCTGAAAGGAGTGACGACGCGCAGGCCGAAGGAGGTACGGTCGCTGATGTCGTAGTTGAGGCCGACGCCATAGATGCTGAAGCTGGGGTTGCTGCCCTGGAGGGTTTGCTGCTGGCCACGGCCGAAGGCGAAGAAGTCGGCGCGCAGCTTGTCGGTGAATTTGTAACTGCCGCCGGCGTTACCGCTGATCACGTCAGCCGAGCGGGTGAGTTGCTCGCCATTGACTAAGCCCGTGCCGTTGTAGCGGCCGTAGTTGAGGCTGGCGCGTAGTTCCAGTTTTTCGAAGAGAGTGAAGGACGTAAAGAGGTTGGCGCCGTAGGTATTGCTGCTGCCGATGTTGAGGTAAGTGGTGGTACTGGCGATGCCGTTGTCGTCCACCTGCAGGAAGCTTTCGATGAGGTCGCGGGTGTCGCGGTAGTAGACCGAACCGTTCAAAACTACCCCCTTGACGTAGGTATTATAGGCCAGTTCGTACTGGCTGACGACCTCGGGGTCGAGGTAGGGATTTCCGATCTGGATACTATTGGGGTCGGAGATGGCCGTAAAGGGGTTAATGTAGAACAGACTGGGCCGCTGAATGCGCTGGTTGTAGCTGGCCTTCAGGTTGCTGAACTGATTGAGCTTGCGGCTTAGGATAATGCTGGGTAGGATGTTGTTGTAGGAGTTTTCGAAGCTGGGGTTTTCGTTCCGGAATTCGCCCCCGATCTGGGTATTTTCGTAGCGGGCACCGGCCACGAGTCCCCAGTTATCGGTGAGGTTCCAGTTGACGCTGAGGTAGCCGGCGTAGACATCCTGGTCGTAGAGGAAAAGGTCGGTGAGGTTCGGGTCGTCCGTAAAAGTGCCCTCGTCGGTGGGTTTCACCTGGGTACGGTAGTCGCTGTCGATGCGGCGCAGCACGGACTTGACCCCGGTTTCTACCTTGAATTTGTCGCTGACGGGGTGGACGTAGTCGATCTGGCCGGTGTATTCGAGGTTTAGGCCGTCGTTGGTATTGATGAGGTCGCGCTGGTAGACGGGCAGGCCGCCACTCTGGTCGACAATGTTGTCGGTACGGCTGTTTTGTCCGCTGACCTGCAGGGCGAAAATCAGTTCCCGGCCAGGCTGATCGGCGAAGGTCTTGCGGTAATCGAGGGTGCCATCAAACCCGCTGTTGGCGTTCTTGCTGTCGTTGAAGCGGGAGAACTGGACGTTATCGTCCTCCCCGTAATTGTTGATCATGCCGGTGGTCGTGCCCTCGCCGTTGCGCGCGAAGCGGTTGTACCGTCCGCTCAGGTTGAGGCTGTTGTACGCGTTGAAATCGTAGAAGGCGCCGAGGTTACCGTTGGCCCCGAAAAAGCTGGTGGAGTTGGTTCCCTGCTGGGTGAGCTGGCGGATCGCGTCACCGGTGGGCCCGAAATCCGTGCGCAGGAAGTTAATGTCCGCGTCCCGCTTCCAGCTCCAGAAACCGTTGACGCCGCCGTTAATGCCGAAGCGTCCGAGCAGGCTGTTGATGTTCAGGCCGGCGTTGTTTTGCCGGGTGCCGATGCTGGTGTTGGCGGTGCCGGTGAAGCCCTGGGCCTCCTGCTTCTTAGTGATGATGTTAATGATCCCCCCGCTGCCCTCGCCGTCGTAGCGCGCACTCGGGGTCGTGACCACTTCGACGCTCTTGATCTGATCGGAGGGGATGCTCTTGAGCGCGTCGGCCACGCTGTTGGCGAAGATGGTGGAGGGGCGCCCGTTGATGAGGATGCGCAGGTTGGAGGAACCGCGCAGGCTCACGTTCCCTTCCAGGTCCACGCTCAGCAGGGGCACCTTTCGCAGGACATCGCTGGCGTCGCCGCCGTTGTTGGTGGCATCCTTCTCGGCATTGTAGACGAGCTTGTCGATGCGGTTTTCCACCAGGGAGGACTCAGCTGTTACCTCCACGCCGTCAAGCATAACGGCGTCAGCGCTGAGGGAGATCGGAGCGACCTCCAGGTCGGGGCTTTTCTTGGTGGTTTTGACCTCGGCCACGGTCTGCTCGGTATAGCCGATGAAGGTGGCCTTGATCTGGTAGTTGCCCACCGGTATGTCGGCAAGCCGGAAGCTGCCGTCGGGCTCGGTGAGGGTGCCGTTGACCTGATCCGTTCCGTCGGCTGACAGCAGTACGATCGTAGCGTATTCAACGGGGTCACCCGTCTGGGCATCCACCACGGTACCCTTAATGACCCCCTTGATGGCGGGCGGCCCCCCGGCACCGGGGTAGCCCTGGGCGGCGAGGGTAACGGAAAACAGGCAAAGGAGCAGGGGTAAAATTTTCATGGCGGGGCATACTCAACTAGTGACGCCAGGATTACGGCCGCGCTGCCCGGATCGTTGCGGCTTTCGCCGGGCAATCGACGAATGACCCATAATATTCTACGGGAGGGGTGGGATGGATTGCCGGCATCAGTCTTCGTCCTCTTTTTCTCCGACCCGGATGAAGGCACCCCGCCGCGGGGCAGGCACCTCAGCGTCCGGGCCTCGGACCGTCTTCCAGATGATGGAAGTGAAGAGTTCGTCGGGCACGGCATCTTCGCGGTCGAGGTTGATTTGCTCCGAGAGTTCGGAAAGCCCGTTTCGCGCCACATTAAGCTCATCGAGATCGATGCGCGCCGGCCGCGCGCGGTAGTCCGTCGTATCCGCCTCACTCTGGAAGCAGGCAAAAAAGGGCGTGGCTGCCGCATCGTACTGGCTCATCGGGGGCAGGCCCAGGATAAGCTCCATGGTCCGCAGTGCCCCGGCCGTAGAGTACATCGACGACTCCACGTGGCGCCGCCGGGTATAGGGGCTTGCGACCAGCATCAGCGAGCGGTGGGCATCTACGTGATCGGGACCGTTCTGGGCGTCGTCCTCGGTGATGAACACCACCGATTCCCGCCAGATCGCGCTCTGGGAAAGGTGCTCCACGAACAGCCCGATGGCCAGGTCGTTATCGGCGACCATTGCCGCCGGCGTCGGATTACCCAGGCGGGCGCCGGCGGTGTGGTCGTTGCCAAAGCGGATGGTATTAAAGCGCGGCACCGCACCGATGGCCAGCAGGGAATCGAAGTCGGCCTCCCAGCGCCCGTAGCGCAGCGTATCCCGGATCCCCAGGTTATAACCGGGAAATTCCGGAGCCGTATGCCCCTTCAGGCTTTCCAGATACGTTTGGTTCAGGTTGGCAAATTCTCCGTAGGTGCGGTAGCTGATGCCCGCCCGGCGGCAGTAGTCCCAGATGTAGCCCTGCTTCGGGTAGCTGATCTCCCGCTCTCCCTCGTAGTCGTAGGTGCCCCCGCGGCGGCCGTAGCTGACCGGCCAGGTCTTTTCGGTGTAGTCGGTAGCGTAGGCGGCCGTGCTCCAATTGTGGCCGTCGGCACTCACCTCGGCGTCGACGTAGTAGTTGTCGAGCAACACGAATTCGGTCGCCAACGCGTGGTGATTCGGGGTGATGGAGTCGGGGAAGAGACACAGGCTGGCGTCTCCATTCCCCTGCTCCAGGTCGCCCAGCACTTGGTCGTAGGTGCGGTTTTCCTTGATGATGTAAAAGACGTACTTGATCGGGCTGGGGTCGCCGACCCGCCGCGGGATCGGCCCGCCATCGACCCCGGCCGCGAGTAGCTGCTTTTCCCTGGTGTAGGGGGTGTTGGCGTAGACGAGGTCCGTGAGCTCCCGCAGGCGTTCTCCATCGGGCACCGGCTGCACGCCCAGCGTACCGGTGAACATGCGCGCGATGTACTCCGTCTCGGCGGTCCGGGAGATGTACGGATTCGGCCCGTCGGGGTTGGCGTAGGAGCCCAATCCCTTGGCGTTAACGACCAGCAATTGGTCCCCAGCCACGCGCACTACGGTAGGATACCAACCGGTCGGCACGAATCCCTCCGATTTCGACCGACCGGCTTCCTGTATGTCGAACACCGCCAGGCTGTTGTTGTCGGCATTCGCGGCGTACAGGGTGCCCCCGTCGGGAGATACCGCGAGGCTGTTGGTGGTACTGCCGGTGGGGGCGTCGGGGTAGAGCGCGCAGTTAAGCTGCTCGGTCACGCGCCCGCCGCCCAGGTCGACCACCGCCACCGCATTTTCGTCGGAGCAGGCCACGAAGAGCCGGTCGTCGGTGGGGTGCCTTAGGAGGTCATTGGGATGGTAGCCTACTGCTACCCGAGCCTTTTCGCTCAGGTCCTTGGCGTCGAGAATCGCCACGGCTCCCCCGTCCCACAGCGACACGTAGAGTTCGTCGCGGCCGGCGTCGTACAGGCAGGTGTAGGCCGAGGCCCCGAGCGGGGTACGCTCCGACGCTCCGGTGGAGAGGTCCACGGTATACAGGCTGCTGTCGCGTTTGGTGACCACGTACAGCCGGTTGCGCCCCTCGTCCAGGCTCAGTCCGGCCAGCGAAGCGGTGTCCGCCGGCCAGGGCGCGGCGAGCTCCAGGGAATCCTGCAGGAAGAGTCCATCGTTGCGCACGTCCACCACCCAGACCTTATTGGTTTCTCCGCCCGAGGCGTACAGACGGTTACCCGCGGCATTCAGGGCCAGTCCCAGCCAGGTAGCCTCCAGTTCGAGGGTGCTGAGCGTTTGCTTCCCGGCCACGTCGATCCACTGCAGGCTATTGGTGCTCTGGCCGTTGTTGGTTACCGCCAGGCGGCTACCGTCGGCGTTGAGGACCGCATTGAGGGGGAGGTCGCCCAAGGGGAGCTGGTTGGCCACCGGAGTAAGGCTCCAGCCGTTGGGGAGTTCCGTGCGCGCGGTGTCGGAGAGGACCCGCGAATCGGGGGCGGGGTCGCAAGTGCAGAGAACTACTGCGAGGGCGGCACCGGCCGACATCCGGAAGAGAAGAGTGGAAGAAGTGCAGGTCACGGAAGCGGGTTGCGGTGTATCCGGGCGGCACCGCACCTGCGGCACCGCCCGGACGAATTACTGGTTGAAGGTGTAGCGGACGCCAAGTTGCAGGCGCCAGGGGGTACCGTTGATGGGCTCGGCGGCTACGCCTGAATTTACGGAGTAAACATAGGCCTCGGCGACCGGGTCGAAGCCCGTAATCCGCATCAGGCGATTTTCCTGACTGTAATCGTTGGTTACGCCCCACTCCCGGTTCAGCAGGTTAGCGAAGTTGAAGACGTCGGCGGTCACCTCCAGCCCGTGCGGCAGGCCGGGCAGGGTGAGCTGGTAGGCGCCGCGCAGGTCGATGGTGGCGCGGAAGGGCGACTTGCCCCCGTTGCGCGCCGCGAACCCCCCGAAGCTCTGCTCCAGGTATTCCTTAT
The DNA here is from genome assembly GCA_038258275.1 of Chitinophagales bacterium. Classification (GTDB taxonomy): domain Bacteria; phylum Bacteroidota; class Bacteroidia; order Chitinophagales; family Saprospiraceae; genus Neolewinella. The sequence continues at coordinate 25,168 of JBBSPZ010000015.1, read as the reverse complement.
AGTGGGCCGGCACTTCGGGATCGTTGAGGATGTCCTGGTATGCTTCCCGGATATTCTCGGGGGTATTCGGGTCGTTGGGATCGTAGATGTAGGCCACGTCGTTGCGCAGGTTAAAGTCGCCGTTAGCGCTCCGGTTGCTGTTGACGGTGAAGCCGTAGGGGCTGCCCCCCGTGCCGATCACGGTAAAGCCAAGGTTGAATCCCTTCCACTTGGGGGTCGATCCGTTGACCACCACCTTGTGGTCGAAGTTGTTGTCGGAGATGCCGTAGTTCAGCGCCCGGGGGTCGCCGGTTACCGGGAGGAAGGTGGAGGTATTGGCCACGCAGCAGTTGTAGCTGCTGTTGTCGCGCGTACGGTTAAAGGTAAAGGCGGCGTTGAGGTAGCCGTCTTCGCCGATCCGGGCGGTGCCCTCCAGGATCAGAGCGACCTGGTTGAGCTCCCCGTCGGAGGTGAGCAGGAGGGTACGGCCCACGCGGTCGGAGATGCGGCTCCTGGTCCAGTCGGTCGAGCCGTCGGGCTGCACCGTTTCCAGCGGCACGAAGACCGGCCGGCCGTCGCTGGTCGAAGTGAAGTAGGGATCCAGCGCCAGGTTGGCCTCCTGGTAGGTGTAGTTGTTGATGGTCCGGCTCACCAGCAGGTTGACGCCCAGGCTGTAGCGGTTGCCGAAGAGGTGGGTATAGTTGGCGTTGCCCTTGAAGGTGGTCGGCACCTGGAAGTCGTCGCTCACCGCGTTGATGGTCGAGAAGGGCTCCTGGCCGGCGGGGACGCCCGGTACGGTAGTGGGATCTTCCCGGTAGCCCGGGAAGTTGGGCACCGGCACGTCGTCGCCCGTTACGTCGATGGCCCCCAGCAGGACGCCGCTGTTCTGGATGTTGTTGACCTGGGCGTAGTAATGGGGCTGCGAACTGAACACGCCGCCGCCGAGGCGGAAGATGTCGGTGCTTTTCCCCTTCAGGTCGTAGGTGAGCTGCAGGCGCGGCTGCACGTTGTTCCAGTCGGAGGGTTTGTTATCGGTGCGCAGGCCCAGGTCTTCGTCCACGACCGGATTGAAATCAGCGGCGTCGGAGAAGACGGTGGCGTCCCAACGCACGCCGAAGGTGGCGCTCAGGTTCGTCAGCGGCTCGAACTGGACCTGACCGAAGAGGCTCAGGTCCATCACCGTCTGCTCCACCAGGGGCAGGCCCCGTAGGGGCACTTCACGGGCGTAGCGGGAGGGATCCAGGTTCTCGAAGTCGTCGAGGGAGTTGAAATAAAAGCGGCCGTTCTGCTCGTTGGAGAGCAGGGTCTTCAGGCCGGTGATCAGGTTGTCGGTACCGAACGTGAAGTTGTACCTCCCCGCGCTGAGGTAGGTGGTATTGGTGAGCTGCACCATATTTTCCTGGTTGGTTTCCGGGGTGAAGCGTTGCCCCCCGAGCTGAGCCGTCAGGGTACGCTCGCTGCCGTTCGGCAGGGTCGAGGAGATGTCTACAATGGCCCGGGGGATGTTGACACCCGGGAGCTGGGGATTGGCCGTAAAGGCCCGCTCGGCGTACTGGTACTGGACCTTGAACTCGTTCAGCACGGTAGGTGAGAAGGCGCTGCGGAGGCTCAGCAGGGTGCTATTCTCCATGGAGGAGAAGTCGCCCCACGATTCCGCGAGGGTGATGCTGCTGTTGTCGGAGACGCTGAAGGGATTGACCCACTTGTTCCAGTTGTTGCGCAGGGTGAGGGTATGGCGGTCGTCGACCTGCCAGTCGAGGCGGGCAAACCAGGTGTTGGCGGTGGTGGTCCGGTCGAATTGGCCCACCTGCCGCTCCTCGCCTACCCCGTAGAGCCGGCGTGAGACATCCTGGAAGCGGTCGAGGTTCTCCTGCGTGACACCGATGCGGTTCTCGTCGTCTTCGCTCTGCAGGTCGGCGATGAATTCGGGCTCGCCGGCGTCCTGCCGCTCGTAGACGGTGAAGAATAGGAGCTTGTCCTTGATGAGCGGTCCGCCCAGGCTGAAGCCGTACTGGGAGTTGTAAAAGTCGGCCGCCCGGTCGTTGCCCCGGATGTCGTAGGGGCTTTGCAGGGCGTCGTTCCGGTGAAAGAGGAAGGCACTGCCGGAAAATTCGTTGGTGCCCGATTTGGTCGTGGCGCTGATCGATCCCCCGCCCTGGCGACCCTGGGTAACGTCGTAGTCGTTGGTGGACACTTCAAATTCCCGTACCGCTTCCTGGCTGATGGTGTAGGGGCCGCGGCCGATTTCGCCGGCAGTGAGCTGGTTGCGGGCGTTGACGCCGTCGATGGTCACATTGGTGGAGGTGCGCCGCTGTCCGCCGAGGTTGATCTCGCCGCCGCCCTGCAGGGGGGAGAGGCTGGTGAGGCGGGTGAAGTTGCGGCCCTCGGTGGGCAGGTTGCGGATTTGCTGGGAGGAGATCTCGGTGGTGGAGCCGATCTGGTTGATGCGGTTGCGCAGGTCGCTGCCGGAAACGACCACCAGGTCCAGGTCGTTGACCGCGGCGGCAATCTCGAAGTCTACCCGTACGGTATTGCCCTGGTTGACGGTGTACCCCGAGCGGCGCGTCAGGCCGTAGCCTACGTACGACACCGTAAGCTCGTAAGGCCCCCCGAGGGGTACCTGCTGGATGGCGTACTCCCCCTCGGTGTTGGTCAGGGTGCCGGTGGTAAATCCGGTCGAGGTATTGGTGATGGTGACGGTGGCCCCGATGAGGGTCTCGCCGCCGGCCTCCCGGACCAGCCCGGTGAAGGAGGCATTGGTGGCCTGGGCGGAAGCAGCTAGGCTGCCAAAGAGGCACAGCAGAAAAAGCAGATACGATTGGTAAGGGTGTCTCATGGCATTGGGATTAATTGCCGCAAAACTATCCGGGCCCCATCCCCATCCCGTGTTCGTTTTTAACATCTCCGGCCGGGCCGGTGCAAGCTTTACGCAATGGTAACCTGGGGCCTGGAGGCCTTTAGGTGGACTTAACCCGGGGCTAAGGTTGGCTTTACAGGGTACGCAGCAGCTTGGCCACCGTTTGCCGCGTCAGTCCGGTGAGGCTGGCCAGGTCCGCCTGGGTCAGCAGTTGCCGGGCGGCACCATCGTCCTCCGAAACCTCGCGCAGGACGTGCCGGAGGCGCTCGATCGGGCGCAGGGCGGCGATGCGGAACAGGCGACCCTCCGAGCGCGACCACCGCTGTACCATCAGGCGAGCAAACCATTCGTGCACACTCGGCTGGGTGGCGAGCACGTGCTTGAAGGTGACCAGATCGAACAATTCTACCTCGACCTCCGTCAGGGTCCGCACGAATTCCTGGAAGCCGCCCTGGTTTCCCAGGTACTTGAGGTTACCGAAAAACTCGCCGGGGCCGGCGGTATCGTAGACGACCTCGCTCCCCTCGGGGGTGTAGCCGCCGATCTTGACCGTCCCCGCACAGATGATGAAGATGGAGGTCAGCTGGTCGGCGGGCCGGTACACGTATTCCCCCCGGCCGTAGCGCCTCCGGCGGGCAAGCTGGGGCAGCGGTCCGGGCAAAATCGCCGGGAATTCAGGTACGAAAGACGGGGAGCGGGCAGGTAGATGAAGCATCCACGTAAAGGACGTACCCCCCTGTTTCTCCCAGGTAAAATCTGGATTAAGCTACCGCTATCTGCTGCCCGCCCTCCGACTTATCTTGCCAGTATGTCCTCCGCCCATACCCCCCTGCACCCTATCCGCATCGGTCCCGACGAAATGCTGGACCGCGCGAGCCGCTTCTACGCCGACCTGAATCGCCGCCGCACGGTCCGTGAGTTGTCAGACTCCCCAATTCCTCGCACGGTCATCGAAACCATTGTCCGCACGGCCTCCACGGCCCCCAGCGGCGCCCACAAACAGCCCTGGACCTTCTGCGTCGTAGAAGATCCGGAAATCAAACGCCAGATCCGCGAAGCCGCCGAGCGGGAGGAATACGAGAACTACCACGGCCGCATGTCGGAGGATTGGCTGGCCGACCTGAAAAAATTCGGCACCGACTGGCACAAGCCCTTCCTGACTGCGGCACCCTACCTTATCGTGGTGTTTAAGCAGGCCTACGACCTCGACGCCAGCGGCGAGAAGCACAAGAATTACTACGTCAACGAGTCCGTCGGGATCGCCTGCGGTTTCCTCATCGCGGCCATCCACCAGGCCGGGCTGGTGACGGTGACTCACACCCCCAGCCCGATGAATTTTCTGCAACGGGTGCTCGGCCGGCCGGAGAACGAGCGGCCGTACTTGTTGCTGCCCGTAGGCCTGCCGGCGGAAGACGCTACGGTGCCGGTGATCGAGCGCAAGCCGCTGGGGGAGGTGATGGTCTGGTACTGAATTATCCGGTATCTTGGACAGTAGAATCAGCTGTCGTGTACATTCCTCCCTTCCCCCATGACGTCTCCCCCTTTTACTCTTCCAAGCGGATCACCGCGGAGGAGTTTGAGGCATTCTGTAAGAAGCAACCGGAATTGCAGACGGAACTCGAAGCAGACGGAAGATTAAAAATTATGAGTCCGGTAGGAGGCACCAGCGGTAATCGCGAGAATCAGTTTAATGCCGATCTAACTTACTATGAGCGAAGCGTAGGCGGCAAATCATATAGTTCCAGTACCGGTTTTCGACTCCCTGATGGATCTATTCGCTCACCAGATGCAGCGTACTTAACCGATCAACAACTAAGCAAGCTATCGCCAGAGCAACTGGTCAGATTCATTCCTGCGGTTCCCGTTTTTATTATTGAAGTCCTATCCGACTCAGACACGCTGCGCGATGCCGAGACAAAAATGCGCGATACCTGGATCGCCAACGGCGTCCGCCTCGCCTGGCTGGCCGACGTAGACAACGACCGCCTCTGGATCTACCGCGCCGATCACTCCGTGGAGCTCGTCAGTCCCCTCGACCGCACCCTCACCGGCGAGGACATCCTGCCCGGCTTCACCTTCGACCTGAACCTGCTGTCGTAGGCCGCCGTTGGGTTGATCATGTGGACTTGCCCCAAATGCCAGCGCCCCTTCCGCCGCCCCCAGCAGCAGCACATCTGCAGCGAGAAGACCATCGACGAGATCTTCGCGGGCAAGCCGGACAACGTAGTCATGGCCTTCGACGACGTGCTGGTGGCCACCGCCGACTGGGAGCCCAACCTCATCACTCCCGCCCGCCACGCCATCATGTTCACGAATAGGCGGGCGTGGATGGTCGTCCGCCCCATGTCCAAGGTGCTGGAACTAAGCTTCTTCACCGACGAGCTCATCAACAGTCCCGTTCTCCACCGCTCGGCTCCCGACTCGATGGGCAAGATCAAGTTCCGCCACTCCATTCGGTTGGGCGGCCCGGGGGAGCTTTCCACCGAGGCCCTCGACCTGATGCGCCGGGGCTTCAATTACAGCAACCGCTGAGGCCGCTTACCCGCCGTTTTGCCCATCTTTGCCGTATGGCGAATAAACTCTGGCAGAAAGACTACCCCCTCGACCAACGCATCGCTGACTTCACCGTCGGCCGCGACCGCGAACTCGACCTCGAGCTGGCCCCCTTCGACATCCTCGGCTCCATCGCCCACGTGACCATGCTCGAAGAGGTAAGGCTCCTCGACGGGGCGGCGGCGCGCAGGTGCAAAGTCAAATTACAGGAGCTGTACCGGCAAGCGGCTGCCGGCGACTTCACCATTGAGGACGGCGTAGAAGACGTCCACAGCCAGGTAGAATTGCTGCTCACCCGCGCCCTCGGCGACGACGGTAAGAAGATCCACTCCGGCCGCAGCCGCAACGACCAGGTACTCGTGGACCTGCGTCTCTACTTCCGCCACCGCATCCGGGGCATCGTTGAGCAGACCGCCGAACTGAGCCGTACCCTGCAGTCGCTGAGCGAGGAGCACCACGACAAGCTCATCCCTGGCTACACCCACCTACAGATCGCGATGGTGAGCAGCTTCGGCCTCTGGTTCGGGGCATACGGGGAGGCCCTGATTGACGACCTGCGCCTGTGGAAAGCGGTGTACGACGCTGTCGATCAGAACCCCCTGGGCTCCGCCGCCGGCTACGGTTCCAGCTTCCCGCTAGACCGCGACCGAACCACCGAACTCCTGGGCTTCCGGGAGCCGGTCGTCAACGTCGTGGCCGCCCAGATGGGCCGCGGCAAGACCGAGCTTATGGTCGCCTTCGCCATTGCCGGCCTGGCCCAGACGGTCGGCAAGATGGCCATGGACGTCTGCCTCTACAGCAGCCAGAATTTCGGGTTTCTGCAGTTGCCCGACGACCTCACCACCGGCTCCAGCATCATGCCGCACAAGAAGAACCCCGACGTCTTCGAGCTCCTCCGCGGCCGCTGCAACCTCCTGCAGACCCTTCCCGCCCAGATGAGTCAGTTAGTGGGCAACCTGCCCAGCGGCTACCACCGCGATTTTCAGCTGCTCAAGGAAGCCATCTTTCCGGCCTTGGACCAGCTGGAAGACGGACTGGCCATTGCTCTATACGCCTTACCCCGCACCCGCGTCCACGCCCAGTCCCTGCCGACGAACCCCCGATACGCCTACCTCTACAGCGTGGAGGCCGTGAATAAACTGGTAGTGGAGGGCGTGCCCTTCCGCGATGCCTACCTGCGGGTAGGAAAGGACATTGAGGCGGGCACCTTCGTACCTCCGACCGAGCTGCACCACACCCACCTCGGCAGCCTCGGCAACCTGGGAAATGCGCGGATCAGCGAAAAACTGGAGACGGTGATGGCTCAGTTCGACTTTGAGCGGGCGGAAGCTGCGCTAAAGGGACTTACCAATCAATAGCGCCCGCTTCAGCCGGCCAGCTTCAATCTTTTACTGCAGATCGTCATCCGGTGTATCCCATTTTGAGCCGCCGATGTCTTCGCCGTGGGCAGTAGTGAGCTGAACTTCCAGTGATTCGAGGAGGTGGGTGCCGATAAGTTGTACGAGTGGGATGTAGTCCCCACCATCTGCTGCAGGGATTCGTTGACGCCATGGGAAAGTTCCAGCGATGAAGAACCGGTCACCAAAAGCTGGATGTCAGGGTAGGTGTCGACCAGCAGCTTGATTTTGAGCCCGATCTCACTGACATGCTGGGCCTCATCCAGTATGACCAGTTTGTGGTCTCCCAGTACTTGCTTTAGGGCGATGGCGTTACGTTCGCGCAGTAGCTCCGGCACGTTGGCGTTATCTGCATTGAGGTATAGGTACGGTTGACCAGTAGCCTCTGCCATAGCGCGGACCAGCGTAGTCTTTCCTACTTGGCGTGGGCCTAGTATAAGGACAACTTTCCCTCTTCCCAGCCGGCTCCGTAACTGGGATTCTAGCGATCTATTTATCATTTCAGCGATTGTAATCGCTGGATTAACGGCTTACCACTTAAACCTCCTGCAACTCCACCAACTTCCGGTACGCCCCACCCCGCTCCAGCAGTTCGCCGTGGGTACCCCGCTCGATGATGCGTCCGCGGTCGAGGACGGCGATCTGGTCGGCGTTCTGGATGGTGCTCAGGCGGTGGGCGATGACCAGGGCCGTGCGGTTCTCCATCAGGCGCTGGAGGGCTTCCTGTACCAGGCGCTCGGATTCGCTGTCGAGGGCGGAGGTGGCCTCGTCGAGGATGAGGATGTCGGGATTCCGCAGGACGGCCCGGGCGATCGTGAGCCGCTGCCGCTGTCCGCCACTGAGCTTGGTGCCGCGGTCGCCGATGTTGGACTGGTAGCCCGCCGGCATCGCGGCGATGAAGTCGTGGGCGTTGGCGACGCGGGCGGCGTGCTCCACCATCTCCGGGGTCACGCCGGCCATGCCGAAGACGATGTTGTCGTAGATCGTGTCGTTGAAGAGGATGGCCTCCTGGCTGACGATGCCGAAGCGGGACCGCAGTTCCTCCAGCCTGAAATCGCGCAGGTCGCGGCCGTCCAGGCTGATGTAGCCACTGGTCGGATCGTAGAAGCGGGGCAGCAGGTCGGCGATGGTCGACTTCCCCCCCCCACTACCGCCGGCCAGGGCCAGGATTTTACCGGTGGGAATCTCTAGGTCGAGGTGATGGAGCACCGTGGGCCCGTCTGGGGTGTAGGCGAAGCTTACGTCGTGGAATTTTATGCCGGTGGTGGTGGTGGTGGTGGTGGGGTTGTTGGGTTGTTGGGTTGTTGGGTTCGGGGCTCGTTGCACCTGCGCACCGCCGCCGCTCCTCAATCCCTCATTCCCTCCCTCCTTCAATCCCTCCTTCAATCCCTCACCCCCTAGCATCGGGTTCTCCACGTCCAGCACCGACTCGACCCGCTCGAGGGCACCCAGCCCCTTTTGCACGTTGTACCAGGCCTTGGAGAAGTTTTTGGCCGGGTCGATGACCATATAAAAGGCGAAGATGAAGGCGATAAAGGTGCCGGCCTCCATCGTACCGCCAAATACCTGGCGGGAGCCGTAGAGCAGCAGCAGGGCCACGGTGGCAATGCCCAAGAATTCGGTGAGCGGACTCGACAGATCCCGCCGCCACAATAGCCGGGTCAGGGTGAATTTGTACTCATCGTTGAGCTGGCCGAAGCGCTGCGACTGGAAGTCCTCGGCCCCGAAGCTCTTGATGATGCGCAGTCCGCCGAGGCTCTCCTCCGTGCGGCTGACGATCTCGCCGAGCTTTTCCTGTACCTCCCCGCTGGTGCGCTTGAGCCGCTTGCCGATGCCGCCGATGACCACGCCGGTGAAGACCATGAGGCCGAACACGAAGAGGGTCAGGGAGGGGCTCACCAGCAGCATAAAAGCGAGCGAACCGATGATGATGAAGGGCTCCCGGAAGATGGCCTCCAGCACGTTGAGGATACTGCTCTCGACCTCCTGTACGTCGCCCGTGATGCGGCTGAGCAGGTTGCCCTTGCGCTCCTCCGTGAAGTAGGCCAGCGGCAGGTGCAGCAGGTGGGTATAGAGCTCGTTGCGCAGGTCGCGGATGATGCCGTTGCGCACCGGGGCCATGAAAAACAGCGCCAGGTAGCGAAAGAAGTTCTTCAGCAGAAACGACAGCAGGATGAAGCCACAGACGTACAGCAGGGCGGTCTCGCGGCCGAAGTTCGCGATCCACTGCGTCACCTGGTAGCCCGCGTATTGCTCCGCATCCGCCATGGAGTGGAGGCCGGTAGGGGCTGTATTAACCGGATCCGTCTGCTCGAACAGGATGTTAAAGAAGGGCTGAAACAGGGGGATCGACACTACCGTGAACAGCGCCGTCAGGATGTTGCAGGCAATCGCCAGTGCGACCAGGCCGCGGTAGTTGCCCATGTAGCCCAGGAGTCGGCGGAAGGATTGCATGGAGTAAAGGTAGGGATAGGTTTAGCATGTAGCGTATAGCTAATAGCGTATAGGCTACAGGCACTATACGCTATACGCTATATGCTTTACGCTACACGCTACCCCCAATACGCTACCTTCGCCCCATGGCAGTAATTCAAAAATCTACATACAACTTCCTGCGCGGGCTGGCCGCCACCAACGATCGCAACTGGTTTGAGGAAAACCGGGCAGCTTACGATGCGGCGCGGGAAAACGTGGCCGGCTTTGCCGACGAGCTCCTGGAGCGGTTGCGCAAGACGGACGTGATCAGTACCGAAAGTGGAAAAAAAGCCCTCTTTCGGATCTACCGCGATGTGCGCTTCAGCAAGAACAAGCTTCCGTACAAGACCAACATCGCCGGCAGTTTTACCCGCGACGGACTCCAGCGGCGGGGCGGGTACTACTTCACCCTCTCCCCCGGCGGAAACATGGTGGGGGGCGGCTTTTACGGCCTCGAGCGCGACGACCTCAAGCGCATTCGCGAGGAACTGGGCGCGGACGCAGGTGAAATGCGTCAACTACTGGGAGCGAAGTCCTTCCAACGGCTCTTCGGCGAACTCCGCGGCGAACAGCTCAAAACCGCCCCCGCCGGCTATTCCAAGGATCATCCCGACATCGACCTACTGCGCTATAAGCAGTTCTACGCGGGACGCGACTTCACCGAAACCGAGGTGCTCGCGCCCGATTTCCTGGAGCGGGCGGAAGAAGTGGTGCTCGGCCTGCGTCCCTTCTTCGACTACTTTAGCGACGTGCTCACCACCGACGCTAACGGGGAGAACCTGGTTTAACATGGAACATCCGAAAGTGACACGTATAAACTTACTGGTCGTTTCCGACTACCGCGACACCCTGAACGCCGTCCGGCCGGAGGGGCGGTGGTTCGTGGAACTCGCGAATCACTACGGGTATCAAATCACGGTAATGACCTTTCGCGAAGGGGCCAATTACCTCCCGGAGCTGGAGGCCGCCGGCATCCGCATCATCGACTGGCACCCGGCATCCAAGTACGGGAAAGCCGACCGCGCGGGCATCCGCGCCGAGCTGCAGCGGGGGGACTACGATATCCTGCACCTGTTCAACAATAAGGCGATCGCGGCGGGAGTAGCCGCGGCAAAGGGATGGCCGGGAAAGGTGATCACCTACCGCGGCTACACGGGGAACGTACACTGGTGGGATCCATCTGCCTACTTCCAGCACCTGAATCCACGCGTAGACCTCATTACCTGCGTCAGCCCTTCCGTTAAGGAGCACTTCGACCGGCAACTCTTTTTCGATCCCTCCAAATCAGTAGTGGTCAGCAAGGGGCACGATCCGGCCTGGTATTCCGACGTAGCGCCCCTGGACCTGCACGCCGTTTTCAACATACCCGCGGAAAAGGTCGTCGTGCTTATCCTGGCCAATGCACAGAAGGCCAAGGGAATGCGCTACTTTGGAGGGGCGATCCGCCGGATGCCCGCCGAGCTTCCTATCCACTTTCTTTTCGTGGGGCGCGACCTGGAATCTACCGAACTACTGGTGGACCTGGCCGACAGCCCCTACCACGACCAGGAGGATTTCACCTTTCTCGGACACCGGACCGACGCCCTTTCCATTCTGGCCGCCTCGGACATCAACGTGCTGCCCAGTATCAAGGAAGGACTGAACAAGGTCTTACTCGAAGGCATGTTTCTCGGTCGTCCGACCATCATGACCGACATCAGCGGGAACCGGGGCCTGGGCATCGACGGGGAGACGGCCCTCATCGTTGCGGCGCGTGACGAAGATGCACTCGTAGAAGCCATCGTACGCCTCGTGGAGGATCGACCGTTACGGGATAAGCTCGGTACTGCAGGCAAGGCGTACATTACCGAGCACTACCGGGCGGAGCGCTCTGCCGAAGCACTGAACCGGGCCTACCGCCAAGTGATAAAAGGGTGAATACGGGTCTCCGCTCCGGGTTTTTGAATATACGTAGTAGACCTTACCTTACGACACAAAAACTACGCCATGCAAATCCAATTTCTGGGGGCACTTTGCCTATCCCTCTTACTTTACGCCTGCGGCAACCGCCCCGCCGATTCTACGAACAGCGAACCCCGCGAGGGGGAATTGACCACCTCCGGCGAACCGATGCTGGAAGGTGGCGGTGAATGGACCAACCTGCTCCCTGACGGCGACCTGTCCGCATGGCACTCCTACGGTAAGGATGCGCCGGGTGCCGCGTGGAAAGTTGGCGATGACGGCTCCGTTACCCTCGACACGACCAATCGGGGCGAACACGGCGTGGAAGGCGGCGGCGACCTGATCACCAACGAGAGCTACGACAACTACGAGCTCGAACTGGAGTGGAAGATCAGCGACTGCGGTAACAGCGGCATCATTTACAATGTGACGGAGGCCGACGACCTGGACAATACCTACCTGAGCGGGCCCGAGATGCAAATCGTCGACAATGCCTGCCACCCCGACGCCAAAATTCCCAAGCACCGTGCCGGTGATCTTTACGATATGAAGTCCAGCGCGGTGGAAACCTCCAAGCCGGCCGGAGAATGGAACCAGGTCCGCCTGCTGGTTTCCGACGGGAAAGTCGAGCAGTGGCAGAACGGGGAACTTGTCGTGAGTTACACCAACAGCGGCCCCGAATGGAACGCCATGATCGCCGACTCGAAGTTTAAGGACTTCGGCCAGTTCGGCAAAACCACCTCCGGTAAGATCAGTCTGCAGGACCACGGCAATGCCGTTTCCTTCCGCAACATTCGTATCCGCGAGCTGGACAGCAAATAATTTACCTCGTCAAAACCGCTTAAAGTTATGTATGCAAATTCTTCATCCGCCCCGGCCGCGGCGGCAGGCATCCCCGCGAATCGCGACCGCCTGTTCCTGGCTGCCTGCGTTTCCCTTATCGTTACCTCGATGACCTTTGCCATCCGCGCAGGTCTGCTCACGGAGCTCGGGGAGACCTTCGCCCTGACTGATGTGCAGCTGGGCTGGGTAAACAGCATGGCCTTCCTGGGCTTCCCCATTGCCATGCTGGTCGGCGGCTTACTCTACAACCAGATCGGTCCCCGTAATATGCTACTGGTCGCCTTCGTCTGCCACGTGCTCGGTCTCGGCCTCACCATCTTCGCCGGCGACATCGGCCCCCTCAGTGGCTTTTGGGGCTTGATGATTTCCACCTTCTTCATCGGACTGGCCAACGGAAGCGTCGAAGCTGCCTGTAACCCCATGGTGGCGGAGATGTATCCCGACAAGAAGACGCAGATGCTCAATAAGTTCCACGTCTGGTTCCCCGGCGGTATCGTGATCGGCTCGCTGATCGCCCGCTTCTTCGGGGACGCCCTCGGCTGGCAGCTGCTCATCGCCACCATGTTTATCCCTACGTTCATCTACCTGGCACTCATCCTCGGTCAAAAATTCCCCAGATCGACCTCGATCAGCAGGGATACGGGCGAAAACATCCGCAACCTCGTCACTCCGCTCTTTCTCTTTATGGTGGTGTGTATGACGCTGACCGCCACTTCTGAGTTTGGCACTACCCAGTGGGTGGAGAAGATCCTCGGCGCCAGCGGAGCCAGCCCCATGATCGTCCTGGCCCTCGTGACCGGGCTCATGGCCGTCGGTCGCTTCTTTGCCGGGCCAATCGTCCACAATTTAAACCCGACGGGGGTACTGCTCATTTCCGCAGTCCTGACTACCCTGGGTATTTACCTGCTCAGTACGCTGACGGGCGACCTGGTATACGTTGCGGCTATCGTCTTTGCCCTGGGCGTTTGCTACTTCTGGCCCACCATGATCGGCTTTGTTGGTGAGTATATTCCCCAAACCGGTGCACTCGGGATGTCGCTGGTGGGAGGTGCCGGTATGTTTGCCATGGTGATCTGGAACCCTATCATCGGCGGCTGGCTGGATAAGGCCAAAATGGCTGCTGAAAGTGCCGGTGCCACCGGTGGGCAGGCGGATATCATTGCCGGTCAGGTTACCCTGTCTAATATGCTGTGGTTCCCCTCCATCCTCATCCTCCTGTTTACCGGACTCTATTTCTACATGAAGAACCGGCAGCCACAGGTAAGCGCAGAGGAGGCCATCCTTAGCCCGGAGGCGATGTCTACCCCCGGCTCGGCTCGGTAGTACTGACTGATCTCCCCTTACGGTATGCCAAAACTGCCCGCTCCATCTCACTGGAGCGGGCAGTTTTGTTGAAGGGGACTACGTGATGCGGGGGGTGGTGCTGCTGCCCCGAACGCAAAAAGCCGCTTCTCCTGGATGGAGAAGCGGCTTTTTAGTGGCCGGAAGGATATCCTTGGGCGTATGCGGTAGAAGTTTAACTTAGTCCAGCGCTTCCGTCCGTTTGCCGGCGGAATAGTTAATCTTGAGTTGATTGCTCTTGCGAAGTTTGGTCTTAACGTCCTGGACAATGCCCATGGTGACTTCCCCGTCCACGCGGAGGGAGGAGGTAATCCGGGACCGTTTGGCTTCGGGGAGCTTCACCTTGTGTTGCTCGAGGAAGAGGGGGATGTCGTCGACGGTAGAGATCTTATCGCCCAGCTGGATGCGGGGAGAGGTGCCGTAAACGGCTTGGTACTGCTGGGTAGGACGTCCTACGTAGATGTAGTTTACCAGGGATTTCTCATCGAGCTTCGTGAGCTGGGTAGCTTCCGGGGTGTTGACCTGCAGTTTGAGATCGGAGTCCCGTAGTACCGTTACCATCATGAAGAAGAAGAGCAACATGAAGATAATATCCGGCAAGGAGGCCGTGGAGATCGCGGGGGACGCCTTACCGCGTTTTTTGCTGAACTTAGACATAGTAGCTGTTAAATTTTGGATTCGTGGCTGAAGGACAGATGCTGCTGCGGGCCGGTTTGGTGTAAATGGAGGATAAAGAAGGGGCAGGACAGCTGGCTGACCTACCCCCCGGTTTCGTTATTCCTTATTGTTCCTCACCAAAGTTGGTCGGCTCGGCCTCGGAGAGTACCATAGGTATCTCATCGCGGATGGCCTTGCGCTGGGCGAAGGGCATCTCCTCGGAGTACGGCTGACCATACCGGCGCTGAGAAAGCTCATTCCAGAGATCGTCGTAAGCGCCCTTCAACTCGTTGTAAACGGCCAGGTAGGTATCGTAATCGGTACCGCGGTCGTTTTTCAGCGAGATGATGGCATTCTTGGGCCCTTCCGCCAGGTCGGGGCGGTTGGCCGGGTTGGAAATGAACTCCTTAGCGCGTTCCCGCAGTTCGCCGATACGGGTAGGCTGTTCACGTACGAGCAGCTGATTCTGGGCATTGACGAGTACGGAGAACACGTTGCGCTCCTTGAGCTTGGTGATGTCGGGCTCCTCATCCGACCAGGGCGGCAGTTTCACCAGGATACCCTTGTCTTCAGCAATGGTGGTGGTGACCAGGAAGAAGATCAGCAGCAGAAAGGCGATATCCGCCATCGATCCTGCATTGATCTCGTTGTTCATCCGGTCCCTTGTTTTGGTCTTAGCCATGGTCGTTATCGGTTTGAATGGTTACTTGAAGATACTGCGAACACCGAACACGATGAGCGTCAGGATAGCGAGTCCCATCATGACCAGTGCGGTGATGATGGATCCACTGATAAACTTCAGATTACCCGGGGTAATGGTAGCTTCCTGCGAAGTTTCGAATTTGTTAATCGCGTTTGCGATTTCCGGATCGGTCGCCTCTCCGCTGGCCATCGAGTAGGCCACGAACATTATGATAACCAGGGCTGCGAGCCCGGCGATTCCCTTGAGCGAACCCTTGGGATTGCCGGCCATCTGTGCGACTCCAAAGATCACGGCGACCACGAAGGCCAATGCCGTGAGGGCCAGGGAGATCCAGATGCCGAAGTCGAAGATTCCGGTATCGTACGCCTCCGGTGACTTATCGTTCTGCAGCAGTAGGTCGAGGGTCGACGCGTCGGCCGAGAAGATCGCGGCGAGGAAGATAACGGTGATCAGCACTCCAATCCCGAAGGCCATGGCCTGGCCGTATTTGTTCAAAAATGAATACATATTTGATTGGATTTTCTGAGCGACCGGTTACAACCGTGTGCGAGTGAAGGTATTGTTAGAGGCCATGATGTCCACCAGCGCGATGGAAGCATCCTCCATGCGGTTGACGATACCGTCGATCTTGTTCACGATGTAGTTGTACAGAATCTGGAGGATAATGGCGACGACCAGACCGAATACTGTCGTCAACAGGGCCACCTTGATACCGCCGGCTACTACCGCGGGGCTAAGGTCACCTACCGTTTCGATCCGGTTAAACGCCTGGATCATACCGATTACCGTACCCATGAACCCGAGCATGGGCGCAATAGCGATAAAGAGGGCGATCCAAACCAGGCCGCGCTCGAGCAGGCCCATCTGGACCGAACCGTAGCTCACAATGGCCTTCTCGACTGCATCGGGGCCATCAGCGCTGTGGCGCAGCCCTTCGTACAGAACGCTGGCGGTAGGGCCAGGGGTGGATTTCGCTACTTCCTTCGCACCTTCTACGTCACCGGCTTCGAGGCGTTCTCCGATGCGGGAGAGGAGCTTGTCGGTGTTGGTGGAGGCCAGGTTCAGCGTAATGATACGCTCGATGCAGAACGCCAGA
Organism: Chitinophagales bacterium; assembly: GCA_038258275.1. Classification (GTDB taxonomy): domain Bacteria; phylum Bacteroidota; class Bacteroidia; order Chitinophagales; family Saprospiraceae; genus Neolewinella. Next base: position 9,326 of record JBBSPZ010000015.1, on the reverse strand, counting down.
CCGAGGATCAGACAGATCAGAACGATTGCCATAAAGCGCCAGTCACCGTCGATGAAGTTCTTCTTCAGAACCTGAAAGCCTTCGGATTCTTGAGCTGCCAGGTCCGCTGCGGAAAAGGCTACCAGCGAGAAAACCGCCAGTGATTTAAATAGATGTCGCATAGCCGTAGTTAAGGTTTAACGAAATTGTTTGCGTAATAATAAGATGATGACCACCAGCCGTTTGGCGTGTGGTACTGCGGAGAAAGAGGGATTCGAACCCTCGATACGGGTTACCGTATATACGCTTTCCAGGCGTACCTCTTCAACCACTCGAGCACTTCTCCTAAATTTTATCAATAGTAACAGCCATCCGTTGATGACTGTAGGGGAGAAGTGGAAGGGCGGTGGGTAGGTTACCTCTTCAACCACTCGAGCACTTCTCCTAAATTTTTTCAATATGCCTCCTCTCCATTGAGAAGCCGGTACTTATGCGTTTCCCGATTTCGCGGGAACTGACGCAAAAATTGCAAAAACGTTCAACAAAACAAAATTTTTAACCGCCTCACGTAAAATAAGCCGTTGCGGTTGGTCGTATGCTTCATTTGCCTAGCTGACGCTAATTTCTGCAAAGCGGTCAAGTTCAAACAGTTGCCGTGCATTCACGGAGGTCACTGACCCAACTTTCTCCGGGCTGATTTCCCAAAGATCGGCAATTCTTTTTGCGATCAGGGGGAGATACGCCGTTTCGTTTCGCTTTCCGCGGTACGGAGTGGGTGCAAGATAGGGCGCGTCCGTCTCTAAAACGATTCGGTTTCTATCCGTATCCCGGATCACCGCTTCCAATCCCCCGTTCTTGAAGGTAACTACCCCCCCGATTCCCAGGTAGAACCCTAAGTCCAGCGCCCGGCGTGCCTGGGTCAGGTTACCCGTAAAACAATGAAATACCCCGCGCAGCTTCGGGTTTCCTATTCCTTCCAGCAGTTCCAGTAGCTCATCGATGGATTCCCGGGCGTGGATACTGGTGGGTAAACCGTACTCCACCGCCCAGCCGCACTGGCGTAAAAAGGCGCTTTCCTGCTCCTGCCTGAATTTCTTCTCCCAGTAGAGATCCATCCCAATCTCTCCGATGGCCACCCACCTGCGTTCCTGGAGGTAGGCTTCTACGACGGCCAATTCCTCCTCAAAATCCTCCTTCACGCTCACCGGGTGAAGGCCGATCATCGCCAGGCACTCCTGAGGATGAGCACGCTCCACCTCCAGCATGGCGGTATGGGTACTGCGGTCTATGGCGGGAAGGAGGGACAAGGCCACGCCGGCCTCGCCCGCACGCTGGAACACAGCTTCGCGGTCTTCCGAAAACTTTACGCTGTACAGGTGGGTGTGGGTATCGATCAACATTTCGTGGGGTGTGCCGGCGGTCTTTCAGGCTAAGACCTACCTTCGCGGCTATGGCGAAAAATAAATTCTACGTCGTCTGGATGGGCCACGTTCCCGGCGTTTACACCGATTGGACCTCGGCCAAGCAACAGGTCGATGCTTACAAAGGTGCGAAATACAAGTCCTTCCCGGACCGTACCCAGGCGGAAGCCGCCTTTAAAAACGGATTCGGTTCGTACATGAAGCAGGCCCTCTCCCCCGGCTCCCCTTCCTCACCGCACCCGCGTCCGCGCCGCGCTTCCGTTCCCACCACGGACACGATAATCGGTACCAGCATCAGTGTAGACGCTGCCTGCTCGGGCAATCCCGGACGAATGGAGTACCAGGGCGTCACCACCACCGGCAAACGGCAGCTCTTCCATAAAGCCTTCCCGCTGGGCACCAACAACATCGGCGAATTCCTTGCCCTGGTGCACGCCCTGGCGTTCCTGCAAAAACAGGAGCAACCCGACCTTCCCATTTACACCGACTCCAAGATCGCCATGGGCTGGATCAAAAAGGGAAAATGCAAAACCACCCTCGTCCGTAACCCCAAGACCGCTGAGCTTTATGACCTGATCGAACGCGCCGAAGCCTGGCTCAAGGCCAACCGCATCACCAACCCGATCTATAAGTGGAAGACGGAGGTTTGGGGGGAGATCCCTGCTGACTTTGGCAGAAAGTAGCTGGGGGAATTGCTGCGCTCATCGGTAGAGCTTCGCTCCGCTCAAGGTAGACGGCGCTGCGCGCCTGGGGTAGGAAGCGGCTACCCTCCCCGCTAGATGATAAACTTCATGCGGTACTTTAGGTCGATGTCGCCCTTACGGATCTTTTCGAGCTTGCGCTTGACCAGGCGGCGCTTGATGGGCTTGAGCATTTCGGTGAAGAGGATGCCCTCGATGTGGTCGTATTCGTGCTGAATGACGCGGGCGTTCATGCCGTCGAAGGTCACGGTATGCGTGACGAAGTTTTCGTCCTGGTAGCGAATGGTGATCTCCTCGGGGCGCTCGACGTCGCCGGTGATGTCCGGAATGCTGAGGCAGCCCTCGCCATAACTCCAGTCGTCACCGGCCTCTTCCAGGATTTCGGCGTTGATAAAGACCTGGCGCACGCCCTCGTCTTCCTTGCCCTCCTCCTGCATCGGGGTACTGTCGATAACGAAAAGTCGAATGCTTTTGCCGATCTGGGGGGCGGCCAGGCCTACCCCGTTGGCCTCCTCCATCGTCTCCCACATATCGGAGATGAGCTGTAGGAGTTCGGGATAGTCGGGCCCAATGGCTTTGGCAACCTTCTTGAGTACGGGTTGTCCGTAGGCATAAATCGGTAAAATCATTTCCGTTGATTTGCGATACACTAACACCTGAGCGCGCGCATGGTTACCGCCGCGCTTCCATAAAATCCTGGAGAATAAGGGCGGCGGCGATGCGGTCGACCTGGGTCTTGTCCCGACGCTGCTTTTTCTTCATCCCCATGGCCAGCATGCTCTCCCGCGCACGACGACTTGTATCGAATTCGTCCTGCCGGTGGAGCCTGATCGCCGGGTAGTATTTGCGGAATTTCCGCTCGAACCCAACGATCTCGTGCTGCACCGGATTGTCCTCCCCGGAGAAGTTGGTAGACTCCCCCACCACCAGGTCGCTAACTTCCTCTGCGGCCAGGTATTCCGCCAGCCACGCAAAGAGCGTCCCCGTGGGTACGGTGGTCAGTCCGGTAGCGATGAGCTGCAGCGGATCGGTCGCGGCAATGCCGCACTTTTTGCGGCCGTAGTCGATGGCCAGGATGCGCATGGGCGGTCGATCAGGTAGTTTCTACTTCCAGTTGCTCGGCCGTAGCCTCCTCGTCACTGTAGCGGGCGATGACCTTGCGGATGCCGCGACGTGACTTGTAAAGCAACCACAACATGACCGGTACCACCACCAGGGTAAGGAAGGTGGCGAAGACCAGGCCGTAAATGACCGTCCAGGCCATGGGCCCCCAGATGGCCGTGTTGTCGCCACCGAGGAAGTATTGTCCGTCCCAGTTGGCAATGAAGCTGAAGAAGTCGAAGTTGAAGCCGATCGCCAGCGGGATCAAGCCCAGTACGGTAGTAATGGCCGTCAGCAGTACCGGGCGCAGACGGGTCGCTCCGCCCTCGATGATGGCATCGCGGATGTCGGACATCTCCAGATCGGAAATTTTATCCAGCCCCTGCTCCTCCACCTTCTCCCGCATGAGCAGGGTCGTGTAGTCGATCAGTACGATGGCGTTGTTCACCACTACCCCGGCCAGGGAGATGATGCCCACCCCGGTGAATACCACCGAGAAGGTACCGCCAAAGAAGAAATAGCCCAGCAATACGCCGATCGTCGACAGGATGACCGAGGTCAGGATGATGAAGGGTGAGCTGATGCTGTTGAACTGGGCGACGATGATGATGAAGATCAGGAACAGGGCGAAAACGAAGGCACCGAGCAGGAAGCCCACGTCCTCCTGTTGCTGTTGCTGCTCCCCGGTGAATTCATACGAGAAGCCCTCCGGGAGGTTGTAATTCTGCATGGCGGCGTCGATCTCCGGGATGATGTCGTTGGACACGTAGCCGTCGAGCAAATTGGAGCTGATGGTGATGACGCGGTCGAGGTCCTTGCGCTTGATGGCGCTGTAGGTGGTGCTGTACTGAACGTTCGCCACCGTGCTGATGGGTACCTGGGTGATCCGGCCGCTGGAGGGATCGCGGAAGGTGATGCGCTGATCGAGCAGGTTCGCTACCTGGTTGCGGTCCGCTTCGTCGAGCCGCAGGAAGATCGGATACTCGTCCTCCCCGAGCTTGTAGGTGCTGATCTCCTTTCCGTACACCGAGGTGCGGAGGGCGGAGGCGATCTGTCCCGTGGAAAGTCCGTAGCGGCGGGCCGCCTCGCGGTTGACCTGGACCAGCAGCTCGGGCTTGCCGAGCTTAATATCGGCAGTGAGCTCCTCGATGCCGGGGACGCCCTGGCGGTTGATGTAGTTGATGACGTCGTCGCCCAGGGTTACCAGCTTATTCACGTCGTCACCGGTAATCTCCAGGTTGATGGGTTTTCCCGTAGCAGGGCCGCTGGCGTTCTGGTCTACGCTGACCTTTACGCCGGGTAGTCCGCGGATGGTTTTGCGGATTTCCTCCATAACGTCGGTGGTGCTTATCCCGTTCCGGTCGCGGAAGGGAACGAAACTCACCGTAATCCGGGCTTTGTTGGGCGTCACGCCGGGCTCCGGCGGCGCGTTGGGGTCGGAGGTGTTTTCTCCCACCTGAGTGAGTACGGCCTCGACGATGTTATCGTAAGGCTCGAGCATCTTGAGGATGCGCTGCTCGAGGGTCTTGGCCACCTCGTCAGTAGCCGCGATGTCGGAACCCAGGGGGAGTTCGACAAAGGCATTGACGTAGAGTGGGTCGGCAGTGGGAAAGAATTCCAGCTGGGGTGGCTTGATGTAGGTGAGGACGAGGGCGAGGAGCAGTAGCCCGATGGTACCGGCGAACATGGTCTTGCTGAAGCGTAGGGAGAAGCCGATCAGGCGGTTGTACCTCAGTTCCAGCCAGGGCAGGAAGCGGTCCTGAAAGACGAAAGAGGCCGGCCGCATCAGGAAGAAGTACACCAGGGTGACGATGGTCGAAACGAGCATCAGGTTAAAGAGCCAGTTCGCTCCGACCACCAGGCCGATCACGCCGATCACCATAAGGGCTCCGGCGGTGATCAGGGTATTGCGCACCTTGCGGCGGCGTCCGCGTTTGGTTTCGGCCCGCTTGTCCACGCGCATCATGCGGCTGGCCAGAACGGGATTGATGACCAGGGCCACGATCAGCGAGCTGGTCAGTACCAGAATCAGGGTGATCGGAAAATACTTCATAAACTCACCCACGATGCCGGGCCAGACCGCCAGCGGCAGGAAGGCCGCCAGGGTAGTTGCCGTGGAAGCGATAATCGGCCAGGCTACCTCGCCGGCGCCAAACTTGGCGGCGCGGTCGGATACCTCGCCGAGCTGCATATACCGGTAGATGTTCTCCACGATCACGATACCGTTGTCCACCAGCAGGCCCAGGGCCAGGATGAGGGCGAAGAGCACCACGATATTCAGCGTCACGCCGGTCAGCCAGATCCACAGGATACCCATGAGCATGGACAAGGGGATGGCGATACCCACGAAAAGAGCATTGCGCAGGCCCAGGAAGAAGAGCAGCACGACTACGACCAGGATCACCCCGGAAATGATGCTGTTCTCCAGGTTTTCCACCTCGGCGCGGGTACGGGTGGACTGGTTGTTGAAGTACGTGATATCAATATCCTGGGGCAGGCGGGTTCGCAGGTCCGCGACGGTCTCGTCGACCAGTTCGGACGTACTCAGGAGGTTCTCCCCCGATTTTTTGATGATGTCCAGGCTGATGACCGGCAGGCCGTTGGCGCGGGCGATGCTGGTGGGGTCTTCGTAACCGAAAGCTACGTTAGCCACGTCGCGCAGGTACACCAGGCGCTGGTTCTCGCGCTTGATGATGGTATTCGACAGCTCGCGGGCATCCTCGAACTCCCCGACTACGCGGATTGCGCGGCGGATACCGTTGTTTACGATCTCTCCACCGGAAAGGGTGAGGTTTTCACTGGAGATGGCAGTTTCGATATCCTGGAAGCTGATCTGCAGGCTCTCCATGCGGCGGGCATCCACGGCAATTTCGATCTCGCGCTCCTGCACGCCCTTCAGGTTAACGGCGCTTACGCCATCGACTTCCTCCAGCTCGTCCTGCATGAGCTCGGCGTAGCGCCGCAGGTCTTCCGGGGGGAAGTCACCACTCACGTTGATGGTCACGATGGGCAGCTTCGAGAGGTTGATCTCCTGTACGAAGGGGTCGCTGTCGAGGTCGGTCGGCAGCTCCGTTTTGGCGATGTCAATGGCGTCCTTCACCCGGCGCGTGGCGTCGTTGACGTCCTCATCCGAATTGAATTCGACGGTGATGACCGAAAAATCCTGGATGCTGGTCGACTGAATGGTCTTTACCCCGTCCACGCTCTGCAATTCCTTTTCCAGGGGGCGGGTGATGAGGCTTTCGATGTCCGCGGCGGAGTTACCGAAGTAGGGCGTATTGACGAAGACCTGCGGTAGGTCAACCTCGGGAAACTGCTCCTTCGGTACCTGCTTGTAGGCAAACAGGCCGAAGATGAAGATCATGATGGTCAGCAGGAAAACACTGGTGCTGTTGTCAACCGCGAGGTTGGTAAGACTGAAGGTCCGTTTGTGTTGGTTAGCCATTGTTGCTCATGTTTTCTTCGGCGGGTTGGAGGGGCGACTGGCTCAGGGCGATGGGCTGACCGTCGCTCAGGCCGCGGGTACCGTTGGTGATGATGCGCGCGCCTACCTGTAGGCCGCTTTCGATCACCGCCCGGTTATTGTAGGTCTGTCCGGTGCTGACGTAGGTCTTGCGGGCCACCAGTTTCCCATCCTCCCCATCCTCGGCTACGAATACGTAACGCTGACCGTCCACTTCCTGGAGAATGTAATCCTGGCTGACGACGATCTGGTCCTCGGCCTCGTAGTCCAGGATCTCTACCTCGGCCAGCAGGTTGGCCTTCAGCTCCCTGGTGTACTGCTGGGGCACGTCCACTTCCACTTCGAAGGTCCGGTTGGCGGGGTCAACGGAACGGCCGATCCGGGTGATCCGGGCGCGGAATTCCACGTTGGAGGCCGGCACCCGCACCAGCACTTCCTGCCGCGGCTTCACCTTGGTCAGCAGCGCCTCGGGGGCATCGGCTACAATCTGCAGGTCATTGGTGCTGATGATGGACAGGATCGCCACGCCGGGGGCGGCGCTTTCACCGGTGCGCAGATTGACCTGCTCCACGGTACCCGAAAGCGGGGCGTACACGTTGGCCTTGTTGGCCTGGATGTCGATGGCCTTGATCTGCTGCTGGATGCGGTCGTAATTATTCTTGGCCTGCAGGTACTGGATCTCGGAGCCGATGTTCTGGTCCCAGAGCTTCTGCTGCCGTTCGTAGACCGTCTGGGCCAGGCTGGCGGCGGTTTCCAGCTCGGCGCGCTGGGTTTCCGTTCCCGCTACGTCGAGTACGGCGACGAGCTGCCCCTTGCGGATGGCATCCCCCTCTTCAAAGCTCATCCGCAGGATCCGGCCGGGGATTTCCGCCGTGGCCATGGCCGTTTCGGCGGCCCGCACGGTGGCCTGCACCTCGGCAAAATTGGTGAAGCTGGAGGAGGAGATGGTTTCGTAGGCCACCAGGGTAGCATTGGGGGCAAAATTCGGGTCGACCTCGATCAGGCGGGCTTCCAGGTCCTCGACTTCCACGGTCAGTTCCCGGAGCTCGCCGCGGCGCTCCTTGAGGGCGGCCTGGAGTTCTTCCGACGTCTGTGGATTGCCTTCTTCCTGGGCGCTGCCGCAGGTGCAGAGAACAACGGCAAGGCAAAGCAAGGTGATAATGCGCGTCATGGAGGTACTATTTAGAATAAAGTAAGGGGGTCTTGGGGGGATACGCCACTCCGGGAAAACGCCGGGCGGCAACTGAATTAGCGCCCGAGGGCGAGGTAGAGCTCCTCCTTCGCCACCAGGGCGTCGTAGAGCGCATTCAGGTAATTCGCCTGGGATTCGTAGAGTTGCTGCTCGGCCTGTACCGTTTCGATGCTGCTGCCTACCCCCTCCCGGTACTTGATCTGGGTGGTTTCGTAGATGCGCCGGGCCAGGGCCAGGTTGCTGCGGGTCACTTCCAGCCGCTGCCGGGCCGTGGTGAAGGTACCCCGGGCGTTACGGACTTCGAGGGCAACTTCCCGCACGACATCGTCGCGCTGGTTGACGATCTTTTCCTTGTCGAGCCGCGCCCGCTGCAGCCGGGCACTGCGCCCGCCGCCGTCGTAGATGGGAATGAAGGCGGATACGCCCAGGAGTACCGTGGGGGCCCAGAAGCCATCGGAGAAATTATCTCCCTGGTACTGGTACTGGGCGGCGGCACTGGCGTCCAGCCGGGGCAGGTAGGCCGCCTTCTGGAGCTCGATGTTGAGGTCCTGTAGGACGAGCGTTTCGTCGAGCAGCCGCACTTCGGCCCGCTGCTGGTAGGGAATGTCGGCGGCGAGGGCGGCGGCATCGACCTCCAGTTCGAGCTGCGCGAGGTCATCGGCCACCTGCAGTTCCTGGTCTTCGGGGAAATTCAGCGTGAATTTCAGGGCCCGCAGCGCGTTGGTGCGTTGCTGTACCAGGTTTTCCCGGCTGCTCTGCAGGTTATTTAGGCTCAGTTGCAGGCGGTCTACGTCGAGTTGCTCGACGAATCCGGCTTCGTACTGGGCGGTGGTTTCCCGCAGCAGTTTCCGGATGTTGCTGAGGTTGCTGTCCAGGATCTCCAGGTTGGTCGAGAGCAGCAGCACGGGGAAATAGCGTTGGGTGACCTGACTGCGGATATCCCGCTGCGCCTGCTCGAGCTGCAGGTTGAAGTAGTCCTTACTGGCGCGGGCGGCCCGCAGTCCCACGAAGAAGGAACCGTCGAAGATCATGCTGCTCATGCTGAGTCCGCCGACGAAGTTGTTCTTGCGCTGGAAAGCGATGCCCTCCGGGGCCGGAGCGTTGGGGTCGGGATTAAGTGCGGCAAAGGCCTCAGGCAGCGGCAGCACGGGTACCTTCAGGTAGCGGGTGTAGTCGAGCGAGCCGTTAATTTGCGGCAGGCCGGTGCTGAGGCGCTCCCGGACGTTTTGCTCGGCATCCAGTATATCCACCCGCGCGTTGCGGATGGTGTTGGAGTTGAGCAGCGCGAAATCCACCGCATTCTGCAGGGAATACACCGGGGCAGCGGCCTCCTGGGCGGATAATCCGAAGGCCAGGAGCAGGGCGAAAAGGGAGCAACTAAGTTTCATCGGGAGTGCTTAAAGGATATCTTCTTGCTTCAGGTAAAAGTCGAGGCGGTCCCGCCCAAACTGATTGACAATACCGTTGAA
>JBBSPZ010000014.1:0-71078 GCA_038258275.1 Chitinophagales bacterium | reverse complement strand
GGCTGGGTGGAGACGGCTGCGTCATCGTACACGTAATCGATGATCAAGCCCTTGATCCGGCTGACCACCCCTCCCGAATCGCTGCGCAGACGGAAGCCGATACTGTGGAGTTGTTGAGCCAGCCTGGGTAATGCATCATTCGATGTGCCGGGTGGCCAGCCCGTCATCCGGCCAAGCTCAACGCGCTCAATACGCCAACCCAGGTTTTCCGCAATTCGGTGAACGGCCATTTTGCAACGGCTGCAGACCATATTGTCGATGTAGACGGTATGCTTGATTGTCATGGGTGCGGATTATTGAGTTATTTGTAGGGTGTCAATCGTGGAGCCGCAGGTAAGCATGGCATCGCCGAAGTAAGGATTGCGGATTGCCACCGATTCACTCAGCCAGTTTGCTCCTTCCCCGTCAAAGGCCATGGGACAGTGTTGGACGAAAAGCGTCCCTTCCGTACCGAAAGCAGTAAGGGTGTTGATCAGGGCTTGCGAGAGGAAACTAAATTGTTTCCGCTGCTCCGCTATATCCTTGGCACCCGCGACCCCGGCCAAATGAGTGTTCAGGGCCTTTAGCCGCTCCATCCAGTACAGGTGGGCGTCGTCCTTGACCAGGCTCATGTCGACCTCCGAAAGTGCGGCACGAACGGGCGTCAGAGTGACTTCCGTAGCCAGGGTGCCTGCCACCATTTTATCCTTCAGCGGAAGGTAGACTTCGGCCACCCGCGCAAGCTGTTCGCGGAAGTCTGCGGAAGTCTGTGACGAATAATCGGGAAGAACCAGGGTGGTAACCGCCGCTGCTTCCCGGCCCTGGATGACCACGTCGCGGTTCATCATGCTGAGCTGGTTGTTGAGCTGGGCGGCCGCATCGATACTAAACGCACCGTTGGTGACCACGGACTCCCCTGCCTCCAGCCCGGAGGCGACCCGGTAATTTGTGCCGGTTGGTTCACCGAGCGTGATTTCCCTGAACTGATAGGTGGGAACCGGCGCGTCCGGTATAGCCACGTAAACGACGGATCGATTGCCCGTCCACAGTACTGCAGTCTTCGGAACGGTAAGCGGCTCGTCATTCCCGGCCGTGGCCTTGCGGGTCGTATTGATCGTGCCGGTGATGAACATCTCGGGTTTCAGCCTACCCCGGCTATTGTTGACTTCCGCGCGGATCGTAGCGGTGCGGGTAGCCGGATCGATCAGCGGATCGATGAAGGTAACGCGGGCGGAGAAGTTTTCGTCCGGCAATGATGCCACCGAGAAGCTCACTCGGTCGCCCACCCGAATCGAGGTCAGGTTTCGTTCGTAAGCATCGAAAAGCGCCCACAAGCGATCGAGATTGGTGAGGGTGTAAAGCGCGGCTCCGGTCTGCACGTAGTCGCCGACGCGGGCACGAATGTCGAGTACGGTCCCTCCCCGCTCGGCGTAGACCGGGAAGTTGGATACGACTTCGCCCGTCGACTCAACCTCGGCGATCTGCTCGTCGGAAAGCTTGTAGTTGCGCAGCTTGTTGCGGGCGGCAACTACCAGGTCGGGTGAAAGCGCCTCCAACTTGCGCGCCTCGAGAAGTTCCTCCTGGGCTACCACGAGGTCGGGGGAGTAGATGGTGGCGATCCGCTGGCCGGCGCGCACCTGCTCCCCGGGGAAGGTCACCAGCAGGCCTTCGAGGCGACCGCCGTAATTAACGGATTGGACGGCGGCGGTACGATCATCGGAAGCGAGTGAACCCGTCAGGCTAAGGCTGCTCCCCGCGCTGTCAGTTTCGTCATTGCCCTGACCGATGACCGTGGTTCTGACCCTCGCGAGGGCTACGGCGGCCTCGGTCATCGTGAGTACCGTAGGGTCGGAGGAGTTGCCGGAATCCATGGGGATCAGGTCCATGCCGCAGATGGGGCAGTCACCCGGCTCGTCGCGCTGTATCTGTGGGTGCATGGAGCAGGTCCAGATGGTTTCGTCACCGGCTGACCTGCCGTCCTCGGCCGCGTGATCGTGCTCGTCGGCCACCGTCTCTGCGGTGCCATTAAAGAGCAGGTAGCCGGCGAAAAGGCCGACCAGGACCGCGAACAAAATATATAGGAGCGTCTGTACTTTCATGATGATGGGGGTTAGCGCCGGGGCAGGTAGCGGTCGATCAGGGCCGCCTGGGTGAAGAGGGTGCGCTCGGCCTCGATGGCCTGCAATCGGTATTCGATGAATTCATTTTGCAACTGCAGCAGCTCGTCGAAGGCCCGGCGGGAGTTGGCGTATTCGACACGCGCAATGGAAAGTGCCGCGGAAAGGGTAGCCGCCTGTTCGCGCAGATAGCGAAGGCGATCGGCCGCATCGCGGATGGCCACGTCTGCCTTTTCCAGCGCCGTAGTAAGCTGGGTGGTAACCGTGGCCCGGCGTGCCGCGATCGCCTGGATACGGATCAATTCCTCTTCCCGTTTAGAACGGTACTTACCGCCCGACAGTGGGAGGCGAAGCATGACCCGTGGCAGGATGGCGTCACGCCCGTTGCCTTCGGGTTCCATGTCGCTGCGTTTGCCGGTGGCGATGTAATCGACGCCGACCGCAATATTCGGCCTTGCCTCCATGTAGGTGAGGTCAATTGCCCGCCGGGAAATGTACTCCTGTAGGATGAAAATGCGAATGAGCGGATGGTCGTCGAAGCGGGGTACGACGGGTAGGACACGCTCGGACGATTCGGTGGGCATCACCAGGATGCGGGGCAGTTCCTTATTCACCAGCTCCTCAATATCCGACCAGGCCAGTGCCTGTTCCGCGCGCAGGTGCTCGATCTGGCGAAGCGTCATATTGGTACGCAGCTCGACCTGGTAAACGTCCACTGAGCTGCCCCGCCCGTTTTCCACTCTGCTGAGGGCGATGCCGCGCAGACTGGTGTAGAGTTCAAGGCTCGTGTCGAGTGCCATGATCTTGTATGCTGCGGCTACGATTTGGTAATAATTGCTTTCCAGCCGGTATATGAGGTCCAGCTGCATGGCCGCCGCTTGTTCGAGCACCGGCCGTGCCCGGGCATCGGCCAGGTCGGACATCGCGGCGAGCGTACCGGGCCAGGGCAGCATCTGGGTCACCATCACCCGCGCCCGCTGCGGCCCCAGGCGGGTTTCCACCGGCAGGATGGATACCCCGCCCCCGACTTCCAGGTCGGGCAACTGGCGCAGCTGCGGACTGATGGCCAGCGCGGCCTGGTAATCGTAGTTCAGGGCGATTAACTCGGGGTTATTTTCGCGCAGCAGGGCGCGGAGGCTGTCTAGTGACTGGGCGCTGGCCGGGCTGGTGAAGAGCAGTATTCCGAGGGCCGCGACAGCGTACCGGACGCCGGCCCGGGTGAGCCCTACGAGCGCAGCCGCAACTGGTAATTTGTACATCGTATGTGGTACTTCGTGAATCATGATTTCCGTTTTATCCGCCACTCAGCCCGCCAGGCCCACAGCACCGGCACCGTAAACATGGTCACCACCTGAAACAGCATCCCCCCGAAGCTCGGGATGGCCATGGGCAGCATGATGTCCGCGCCGCGGCCGGTGGCCGTCAGGACGGGCAGCAGCGCCAGAATGGTGGTAGCCGTGGTCATCATCGCCGGACGTACGCGCCGGAGCCCACCCTCGACCACGGCATCCCGCACCTCCTGCACCGTGGTGGGTTCGTTGCGTTCGAAGCTGTCGCGCAGGAAAGTGGCCACCAGCACCCCGTCGTCCGTCGCGATGCCGAAGAGGGCCAGGAAGCCCACCCAAACCGCGACGCTGAGGTTGATGGTGCGCATCTGGAAGAGGTCGCGCAGGTTAGCGCCGAAGAAGTTGAAGTCGAGGAAGTCGGGATTCGCGTAGCCGCCCAGTAGCAGGAAGCCGCCGGAAAAGGCCACGAAGACCCCGCTGAAGACCATTAGCGCCACGGTTACGGAGCGGAACTGGAAGTACAGGATCAGGAAGATGAGTCCCAGGGCGATCGGCAGCACCAGCCGCAACCGGGCGTCGGCGCGCACCTGCTGCTCGTAATTGCCGGCAAAGCGGTAGTTGAGGCCGGCGGGGATGTCGAGCTCGCCCCGGCTGGTGAGGCCGGTCAGGTAGGCGGCGGCGTTGTCTACCACCTCCACCTCGGAGTACCCGTCCTCCTTATCAAAGAGCACGTAGCCGACGAGGAAGCCGTCCTCGCTCTTGATCATCTGCGGGCCCTGTTCGTACCGCACGTCGATGAGGTCACCCAGCGGGATCTGCCGCCCGTTGCCCGCCGGCACCAGGATGCGGCGGATAGATTCCGGGTCGTTGCGCAGCTCCCGCGGGTAGCGCAGGCGTACGGCGTAGCGCTCGCGGCCCTCTACGGTGGTGGTCATCAGCATGCCGCCGACGGTTGCCATGATCTGCTGTTGGACGTCGGTCACCGACAGGCCGTAGCGGGCGATGGCGTCGCGCTTGATGTCCAGCAACAGGTACGGCTTGCCGACGATGCGGTCGGCGAAGACGGCCGCGTCCTTCACGCCTTCGACGTCGCGGAGGTAGCGCTCGAGCTGGAGTCCGAAGGCCTCGATGGTGGCCAGGTCGTTGCCCCTCACCTTGATGCCCATGGGCGCCCGCATGCCGGTCTGCAGCATGATCAGCCGCGTCTCGATCGGCTGTAGCTTAGGCGCGGAAGTGACCCCCGGCAGGTTCACCGCGCTGATAATCTCGTTCCAGATGTCGTCGGGGGACTGGATGTGGTCGCGCCATTGCCGGAAGTACTGGCCGTTTTCGTCGAGTACGAGGTCGTCCGCCGAGGGAAGCGCAGCGCCCTTCGTCGGACGACCGGACCGGGAAATGAAGTTCCCCTCCTCATCCACCCGGAACCGTAGCCGACGCCCGTTCTCATCCGTTGCGTACTCACTCTTGTACTGCACGATGTTCTCGTACATCGAGAGGGGGGCGGGGTCGAGCGGACTGTTCACCCGCCCCGCCTTGCCGACCACCATATCGACCTCGGGAATGGTGGTGACGGCCATGTCGATGGTCTGCAGGTTGTTCAGGTTCTCGGCGACGCCGGCGTGGGGCATGGCCGTGGGCATCAGCAGGAATGTTCCCTCCCCGAGGGCGGGCATGAATTCCTGGCCGATATTCCGGAACACGCCCACGCCCGCCACCACGATGAGGATGATCAGCAGGAGAAAGAGGAACTTCACCCGCAGCAGGAAGCGCAGGATCCGCGCGTAAAAGTGGATGACCAGCCAGAAGAAGCCAAGCAGGCTGCCGGCGACCACCACCACGAAGAGAAAGTTGTAGGCCTGCGTCCGCTCCACCCCGAGCGGCAGCCAGTAGCCGGCCAGCAGCCAGGACAGGGTGAGGGCGATGAGTACGTTAACAAAAACAGGAAGGAAGCCGGCGGTGGACGGGTCAAGCTTCGCAAGGCCCGCCAGACGGCTTCCCCCCGCACCTGCGTTCCCACCGGAAGGTTCCAGTACGGCCGTGAGTATGCCCAGCAAACCAGCCAGCACCGCGATCACCCCCAGCCACCAGGCCACGTAGATCCACGCCGCGATCCCCGCCAGGATGAGGAGAAGGTTGCCGAGCAACTTGCGGCGGCGGCCCAGTCGGTCCAGTCCGAAGAGCTGGTCGGCCAGGGCGGGTATGAACGCGATGGAGACGAAGATTGCCGCGATCAGCGCGAAGGTCTTGGTGAAGGCCAGCGGACGGAACAGCTTCCCCTCCGCAGCCTCCATGGTGAAGACGGGCAGGAAGCTGATGATGGTGGTTGCCACCGCCGTAAGCACCGCGGAGGCCACCTCGATCGTGGCCTCGTAAATGCTCTCGAGGCGGCTCTCCCCGGGCGGGGCGTTGTTGAGGCGGTACACCATACTCTCGGAGAGCACGATGCCCATGTCGACCATGGTACCGATGGCAATGGCGATGCCCGAGAGGGCGACGATGTTGGCGTCTACCCCGAAGTAGCGCATGGCAATGAAGCACATGAGTACCGCTACGGGCAGCGTGCCGGCGACCAGCAGCGATGATTTGAGGTTGAAGAGCAGCAGGATCACCACGATGGCCGTGATGAGAATCTCCAGGGTGAGCGCCTCCTCGAGGGTGCCGATGGTCTCGCGGATGAGGTTGCTGCGGTCGTAAAAGGGCACGATGGTGACCTGGCTCACGGTGCCGTCTTCGAGCACTCGCCGCGGCAGGCCGGGCGCGAGTTCGGCGATTTTGGCCTTGACGTTGTCGATGACCTCGAGCGGATTGGCGCCGTAGCGCGCGACGACGACCCCGCCCACCGCTTCGGCGCCGGATTTGTCGAGCAGCCCCCGGCGCTCGGCCGGACCCACGTTCACGCGGGCAATGTCGCTGAGGCGGATGGGCACGTTGTCCACCTCGGCCACCACGCTGCTCTCCAGGTCTTCCAGGTTTTGCAGGTAGCCGAGGCCGCGCACGAAGTATTCCGCCAGGTTGATCTCCAGGGTAGCGGCGCCGACGTCGAGGTTGCTGCCGCGCACGGCCTGCATGACCTGGTCGAGGGTGATGCCGTAGACCCGCATCTTTTCTGGGTCGACGTCCACCTGGTATTCCTTCACGAAGCCGCCGATGCTGGCCACCTCACTCACCCCGCCCGCGGCGCTGAGGCCGTAGCGGACGTAGAAGTCCTGGGTGGATCGCAGCTCATCCAGGTCCCAGCCGCCCGCCGGCTCGCCGTCCGGGGTCCTTCCTTCGAGGGTGTACCAGTAGACCTGCCCGAGGGCGGTAGCGTCGGGTCCCAGGGCCGGCACGACATTGTCCGGCAGCACGCCCGCCGGCAGGCTGTTGAGTTTTTCGAGAATGCGGCTGCGCGACCAGTAAAACTCCACGTCCTCCTCGAAGATCAGGTAGATGCTCGAGATGCCGAACATAGAGTTGGAGCGTACGCTGCGCACGCCCGGGATGCCCAGCAGGGCGGAGGTGAGGGGGTAGGTGACCTGGTTCTCCACGTCCTGCGGCGACTGTCCGGCCCAGCGCGTGAAGACGATCTGCTGGTTCTCCCCGATATCGGGGATGGCATCCACCGCCACGGGGTCCCGCGGGAGGAAGGAGAGGTTGAAGTTAAAGGGTGCCGTAGCCAGTCCCCAGCCTATGAAGCCGAGGAGCAGCAGCCAGACGACCAGCTTGTTCTCCAGGAAAAAACGAATAATTGCAGCTAACATGCGCGGTCCTTATCAAAACGAGAGCAGCCCTGCACGCGGTCAGCGGAGGGCAAGAAGAGGGAGGAGCGGCAGTTATAAGCGGAAGACCTGCCAGCAGGTCGGCACGTCGATCACGCGCGGGGGCGGACGGTAATTCTCGTACCGCCGCAGGGCGGCGGCGCGCAGGTGCAGCGGCGGATGCGTAGGTGCCAGGAGTGCGGGAGGAGTGAGCAGGGCCACCAGGGGGGGCAGGGCCTGCAGCTCAGTGAACTGGCGGTCGTCGTCCCAGCTGACGAACTCGTGCTCGTCGTCGCAGCAGCCCTTCTTCTTCACCGTAGTCCCGTGCATGGGACAGGCGGGAGCCACGCGGTCCATATCCATGCCGCAGGCCTCAGCCTTACCGAAGAGGGCGAGCGACTTTAGCTCCCCCATGCAAAAATGGCGGTTCACCGTCACGCCGACGGAGCCGACGAGCATCAGGAAAGCCAGGAAGAGGGGAAGAATACGCTGCACTTGGGTAAGGTAACGCTTTCAACTACACCTTCGGTTCCGTAAGGGTTGAGGCTGGGGGGAAACTGACGCTTCAGCGACGCAAAGACCTAGAGGAGCTCCCGGGCCGGAGCAGTCGAAAAAGAGGTTGATGGCCGCCCGCACTTCGCTCCACCGCTGGCGATCGATGCAGTAACTGACGCTGGTCCCTTCAATGGTCCCGGCGATCAGTCCGGCATCCTTCAGCTCCCTGAGGTGACGGGAAACCGTGGGCTGTGCCAGGTCGATTTCCGCCGTGAAATCGCGGCAACTGCAGCAATCGGTCGTCAGTAGCTTTTCCAGGATGGCGATCCGGGCGGGGTGGCCCAGTACCTTACATAGCCCGGCCAGGCGGTTCTGTTCGTCGGTATAGACTTCGGTCTTGGTGATTCCCATTAGGTGAAGGGTTAGCAGCAACCGCTGCCGGGGGTACAATTGCTGGCGGGCTTCGCGACAAATTGGCCCAGGGAGATTTGCTGTTTCGGGGCGGGGATGCCGCACTTGTCCTTCGCCAGGCAGTCGGTTACCTTGCTGGTCAGCAGTAGGCGGTCGGCGGTATCGGCCAGTCCGAACTTCTGCATGGTTTCGGTTCCCTGATATTCGACTTCGATCTCGAGGTCGCCAAGGCCCAGGTCGCGGATCGCCAGTTCGAGGATGGACCGCAGTTTGCCGGGAGCGAGGCGGTGGTCGTAATCGTCGGCATTCCAGAGCTGCAGATTGGCCACCCGCTCGTGGCGCCGTTTGCCGCCGCAGTCGATGAAATGACGGGTGACTTCCCCCACTTCGGTCACGTGGAAGTGGGGGGGCACCAGGGTGCCGTCGGGCAGTTGGATGGACAAGTGGTCGGCCCCGTTCAGGAAGGCGGTGAGTTCGGATAGCAGCATAGCAAAGGATTGAATGCAAATATAGCAATATTACTATGAATTGCCGTCGGAGTCATTTCCGCTTCGCCGCGCGCGGCGAAGCGGTCTATTTATACACCAGCAGGCGCAGGGCATTCAGTACCACCACCATCGTGGACCCCTCGTGGACGACCACCGCCGGCCCCAGGCTGGCTACCCCGAATAGGGTCAGGGGAACCAAAACAGCCACCACCCCCAGGCTGATCCAGAGGTTCTGCTTGATGATCGACCGCGCCTTGCGGCTCAGGCCAATGGCGAACGGGAGGTTATCGAGGCGGTCGGCCATCAGGGCCACGTCCGCGGTTTCCAGGGCGACGTCGGAACCGGCGGCTCCCATGGCGATCCCGACCGTACTGCGGGCCATGGCGGGGGCATCGTTGACGCCGTCGCCGATCATGGCCACGCGGCCCTCCTCCTCGCGCAGGCGTTCGATGGCGGCGACCTTGTCCTCCGGCAGTAAACCGCCCAAGGGGTCGGTGATGCCGATGTCGTTGGCTACGGCATTCGCTACCTGCTGGTTGTCGCCCGTCAGCATGATCATCCGCTTGATGCCCAGTTTGCGGAGGGCGGCCAGGGTAGGTTTGGCGGAGGACCGGGCCACGTCCATCGCGGAGATGATGCCCAGGTAGCGGTCGCCCTGGTGCACGATCATGGCGGTATGGCCGGTGGTCTCGAGTTCCTGCATTTGCCGGTCGAGGTCGGCGGGGACCTCCTGCTGGGTGATTTCCTTTAGGAGGCGGCGGTTACCGATGTGGACTATTTCTCCCCGATAGCTGGCGCGGATGCCCCGGGCCGTGAGGGCCGTCAGGTCGGTAGCTTTCGTAACGGGGGCGCTGCCGATTTCTTCCGTTCCCCCCGCTACGATGGCTGCGGCGAGCGGGTGGTCGCTCAGCTCTTCTACCGCAACGGCGGTCGTGAGTAGTTCCTTACGGGTAATGCCCGGAGCCGGCAACACGGTGGTGAGTACGGGCTTGCCTTCGGTCAGGGTGCCGGTCTTGTCAAAGGCGATGGCGGTCAGGCTGCCCAGGTCTTCGAGGGGCCGCCCGCCCTTGACCAGTACGCCCTTCTGGGCGGCCCGGGCCACTCCGGCCAGGACGGCGCTCGGCGTGGAGATGGCCAGGGCACAGGGCGAAGCCGCGACCAGTACGGCCATGGCGCGGTAGAAGCTCTCGCCGAAGGTCTCGTTAAGTACCAAAAAAGCAAAGAGCAACAGCGCCACCAGCGCCAGTACAGCGGGAACGTAGAAGCGCTCAAATTTCGCGGTGAGGTGCTGGGTGGGCGATTTCTGCTGCTCGGCCTCCTGTACCAGGGTCACCAGCTTGGCCAGGGTGCTGTCTTTTGCCGGCCGCAGCACGCGGATTTCCAGCACGGAACTGCCGTTAATCGTGCCGGCGAAGGTGCGGTTTTCGGGGGGCAGGGTAGCCAGCTCGAAGGATTCCTGCGCTTCCGGGACCGTGAACTTTTCGACGGGCACGCTTTCGCCGGTGATGGCCGACTGATCTACGGCACTGTTGCCGGTAATGACGACACCGTCGGCCGGGATCTTGGTATTTGGCTTCACGACCACGACGTCGTTGATCTTCAGTTCTTCCACGTCCACCTCCCGGATGTTCCCGTCCGAATCCTTGCGTAGTGCCGTGGGCGGCGCCAGCTCGGCTAAGGCTGAAATCGACTTGCGCGCGCGGGCCATGGCGTAGTGTTCCAGCGCATGACCGAGGCTAAACAAGAAAAGCAGCAGGGCGGCTTCGCTCCACTTGCCAAGTGCCGCTGCACCCGCGGCCGCGACAATCATCAGAAAATCGATCTCGAACCGGCCGGAGGTGATGCCTTCGTAGGCTTCCTGCACCGCGAAGTAACCGCCCAGCAGGATGGCGACGGCAAAGAGTCCGATCTCTGCGGCCAGGGGAATCTCGGTCAGGAAAGGCAGGGCCAGGCCCAGCACCCAGAACACCCCGCTGGCGGATGAAAAGTAAAGTTCGGTGCGCTCGCCAAACAGCCCTCCCGCGTGTGCATGGTCGTGGCCCGGGTGGTCTTCGACCGCGGCGGCGGATTCGCGGGGAGGTGCGGCAGGTGAACTCATCGTAATGCAAAGGTTCTAGCTCCTACAACGGAAGGAGGGGGAGGATGATCGAGGGGCTGCGGCAGCATTACACGCTTTTCCGGCATTCCAGCTTTTCCTTCCCGTAGTTGGTGAAGTAGTGGTGGGCGCTGAGGAAGGCGGCATTCTGGCGGTTCCAGTCTTCGTCGGATACCTCGATGCCCAGTTCCCGCCGCCACTCTTCCCGCAGCATTTCCTGGTAGTGGTCGTAGGTGTTGAAGGAGAGGTGGTAGAGATCGGCATCGCACATCACCGATTCGATGGTATTGCCGGGGCGCTGGGGCATGGTCGTCACCTCGATGCACCGCAGGACGGCCTCGATCCGGGCGGAGGGATACTGCTCCCCTTCCAGCCAGTCGCGGGCGATCTCCATGCTCACTTTCTCGTGACCGGTGTAGGTTTTGACGTGCCCGGTATCGTGAAACCAGGCAGCCAGCATGACAATTTCCAGCTCCCCCTCATCGAGCCCCTCCTCCTTGCCGATCTTAAAGGCGCCCTGCATGACGTTGATGGTGTGGTGCAGGTTATGAAACACCCGATCCGCGGGGAGTTGGCTGATTAAAAGGCGCGTCACGTAGTGTCCGGCCCGGTATAAAATGGTCCTGCGGTGGCCCATGAAGAAAGGGGTGTTAGGGAAGTAAGTAGCGGGGGTTTAAAAGTAGGGTACAATCTTCAGACCTGGCTCCGGGAAGCGGCCAGGGTGGAAAAAGGGTAGCCTGCGGCCTAGTTTCTTTGGAAAACCTTTCGTACTTTTGCGCCTCAATTGTAACCCCCTTCCTCTACTAAGACGCTCAGATCAATGGCCAATATCGGTAAAGTAAAGCAGGTAATCGGACCCGTAGTCGACGTATCCTTCGCCGCCGAGGGCAGCAGCCTGCCCGCCATCCTCAACGCCCTGGAGATCACCCGTGAGAACGGCGAAATCCTGGTGCTGGAAGTCCAGCAACACCTCGGCGAAGACGCGGTACGCACCATCGCGATGGACGCTACCGACGGCCTGCGCCGCGGACTTGACGTAGTGGATACCGGTATCCCGATCGCCATGCCCATCGGCGAGGCCATCAAGGGTCGCCTCTTTAACGTGGTGGGCGAGCCCATCGACGGGATGCCTGCGGTACCCAAGGGGCCCAACGCCCGCCCCATTCACGCCGATGTTCCCCTGTTCGAGAACCTGGCCACCGACCGCGAGCCGCTGTTTACCGGCATCAAGGTCATCGACCTCATCGAGCCCTACACCAAGGGCGGAAAGATCGGTCTCTTCGGCGGTGCCGGGGTAGGCAAGACAGTCCTCATCCAGGAGCTGATCAACAACATCGCCAAGGGGTACGACGGTATTTCGGTATTCGCCGGGGTAGGGGAGCGTACCCGGGAGGGCAATGACCTCCTGCGCGAGATGCTCGAAGCCGGCATCATACGCTACGGCGAAGCCTTCATGCACGACATGGAAGCGGGCGGCTGGGACCTGAGCAAGGTAGACATGAAGGAACTCGAGCAGTCGAAAGCCACCTTCGTCTTCGGACAGATGAACGAGCCTCCCGGAGCCCGTGCCCGCGTGGCCCTCTCCGCACTGACCATCGCCGAGTACTACCGCGACGGTGACCTCAGCGACCCCACCGGCGGCCGCGATATCCTCTTCTTCGTCGATAACATCTTCCGCTTTACCCAGGCCGGCTCCGAAGTATCCGCCCTCCTCGGACGTATGCCCTCCGCCGTAGGGTACCAGCCTACGCTGGCCACCGAGATGGGACTCATGCAGGAACGGATCACCTCCACCAAGCGCGGCTCGATCACCTCCGTACAGGCCGTGTATGTGCCCGCGGATGACCTGACGGACCCCGCTCCGGCCACCACCTTCGCTCACCTCGACGCGACCACGGTACTTAACCGGAAGATCGCTTCCCAGGGCATCTACCCCGCCGTGGACCCCCTCGACAGCACCAGCCGGATCCTCGATCCCGCCATCATCGGAGAGGAGCACTACAACACCGCCCAGCGCGTGATCAATATCCTGGCCCGCTACAACGAGTTGCTGGACATCATCGCCATCCTCGGCCTCGATGAACTCAGCGAGGAAGACAAGCTGGTCGTAAGCCGGGCTCGTCGGGTGCAGCGCTTCCTCAGCCAGCCCTTCCACGTCGCCGAGCAGTTTACCGGCCTCAAGGGCGTATTCGTTGACATCAAGGAAACCATCAAGGGGTTCAACATGATCATCGACGGCAAGGTGGACAAGTACCCCGAAGATGCCTTCAACCTGGTCGGCACCATCGAGGACGCCATCGCCAAGGGAGACAAGCAACTCGCAGCCAACGCAGCCTAATCGGAACGGACCAAACGACTACTACTCCATGAAGATCTCCGTTCTTACCCCAGACCGCACCATATTTACCGGAAACATCACCAAGGTGTCCCTGCCCGGAACGGACGGAAGCTTTCAGTTGCTCGACAACCACGCGCCCCTGGTTTCCAGCCTGACGGCCGGACGAATTACCATGGTGACCGGTAGTGGGGAATACAGTTTCTTCAGTGAGGACACCAACGGAATGACCAAGGAGTCTATCCCCAACCGTAGCCTGAGTTTCAGCATCGATCGCGGGTTCGTAGAGGTGCTCAATAACGAGGTCAACCTGCTGGTACAGGGCGCGCGGAACCTGCACTGACCCTGCTGTTTTCGTTTCCCCGGCGGGAAACCTGGCACTCTAGGCCGGCGAAACCGCCGATTTCTCTAAGAACTTCAGGACCGCTTCGTTGAAGCGTTGCACTTCCTCCAGGTTACAGAGGTGGCCGCACCCTTCCAGCACGACGAGTTCGGCGTGGTGGGCCTGCTTGGCCGCACAGCGCTGGGCTGCTTCCAGGAATACGTGGTCCTCTCCGCCCATGACGATGAGGCTCGAGGTTTTCAGTTTGCGCCGGTAGAACCGCTTCACGATGGAGAAGAAGTCGCGGTATAGGCCCAGCCACTTCAGGAATTCAGTGGGCGTGAGTTTCTTCGACTGCAGGCGGTAGAGCCGGCGGCTCGGGGCGTGATTTTCCCGTGGCAGGACGATGATGATGAAGGTATCGTAGATCCACCGGAAGGGCACGAAGTAACTGAGGAACTTTCCGCTGTGGGCAAAGATCCGGATCTTCCAGTCGGCCTTGAATACCCCCCCCGCCATGATCATGGACTCGATGAGATCCGGGCGCCGGTCGTAAAGGCGCTGCAGGACGATGCTGCCCAGGGAGAGGGAGAGGAAGTGGGCCCGCCGGACGCCGACGTGGTCGATGGTGCGGAGCACGTCGTCGGTGACTATATCGAAATCGTAGGTGCTGTATTCGGGCTCCAGGTCCTTGCTGTAGCCGTGATCCCGCATGTCGATGAGCAAGAGATTGAAGAAGGGCCTAAACGCCTTCACCTGGTGCTTCCAGGTAACGGAACTGCCCCCGGCACCGTGGATAAAGATCATCCAGTCGCAGGCATCATCCCGTTTGTATATCGTATGGTGGAGAATGCCCG
Organism: Chitinophagales bacterium; assembly: GCA_038258275.1. GTDB lineage: Bacteria > Bacteroidota > Bacteroidia > Chitinophagales > Saprospiraceae > Neolewinella. Next base: position 56,956 of record JBBSPZ010000014.1, on the reverse strand, counting down.
AGGCCAGCCCTTCCTGCTTCATGGAGGTAGAACGTGTCGGGACCATTAAACGTTTGTGCACTAAGTTGTGGAAATGCATCCTTAATATTAAGCTTATATTAATTCGAGCCGCTGGCCCGCTCCGGACGTAACTCCGGCCCTGAATTTATCGTTTTAATGGCCTGCCTTACATCCCTTTAACTAACTGTGTACCCCCGATCATTCCATCCGTGACCTTTCTCCCCCGTCGTATGAGCGACCAATACCTTCAGCTGGCAATTTTTCGCCTCAACGACCTGTGCGTGGGGGTACAGCGGGGTATGGATGCCTACCTCGCGACCGCAGCACTCGAGAAGATGCCCGGAGTGGAGGCCACCTTCACCTGGCTACGCCGGCGGGGAGTACGCATCTGCCTGCTGAGTGACTACGACCGGCCGACCACCGTGTTGCTGCTCGACCGGCTCGGCTGGGCGGTGGATGAGCACGGTACGGTGCAGGAGGTCATCACGGAGCAGCGGGAGAAGGACAATCCCGTCCGGCTGGCCCAGGAGAATGCCGGCCTCGCCAACAGCCGCCTCAGCTTTTCCGCCGCCGATACTCCGCGCCTGCTCCACCTAGCCAGCGAAGCCCGGGTACACTTCAACCTCGCGGTCTGCAACGGCCTGTCGACGTACAGTGAACTAGCGGTAGCTCCCCACCATGCCATGCTCGATTCCATGGTCCAGCTTCCCAACTTCGTGCTCCAGCATTTGCCGGAGCCGGACTTCGCCGGGGCCGCGAAGGAAGTCGTCGCTAACCGACTCCTGCCGCGCCTGCGCCTGCCGCGGCCACTGTACCGGGGCTAACGCGTACCTTCGCGGCTTCAATCCGTCTCCGTATGAGTAGTTTTTTTAAGAAGTTTTTCACCCCCGAAAAGAAGGAAGACCTGGACAAGGGGTTGGAAAAGACCAAGCAGGGCTTTTTCAATAAGATCGGCCGTGCCGTGGCCGGAAAGGACCGCGTGGATGAGGAGGTGCTCGACGAACTCGAAACTGTCCTGATCTCCAGTGACGTGGGCCTGGACACCACCATCCGGATCATCGAACGCATCGAGGCCCGCGTGGCCGAGGACCGCTACCTGAATACCAGTGAGCTAAATGAGATCCTCCGCGACGAGATCGTCAACCTCCTTGCTGAACAAAACCAGGAAGATTATGACGATTACGTGCTCCCTACCACCGAGCGGCCCGCCGTCATCCTGGTGGTGGGCGTAAACGGAGTGGGAAAGACCACCACGATCGGAAAACTGGCCAAGCAGTACCAGGACCGTGGGCACAAGGTGGTGCTGGGGGCTGCGGATACGTTCCGGGCCGCCGCCGTCGATCAGCTTGGCATCTGGGCGGAGCGGGTCGGATGTGAGTTTTACTCCAAGGGGATGTACACCGACCCCGCCGCCGTCGCCTTCGAAACGGTACAGTTCGCACAGAAGAACCAGTGTGACGTGGCCATCATCGATACCGCCGGCCGTCTGCACACCAAGTTCAACCTGATGAAGGAGCTGTCCAAAATTAAGCGCTCCGTCACCAAGGCCCTCCCGGGTGCGCCCCACCAGGTCCTCCTGGTGCTCGATGCGACGACCGGGCAGAATGCGATCGAACAAGCCAAGGCCTTTACGGAAGCGACGGACGTGACGGCGCTGGCACTCACCAAGCTCGACGGTACGGCGAAGGGGGGGGTAGCCATCGGGATCACCGATCAGTTCCGGGTGCCCATCCGCTACATCGGGGTCGGGGAGGGCATCGACCACCTCCAGATCTTCAATAAACGCGCCTTCGTCGACAGCCTGTTCGGGGAGGAATTCTAGGCCGCTTCTGCCGTACCGACCGGTGTTGCCGACTATGCTGCCCCCGGGATTCGCCCCGCACCGGCGCGCCGCCGCAAAAAAATGAATCTGAAGGTCAGACCGTTAGGATATCCAAAAATAAAAAGGTACCTTTGTGCTCGCTTTTTCAGGAGGTAGGCCTCTGGTAATTTTAAAAAGCGTTCGTAAAGCAAAGAAAACGTATGCCTACAATTAATCAATTAGTGCGGAAAGGCCGCAAGCAGATCGTCGAGTCCAGCAAATCTCGCGCCCTGGATGCCTGTCCGCAGAAACGTGGCGTCTGTACCCGCGTGTACACGACCACGCCCAAGAAGCCAAACTCCGCCCTGCGGAAGGTGGCTAAAGTGCGTCTTACCAACGGTATCGAGGTGATCGCTTACATCCCCGGTGAAGGACACAACCTCCAGGAGCACAGCATCGTGCTGATTCGGGGCGGTCGTGTAAAAGACCTTCCCGGTGTTCGCTACACCATCGTACGTGGAGCGCTTGATACGGCTGGTGTTTCCAACCGCAAGCAGGCCCGCTCGAAGTACGGTGCCAAGCGTCCTAAGAAATAAACAGATTTACGTTTCACCAAAGAAACCGCTGAACAATGCGTAAAAGAAAACCAAAACTCCGGATCGTAACGCCGGACCCCCGTTTCGGGGACACTCTCGTCACTCAGTTTGTCAACAACCTGATGTATTCCGGTAAGAAGAGCACGGCATTCTCCGTCTTCTACGATGCCATGGACCTCATCAAGGAGCGCGTGGCCAACGAGGAAATCGACGAATACGAAGTCTGGAAGCGGGCGATCAACAACGCCATGCCCCAGGTAGAGGTACGCAGCCGCCGCATCGGTGGGGCTACGTTCCAGATCCCGACCGAGATCCGCGGTAAGCGCAAGATGTCGATCGGTATGAAGTGGCTCGTCCGCTTCGCCCGCCAGCGCAGCGGCAAGGGCTTCGCGGAGAAGCTCGCCGCCGAACTGTTGGCCGCCAGCCGCAATGAAGGCCTGGCCGTCAAGCGGAAGGAAGAAACCCACAAGATGGCGGAATCCAACCGTGCTTTCGCCCACTACGGGCGGTAAGGAATTGAAAATTTTCAATTTCAACTTTCAACTTTCAAATTCCTAGCCATGGCAACGGATCTAAAATATACCAGGAACATCGGTATTGCGGCGCACATCGATGCGGGCAAGACGACGACCACGGAGCGTATTCTTTATTACACCGGTATCTCCCACAAGATCGGTGAGGTACACGACGGTGCCGCTACCATGGACTGGATGGAGCAGGAGCAGGAGCGTGGTATTACCATCACCTCCGCCGCTACCCACACCAAGTGGAAGTGGAAGGACGAATCCTATGTCTTTAACATCATCGACACCCCCGGTCACGTCGACTTTACCGTTGAGGTGAACCGTTCGCTGCGCGTACTGGACGGACTCGTCTTTCTGTTCTGCGCCGTTTCCGGCGTAGAGCCGCAGTCGGAGACCAACTGGCGCCTCGCCGATAACTATAAGGTTCCCCGGATCGGATTCGTCAATAAGATGGACCGCTCGGGTGCCGACTTCTTTAATGTCGTCAAGGACGTAGAAGAGAAGTTGGGTTCCAAGGCGATCCCGCTGCAGGTGCCCATCGGAGCCGAGGAGCGCTTTACGGGCGTGGTTGACCTCATCACGATGCAGGCCATCGAGTGGAACGAGGAAGACCAGGGAATGACCTTTCAGGTCGTCGACACCCCCGATGACCTCGTGGAAACCGTCAACGAATGGCGCGAGAAGCTGCTGGAAGCCGTTGCCGAATACGACGAGTCACTGCTCGAGAAGTACTTCGAGGATCCCGAGAGCATCAGCGTCGAGGAAGTCCGCAAAGCGGTCCGTGACGCCGTCATGGATGCCGCCTTCGTTCCGATGATGTGTGGTTCCGCCTTCAAGAATAAGGGAGTACAGGCCGTACTGGACGCCGTTTGTGCCTACCTGCCCAGCCCGCTGGACGTTCCCCCGATCAAGGGTACCGATCCCGACGATGTGGAGAAAATCCTCACCCGCAGGGCTTCGGTAGACGAGCCCTTTGCTGCCCTGGCGTTTAAGATTGCTACGGACCCATTCGTTGGTCGTCTGGCCTTCATGCGGGTGTACTCGGGTCGTCTGGACGCCGGTTCGTACGTGAAGAACACGCGCAGCGACAGCAAGGAGCGTATTTCCCGTCTTTACCAGATGCACGCCAATAAGCAGGAGAGCATTTCTAAGGTAGAGGCCGGTGACATCGCCGCCGCCGTTGGATTCAAAGATATCCGCACCGGAGATACCCTCTGTGACGCCGATCACCCGATCGTGCTGGAATCCATGGTCTTCCCCGATCCCGTGATCGGAGTAGCCGTTGAGCCCAAGACCCAGAAGGACATTGACAAGCTCGGTATGGCCCTGGCCAAACTGGCCGAGGAGGATCCCACCTTCCAGGTGAAGTACGATGAAGACACCAACCAGACCGTCATCAGCGGTATGGGAGAGTTGCACCTCGAGATCATCGTGGACCGCCTCAAGCGCGAGTTCAAGGTAGAGGCCAACGTAGGTGCACCCCAGGTGAACTACAAAGAAGCCCTCTTCAACACGGTCACTCACCGCGAGCGCCTGAAGAAGCAGTCGGGTGGTTCCGGTCTGTTTGCTGACATGAGCTTCGACCTCGGCCCGGCCGACGAGGAGTTCCTGGAAAGCGAAGACTTCAAGAGTGGCAAGGAAAGCTTGCAGTTTGTCTGGGACATTGTCGGTGGATCCATCGATAAGAACTACCAGAAGCCGATTCGCGACGGATTCAAGTCGATGATGAAGAACGGCATCCTCGCCGGCTACAACATCGACAGCATGAAGGTGCGAATCTTTGATGGTGCCATGCACTCGGTCGACTCCAAGCCCATTGCCTTCGAGCTTTGTGCCAAGGAAGGTTTCCGGGAAGCGGCCAAGCAGGCGCAACCCAAGTTGCTCGAGCCGATCATGAACGTGGTCGTCACCACTCCCGAGGAGTACACGGGTAATGTTATCGGTGACCTCAACCGCCGCCGCGGCCTGCCGAAAGGACAGAATCCCGTAACCGGGGGTGCCGTAAAGATCACCGCCGATGTTCCGCTGAGCGAGATGTTCGGCTACGTTACCGACCTGCGTACCATCACTTCCGGCCGTGCCAGTTCGAGCATGACCTTCAGTCACTACACTGAGGCACCCTCGGGCATTGCGAAGGACATCATCGAGAAGGCGCGCGGAGAAGCTTAAATTAGTAATAATCCCCGGGGAGAATGCTTCCCGGTAATTATGGATTGAAGGATTGAGGGCAGAGAAGGATTCAGATTCTTCGATCCATCAATCCTTCTTTCCTTCAATCCTTTGAAATTTAAAACTGGCATGAATCAGAAAATTCGCATCAAGCTGCGTTCCTACGATCACAACCTGGTAGACAAATCCACGGAGAAGATCGTCAAGACCGTAAAAAACAGTGGGGCCATCGTAACCGGCCCGATTCCGCTGCCCACCGAGAGAGATATTTACACCGTTCTGCGCTCGCCGCACGTAAATAAGAAATCCCGGGAGCAGTTTCAGTTGCGCACCCACAAGCGCCTCATCGAGATCTACACCCCCAACCAAAAGACGGTGGATGCCCTGGCCAAGCTGGAGCTTCCGAGTGGGGTGGATATTCAGGTGAAGCTGACCTAAGTTAGTCGGTCACCTTTCTCTGCAGCGCTCAACCCGCTGTCTTCGGAAGGGTGGCGACGGGGTCTTGCCCTCGGGTAAGGCGATAACTTATTTAGTTAACTGCTCTCCTTCTAACGGATGGGAGCATACCGCCCGCTCTCCAATACAGGGGAAGGCGGATAAATTAAGACCGATGAACGGTATAATTGGTAAAAAAGTCGGGATGACCTCCATCTTCGACGAAACAGGCCGCAACGTGGCTTGTACGGTCATTGAGGCCGGACCGTGTGTTGTCACTCAGGTGAAAACCAACGACACGGATCAGTATAACGCCCTCCAGCTCGCTTACGGCGACAAGAAGGAGAAGAGCAGCACCCAGCAGCTCGTTGGCCACTTCAAAGCCGCCGGTACCGGCCCCAAGTCTGACGTGATTGAATTCCGCGACATGGACCTGGCCAAGGTGCTCGGCGACACCGTTACCGTAGACGAAGTATTCGTGGAAGGCGACAAGATCGCAGCCGTCGGTACCAGCAAGGGTAAGGGATTCCAGGGTGTCGTTAAGCGCCACAACTTTAAGGGCGTAAACGATGCTACCCACGGTCAGCACAACCGGCAGCGTGCGCCGGGTTCGATCGGTGCGGCCAGCTACCCCGCCCGGGTATTCAAAGGAATGCGGATGGCCGGCCGTGACGGTGGTGGACGCGTAACCGTGAAGAACCTCCGGGTACTCAAGGTATTCCCCGACCGCAACCTCATTCTGGTCAAAGGAGCCGTACCCGGCCCCAAAGGCGGAACCGTAATTCTTCACAAGTAAGGCACCCCGCCCACTAAAAACAATAAGAAATGAAACTCCAAGTTCATAGCGTAACGGGTGCCGATACAGGCCGTGAGGTAGAACTGCCCGAAAACATTTTCGGTGTAGAGCCCAACGAGCACGCCGTATACCTGGCCGTGAAGGCCCACCTGGCCGCTCAGCGCCAGGGCACCCACAAGACAAAAGAGCGGGGCGAAATCGCCGGCTCGACCAAAAAACTGCACAAGCAAAAGGGTACCGGTGGATCCCGTAAGGGCGACATCAAGAACCCGCTGTTCCGCAGTGGTGGTCGCATCTTTGGCCCCCGCCCACGTACCTACAACATCAAGCTGAACAAGAAGGTCAAACTGACGGCCCGGGCTTCCGCCCTCTCCGCCAAGGCAGCTGCCGGTAAAATCATGCTGGTCGAAGACCTCCAGTTCGATGCACCGAAGACGAAGGACTTCGTCAATTTCCTGAGCGCCGTTAAGGCGACAGAAGGGAAGGTCCTCCTGATCACCGCAGAGAACGACGCCAATGTATACCGCAGCGGCCGTAACCTCCCCAACAGCACGATCGTCAGTGCGGGGGCCCTCAACACCTACGAAGTAATGCGGGCCGGAACGGTCCTCCTCGCCGAAGGTGCCATCGAAAAACTTAAGGAGCAGTTCGCTGCCCTCGAAACCACAACGACCAATGGCTAAGACAATCCTCATCAAGTCGGTAGTTTCGGAGAAAGCCGAGCTACTCAGTGAAAGCAAGCAGCAGTACACCTTCGTGGTGAACCGCTCCGCCAACAAGATCGAAGTCCGCAATGCAGTGGAGTCACGCTACGGGGTAACCGTAGACAGCGTGAACACCATGAACATGCCGGGCAAGAGCAAAAACAGATCGACCAAATCGGGCGTAGTCCGCGGTCGGGTGTCGGGCTTCAAAAAAGCCATTATCACCCTGATCGAAGGAGATACCCTCGATTTGTATAACGAAATTTAAGTAACCCCGGTGGGTGGGGAGCAGCGGGCCAGGGTCGATCTGGGCAACCGTCTTCGTGCTCCGAGATTCACCGGACAATCAGTGCAATAATGCCAATCAAGAAGTTTAAGCCGGTCTCCGCCGGATCCCGCTTTCACGTAGGTAACAAGTTTACCGAACTGACGGGCGACAAGCCGGAGAAAAGCCTGCTCGCCCCCGTTAAGCGTACGGGCGGACGTAACCGGACGGGTAAAATGACCGTTCGCCAGCGGGGTGGTGGCCACAAGCGCCGCTACCGTATCGTTGATTTCCGTCGCGAGAAAGACGGGATCCGTGCCGAGGTAAAAACCATCGAGTACGACCCGAACCGCACCGCATTCATCGCCCTGCTGGAGTACACCGACAGCGAAAAGCGGTACATCATTGCTCCCCAGGGACTGAAAGTGGGTGATACCATCGTCAGCGGCCCTGATGCTACGCCCGACGTAGGAAACTGCATGCTCCTGGGCGATGTGCCCCTGGGTTCCCAAATTCACGCCATTGAGCTGCAGCCCGGTAAGGGTGCCGCCCTGGCACGCTCCGCCGGTACCAACGGCGTCCTGATGGGCAAGGAAGGTCGCTTTGTTTCCGTGAAGCTCCCCAGCGGCGAAGTGCGCCGGATCCTCAAAACCTGCCGCGCCGTCATCGGAGCGACTTCCAACCCCGACCACGCCCTCACCGTTGCCGGTAAAGCAGGCCGTACCCGCTGGTTGGGCCGTCGCCCCCGCGTCCGTGGTGTTGCCATGAACCCGGTCGATCACCCCATGGGTGGTGGTGAAGGCCGCGCTTCGGGAGGACACCCCCGCTCACGCACCGGTATCATGGCCAAGGGCCAGAAGACCCGTAACGTGAATAAGGCCAGCAACAAGATGATCATCAGCCGTCGTAAGAACAAGAACAAGAAATAACCTATGGCACGTTCCTTAAAGAAAGGCCCCTACGTTTTCCACAAACTGTACGACAAGATCGTTAAGTCACAGGAGAGCGGACGCAAAGGCATGATCAAGACCTGGTCACGCGCATCCATGATCATTCCTGATATGGTCGGACTCACGATTGCCGTCCACAACGGCAAAACGCACATTCCGGTCTACGTTACGGAGAACATGGTAGGCCACAAGCTCGGTGAGTTTGCTCCTACGCGTTCCTTCCGTGGTCACGGCGGCAAGAAAAAATAGATCGCCAGTTCGTTAGGTCAGTAGGGCGGGGCCGCAGGTGCAGCGTCTTAACTAAAACCGGTTGACTAACGAACTACAGAACTAATGAATTAAACCTGAGTGAAGGAAGAGTAGGTCCTCGCCATCCGGCCCGGCTTACTAACCCGTTCCCTCGTAATTAATCCAATAATGGAAGCATCAGCAAGTTTAAATAGCATTCCGATGTCGGTCCGCAAGATGCGGCTCGTCGTCGACCTGATCCGCGGCAAGCGGGTAGGGGAGGCCCTGGGTATTCTCGAATACAGCAAGCAGGAGGCCGCCATCTGGTTGAAGAAGAACCTTCTTTCCGCCGTGGCCAACTGGGAGTATAAGACCGACGGTCTGGAAAGTGCCGACGAGTACGATCTGGTCATCAGCGAGGCATACGCCGACGCGGGAGCGCAGATCAAGCGCTTTCGTCCGGCTCCGCACGGGCGGGCACACCGCATCCGTAAGCACAGCTGCCACATCACCATCCGGGTCGACAACGGTACGCCACTGCCCGCAGAGCGTAGCGAAATCACCGAATCAGAAACCGTCCAAGCATAAACAACCATGGGTCAAAAGACTAATCCAATTGGTAACCGACTCGGTTACATTCGCGGCTGGGACAGCAACTGGTTCGCCGATAAAGACTACGCGGCCAACGTCATTGAAGACGAAAAGCTACGCGTATACCTCAACACCCGTATCAGCAAGGGGGGCATTGCGCGCATTATCATCGAGCGCACCCTCAAGCGGGTTACCCTAACGATCCACACTTCCCGTCCCGGTATCATCATCGGTAAAGGGGGGAAGGAGATCGACCAGATCCGCGAGGAACTGCGTCGCCTCACCGACAAGGATGTTCAGATCAACATCATCGAGATCCGCAAGCCGGAGCTGGATGCCAACATCGTGGGCGAATCGGTAGCTAACCAGATCGAAGCGCGGATCAACTACCGTCGCGCGATCAAAACCAGCATTGCCTCTACGATGCGTGCCGGAGCCGAGGGCATCAAGATCCGTATTTCGGGTCGTCTCAACGGTTCCGACATGAGCCGTACCGAGGAGTATAAGGAGGGCCGTACGCCACTCCATACCTTCCGGGCCGACATCGACTACGCGCACAAGGAAGCCCACACCGTTTACGGGCGGATCGGCATCAAAGTGTGGCTGTGTAAGGGCGAAGTGCTCGGAAAGCGTGACCTCAACCCCAATGCGGGACTCACCTCCAAAGGAAGCGATGATCGCTCCAGTGGCGGTCGTGACCGTGGCGGAGACCGGAATGAGCGCGGCGGAGGCGGAGACCGCGGTGGCCGTGGAGGCAACCGCCGTAGCGGCGGAGGTGGCGGAGGCGGCGGCGGACGTCGCTAGTCCCTTCACCCGAACCTATACATTCCTCGTGGGAACGGTGCGACTACAGAAGTGCCGCCCAACCACCGACTTAACCGCCGCAGGCGAGAACAACTGAACCGAGAGCCATCAAAGCAGCACTTTGCGCTGGCTCTTTATCCCGAGAAGCAGGGTAGCAAACGGTGAATCGCTCACCTTGCTGCCTTGCTTCTATTTTGCCCGGAATAAAACGGGCGTTATGCTTTCTCATGTCGGGGCAAAAGCGTACCTTCGCCCCGCTCTAAGAAAGCCCTTTTAAAAAACGTAACATGTTACAGCCGAAAAGAACGAAATACCGCAAGCAGCAGAAAGGGCGCAATACTGGCCTGGCTGGGCGTGGTAACTTGGTCTCCTTCGGAAGTTTCGGGCTTAAGAGCCTGGACTCCGGTCGGATCACCAACCGGCAGATCGAAGCTGCCCGTATTGCCATGACCCGTCACATGAAGCGGGAGGGCAAAGTATGGATTCGCATTTTCCCCGACAAGCCCATCACCAGCAAGCCGTTGGAAGTACGTATGGGTAAGGGTAAAGGTGCCCTCGACCACTGGGTCGCCCAGGTTCAGCCGGGGCGCGTGATGTTCGAACTTGACGGGGTGACCCGTGAGGTGGCGGAAGAGGCGCTCCGCCTTGCCGCACAGAAGCTTCCCGTACTGACCAAAACGATCACCCGGCTAGACTACCAGGGCTAATCGGCACTGTAAAATTGAATAACTAAGCTAAATCCGCTCCCGTCAATAGGCGACACGCGGTATAATCAGAATCTGATGGCGAGTAATAAAACATTAGAGCTGCGGGATGCCTCCGACGCCGATCTGCAGGATCAGCTGAACGAGTCAACGGCCAGTTTTGAAAAGATGAAGTTCGATCACACCGTAAACGGTATCGAGAACCCCCTGCAATTGCGCACCGTCCGCCGCGACGTCGCCCGGATTAAGACTGAGATCCGTCGTCGTGAACTGGCCGCTCTTCCCGCGGAAGGCGTGGCCAAACGGGATGATATTCGCCGCCGCCGTCGTAAAAAGTAACTGAAAGATGAGTAACGAGGAAAAGAACACTCCCGAGAACGAGCAAGCGCAGACCGAACAGGAAGGCGGCGTTCTGGAAACCATTACCCACGCTGCAGATTCCCTGGTGGAAACCGCAGCCCAGGCACTAGAGCTAGTTACCGGAGCCGGTACGCAGGAAACTGCTCCCGTGGAAGCGGACGAGCAGGCTGCTTCTGGGCGGAATGAGCGCAAGACCCGGGATGGTGTCGTTGTGAGCAACAAGATGGACAAAACCATCAGCGTCGCCATCGAGCGTCGCCTGCAGCACCCCATCTACGGTAAGTACGTAAAGAAAACCAAGAAGCTGATCGCCCACGACGAGAGCAACGAATGCCAGATCGGCGATGTCGTTCGCATCATGGAATGCCGACCCCTCAGCCGCCGCAAGCGCTGGCGCCTGATCTCCGTACTGGAGAAGGCCAAGTAATCCCATTTCGTAAACGACAGTAAAAGAAATTTGTCATGATCCAACAGGAATCACGTTTGCGCGTAGCCGATAATAGCGGAGCCAAAGAAGTACTCTGTATTCGGGTATTGGGAGGCTCCAAGCGTCGCTATGCCTCGATCGGCGACCAGATCGTCGTCACCGTTAAGGAAGCTTCCCCCGGAGGCAACGTTAAGAAAGGCTCCGTATCCCGCGCCGTAGTGGTGCGCACTAAAAAGGAAATCCGCCGTAAGGACGGCTCCTACATCCGCTTCGACGATAATGCCGTCGTGCTCCTCAATGCCGCTCAGGAGCCCCGGGGCACGCGTATTTTCGGCCCCGTTGCCCGCGAGCTGCGTGACCGCGACTACATGAAGATCGTTTCACTTGCCCCCGAGGTACTGTAAATAACAAGAGCCATGGCTAACAAGACCTATAAAGACAAGCAGAAGCGGCACACGCCGAAGCTTAAAATTAAGAAGGGCGACATGGTCGTCGTGATCAGCGGTGCTGACCGTGACCGGACTACGGCCCGCGAAGTACTCGAGGTATATCCCGACGAAAACCGTGCCCTGGTCGATGGCGTCAACGTGCGCAAGAAGCACCAGAAGCCCACCGAACAGGCTGCCGGCGGTATCGTCGAGAAGTCTGCCCCCATCCACCTCAGCAACCTGATGCTGGTCGATCCCTCCGTCGAAGAAGTCACGCCTACCCGCGTTGGCCGTAAGACGGATGAAAACGGAAAGATGCAGCGCTACGGTAAGCGTAACGATAATATCCTCGCAAAATGAGCTACACTCCAAGATTAAAGAAGAAGTACGACGACGAAGCCCGCGGTAAGCTGCTGGAGCAGTTTGGCTACAAGTCTCCCATGGAGGTGCCCCGCTTGCTGAAGATCGTCATCAACCAGGGCGTCGGCAAGGGCACCCAGGACCGCAAACTCGTGGAGAATGCCGTCAAGGAAATGACGCTGGTCGCCGGCCAGAAAGCCATCACTACCAAGTCCAAGAAGTCAGTGTCCAACTTCAAGCTGCGCGACGGAATGGCCATCGGTGCCAAAGTCACCCTGCGTCGCGAGAAGATGTACGATTTCCTCGATCGACTGATTTCTACCGCCCTCCCCCGGGTGCGTGACTTCCGCGGCATCAACGACAAGAGCTTCGACGGCCGGGGCAATTACACCATGGGCGTGACCGAGCAGATCATCTTCCCCGAGATCAGCCTCGACGACGTCGCCAACATCACGGGATACGACATCACCTTCGTCACCAGTGCCAAGACCGACGCCGAGTCGCTTGCACTGCTGAAGGAGCTGGGTCTTCCCTTCAAGAACCAAACTAATACCAACGACTAATGGCTCGTAAATCACTGATTGCCCGCGAACGCAAGCGGGAGCGCATGGTCGCCAAGTACGCAGATAAGCGTGCCGCGCTGAAGGCCGCCGGAGAATGGGAAGAGCTGGATAAGCTCCCCCGCAACTCCAACCCCATCCGTCTCCACAACCGCTGTGGACTTACCGGTCGCCCCAAGGGCTACATGCGTAAGTTTGGCCTGTGTCGCGTCAAGTTCCGCGAAATGGCACTCGATGGAAAAATCCCCGGTATCCGTAAGGCTTCCTGGTAAACAACCTACTATTCACAGCCCCGGAAGTTCCCCCCAAGCGGAAAACCACAGGGCGCAATCTTTTTCAACATGGCAGTCACCGATCCAATCGCCGACTATTTGACCCGCATCCGCAACGCCCAGATTGCCGGACACCGGGTAGTAACCATTCCCGCTTCCCGTACCAAGAAGCGTATCACGGAGATCCTGTACGATCAGGGCTATATCCTGAAGTACAAGTTTGACGACGAAGCCGGTAAGGGCAAGCAGGGAGAAATCTCCATCGCCCTCAAGTACGAAAAGGAAACCAAGCGCCCCGTTATCCGGAAGCTGATCCGTGTTTCCAAGCCCGGACTGCGGCAGTACGCCAAGTCGGACGCCATGCCCCGCGTAATCAACGGCCTCGGTATTGCGATTGTCTCCACCAGCCACGGAGTGATGACGGGCCGCCAGGCCACCGACCAGAAGGTCGGAGGAGAAGTTCTCGCTTTCGTATATTAATAGTCCACCTCTGCAGGACAACCGCCCGGCTGTCCGTAAGATCAATCCATAGAATATGTCAAGAATAGGCAAGAATCCGGTAGGCCTCCCGTCGGGAGTTACCGTCACCGTCAGCAAGGGCAACCTCGTTACGGTAAAGGGCCCGAAGGGTCAGCTCACCCAGCAGGTCGACCCCGATATGGGCGTCGAAGTGAAGGACTCGGAGATCCAGGTTACCCGTCCAACGGACAGCAAGCGTCACCGCAGCTTTCACGGTCTGTACCGTTCGCTGATCTCCAACATGATCGAAGGAGTGACCAATGGTTACGCGCTTTCGATGGAGGTTATCGGTGTCGGTTACCGGGCGGAGAACAGGGGAAACCTCCTCATCCTCACCCTCGGTTTCTCCCACCCGATTTACTTCATGGTTCCGGCCGAAGTAGCGGTGGAAACAGTCAGTGCCAAGGGTAAGAACCCCATGATTATGCTGAAGAGCATGGACAAGCAGTTGATCGGACAGGTCGCCGCAAAGGTCCGCAGTCTCCGCAAGCCCGAGCCCTACAAAGGAAAAGGTATCCGCTTCGAAGGCGAGACCATCCGTCGTAAGGCCGGTAAAACCGCCGCTAAGAAGTAGCCCAAAAGATAATAGCAATGCAATTAACGAAACTCAAGCGGCGTAAGCGGATTCACAGCCGCGTCCGTCAGAAGATCCAGGGATCGACCCAAAAGCCGCGCCTCAACGTCTTCCGCAGCAACCGCTACATCTATGCCCAGCTGATCGATGACACCAGTGGTACGACTCTGGCCAGCGCGTCCAGCTACGAACCGGCGGTAGCCAATGAAGGCAGCAAAGCCGATCAGGCGAAGGCCGTCGGCAAACTGATCGCCGAGCGTGCCCGGGCAGCCGGCATCGAACGTGCCCTCTTCGATCGCGGTGGTTACCTCTACCACGGTCGCGTGAAATCTCTCGCCGAAGGTGCCCGTGAGGGTGGCCTTAACCTTTAAATCAAGCTCCAATGGCTGACAATAGAAACAACAGCGGCGGCGCAAGCGGCGGCAATAACCGGAACAGCAACAGCCGTGGTGGTCGCGATAAAGATCGTGGCCGCAACAACCGCGGTGACCAGCACGAATCCGACCTGAAGGAAAAAATGGTCGCCCTCAACCGGGTGTCCAAGGTTACCAAAGGTGGTCGCACCTTCACCTTTGCCGCCATCGTGGTGGTAGGGGACGGTAAGGGAAAAGTGGGTTACGGCATGGGGAAGGCACGGGACATTTCCGAGGCCATCCAGAAAGCTACCGACGTTGCCCGCAAGAGCATGATCAAGGTGCCGCTTTTCAAGGGAACCATCCCCCACGAGCAATTGGGCAAGTACGGAGCCGGCAAGGTGCTGCTCAAGCCCGCCAGCGAGGGTACCGGTGTAATCGCCGGAGGTGCCATGCGTGCCGTCCTCGATATCGCAGGCGTACACAACGTACTTGCCAAGTCACAGGGTTCCTCCAACCCCCACAACGTGATCAAGGCGACCATCGACGCCCTGCAGAAGCTGCGCAGCCCGCAGACCATCGCCAAGCAGCGCGGCATTTCCATGGAGAAGCTTTTCGAAGGCTAGTCTGAATCACCCCGCCTCCGGGCGCAAACCATTTGTAATGGCAACGATTAAAATTACCCAGGTCAAAAGCGTCATCGACCGGCCCAAAAGCCAGAAAGACACCATCAGGGCCCTCGGCATCAAAAAAATGAACCAAACCGTAGAGCGGGAGGATACTCCAGTGATCCGTGGAATGGTTAATAAGGTAAGCCACCTGGTCGTAGTCGAGTAGTCGACGGGCTACGCAGCCCCGACCTTCGATCGATCGATCAAAACAAATTAATAATGGAACTCAACAATCTCTCCCCCGCCGACGGCTCTACCAAAACCGGAAAGCGCATCGCCCGTGGTCAAGGCTCCGGACGGGGCGGTACCTCTACCCGCGGTCACAAGGGAGCCAAGTCGCGTAGTGGATACAAGAGCAAGCGTAATTTTGAAGGTGGCCAGATGCCCCTCCAGATGCGCCTGCCCAAGCGTGGATTTAACAGCCCGAATCGCGTAGAATACGTAGCTTTGAACCTCGGGAATCTGCAGGCCATCAGCGAAAAGCACGGCCTGACCGAAATCACCCCTACCTCGCTTTACGATGCGGGCATCGTGAAGAAGGGCGACAGGATCAAGGTCCTCGGTAATGGTGAAGTGACCACCGGTCTGACGATCACCGCTCACGCCGCCAGCGCTTCCGCCCGGGAAGCCATCGAGAAAGCAGGTGGTACCATCACCATCGCATAAACCTAAGCTGCCATGAAGTTTTTCGAGAATATAAAAAACATCTGGTCGATTGAAGAGCTGCGCAAGCGCATCCTCTTCACCCTCGCCCTAATGGCCGTGTATCGCCTCGGATCCTTCATCGTACTGCCCGGTGCGGACGTGGTAGCCCTGAAGGCCAATCTGGCCAGCCAGGGAGATGCCAATGACCTCCTGGGTCTGATTAACCTCTTTACCGGAGGAGCCTTCAACAACGCTTCGATTATGGCCCTGGGCATCATGCCCTACATCACGGCCAGTATCATCGTGCAGTTGCTGGGCTTCGCCGTTCCCTACTTCCAGAAGCTCCAGAAAACGGAGGGGGAATCGGGACGTAAGAAGCTTACCCAGATCACGCGGGCACTTACGGTAGCCATCACCCTGGTACAAGGTGCCGGATACCTCACCTACATCAAGACGCAGAACGGCATCAGTACCTCGGTCTCCGAGTCCGTATTCTGGATCTCCGGTATCATCATCCTTTCCACCGGCACCATCTTTGCGATGTGGCTGGGTGAGCGGATTACCGACCGCGGCATTGGCAACGGCGTGTCCCTCCTCATCACGGTGGGCATCATCGTCGGGCTGCCTGCAGCACTCGGCTTTGAGCTTCAGTCGCGCCTCCAGGGTGGTGCCTTGCTCATCTTCGTGCTGGAGATGCTCGGTTTTTTCCTGGTCACCATGGCTACGGTTATGGTCGTAACCGGCGTCCGCAAGATTCCCATCCAGTTCGCCAAGCGTATGGTTGGCCGTGGCCAGGGGGCTGCGCCCTCCGCAACTGCCCGCGACTATATTCCCCTCAAGGTTAACGCCTCGGGCGTCATGCCGATCATCTTCGCACAGGCGTTGATGTTCGTTCCTGCAAGCCTCGCCGGCTTCGCCGGGGGAGACGCGGAAACCAGCTGGCTCGCTCTGCAGTTCAATGATTTCACTTCGCCGCTCTACAACATCGTCTACTTTGTCCTGGTCGTGGCCTTTACCTACGTGTATACCGCACTGGTAGTGAATCCCGGTCAGTATACGGAATACCTGAAGCGTCAGAACGCCTTCATCCCCGGTGTTCGTGGAGGTTCGGAAACGGAAGAGTATATCGACTCGATCACCAGCCGCATCACCCTGCCGGGTTCCGTTCTGCTCGGCCTGATCGCCATCCTTCCCGCCTTTGTCGCCGGTCTGGGCATCAACCAGCAGTTCGCCATTTTCTTTGGGGGGACCTCCCTAATCATTATGGTTGGCGTTGTGCTGGATACGCTCCAGCAAATTGATACGTATCTGCTCATGCGCAAGTATGACGGTCTTTCGAAAGAAGGACGTCTGGAAGGCCGGGGGACCGGCAGCCGGATGCAGCAGATCGGTGCCGATTTTTAGCCTTCAAAATCAAGTTATACCACGAGCGGACATCCATCGGATGTCCGCTCTTTTCATTTCTGGCAACTTCTCCGGCTCAAACGAGCGTTGTGTCCCCTGGTATAAACCCGCTTCCCCTTGAATACAAACAGCCTCTGGAGCCTTCTCCGTTCCGCCATTCGGGGAGATAGTTACGACTTCACCAGCGGGAGCATCCGTAAAGCCATTGTACTGCTGGCGATCCCGATGATGCTCGAAATGGCCATGGAGAGTGTTTTCGCGCTCGTAGATACCTTTTTCGTAGGGCGCCTTGGGGTAGAGGCCCTGACCACCGTTGGCCTTACCGAGGTAATGATGACGCTGATTTACAGCATTGGCATTGGACTCAGCCTCGCCCCGATGGCGCTGATTTCCCGCTTCATTGGGGAAAAGAACACCGCCAAGGCCAGCCGCGCGGCAGGGCAGTCGATCGTACTCACCTTGCTCATCAGTGTTTTCCTCGCGGTACCGGGCCTGCTGTATGCCCCTGACCTTCTCGCCCTCATGGGGGGTAGTCCTTCGGTGGTTGCCGAAGGGGTAGGGTATACCAGGATCATGTTTGCCGGCAACGGTATTATTATGTTACTCTTTCTCCTGAACGGAGTTTTCCGCGGAGCCGGAGAGGCGGCTACGGCCATGCGGGTGCTGTGGATCGCCAACGGGATCAATATCGTATTGGACCCCCTCTTCATCTTCGGCCTCGGCCCGATCCCCGGAATGGGGGTCGAGGGGGCGGCCGTCGCGACCACCATCGGCCGGGGAGCAGGAGTTTTGTTTCAGCTGTATATTCTGTTCTCCGGCCGGTCGATCGTAAAGATTGCCGGTACGCGCTGGCGGATGGATTTTGCCATGCAGCTGCGCGTGGTTCGGATTGCCGCAAACGGTGCCTTTCAGTACCTCATCGGTTCGGCGAGCTGGATCTTCCTGGCCCGGGTGGTGGCCAGTTTCGGTGATGCTGCCGTCGCCGGCTATACGGTTTCGATTCGCCTCATCCTATTTACCCTGCTGCCCGCCTGGGGACTTTCCAACGCCGCGGCGACTTTCGTGGGTCAAAACCTCGGCGCACGCCAGCCCGATCGCGCAGCGCAGGGAGTTTGGTGGACGTTGGGAATTACCACTGTCTACCTCACCGTACTTTCCTTCGTATACTATTTTCTTGCGGAACCGCTGGTGCGGGGATTTGCCCAGGATTCGGTGGCCGTGGGCTACGGCGTCGATGCCCTGCAGGTCTTTGCGATCGGCTACGTATTCTTCGGGCTGGGACTCATTCCCATCCAGGCGTTCAATGGTGCCGGGGATACGCTGACACCGACGCTGCTCAACTTCGTCTGTTTCTGGCTGCTGGAAATTCCACTCAGCTACTACCTGGCCGTTAACCTGGGCTATGCGGTAGCGGGCGTCATTTGGGCGGTGGTCCTGGCCGAGTTGGTGCTTGCCGTGATCGCCTTGCTGCTCTTCCGTCGCGGGCGGTGGAAGCTGGTGGAAATTTAATCGCACAGCGTAGGAGCATGGGTAGCGATAAGTACTCCTGTTGACCAATCCAGGGCAGTCAGCTTTAATTTACTTTTCCCCTGCAGTTCCGCGACCAGATCCGCTGCCCGCCGGGCGTGTCCCTCCGGCCAATTGGGTTGGGGGTTCATGTCGTCGATGACGTAGAGCCCGCCGGGGTTTAGTAGGGTCAGTGTTTCATCCAGGTGATTGTACTTCCCCGGCCAGGTGTCGGCAAAGATGAGGTCGAAGCCGGGACCGTGGTATGCTTCGATCCAGCTTTCCCCGTCGGTTTCCAGTACCGTCACCCGAGTATCGCCGGAAAATACCTGGCGTACAAAATTTGTAAGTACTGCGTCGTTATCGAGTGACAGCACAGTGGAGGAATCGTCCATTCCGTCTACCATCCAGGCGAGGGAGAGGCCCAGTCCGGTGCCCAGTTCCAGGAAGCGACCCCTGGGCTTGGCCGCGGTAAGCGTACGGAGGAGGGAACCGACCAGCAGGTCGGAGGGCATGGAAAATTCCAGCTCCCTCACTTTATCCTGGAGCACGGGAAGAAAGGGAGGGAGCCGGACGATGGGTAGCGGATCGGTGGTCATGAAGTCCAAAGTCGCGGATTCGCCGGAACGGGCACGCTCAATCTCGCGGCTATTTACAGGCTACCGGGTGGGCCGACGCGGGGCCAGCGGGCTTACTCCAGGGTCTCTTCCCGGGGGATTTCGGCCGACTGGGGGGCATCACCGGCGTCTTTATCCAGTTGGTAGAGGTTGACGATGTTGTCGATGTGGGAGGAATTGTCGATCTCGGCATCCAGGGCCTTGCACAGGCAGTCGCCCAGGTCGGTGGGGTCGGCGGGCGGGGTGTCGATGGCCCGGATGCGCGCGACTCCTCCGCGGTCATTGATGTACTTCAGAAATTTGAACATGTGGTTGCGTTCCTCGGTGGCGTGCTTATACAGGAACCGGGCAATGCCGGAAAACTGATGGACTTCCGCCCAGGAGGCATAGGAGAGGTATACCTGAGCCTGAAAGGCCTCACGGGTCATCTAATCGTTAAGGGCGGCTTCCATGGTGTCGGAGATGCGTTCGTTAGGCATAGGAAAGATAGTTAGGATGAACAGGGAGTTGGTCAGTAGTACGTAATCGGGGGCGGCGGGTTTGCTGTTACCTTTGGGAGTCTACTCAGCCCTCACGAATATGCGCATCCTGGTGATTGGCGGCGGCGCCGCCGGCTTCTTCGCGGCCCTTTCAATTGCTGCCCGCGATCGCTCGGCTACGGTCGTGATCCTTGAACGGGGAAAGGCGGTGCTCGAAAAAGTGCGGATCAGCGGCGGCGGGCGCTGCAACGTGACCCACGCTTGTTGGGAGCCACGGGAGCTGGTGAAGTTTTACCCCCGCGGGGGACAGGAGTTGCTGGGGCCCTTCCATAAATTTGCCTGTGGAGATACCATGGGCTGGTTTGGCGACCGGGGGGTGGAACTCAAGATCGAGGAGGATGGCCGGGTGTTTCCCACCTCTGACAGCTCCCAGTCCATCAT
Organism: Chitinophagales bacterium; assembly: GCA_038258275.1. GTDB lineage: Bacteria > Bacteroidota > Bacteroidia > Chitinophagales > Saprospiraceae > Neolewinella. Next base: position 36,773 of record JBBSPZ010000014.1, on the reverse strand, counting down.
CGATTGCCTGTGGGAGGAGGCCAACCGGCTGGGGGTAAGGGTAATCACGGGGGCCCGGGTGGGAAAGATCACTGCACCCGCGGCCCCGGAGGAAAGCTGGGGGGTAGAGGCGGGCGGTCAGCAGTATCTCGCGGACCGGCTGGTCGTCACCACCGGAAGTAACCCGGCCGTGTGGAAATTGCTGGAGGAGATCGGGCACCGTATCGTAGATCCCGTACCCTCCCTCTTCGCGTTTAACATCCGGGATCCGCGGTTGGCGGGCCTGGCGGGCATCAGTCTGCCGTGGGCCCAATTGCACCTGGCCGGAGACAGCCTGAAGGCCGAAGGTCCCCTGCTGATCACCCATAAGGGGCTGAGCGGGCCGGCCGTCCTACGGCTGAGTGCGTGGGGCGCGCGGACGCTTCACCCCAGCCAGTATGATTTTGGGATAGTGGTGAACTGGGTGGCCAACCGCCCGGAAGCTGTTCGCGAGGTGCTCAACGGATTACGCCACGAGGCCAGCCGGCAGCAGATTGGAAAGCGCGCGCAACTGGATCGTCCCCTGCGGCTGTGGCAGTCGCTGGTCGGGGCCGCCGGCATCCCTGAGGATCAGCAATGGGCGCAGCTGAGCAAGGGGCAGCTGGAACGGCTGACGGAAGAAGTGACGGCAGGTGACTACCGGGTCACCGGAAAGGCCACCAATAAGGAAGAATTCACGACAGCCGGCGGAGTAGACTTGCGGGAAATAGACTTTCGCAGCTTTCAATCCAGGGTGCATCCAACCCTTTACCTGGCCGGCGAAGTACTCGACATTGACGCCATTACCGGGGGGTTCAACTTTCAGGCGGCCTGGACCGGGGCGTGGCTCATCGGCCAGGATCACCGACCGCTGGTGCCGTAGTTTGGGGCCATGGCGGGAGCGCGAATACTCAATGTGGAAGATGAGCCGATCATTGCCGCAGACCTGGCGGATCGACTAGTGGAGCTGGGGTCTACCACCGTAGGGAGCTTCGACACCGGCGAGGCTACCCTCGATCCACTGACCACGCGTACCCTGCCACCGAGTGCGGAGGCGCTACCTGATTTTCCGGAAGGGAAGACCGCCCTGCTCCTTGATGGCCGACTTTTCTGAAGGCAGCCAGAGCAGGGGTAAAGTCCCGGTTTTTTTTTACCGTTCCCCGATAAATAATCGGTCTTCCCTGAACTATTTGGCTTTCGACAGAAATAATTAATGGAATGTGTGTAGATACTCCTACCTTTGTACTCAGCAGCAGGGATTGGATCCACGCGTCAGAAAAACGGTTGGGCATCCAATTTTCTCTGAAGTAAGAACTCTTATCCCTGCCAAGAAATTTCCGGGCTTCCTGTTTTCCAGGCTGGACTACAATCAGGATTCCTCGTTTAGAATAACGTATTTATTGAGACGCTATAACACGACAATTTCATAATTCGAACCCGGAGGAGCCTGATGCTACTCCGGGTTTTTTTGTGTCGTACGGCGAAGGCCCGGAAGTGCCGACCAGCCGGGATACGATCACGATACTCAGCAAGCCACTGACCATCGCCAGGGTACGAAAGGGGAAGTCGGCGGGGTAGGGGAGGTAGGCCGGCAGCCCCAGGGTGGCGTCGCCCCCGCCGAAGCGGAAAAAAGCGGCCACCAGGAATCCGGCCGCAGCCCCGTACTTATTGGCCCGGGGGTCGAAGAGGGCACAGGTCAGGGCCGGAAAGAGCAGGCAATACACGAAATCCGAGCACAGGAACCACAGGGCGTAGACGCTCTGCACCTGGAAAGCGATGAGCGTAGCAGCCACCCCTACGATCCAGATACACCGCTGGATGAGGCGGGCAATCTTACTATCGGGTAGTCCCGGGTCAACCAGGGGGCGGTATACGTTCCAGATGCCCATGCTGCTGGCACTGAGCACGCTGCTGTCTACGCTCGACATCACGGCGGCCGCCACGGCACCGAGCCCGACCACCGCTACGACCGGATTGGTCAGGTACCGGATCACCCAGGGCAGGGTGGCGCTGGCATCCGGGGGAGGGCCCGCGGGCAGCAACGACCAATCCACCGTCGCGGCCACCATCCCGATCAGTACGGGAGCGACGGCAGCGAGCAGGCAGACCACCCCCGCGATCAGGCTGAGCCAAACGGCCGTATGCTCGTCGCGGGCGGACAGCACCCGCTGGAAGTACACCTGCCAGGGAATCCCTCCGAAGACGAGCAGCAGGGCATAATCCCACCACGTCCAGTAGCTGTCGCCCAGCGCCGCGCGGGAGGGGAGCAGACTCGCGGCAGCCCCGAATTTATCCTGGTAGGCGGTGTACGTTGCTTCCAGGCCCCCGGTGAAGTCCAGAGCGTAGGGGACGATCAGCGCGAGCCCGAAGAAGAGGATACCCAGTTGGAGGACGTCCGTCAGCGCTACTGCCCAGAGGCCGCCCAGGGCCGTATACGCTACGGCGATGATGGCCGAGAGCAGGATGGCCGTGGTCAGGTCGATCCCCAGCACGGTACCGAAGGTGGCCCCGAGGGCGGTGAGGATGGCCGCCGTCCAGAACAATTCCCCGGTCAGGGCAGGGAGAAAAAGAATGGCCGTGAGTTTCTCCCCGTACCGTTCGGTGAGGGGGTCCAGCATCGTGTGGTAGCGCCGCCGACGCATGGTGCGGGCGAAGAATAGTCCGCCGACGACCAGGGAAAGGGCGTAGCCCCAGGGGGCCTGTACCCAGACCAGTCCCTGGGTAGCCGTGTACTCCGAAGTGCCGTTGATGAACCCCCCGCCGACCCAGGTGGCGCTCATCGTGCAGATGGCGACAAAGAGGGGTAGGTTGCGACCGGCCAGCATCATGCCGTCGGCGCCATTGTCTTCGTCGCGGCGCTTGTGGGCGGCCCGCGCTCCGACGTAGTATACGATGGCATAAAACAGCGCCATGCTCCCAAAGGCCGGCCAGTGCACCTCCTCGTCGGTAAACCAGAACAGGTAGGCGGCCGTCCCCCCGAGTAGGACGAACAGCAGGAGGAGCGGGGAGATGAGGCTGGATGGTCGCGGCATATGCGCCGCAAAATACGCCTCCGAAGTACCGTATCTTGTCACCACTTCCGTGAGCCGATGACGCATCCCGTATTTTTATTGCTGCTTGTTTTTTTGCTCTGCACCTGCGGCCGCGCCCCGGAGCCCCCCGCGGAAGCAGCCTCCGACTTCCCGATCGGGGTGCCGGAGGTCCCCCCCCCGCCCCCGCTGGCCGCTCCGGTGATCGACTACGATACGAGCGAGTGGACGGAACTCGAGCGCCTCGCTCCCGGCGTAGCCCTGGAGATTCGCTACGCCTCGACGAATAATTTTATGAAGCAGCAGGTCTACGACTGTGGCCGCTGCTTCTACCGTCCCCCGGTAGCCAGGGCCCTCGCGGCCGCCCAAGGCGAACTGGAGGCCCGGGGCCTCGGCCTGAAGCTCTTCGACTGCTACCGCCCGCAGCCTTACCAGCAACGCCTGTGGGACGTCATGCCCGACGCCCGCTACGTGGCCAATCCCGCTAAGGGCAGCCTGCACAGCCGGGGTGCTGCCGCCGATCTCACCCTCATCAACCTCGATACCGGGGTGGAACTCGACATGGGTACGCCCTACGATTTCTTCGGCGAAGCCGCCTATACCACGACTACCGACCTGCCCCCGAACGTGTTGCAGAACCGGGCGATCCTTCAGGATGTTATGCAACGCCACGGCTTCGCGGCGATCCGCACCGAGTGGTGGCACTTCAACTTCATGGGCCCGCGGCATCCCCTCAGCGAATGGGTATGGGAATGCACCTGAGATCAAGCCGGTATGAACGCTAAGTCCGGCATCCGGTACTCCGTCCTGCTGCCGCCCCTGGTGCCGCTACTGGGCTGCGCCCTGCTGGCCCTCCGCGATCCGGTGGACCTCATCGTCTACGCCCGGCGCGCCAGCGACTGGATACTGGAGCACTTCGACTGGCTATTTTCCTGGTCCTGTACGGCCTTCCTGCTGCTACTGGCGGTGGTCTACGTTTCGCCCCTCGGGCGCACGGTGATCGGAGGAATGGGGGCCGAGCGCCTGCTGTCTCCGTGGCGATGGTTTGCCGTTACGGCCTGTACCACCATTGCTACCGGCATCCTTTTCTGGGGGATCGCGGAGCCGATCTACCACGTCAGCGCGCCCCCGCCGGCGGGGGAAGGGGAGCCGGCGGTATTTGCCCTTTCCACTCTCTTTCTGCACTGGACGCTGACGCCCTACGCGATCTATACGGTGGGTGGACTGCTCTTCGCCCTCGGATTCTACGATCACCGGCAGCCCTTTTCCCTGAGTACGCTACTGGCCCCCGTTTTCGGTAAGCGGATTCATACCCACGGGGGAGCCGCAGTAGATGCCGTCTGTCTTTTCGCCCTGGTCTCCGGCATGGCGGCGGCCCTGGGAGCGGGAAGTCTGGCCCTGCACGGGGGGCTCGTGGGCTACCTCGGCGGGGACGCAGGTGCCACGCCCATGGAACTGGCAATGATCATCGGCACGATCGTGATAGCCTTCAGTATATCGGCCGCGAGTGGCCTACAGCGCGGCATCCGCCTGCTTTCCAACTACAACATCATCGGCTTTATGTGCCTGGCCGTTTTCGTTTTCCTGATGGGACCGATCCGGGAAACGGTGCGGCTTTCCGGGGAGGGACTGATCGATTTCGTAGGGACATTCCTACCCCGGAACCTGGGGCTCGATCCGGGTATCCCGCCCGACTGGAGCCATGCCTGGACCACCTTCTACTGGGCCAACTGGTACGGCTGGGCACCGATCACGGCCCTTTTTCTGGGGCGGTTGGCCCGGGGGTACACCGTACGCCGCTTCATCGAGGTCAACCTCCTGTTCACCTCCCTCTTCGGCGCCTGCTGGATGGTGGCCTTCGGCGGTACCGCCCTGGTCCTCGACGGGGAATCGGGTGGGGTGCTCTCCGCCGCCCTGTCCTCCGGCGGTCCGGAAGCGGTAGCGTACGCCCTCTTCGAATTACTGCCCGGTTTATGGATAACCGCGCCGGCCTTCCTGGTGCTGGTCTTTCTCTCCTACGTGACCGCCGCCGATTCCAATGTTTCCGCCATGAGTGCCCTGAGCATGCGGGATACCGGACCCGATTCCGCCGAGGCGCCCGTGGGGGTGAAATTGCTGTGGGGCGGAGTGATCGGATTAACCTCCTGGGTGCTCGTATCCTTTGCCGGGCTGGACGGAATTCGACTCATTTCCACGCTGGGGGGCTTCCCGGCCATGGGACTGTTTATCTTGGGGGCGGTCGGATTGGTGCGCTTAGTCTGGAAAAGCTTCCGCACTGACAACAATCGTCACCAACCGTCGTAACTACTGTATTCATCCGGCTAACCAACGACCGACCCCGCCCAATTCATTATTTCCCCTATGGCTACCCCAAATTACAACTCCGACGTAGAAGCCGTCGATGCCCTTGCCCAAGCCTACCACGACCTCCGCAACGAGATCGGTAAGGTAATCGTCGGGCAGCAGGAAGTGGTCAAGACCGTCCTGATCTCGCTGTTCTCCAACGGCCACTCCCTGTTGGTGGGAGTGCCCGGGCTCGCCAAGACCCTGCTGGTCTCGACCATCTCCGAAGTGCTCGATCTCGATTTCAAGCGCGTGCAGTTCACGCCGGACCTGATGCCGACCGACATCACGGGCTCGGAGATCCTCAACGACGAGCGTCACTTCCAATTCATGCCCGGCCCCCTGTTTGCAAATATCGTCCTGGCCGACGAGATTAACCGGACCCCCCCAAAAACCCAGGCCGCGCTGCTGGAAGCGATGCAGGAACGATCGGTTACGGTGAGCGGCGTCCGGCACAAGCTGCCCGCCCCCTTCTTCGTTTTGGCCACCCAGAACCCGATCGAGCAGGAAGGAACCTATCCCCTTCCGGAGGCCCAGCTCGACCGCTTCATGTTCAACATTCCCCTGGACTATCCTTCCTACGAAGAAGAGCTGGCGGTGGTGCGTGGGACGACGGGTATCACCCGCAGCGTGGTCAATCACGTACTGAGCGGAGAGGAGATCCTCTTTTTCCAGCAACTCGTACGTAAGATCCCGATCAGCGACAACGTACTCGAGTACGCCGTCAAGCTCACCGGCAAAACCCGTCCCAATACCTCCCGTGCCGGCACCAACGTCAACGAATACATCAGCTGGGGCGCCGGTCCGCGGGCAAGCCAGTACCTCGTACTCGGGGCCAAGTGCCACGCCGCGATCAACGGCAAGTACAGTCCGGACATCGAGGACGTGCAGGCCATCGCGAAGTACGTCCTGCGTCACCGCATCGTGCGCAACTACAAGGCCGAGGCGGAGGGGATCACGGAGGAGAAGGTGATTGAGGGCTTGTTTTAGACTTAAACGGCTAAAGCACTATATGCTCCACTTACCCTTTCTCTACCTCAAGCCCAGTGCACGCGGCGGCAGGGGAGTATTCACGGCGGAAGCGATCCCCGCGGAGTCGATCGTAGAGTTGGCACCGGTGATCGAGCTGTCGGAGGCGGAACGGAAGCTCGTCCATACCACCCGCCTCCACGATTACTATTTTCTGTGGGATGGAGACGGAGCGGCTATTGCCCTGGGGTATGGCTCCCTGTACAATCACGATAGAAATGCCAACCTGGAGTACGAACTGGATTACGAATTCGGACAGATCCGCTTCACGGCCGCACGCGACATCGCCGCGGGAGAAGAGCTGCTGATCAATTACATGGCAGGCGACGAGCGGGAAGGGCTCTGGTTTGAGGAAAGGGGGCAATGAAAAATTTCTAACCCAGGCTGACGCGGAGGGGCGTGAATTGGAATAATCATACCTGAATCGTTTTTTAAATAAACGATTCGTATAAATTGAACGATTTCATTGTAAGTGCTTGTGTATTCGGGCTAAAAGCTTGCATCTTTGCTAATGCAAGGACGAAGCAACGGCGGCGTTCGAATTTTGTAGGGTGATGAAATTGGCAGCCGTGCCCGCTGGTCTCGCGGGTGGGGAGGTCGGGATAAACGCAATCTAAAGCTCCAGGGGAGCGAAGCTCTCCGGAGCTTTGGATTGTGGCTAACCGCCCCGTGCAGGTTCGACTCCTGCCCCTACAGCAACCTCATTCATGCCTTGCGGTGTTAGTGCTTACACGGCGGCGCGCCGTTTTGCTCATACCGTAAGGGTGAATACTGATGTCCATACTTATTTCGCTGATCATCCTCCGGTGGAGGCGGCTTACCAGCCCGCTTCCACCGTCCGTCGTCGACACGGGTTGGCAGGACCGGCTTTTTCAGCTGCTGGATTTTCTCCTGGTCTTCGCTGCCTACGAATGCCTGAGTAACCTGTTTTCCCCGGGCTTGCGGGGGCTGACTCCGGCTGAGGTCCATTTGCTTCGCCCCATTTTTGGCGCGAGCGTTCCCTATCACCGCATCCGAATAGACGAGCGGGCCCACCTCGGACCCCGTCGCTACGGCTTCCTGTACGTGAGCTTTCATACCATTAACAGTTGGGGACCCATAGATCCGCCGACCCTGGTACACGAGGTCGTTCACGTGTGGCAATACCGCCACCGGGGAGCGATCTACATTCCGCGTGCCCTGGCCGCCCAGCGCACGAAAATGGGATACAACTACGGTGGTCTTTCCGGCCTCCGGGCGTCTCGCGGACTGGACGACTTCAATTACGAGCAAATGGCGGACGTGATCGAGGATGCGTTCCGGCTGGCGGGGGGGTACCCACCGCAGTGGTTGAACGGACGCGGTGCCGGGTGCCTTCCCCGATACTACAGGTTTCTCGAAGAATTACAGAACGTTCGTACCGGAAGCGCAGGCAAAAGAATCACAAAAACAAGCTAGCTTTGCCGCGGTTTACCGCTTAACTGGAACAACTGGAATGCTTTCTATCTGTGTACCCGTATACAACTACGACGCCCGTCCGCTCGTACTGGAGTTGCTGCGGCAGGCGGAAGCTCTGGAATCCGGGGTAGAAGTATTGGTATACGATGACGGCAGTGAGGAAGCCTGCAGGGCGCCGAACCGTGAGATCTCCGACTTGCCGGGCGTCCGCTACGTGGAGATGCCCGCCAACATCGGCCGGGCCGGAATCCGTAACCGGATGGCCCGCGATGCGCGGAACGAAACCCTGATCCTGCTCGACGTAGACAGTCACCCCAATCCCGCTTACCTGCGCAACTACCTCGACGACCCCGAAATCGAGGTGGTGGTCGGCGGTACCAAGTACGCGGAAACCGCCCCCGAAGATCCGGCACTTCGGTTGCACTGGAACTACGGCCGGAAACGGGAGGCCCTGCCTCCCGCCCACCTTAATCCCCGGCCGTACCTCCACTTTCAGAGTAATAATTTTCGGGTCAACCGTCAGTTTTTCCTGGATCATCCTTTTCCCGACGTTAAAGGCCAGGGGCATGAGGATACCTTGTGGGGCCAATTGCTAGCCCCGGCCGGTACGAAGATTGCCTACATCGATAATCCAGTGGTTCACCTGGGCCTCGACAGGGCGGAAGACTTCCTACGCAAGCAGCAGCAGGCAATCGAAACGCTGAAGGAACTGCGCCGGGCGCACCCCACTTTATCTACCCGGCTGACCAAGTTCGCCGACCGGTATCCCCAGATGATACAATTGGTGGAGCTCTTACCGGAGCGGACCCTGCGCAAGCACCTCTTGCGAACGAACAACCTGCGCGCCCTCGATATCCTGAAGCTGAAGTGGTGGATTACCGGTTGGGTACTTGCCATAGGGTATTCGTGAACCACTGCCGCGCATCCGTGAAGTGGCGGACAAAGTTGTATCCGGCGGCGATGGCCATGCCCTCTATCTCGCGCAGGTTGTATTTCTGACTGATCTCCACTTGTACAACTTCCCAGGCGCGGAATTTAAAGGTCTTTCCCACGGCACCAATGCGTACCGTTTGCGGCTCGATGGCGACGAGGAAGCTGTTGGCCGCGCCGGTGGCCGGATTGTAGGTTTCCCAGTGCCGCCAGCAGTCCAGTTGAAAATTACCCTGCAACTCGCGATTGATGCGCGTCAGGAGGTTCAGGTTGAAGGCTGCCGTGATACCGGCGCCGTCGGTATAGGCCGCCAGCACGACGGCGGGGTCCTTCTTCAGGTCGAATCCGGTTAGGATAAGGTCGCCCGGCTTAAGGAAGGAACGGATGTTGCTGAGCATTCCCACCGCTTCCGGCGGCGTGAAGTTGCCAATGTTGGCGCCCGGGAAGAGGACCATCCGCAGCCGTTCGCCGGTAGAAGAACCCAGTCGGTCCAGGGCCTCGAAGTAATCGGCCTGGATCGGGCTGAATTCCAGTTTGGGCCACCGCATTTTGATGAGCTTGCCCAGGGAAGAGATCGCGCTGCTGCTGAGGTCGATGGGGCGGTAGGAAAACTGGGCACCCGCTGCGAGAAAACGTTCGATGAGGAGCTGGGTCTTGGTGCCGTCACCCGCGCCGAGTTCGATGAGGTCGAAGGGACGACGGTCGATCGACTCCAGCAGGTCGGTGGTACAGCCGCGGTAAATTTCAGCTTCCGCGTCAGTGAGGTAGTACTCCGGGGTGTCCATAATCTTCCGGAAGAGCTCCGTGCCCCGATCGTCGTAGAACCACTTACTGCTGAGGTGGCGACGGTCACCAGACAGGCCGGCAACGACGTCTTCGGCGAAGGGGCTAAGCTTGGAAGTAGGGGATATGGTCATGAGTTAGCGGTCTTGAGCAAGGCGAATCCCGGTGAACTGCCAGCGTTTATCGGTCTGAAAGAAATTTCGGTAGGTGGGTCGGATGTGGCTGAGGGGAGTAGCGCAGCTGCCGCCCCGCAGGACCATCTGATTGACCATAAATTTACCATTATATTCCCCCAGCGCGCCCTCGGGGCGGGGATAGCGGGGGTAGGGAAGGTAGGCAGAGTTGGTCCACTCCCAGCAGTGGCCCAGCAATTGCCGGTCATCGGGGCCGGTGGCGGTGGTGGGGTGATAGTCCTTCCGCTCTACCCAGTTGCCGTTTTCGGGAATGCCCGGCGAGAGCTGGCGGCACGCCGCTTCCCACTCAAATTCCGTCGGGAGGCGGGCGTCCGCCCAGCGGGCGTAGGCGTCGGCTTCGTACCAGCTGATGTGGGTGACCGGAAGGCCGGGGTCTACCGCGATGAGGCCCTGGTTGAGGGTATAGTGCTTCCAGCCGGTATCGGTGGAGTGCCAGTATAGCGGGGCCTTGTTCTCGAGCTCCCGGGCCCAGGCGATGCCGTCCATCTGCCACAGCTCGAAACGCTCATACCCCCCGTCCTCCATGAAGGCAAGGTATTCGCCGTTGGTGACCAACCGGGAAGCCAGCCCGAAATCCTGCAGCAAGACATCGTGCCGGCTCAGCTCGTTGTCCCAGTGAAAGCCGGGCCCCACGTGCCCGATGGAATAGCGGCCCCCGGGGACCGGGATAAATTCAAGCGCGGGGGCTGACCGGCGGGTACCGATCGCGCCGCTCGCCCGGTAGCCGGGATACAGCGGGTTGGTGCCGAGGATGTATTTGATGTCGGTCAGCAGCAGTTCCTGGTGCTGCTGCTCGTGGTGCAGGCCCAACTCCGTCAGGCTGGCAACTGACGCATCGGCCCCCTCCAGCAGTTTCTCCATTGCCGCATCTACGTGACGGCGGTAGGCCAGAATATCCTCCAGGGCGGGGCGGGTCATGTTCCCGCGGTTGCTGCGCAGGATGCGGGGGCCCTGACTTTCGTAGTAACTATTGAAGAACCAGTTCAGGCGGACATCGAACAGGGCATAGGAGGGCGCATAGGGAGCCAAGATAAAATTTTCGAAAAACCAGGTGGAATGACCGAGGTGCCATTTGGGCGGGCTGACGTCGGGACTGGGTTGGACGGTGTAATCTTCGGGAAGCAGCGGGGTACACAACTGCACCGATTGCTGGCGTACGCGGGAATAGTGTAGGGCAACAGGCGAGGAAAGAGTAGTTGTTACGGTCACACTAGGAGTTATTTTTCACTGACTTTCACGCCCTTCCAGAACGCGACGTGGCCCCGGATGTGTTCGGCGCGGGCATAGGGTTCCGGATAGTACCATGCCGCATCGGCATTGGTCTTTCCGTCCACGACCACATTGTAATACCGGCAGTCACCTTTCCAGCCGCAGTGGGAAGTGGTCGCGCTGTCGGTAAAACAGGACCGGTTGATGCCCTCTGCGGGAAAGTAGTGATTGCCCTCTACCACTTGGGTAGCGTGGCTTTCGGCCAACACCGTGCCGTTCCAGGTCGCTTGTATCATGTTCGGAGATTAGGGAATTTTGTAACCCGTAACTCCCCGGCCATGTTGGGAATGACGCGACTTATCTTGCCGACATGCTACAGCCCGCCCTGATCATTTTCGTAAAAAACCCCGTCGCCGGTAAGACCAAGACCCGCCTGGCCAGGGACGTCGGCGACACCCGGGCCCTGGAGATGTACCATCTGCTCATGGCCCACACCCGGACCCAGGCCCTCGGACTTTCCGATACGACCCGCTTTCTGCACTATTCCGATCGCGTGGATGACCAAGACGAATGGCCCAACGAGCAGTTCATCAAACTGGTGCAGGTAGGCGACGGCCTCGGGGAGCGGATGTCGCTGGCCTTCGACCATGCCTTCGCCCGCAAGCACGATCGGGTGATCATCATTGGCAGCGATTGCCCCGGCGTCACCACGGAAGTCCTGGCCGAGGCGTTCGCTGCCCTGCTCTCCCACGAACTAGTCATTGGACCCGCGCTCGACGGCGGCTACTACCTCCTGGGCATGCGCCATCCCCATCCTGCCCTCTTCACCGCCATGGAGTGGAGTACGGGCCAGGTACTGCCGGAAACCCTGGCGCGGGCGCGGGTGCAGGGCCTCCCGGTAAAACAGCTCACCCCCCTCTCCGACGTGGACCACCTTGCAGACTGGCTAAGCTACGGCTGGCCCCTGCCCCACCGGGAGGAAGATTGAACGGACCAATACCGCCTGGGAATTTTGCTCAGGGACCTGGCAGTTTACCGGGCTGAAAACAGCTTATCGATCAATAAATTAGCGTTCGTAGTGTTGTCGTAGTGCAACAGCAGGGTCTCCCTCCGCGCGGCTATATCGGCGTCAGTGAAGGTCTTCTTCATGAGGTCCTTCGTTATTTCGTAAACGCTGCCTTCGTCAGGAACAACTATCGTTTCCAGTCCTGTATTGGCGACCATGGTGCGGTTGGCAAGGCAAAACCTTCCCCTGTAGAGGGATTCCAGCAGTTTGAGCTTTATTCCTGTCGGTTGGTAGGTGAGCAGCAAGAGCACGTGCGCACCCTGAATCAGGCGATGCATACTACCTTCATCTGGATCCGACACCAGCCGGATATTGGATGCGAGGGCAGCACACGTTACTACCTTGCTGGTGGGTGCTTTCCCTGCGATAACCAGCTGTACGTCCTGGTTTGCAAAGGCTGCTAGTAGATTCTCCACCACTTCCGTGTTCTCCGACACCGACAGATTGCCGTGGTAGAGGGCATAGTCGCCGCTCCCCGCATTGATTTCGAGCTGGTCGCTGGAGTGAAACGGTGGCAGCCAAAACGTATTAGTGAATCTGGTGCGCAGGTAGCTTGTGTCCGCCGGGGATATTGCCGCGATGGGAGTATCGCCCGGTATTCGCTGGAGTAGCCGTTTCAGGAGAAAAGCTTCTTTGTAGAAATAGAGCTTCCGGACCAAATTTGTTTCCCGGTTGGCTAAGTACCGGTAATAATGGTGTTCGATATTATGAGAACGTAGTACGATGCGCCTGTCCTGCAATTTTCCCCGGAGGAGCGGGTAGACAGTGTGCAGTCCCTCGAACAAAATGGGGAACTGATTGGAGTTTAGGTTACTGATCAGCTGGGCGTTCCTCCGCGAATAGGTGATGTACGGCAGGAAAGAAAAATTACTGAGTATCCCGGTTTTACGTTGGTAATAGTATACTTCTTTGCAGTAGTGATTAAGTTCTTTTTGATCCCCCTTTCCGTATTCGAAGCAATGCAGGTACACGTCGATCCCTTGCCGGTGCAGGGCCTTGATTTTGTAAAAGATGTCGATTGTTCCCCCGTAGTCGGGAGGGTAGGGCACGTCTAGGCTCACTATATTTAAACTACGCGGCCTCATGATCGATTCGGTGGGTGCCTGAATGGTTGGGAGTATGCGTAGCCTGGTGGAACCAGACCAAGTTTCAAAGCTGGTTGCCGCGCGCCCGCAGGCAGTGATCAGCCAGCACCAGCGCAGCCATGGCGTCGACGATGGGGACGGCCCGGGGTAGCACGCAGGGGTCGTGGCGGCCCTTGCCCACTACCGTGACCGAATCGCCGGCCTCGTTAACGCTTTCCTGGTCGGAAATGATCGTAGCTACGGGCTTGAAGGCCGCGCGGAAGTAGATCTCCTCTCCGTTGGAAATTCCACCCTGGATGCCACCGCTGCGGTTGGTGCGGGTATGCACGGCGCCGTCAGCGGCGGTGTAGAAGGCGTCGTTGTGCTGGCTACCCCTCATGCTCACGCCGTCGAAGCCGCTCCCGTACTCAAAGCCCTTGCAGGCATTGATGCTGAGGATGGCCTTACCCAGGTCCGCGTGCAATTTGTCAAACACGGGCTCCCCCCAGCCGGCCGGCACCCCCCGGATGACGCATTTTACGACGCCGCCAATGGTATCTCCGGCCTTGCGCACGGTCAGGATTTCCTCTTCCATGCGGGCTGCCGTGGCCGGATCGGGGCAGCGGACATCGTTGGAGTCGATCAGGGACAGGTCCAGCTCATCCGTAGCCTTGCCGGTGGCGATGGCGCCTACCTGGTCGACATAGCTCTGAATACTCACCCCGAAATGAGCCAGCAGCTGTCGCGCGACCGCCCCGGCCGCTACGCGGGCGGCCGTTTCCCGGGCCGAGGACCGGCCGCCGCCGCGGTAATCCCGGTGACCGTACTTCACGCTGAAGGTGTAATCGGCATGACTGGGCCGGTACTTGTCGAAGATATGGCCATAGTCCTTACTGCGCTGATCCTGGTTGTAGATCACCATCCCGATGGGGGTGCCGGTGGTCTTGCCTTCGAAGGTGCCCGACAGGAGTTCGATGCCGTCCTCCTCCTTGCGCTGGGTGACCAGCCGGCTTTGACCCGGCCGCCGCCGCGCCATCTCGCAGTTGATCGCCGCTACGTCGAGCTCCAGGCCCGCGGGGCAGCCATCGATGGTCACTCCGAGCCCTACGCCGTGGCTTTCCCCAAAGGTGGTGACGCGAAAGAGGGTGCCAAAGGAGTTGCCGGACATGGGTGGAGGGATTGAAGGATTGAAGGATTGAAGGATTGAAGGATGGAGGGAGGGATGGGCTCATCGGATGTCTGTCGAACGGAGTGAGACGACATCCGATGTGTACCCTCCCGGTAACGCGAAGGTAGCCCGTCATGACTTCAACCGCTGCTTAAGGGAAACGGGAAGTACGCCGGCCAGGGCCAGGCGGAGCCGTTCCAGGTTACGGAAGCCGAGGTAGGGGTAGAGACGGGTGTAGCGGGGGACTAGTTGGAGTCGGGAGGTACGTGCCCAGTGCTGGGGGCGCAGGAAATAGTCCTGGTAGAGCCGGCCGGCCACCTTCAGGTCGTGAGTGGCGACGTGGCGGATCTTCCGCAGCAGGGCCCCCTGGAAGTAGTCGGCATTCTTTTCCCAGTACTCCGGGTGGTTGGTAGAGAGTTCCTTAATTACGGCGACGACCAGTTCTGCGAATTGTGCCGTGGGGCCACTGCGTTCTCCCGTGGTCATGCGCTGACCTCCGTGGTGGATGTAGTGACTGCGTACGACCGGGTCGATAAGGAAAGGGACCCCGGCACGCAACAGGCGGTAGTGCAGCTCAGGATCGTCGATATCAGGAAAATGCTCGTTCCAGTTGCCTACGCTGTTGAGAGCAGATCTACGGTAAAGGTTGGCGGAGGTTTGCCCAATGCGGTAGAGGTACACCAGGCCTTTCCAGGGATCTTCTGCGGGAAGGGTGTCGGCCGTCACACCGTCAGGGAATACCTCGCGGTAGCCGCTGATCACCCAGCCGGTATCCGGAGTTACTCCCGCGAGTTGTCCGGGGATCTTGCCGGGGAGGAGGGTGTCGTCCGCATCCAGAAACTGAATCCACTCTCCACGCGCCAGTTCGAGGCCTGCGTTTCGGGCGGCCGGTGGGCCTTGCTGACTGGCCGAGATCCGGCGAATGCGGAATGGGTTTGCTGCCCGGCGCTGCTCCATGATGGCGGCCGTGTCATCAACGGAATTGTTGTCGACCAGGATTAGCTCCCACTCCTCCGGCTCCAGCGCACGCCCGGCAGTGAGGGCCGATGCGATGGAGCGGGCGATAAAGGCCCCGGCATTGTAGGCCGGGATGATGATGGAACATTTCACTGGTGGACAGTACTTTTGGGAATGCAATTTACCGTCATAATCTGTACTTATTGCAGGGAGGAACTGCTGGCAAACACCCTCGCTACCCTGAGTCGGCAGGACCTTCCCGGGAAGGAGTTCGAGGTGCTGGTGGTGGATAATGCGGGCCGGCCGGCGACGGAGGCGGTTGCGCGAAATTACGGAGTACTGTACGTAATCGAAACGACCGTCGGGCTCAGCCACGCCCGCAACCGGGGGATCCGGGAATCTGCCACCCCCTGGGTGCTCTACCTGGATGACGACATACGGGCACCGCCGGACCTCCTGAGTCGCTTTCACCAGCGCCTGGCAACGGCAGACTATGCGGCCCTGGGGGGGCAATTCTCCCACTGGTTTGCCACGCCCCCCCCGACCTGGCTGTTGAAATACTTTGGAAGTCCGATGGCCCCCGCTGAAACGGGGACATTCGGGGAGTTACCGGCGGACCGCTTCCTTTATGGTGGCGTCATGGCCGTTTCTCGTGAGGCCCTGAGCGCGGTGGGCGGCTTCCTGCCGGAACTGGGGATGCGGGGGCAAACGCCCGGCTTTGGGGAGGAGGACGAACTCCAGGGGAGACTGAGAAAACAGGGCTTCCGAATCTTTTATGACCCTGCGATCACCATTGAGCATCTGGTGCAACCATACAAATACCGACTGGATAGTCAGCTCGGAATGGCCTATGCGCACGGACAAGCGAGTGTCTATATCGATCCGCCTGAAGAGAGAAACCGCTGGAACATCCTGCTCCTGCGGAGCCTGGAGATCACAACGGTAAGTGTCCCCTTTAACATTGGACGGTGGATGCTTAAACCCGGCTACGTGTGGCAGCACGCTTTCCTGGACTCCCTGAAGAAGTACTGGTTCGCCTTCGGGAGGTTTCGCGCCTCGCGGTGATTCCCTACCTTTAGCATCCATGAAAACCGCCGTCTTCCCCGGATCCTTCGATCCCATCACCCGTGGCCACGTGGAGCTCGTCAAGCGGGCGGTACCCCTCTTCGACCGGATCGTGGTGGCCGTCGGCGTCAACAGCCAGAAGTCTCACCTCTTCGACCTGGAACAGCGCATGCAGTGGTTGCGGGAAGTGTTCGCGGATGAGCCAACGATCAGCGTAGACAGCTTTGAAGGATTGACGGCTCACTATTGCAGTAAGATCGGAGCCCGCTACCTGCTGCGGGGACTGCGCAACGCCAGCGACTTCGACTACGAGAAAACCATTTCTCAGCTCAATGAGATTGTGGGCGACGGCCTGGAAACGATCTTCCTGATCAGTCAGCCGGCCTACAGCCACATCAGCTCTACGATTGTACGCGAGATCATCAAGGGGGGGGGAGATGCCCGCCCGTTTTTACCGGAGGACCTACAGCTTCCGCCGCGCCACAATACTGCGCCCTAAGGTCACCTCGTCCGCGTACTCCAGCTCACCGCCGAAGCTGACGCCGCGGGCAATGCTGCTCACGTGGACATCGGCATCCGCCAACTGTTTACTGAGGTAGAAGATAGTCGTGTCGCCTTCGATCGTGGGGCTGATGGCCATGATCACCTCCTGGACTTCGGGAACCTTCGCCCGGGTGATCAGGGTGTCGATGTTGAGGTCGGCCGGGCCGATGCCCTCGATGGGGGAAATTACCCCGCCCAGCACGTGGTACACGCCTCGGTACTGCTGCGTCTCTTCGATCGCCATCACGTCGCGGATGCTCTCGACGACGCAGATAATGGACCCGTCCCGGCGCTGGTCCCGGCAGATGCTGCAGACGTCCTGGTCGCTCAGGTTGCCGCAGGTGATGCAATGGCGAATGTTCTCCCGCATACCGGCAATGGCACGGGCTAGCTGCACGCTGTCTTCGGTCGGGCGCTGTACGAGACTGAGGACGAGGCGAAGCGCGGTCTTTTTGCCGATGCCGGGCAGGGCGGCGAAGGCATTAACGGCATCTTCAATGAGGCGGGAGGAAAATTGCATAGGTAAACTTGGGAACGGTGGGGAGCAGGCAACGCGCCCCGCGAAGTAATAAAACAATCGCACCCCCTTACAGTTTGTTTATCCCGGGAATAGGCCGCAAATTTGCCGGTCCCCGACAACAACCCAAAAAGAAGAGATTATGGCTGAGGTTATACGCATGCCCCGCATGAGCGACACGATGGAAGAAGGCAACATCGTCGCATGGCTCGTCGAGGAAGGTGACGCCGTAGAACCCGGCCAGACCCTGGCGGAGGTGGAGACCGACAAGGCCACCATGGAACTCGATTCCTTCTTTGAAGGCACCCTGTTGCACATCGCCGTCAAGGAAGGCGCCGTACCCATCGACGGCGTGATCGCCGTCATCGGTGAAGAAGGGGAAGACTGGAAGGCCGCTATCGAAGGCGCCGGCAACGGCAGCTCCGCCAGCACCAAGGAGGAAGAAGCCCCCCAGGAAGCGGAAGCCCCCGCCCCCGCTAGTCCCGAACCGGCCGCGGAAGTCCCCGCCGGGTCCGAAGACCGCCTCAAAGCCAGCCCCCTGGCCCGTGCCATGGCCAAGGACGCCGGCATCGATATCCGCCAACTCACCGGCACCGGTGAAGGTGGCCGCATTGTAAAGCGCGACATCGAGGAGGCCCAGTCCTCCCCCGCGGCTTCCCCAGCACCTGCGTCCGCGCCCCAGCCCACGACGCCCCAGCCCGTACCGGCCAAGCAGGACAGCCCGAACGTCAACGTAGAAAAGCCCGCCTACAAGGTGCCGGCCTTCTCCATCAACGGAGGGGAACCCAACTACGAGGAGGTGCCCGTCAGCCAGATGCGCAAGGTCATCGCCCGCCGCCTGGGAGAATCAAAATTCACCGCTCCCCACTTCTACGTCACCGTGGAAATCGAAATGAGCAAGGTGTGGGAAATGCGGACCCGCCTGAATGAGGTCTCTCCGGTGAAGATCAGCTTCAACGACCTCGTCGTGAAGGCCTGCGCCGTCAACCTGCGCAAGCACCCCGCCATCAACTCCAGCTGGTTAGGCGATAAGATCCGCGTGAATAAGGACGTCAACATCGGCGTGGCCGTGGCCATTCCCGACGGCCTCCTGGTGCCCGTGATCCGCTACGCCGACATGAAGTCGCTCTCCCAGATCAACTCCGAAGTAAAGGAACTGGCCGGCCGTGCGAAGAACAAGAAGCTCGGTCCCGATGAGATGACCGGGAACACCTTCACGATCTCTAACCTCGGCATGTTCGGCATCGAGGAGTTCACCGCCATCATCAACCCGCCCGATGCCTGCATCCTGGCCATCGGCGGCATCAACGATAAGCCGGTGATCCGGAACGGCGAAGTCGTGGCCGGAAAGATCATGAAAGTGACCCTCAGCAGTGACCACCGCGTAGTGGATGGGGCCTCCGCCGCCCAGTTCCTCAACGACGTGAAGGCTACCCTGGAAGAGCCGATCCGCCTGATGGTCTGAGTGTAAGCTGCTTCGATACCCGATTTACCGAACCCGAAATCTTCCGACCAGCCGTTCCCCCGCCACGTGGAGGAAGTAGATGCCCGGGACAAATCCCGTCGTGGAAATCTGTGCGTGGGAATCGTTCAGCCGGGCCGAGCCCGCCAGTTGCCCCAGGACGTTGTACACCTCTACTCCCGTATTTCGGGGGAGAGGGGAAGCGACGTAGAGCTCGACCCCCTGGCCGGCGCGAACGGGATTGGGGTAGACGGAATAAGCGACCAGGGGGGCCGGGAGATCGTCCACGTCCGTGAAGACTTCCCGGAAGAGCCGTGCCGCCTTCTCGTACGCCTCACTGGCCACCAGCCGCCCGATGCGGCGGCCGGGAATGTCGTCGGCCGGTGGGTGTATACCGCCCCAGATGCGGCTCAGGCTGGTTTCGGCGGCGGCATCCTGGTAGGTGGCCCACTGCAGGACTACGTCGACGCTGGGCCCCTCCTCGAAGACCAAAAACTCGTTCTTTTTGGCGATGAACTCCCCTACTCCCCCCGGAAAGTAGGGGGTACCCGTCAGTGCTTCCAGCACATCAGCCGCCGCGCTGCTGAAGGTGGAGTGTCCGGAGATGTAGCCGGCAAAGTTGGGTGTAACGAAATTCGGACGCTGGTAGGGCTCCCAGATCGAAGGGTTGATCCAATCTACTCCGGCGACCTCCAGGTCGGGGTCGTCGATGAATGAATTTCCGATCCAGGCCCGGGCCTTTACGGTCATCAGAACGGTAGAGTTGACCACCTCACGGGCGCTGCCGGCCAACTCGATATAACCGGGATCCAACCGGATGCCACCGGGGGTATAATACTGCTTGCCTGGTTCGCTGGCCTGTCCCTGGCTAGCCAGGAAGCGGATGGCCGTAATGGGCCGCACGTAATCGTACTTGCCCTTGATGCTCCAGGCCGTAATGGCCGCGTCGTGCATGGCTCCGCCCAGGGTGAGGTAAGCCTTTACCTCGTACTCCAGCGGATCCAGCTCGGCCCCCTGCCCCCAGAGGTTCCGGCGGAAAAGGGGGTGATCCATCACCTTGTTAAAGATGGTAAACCAGTGACCCGGCGGGGTTTCTGACTTCGGGCCGTCCGCCCAGAATTCCGCGAGTACGCGGGTGTAATCGCCCCGCGGCACGATGTTGTCGGGGTACGGCTGCCCGGTCACCGGGTTGACGGCCCGCCCTTTACCCGGTTGCCCACCCGCGTGCTGCTTATAGAACGCCCGGTATTCGGCGGGGGTGACCGGCAGGTTCTCCGGGAGGTTGCCGCGGGTACGGGGGGAAATATTCCACAGCACGCCGTCGGTGGGATCCAGGTGGCTCGACCACTTCAGCACGGTCTCAAAATTCCAGCGGTAGAAATTGAGCTGGGCGGTGTCGCTGAGGTCGTAGTGGGGTGGCGGACCGGGGTCGTGGTATACCGGACTGTCGCCGTAGATGGAGTCGGTCTCCGTGGGCACGGACTTGACCTCGTCGGGCAGGGCGAAGGGGGTCACGCGTCCCCAACTTGCCCCGAGAAAATTGGGAATATTGCCGATGGGGTTGCCCGACTGGTCGACGACCGTACCCGGAAAGCCCAGTTGTTGCCAGCGGTTCGGGTCGAGCAGCCTCAGGATGCTGAACGGCTGGTCGAGAAAGAGCGGGGGGTTGACGGGGTCCGGATACCCATCGTTCACGTAATCGAGCGCCTCATTGGCCCCGTCCTCCATCCCGTAGGCAACGATGCTGGCGGCAATGTAGTTGCCCAGGGCGGCGGGGCTCCCGCTTTGGTAGTTCAGGGAGGTCACGCCCGGGTCGTACCCGTGGGAAGTAAGCAAGCGTAGGGCAGCCTGGCGGATGGTATCGATGCCTGGTGCCCGGGAGTAGCGGTTCAGTAGGAGTCGGTAGGCGGCGTAACTGATGGCTTCCTCCGTCGCTGCGCGTGGATGGGCATACCTGGGGAGATCCGTGGGCACCGGCGTCAGCGCGGGAATCCCCTGGCGGTTCACCAGCACCCAGGCGTCATACATGGCAGCGGAGGCGTGGTAGAGGTTGCGCGCGTGGACCACCGGGCGGGCAAAATCGTGGCGTATGGCGGTGAGGTAAACCTCATTCCATTCCCGGGCTATCGCACGCTCTTCCTGGGCGACCAGGCTCAATCCCATCAGGAGGCCTATACAAAATAAGGAGATGCGTATCAAAGCGAACAAAGTGATTCCAGCCAAAGATACGTAGCAAACCAGGGCGGCGGCGGCGCGCGGGTGCAGAGATTCCGTCAGGCAGTTGCCAAGTACGTAAGCGGAAAACATCCCCGGGGGGCAACGGTTATAGCAATCACAACCTACTTTAATGTCCCTTCTCTGGATCGGTTTCGCCGTATTCGTTGCGCTGCTTCTTTTTCTCGACCTGTTCGTGCTCAATGCCAAAGACCACGTCCCCCGCACCCGGGAAGCCCTGGGGCAGACCGCCCTTTGGGTCACCCTAGGACTAGGGTTTAGTGGGTTCGTCTACCTCGCGTACAGCAACGGGTGGGTAGAATCGCCCCTTGCGCCGCGCACCGCAGTGATCAACTACCTCACCGGTTACCTGGTAGAGATTTCGCTGAGCATGGACAACGTGTTCGTGATCGCGGTCATTTTCGGCTACTTCCAGGTACCGGCCAAGTACCAGCACCGGGTACTGTTCTGGGGCATTCTGGGTGCGGTCTTTTTCCGACTGGCCATGATCCTGGCGGGCGTCTACCTGCTCGAAAAGTTTGACTGGATGTTTTACGTCTTCGGACTGTTGCTCCTGTACTCGGCCTATAAGATGGTCGGAAAAGGGGAAGAAATTCACCCCTCCGATAATCCCATCATCAAGCTCGTCAAGAAGGTGGTACCGGTAACCAGGGAGTACCACGGCCATGACTTTTGGGTGCGAAAACGTCACATCCTGGCGGCCACCCCGCTCTTTGTCGCCCTGGTCATGGTGGAGACGACGGACATCATCTTTGCCGTCGATTCCATACCCGCCATTTTGGGCATTACGACCGATTCCTTCCTGGTCTTCACCTCCAACATCATGGCGGTGCTCGGGCTGCGGGCGCTCTATTTCGTCCTCTCTTCGATGATCGATAAATTCAGCCTGCTGAAGTACAGCCTGTCCCTGATCCTGGTTTTCGTCGGCATCAAGCTGCTGCTGCACGAGGTGTGGCACCCGGAAGAGTGGGTCAGCCTGGTGGTCATTTTTGTCACCCTCACCGGCGGGGTGGTCCTCTCCCTGCTGCGCACGGCCCCCGTGGAGCATCCCGAAGACCCTACGAAGATTACCGCTCCCAGCCAGGTTCCGGAAGATCACCAGATTTAGGAAAGCTCATTGTAAAAGCGACGCTCCGTAATTTCGCTCCAGGGTTTATTCGATTTTTGGAACTGCTGGATTGAGGCGTAGACGCTGCGTGTGGTGTCGTCTGAGTCGGCATACTCTCGCATTACCTCTGCCGAGGCACGGCGCGCGGTCTCGATCAGGGCATCGGGATACGGGCGCACCGACAGGGTGGGGATCTGCTTGAGCTTTTCCAGGTACTCCGCGTTTTTCGCCTCGAAGTGGGAAAGGGTGTACATATTAATGTAGTGGGTGGCTACGGCGAAGATCCGTTGAAGGTCTTCCGGCAGCTCGTTGTACTTCTCCAGGTTGACAAAGAACTCGAAGTTGGTACCGGGCTCGTGCCAGCCGGGATAGTAGTAATACTTGGCGATCTCATGGAAGCCCATCACGTAGTCGTGGTAGGGGCCGACCCATTCGGTAGCGTCGAGGATGCCTCGTTCGAGCCCGGTATAAATCTCTCCTCCGGGCAGCAGGACCGGGGTACCGCCCAGCCGCTCGAGGACCCGCCCGCCGAGTCCGGGCATCCGCATTTTGAGCCCCTTAAAGTCGGCTACGCTGCTGATTTCCCGGTTGAACCAGCCGCCCATTTGTACGCCGGTATTTCCTCCGGCAAAGGGCAGTAGCCCTACGGTTGCATACAGTTCCCGCCACAGGTCCATTCCGCCACCCGCCAGTAGCCAGGAGTTCATCTGCTGCGCGTTCAGTCCGAAGGGAAAGCCGGCAAAGAACTGGGCGGCGGGCAGCTTGCCCGACCAGTAGTAGGCTGCCCCGCTGCCGACCTCCGCCGCACCCTGCCGAACCGCATCGAAGGCCTCGAGCGCCGGCACCAGTTCCCCGCCCCCGTATACGGTGATGTTGAGCCGGCCGCCCGACATCTCCCGGCAAAGCTCGGCCAGTAACTGCGCCCCCTCTCCCAGGATCGGAAAGCCCGGTGGCCAGGTGGTCACCATCTTCCAGTCAAAACGCTCCCCGCTCACCGTGGCGGTGCGTGCCTGCGCCTGCCCCTTTCCCCCGAACAGCCGAAGCGCTACGGGTAGTCCGATGGTTCCGGCGGCGATGCCCTTCAGGATTTTTCTGCGGTCCATGGGGGGGAAGTTAGCGTAAACCTATTTTAGGGGGAATCAAATTCAAAGACGCAACAACTATAGCAACCGCTCCAGAAACCCCTCCTTATAGGCCCGCCCGATCGGTACCGTGATGCGGTCGCTAAGGAAGATCTCGTTGCCGATCACCCGTTCGACCCGGCGGATGTTGACCGCGAAGGATTTGTGGACCTGGACAAATTGCTCCGCATCCAAACGGTCGAGCCAGGCCCGCAGGGTGTCGGGGGAAAGGTCCTTTTTGGTGGAGGTGACCAGCTCCGTGTAGTCCGAGCCGGCCTGCAGGTAGAGCACCTCGTCGAGGTGGACGCGGACGTGCTCGTAGCCGGATTTGATGAAGATATCGTGCCGTGTGAAAGTGCAGGATGCCGGTGGGGGAGACGTTCAGTTCGATGCGGATGTCGATGGCCTCCGACTGGCCCGCCTGCCCGTGCTTGAAGGCATTCTCAATAAAGACCAGCAGGTGCAGGGCGATCTAAAAACCGATCTCGGAAACGGTGACGGGCGCACGGAGGGGCATGGAGCTAAGGTAGGCCACCCGGTCGGCCGGGACGAACGGCATCCGCTCAACGCACGAAGCAGCCCACCAACATCACCGAGCTGCGGCGGAGCGCAGGTGCGGGGCCGATTCCGGTCGGCCGTGTCGTTGGGGGGGTAACCTTTGTCGTTCGGGGGAATTGGTTTCAGGTCCGGTATTTCGGGAAGACCTTAGCAATACTAAAATGATGAACCCCGTGAAATACCTTTATTCAACCTGCCCGATCAGCCTGCTTTTCCTAACCTTTCTCTGCACCGGCGTCACCGCCCAGACGATCGTGACGGGGAGGGCGGTTATAATATCTTCGCGGTATAACCCAAGCCATGAAGCGAATACTGCTGATTCTTTTACTCGCCCCCTTCTTCCATTCTCTTACCGCCCAGACCGGCCCGGACGAAGACCAGCTCGGTGCTTGGTACATGTATTTTTTTACCCACAAATTCGGCGATGCCGGTCCGTGGGGAGTGCAGGGCGATATTCAGTACCGGAACTGGAACCTGGGTGGGGACCTCGAACAGCTTTTATTGCGCGGAGGACTGACCTTCAGTCCCGCCGACGCCGGAATCACTTTTACCCTGGGGTACGGGAACGTCACCACGGGTGCATTCGGAGACAGCGATGCCACTACCGGGGAGCGTCGCAGCTACCAGGAGGCGCTTTTCCCCCAGAAGATTGGCGAGCGTTTTCTGCTTACCCACCGGCTGCGGTATGAGCAACGCTGGGTGGAGGGGCAGGATTGGCGAACGCGCTACCGCTACAATTTATTCGTCAACGTACCCTTGAATGCCGTCACCCTCGAGCAAGGCACGGTCTACCTGGCCCTCTACAACGAGCTCTTCATCAACGGACAGCGGGATATCGGCGACAACCGTACCGTCGAGCTTTTCGACCGCAACCGGACGTATTTAGGCCTGGGCTACGGCCTGCGCGATAACCTCCGCACCCAGCTGGGATGGATGCAACAGACGACGGATAATTGGGCGAAGGGGCAGCTGCAGGTGAGTCTGCACCATAGTTGGTGAGGATCGAGGCGGCGCGCGTTTAGCAGACTGGATTGCCGGTGTGAGATATAATCATCATCGCATGAGTGCCCGCCGAATTTCTTCCCGCTCTTCTTCATACTGCTCTCGGGGGTGCAGCCAGGCAATCTCTTCCAGCTTGGCGTATAACTCATCGGCTTTGGTATAGTATTGTCCCGATATGCCCGGATTGCCGGTTGCCTCTGCTCTTTGTTTGAAGGGGCAACCAATCCACCGCCTGAATTGTCTTCCCTCACTATGGCGCGCAGCTACAAGATCAAGGAATGCTTCTATACCCTGCAGGGGGAAGGGGCCCAGTCGGGGCGGGCCGCCGTTTTCCTGCGCTTCACGGGCTGCAACCTCTGGAGCGGTAGGGAGGAAGACCGCCACGAAGCCGTCTGCAAGTTTTGCGATACCGACTTCATCGGGACGGACGGCACCAACGGCGGGCGGTACACGCAGGTGCAGTGCGTGGAACTGGTCAAACGCCTGTGGCCCGGTGGCGGCACCCCGTACATCGTATGTACCGGCGGTGAACCCCTGCTGCAACTGGATGGCCCGCTCATCGAAGCCTTCCAGGCGGCTGGCTTCGAGGTAGCCGTGGAAACCAACGGGACCCTCCCGGTCCCCGACCGGATTGACTGGGTCTGCGTGAGCCCGAAGTCCAATGCCCCCCTGGCCGTGCAGGGCGGAGATGAACTTAAGCTGGTCTACCCCCAGGACGAGGCCGCTGCCCAGCCGGCGTGCTTCGAAGCGCTTGAATTCGCCCACTTTTACCTCCAGCCAAAAGATGAGCGCGGAGCTGACCACACGGCCGCCACCGTAGCCTACTGCATGCAGCATCCCCGCTGGAAGGTTAGCCTGCAGACGCATAAAATCATGGGCATCGAATAAGCAGCAGCAGAATAGATCTATTTAGTCTGTTTATAAACTGCGGGAGGACGGTGGTTGTGGCGAACATTAGTAGGTGAAAATATATTTTACCAACATAATCTTTTACCTGCTTAAAATATATTACCATGGACTCCACCTGCAAAAACTGTAACCACTGGGAACACGAAGCTCCCGCCGTACAGAATCGCGAAAACTTCGGAGAATGCGAAGTGCTCAGCGAAAGCGGCATGAAGTACGTCCTGCCCGTACTACAGAACCAATCGGCCGCCGCCGGTACAGAATTCCTGACCGAGGCCAGTTTCGGCTGCAATCACTTCAGCCCGGGTCAATTCTAGGCCAGACACTATCCTATTGAATGGTGCCGCGCTTTCTTCGGAAGGCGCGGCATTTCTAGTTGATGCCCCCCCAGCAGAGGTATTTGATTACCAGGTAGTCTTCCAGGCCATACTTGGAACCCTCCCGGCCGAAGCCGCTCTCCTTCACGCCGCCAAAGGGGGCCAGGGTAGTGGAGATCATGCCGGTGTTTATGCCGACCATGCCGTACTGTAGGGCCTCGGCCACCCGCCAGATGCGGGCGTGGTCCTTCCCGTAGAAGTAGGCGGCCAGTCCGTAGGGGGTGTCATTCGACTTTTCGATCACCTCCGCTTCCGTCTCAAATTTAAAGACCGGCGCCACGGGGCCGAAGACCTCCTCCTGGCTGATCTCCATGGTGTCGTCGGCGCCGAGCAGCAGGGTAGGGCGGTAGCAGCGTGGCCCGGCGTCGGAGATACCGCCCCCGAGCACCACCTCCGCGCCCTTCTCGACGGCATCCTGTACCATGCGCTCCACCTTTTCCAGGGCCGCGTCGTTGATCAGGGGACCGATATCGGTTCCTTCGTCCATACCGTTACCGACCTGCAGGGCCGCCACCGCTTTTTTCAGTTCCGCGACAAAGGCGTCATGGATGCCGGACTGCACGAAAATGCGGTTAGCGCAGACGCAGGTCTGTCCTCCGTTGCGGTACTTGGAGGCCATGGCACCCGCGACCGCGCCCGGGATGTCCGCGTCATCAAAGACAATGAAGGGGGCATTGCCGCCCAGCTCCAGCGAGAGTTTCTTGAGGGTGCCGGCGCTTTGCTTCATGAGTTTTTTGCCGGTCGCGGTGCTGCCCGTGAAGCTGAGTTTGCGCACCCGGGCATCGCTGGTAAGTACGCCCCCGACTTCGCCGGGGCGGTTGGTCGTCACTACGTTGAATACGCCGTCGGGGAAGCCGGCTTCCCTGGCCAGGTAGGCGAGGGCGAGGGCGCAGAGGGGAGTTTCTTCGGCTGGCTTGACTACGACCGTACAGCCTACCGCCAGGGCCGGGGCGACCTTGCGGGTGATCATGGCGATGGGGAAATTCCAGGGCGTGATGGCCGCCACGACGCCAATGGGCTGTTTGATCGTAAGGATTCGGATGTCCCGTCGGTGGCTGGGGATCACGTCGCCGTAGGCCCGCTTGCCCTCCTCGGCAAACCACTCGATGAAGGAGGCGCCGTAGGTCACTTCGCCCCGGGCCTCGGAGAGCGGTTTGCCCTGCTCGCGGGTCATGAGCGTGGCCAGGTCCTCGCGGTGCGCGTGTAACAAATCGAACCACTTGCGTAGGATGGCCGAGCGATCGCCGGCGGTTTTTGCGCTCCATGCGGGGAATGCGGCGTGTGCGGCGGTGACGGCCCGTTCGGTTTCTCCGGCACCAAGGTCGGCTACCTCGCTGAGTACCTCGTCGGTGAAGGGGTCGGTAACGGGGAAGGTCCTGCCGTCCGCAGCATCGGTCCACTCTCCGTTGATGAAGGCCTGGTGGCGAAGGAGATCTGGCGTGTGTAGGTGCATGAAGGGAGGGGTTTGGCGGGATCGCGGGTGCAGAGTGGGTCTGGAATTCCCAGAACCGAACATCGGTTGGGTTGGTCCTGTAATAACTTATGAACCCTAAAACAGTTAAATTATGCAACTCAGCAACATCAAAGTAGCCGCACTCGCCACGATCGGATTCGAAGAAGTGGAATATACCAAACCCAAAAAGGCCCTGGTTGACGCTGGTGCTACCGTACACCTGGTCAGTCCTGAATCAGGATCGATCAAAGCCTGGGACGGTGACGACTGGGGAGGAGAATACAAAGTAGATGTGGAACTGGCCAAGGCCAGGGCCGACGACTACGACGCCCTCCTTTTGCCCGGTGGCGTCCTTAATCCTGACAGCCTGCGGATCAACGACAAGGCCCTGGCCTTCATCAAGGCCTTCTTCCAGGCCGATAAGCCGGTAGCCGTTATCTGCCACGGTGGACAAACCCTGATCACCGCCGACCTCGTAAAGGGACGGACGATGACGGGCTATGTGTCGGTACGTCCCGATCTCGCCAACGCCGGTGCCCACGTGAAGGACCAGGAAGTCGTCGTCGACGGTAAGCTGGTTTCTAGCCGGAACCCCGACGATATCCCCGCCTTCAACAAGAAAATGATCGAGGTATTCGCCGGAAAGACCGCGGCCGTGGCCTAATTTTTACCGACAGCCCGTACCAGAAACTCCCTGCACCGGCATCCGGCGCGGGGAATTTTCGTTTGGGGAATACGCCAGAAGAGAAGAACTGCGCATCTGGTTTGTATCCAAGCGTCGCCGGCGCGCGCCCACCCTAAACTACTTCAAGTATGCTTTTATTCACCTTCAGTGGCACCGTGGTGCTGCTGGGACTGGCCGCCGCCTACCTCACCCTGACGGCCCTCACCCTCCTGATCCGTTACCGCCTGCACCGGGCCATCCCAGACTCCCACGACGGGCGCACGAAACTGGCCGCGGCCGACCTCCACGGCTATTCCCGTACGATCGGGGGAGGTGCGCTCTCTTTCTCCCTGCTGGCCTCCTTCCTGATTATCAACTGGACACAGTACCGGGAGGCTTCCGTCTACGCCACCGGCGGGATCGAAGTGGACGAGATCATCCAAGAGATGCCGATCACGTACCAGTTGCCCAAGCCGCCGCCGCCACCCCCGCCTGTCGTGATCGACCCCGTCCCGAACGCGGAAGCCCCCACCGTGGAGCAGATCGATCGAAGTATTGCAGAGGACGATCCGGTGATCGTGGCGGAAGTAAGCCCGCCCGCTCTGGAGCGGAAGGTCCCACCCCCGCCACCCGTCCCTCCCCCGCCGCCGCCCGTTGAGGAAGGGCCGCTGCTCTTTGCCGAGCGAATGCCGGTCTTCGGGGAGGACTGCAAGCAACTGTCCGGAGAAGAGCGGAAGACCTGTTCCGATCGCGCCCTGCTCACCTTTATTATGGAGCACATTTCGTATCCCGCCATGGCGCGTAACAATCAAATCCAGGGTACGGTGTACATCAAGTTCGTGGTAGAAAAGGATGGCAGGGTGTCCGGTATCGAGGCGGTGCGGGGGCTCCCTGGCGGCCTGACGGAGGAAGCACTGCGGGCGGTGGGCAGCATCAACGAAGCGGGGCGGAAGTTCTCTCCCGGCATCCAGGCCGGCCTTCCGGTCCGTGTGGCCTTCAACCTACCGGTAAAATTTCAGCTGAACTAAGCTTCTGAAAGCCAGCGTGCTACCGCCATGGATCCCTTACTTTGATAAATTTATGAGGGATGTGCTTGCAGCTTCGTTGCCGATAACTGTATATTTGCCGTCGCAATCGGGCAGAAGGCTGCTTGGGAGCATTAAGGTTTGGTAGTTCAGTTGGTTAGAATGCCGCCCTGTCACGGCGGAGGTCGCGGGTTCGAGTCCCGTCCAGACCGCACCAAGGACCGCTTCGCAAGAGGTGGTCCTTTTGCGTTTTCAGGGGGTAGGTGGTGGGGATACCAGACCCCGGAGGACGGCATCCGCTACCGCTTCGGGGGGGCAGCGTGAATAGGGCCCAAGTGCGTCCGACACGTCACTTCAGCAAGCCGCCCAGCATCCCACCCGCCTTGCCGAGCAGGCTACCGGAGTCCAGTCCGAGAACCTGCAGCAGGCTGCCGGCTATACCCTTATATACCATGTTTTGCATTAGGTCGCTGCTCGAGGGACTGCCGGTTGCGCCCCGGAGGAGTGCGAGGATGCCGGCGATGTTTCCACCGGACATGGCGGTGGTGAGGCCTTCGCTGATGGACTCCCTGGCAAGCGGGGCGGCCCGCTCGGCCTGTGTGCGGCCGAGGCCCGTTTTCTGACTTCGTCAAGCAGGGAATCTAACGTGGGTAGTGGTTTGGGTGGGGTTGTAAACGAAAGAAGCACTGCCGGTGGGGCAGTGCTTCTTTGAACCGTGGGACTAGCAGCAGAGTTGGGGCGCGGGCTCTCCGCGGGCGTAGCGGAGGATGGCTTTAACGATGCTTTTGCGGGGGCTGAACCGTACGCGGGGCAGCGAGGCTTGCGCTTCGACCAGGCGGCTGAGCTCGGTGATCAGAGCGGGGTCGGCAGCGAGGGCGGCTTCGGTAGCGGCGATCTGCTCCTTGCTCGCTTCGCCGTAAACGTAAGCGACTAAATCTTCTTGGGTAAAGCGTTGCTTCATGGAAAGAGTGTTTGTTAGATTCAAAGTGTCAAGTGAAAGATGGTGATACGGTACGCTTCGTGGCCCGTATGCGAAAGAAAAATAAGGGATTATTCCCTAATCCACTTCTGTGTGCGGTAAAGTCCCGTCCAGTGCTTCCCGCGTACGTAGAGTACGCTGGCATCACCGTCTTCGAACCAGACCGCTAACTTATACTTCGTGCCCTTCGTGGGATCCAGAATGGTGCCACCATCCCAGCTTGCGGGTTCATCCGGATCAGCTGCCAACCCCTCCAGTATTTTCATGCCGAGCACCGGCTGGTCCTTGAGGGGGCCGTCGCATTCCGAACATACGGCGGTCGAATTTCCGGTTAGAATTTCGGAAATCTTTCCTTCGTAGGTATCCCCGTTGGGATAGATCTGGATGATGCTGTTTCCTTCCCCTGATTCATCACTGATGGTCGTCCATCTTCCGACCGGGCTCTCCAGCTGAGCGGAAAGCGCGGTAGCAAATGCGCAGCTGGTTAGGAGGATTAGGAAATTTTTCATGATGTTGTCGGGAGTATAACGGGCCATGGGGTGGGCATGGTGTTGTGTTAAAGAATTTTATTTCTTAATCGATCAACTAGTTTAGACATGGAAATGCCAGGAGTGCCCGGGCACCCAGAACGCGCAACTATTTAAGTAAAGGGGGGGGCGCTTACTTGCCCGTCACGATCTTCCCGGTGGAACCGCCAACGCTGATTTTACGGCTGTCTTCCAGCCACACCTGGATCTGCGGGCACACCGCATACCGATCGTCGATCTTGATGAAGGTGGAGCTGACTTTCTTCTGGATCCAGTCGCTCAGGTACTCCTGCTGCTTCGCATTTTTCGTGGCATCCTGGATTTTGGCGTAGTCCTGCGTCAGCGTAGCCCGGTGGGGGGCGGTACGGGAACGCAGCTGCACCACCCGGAGGAGCGGATCGCCGGTGGGACCACGGAATTCCAGTACGCCGCTGAGGGAATCGATCTTCAGTTCGTCTATGGCGAAGTAGATATCGGGGTCCAGGTCACCGATCTCAAAGAAGGTATTGCCGCTGTTGGGATTACTCATGCGGCCGTCGTTGTTGTAACTCTGTACCTTATCGTTGCCAAAGCGCTTGACGGCGTAGCTGAAGGAGAAGGTGTCCACTTTGATGAGGTTGGCAATGCTGTCGAGGAATACGCGGGATTTTTCCATATCCCTATCGGTGATGGCCGGCTGAAGGAGAATATGGCTTACGCGGATGGAGTTGCCCCGACGCCCCACCAGCTTGATCAGGTGGTAGCCGAACTCGGACTCTACCACCTCACTGATCTCTTCGGGATCGAGGTTGTAGGCCGCGGCCTCGAATTCCGGGACGAACTTGCCCCGCTTGGCCCAGCCCAGGTCACCACCACCACGGGCACTTCCGTCGCTGCTGTTCTTCTGGGCAGCCTCCTCGAAGGTGATCTCCCCGTCGACAATCTGCCGGCGCAACTCCTGTAGGCGGGCGACTACGGCGGCCTTGGTGGTGTCGCTGGCTACCGGTTTGACGACCAGTTCGCCTACCTCCACTTCGGAGTTGAAATAGGGCAGGCTGTCGCGCGGGATCTCGGCGAAAAAGTTTTTCACTTCGGCCGGCGTCACCTTTACTTCCCGCACCACGGAGGCGCGCATACGGTCTACGGCGAGTTGCTCGCGCAGGTCCTCCCGGAATTGCTCCTTGGTGGCGGTGATACTCTGGCCGTAGTAATCTTCAAACTGGTTGACGTCCCCACCCATGTAGCTCAGGATACGGTCGATGCGGGCGGTGAGCTGCTGCTCGACTTCACCGTCGTTGACCTCGATACTGTCCAGTTTCGATTGGTTGTAGAGGAGCTTGCCGACGAGGGTCTGGTCGAGCAGGGCACAGCGGGCTTCGCTGGGAAGCGGTTCGTTACTTTGCGATTGGGCCAGGGCGTACTGCTCTTCCAGGTCGGAAAGGAGGATATATTCACTGCCCACGCGGGCGATCACCTCGTCGATCACGGCGCGCTGCTGGGCGGAAACGCTGACGCAAAAGAAGCACAGCAGGAGGGCGAGGATGTTATTCATAATTCCTTGTAACGGTTGGTAAAAAATTCAATGTTGTTGCGGCGGGCCTCCCGCTCGAAAATCTCCTCCCGGGTCCGTTCCAGCACTTCCCGTTTGCGGGCGTGCAGGATGGCCCGGCGGGCCTGGTTCTCCACGTAGCTCAGCGGGGCAATCTCCATGCGCGGCTTGAGCTCGAAGAGGCGAAAGTAATACCGGTTCGTCCCGTCCTGCTGGCTAAACTCCCGTTTGGAGTTCACATTGTCGGCCGTCAGGGTGCCTTGCGGCAGTTGCTGGGCGATCTCGTCGAGGCCGTACCAGGCCGAATCCCGCAGTAGGGCCACCTCGGCGTACTTCCGCGTGTAGTCAGCGAGGGCTGCGGTATCCTGGGGTTTCCCATTGTTCCACAGGTCCTGCAACTCCGCTTCTTCCGGGGTGGGGTAGGCCACCCGGATAAAAAGACAACGCACGATGGGCTTCTCCAGTTGGTATTGCTCCTTGCTGGCCTCGTAAAACTCCTCCAGCTCCCGCTGGCTGATGGCGCTGTCGAGCTTGGTGCTCACCAGCTGCTCCTCGTAACTGTTGCGGACCAGGCTCGCGCGGTAGTCCCGCACCAGCCGATCCAAATTAAGGTCGCTGGGAGCGTGCTGTTCGCTTTCCCAGAGCAGCACGGCATCCCGCGCCCAGCGGTTGGCGAAGGCCTCGATGATGAGGGCGCTGTCGGCGGCCGTCGCGCGCTCGGGGAACATCCCATCCATCTCGGAGAGGCGCAGTTCCCGTTGGTGCACGCGGGCGAGCATCGGATCGGACGGATCTTCGGGGGCCGGGGTTTCACACGACCAGAGGGTAAGCAGGACGGCCGTTGCCGCCCAGAAATTCGTGCTCAAGACCGGATCAGTTTGTTGAGGACGTTCTTGTTGACTTTTACCTGGTACTGCTGCCGCAACTGATCCACCCACTCCTTTTCGAGTTGATCCTGGTAGTCGGCGATGACGTAGCCGCGTGCCTCGGACAGCTCCTTCCGGCGGGCGGGAAGGATTTCCTTCACGAGACTAACGGTCACCAGTCCGCTACCCGCATCCACGGCAGGCTCGGTGCGGCTTTCCACTTCCATGCGCAGTCCCTGGGGAAGGCGATCTTCCTCGTAGGTTTCTTCGCCGACGGCGACAGCCTGGCGCCCGAATTCCTCCATCGTTTCCTCGGCGGTGTGGCCGGCGGCGAAATCCAGGACGGTCTCACTGCTCAGTGCTTCGCTGGTACGGATCCGGATACTCAGTACGCTGGCGCGGGGTCCGAAGTGATAATCGTCGCGGTGCGCCACGAAGAATTCCTGCAGCGCCGTGCTGTCTTCTCCGGCTTTGTCCCAGACTTCCAGCTTGGTCGCCTCAAACAGGAGGATACCCTCGCGGTACTCCCGCATGAGGGCGTGGAATTCGGGGAACTTGGATTCCAGTTGCGCTTCCGCGTAGGCCTCTACCCGTTCGTTTACCCAGGTGGCGTAGAGCTCACGCGCAGCACCGGCGGCATCTTCCCGGCGCTGCAGGCTCGACCGCAGGCGGGCGTTGCGCGTGAGGTACTCCTCAAAGTCGGTGGTGGCCAGTTTCCGGTCGCCGATTTGCAGCAGTACGGGGGGCTGGGCGGTGGCAACGAAGTTCTTTTGCACGTCGAAGAAGGTGGAATCGAGTCCGGATATGTATGCGGTAAGATTGTCCTCCATTTCCTGGGTGCCGTATTCCTGTTTGAGCCGTTCCACCAGCGCCTGCCGGCCCTCGGTGAAGCGGCTGTCTTGCTTGACGGCGGCCTCCAAAAGAGGGCGCTGGACGTCGAGGGGTTGTACGTTGCGGCGGGAAATGCGGCGAAGGATATGGAAACCGACCGGACTTTCCACGATGTCGCTCACCTGTCCGTCTTCGGTCAGCGAAAAGGCAGCCTGCTCAAAGTCCTTGTCGTAGCGGTTGATGCCGAAAAAGCCGATGTAGCCGCCCTGCTGGCTGGTTTTGTCGTCTTCGCTGTACTCCGCGACCACGTTTTCGAAGGGTTCCCCGGAGGCGAGGGCCTGGCGGGCCTCCACCGCTTTTTTACGGGCTTCCGCATCCCCCGCGTCCCCGCCCTTGCGGATCAGGATGTGGGCGATTTCGACTTCTCCGAGGGCGGGCCGGCTGGCTTCCCTGAGGAACAGGTGGTATCCCGCCGCCGTACGCACGGGGCCCATCACCCGGTCCTCGGGGGCGGCGTACAGGGCCTCCTCCAGGCGGTGCATGCCACGCGGGAGGGGCGCGCTGACGAAGCCGATGTGGCCGCCGTTGGCCTTGCTGTAGGTATCGTCGCTAAGGGTGCGGGCCCGGTCGGCAAAGTTGGCGGGGGTAAGTTGGTCCTTTACTTCCAGGGCCCGGGCGTAGACGGCCTGGGTATCGGCCGGACTGTCGGAGGGAAGCTTAAAGAGCATGTGGCTGAACTCGACGTCCTGCTGCTGCCGCGCGTGGAGCTGGGCAACCAGCGGATCGGTGACTTCGCGGTCGATCAGGTAGTTGTCCGCGAGCTGTTTGCGGTAGCCCTCCAATTCGTTGCTCAGGGCGGTGACCGTGTCGAGCCCCATGTCGTGAGCGCGGGCCACCTTCAGCTTGAAGCGCTCGTAGAGGTCGAGGTACTCCATGACGCTCGCGCGGCTGAAGTCGGCATCCTCCCCGTTGGTTTTTCCGTAGATGTAGCGAAACTCACCCACCGTGACGGGTTTATCGCCTACCGTGAAGAGGACCTCCTCGTCCGCCTGGGCCAGCAGGGGCGTAGCAAACAGCAGGGAAAGGGCGAGCCCGAAAATGCACTTGTTCATTGGTGTCGATTCATCCAGTTTCTCGAAAAAGCTGGCCCCGGGGGACCGCAAAAGTAACCATTTATCCCCACCCGTTATTGTCAAGCCCCTACCTTGCGCCGTGTCCCTTAAGAAACTATCCGGCGAAACGCTCGTCTATGGCCTCAGCAGCATCCTGGGCCGCCTGCTGAATTTTGCCCTGGTCACGCCCTTTATCACCCGCGTCATGTCGGAAGGCGAGGTGGGGGAGGTGGGTAACCTGATGTTCTGGACGGCCCTGCTCATCGCCGCCCTGGTCTTCCGCATGGACACCGCCGTCTTTCGTTTCGCCAGCCGGGGCGACTACGACCCGGCGGCCGTGTTCCGGCGGGCGCAACGGCTGGTACTGGTGCTGACCTTCCTCATCGTCGGCCCGCTGCTCCTGCTTTCCGACCGCATCGCGGACTTACTGGCGGCCCCCGCCGGCACCACCTATGTCCGGCTGGTGCTGATCACGATCGCCTTCGACGCCCTCAGCGCGGTGCCCCTGGCGCGCCTGCGGCTGCAGCAGCGGGCCTGGTTCTTCGTAGCCGTGAACCTGGGCAACGTAGTGGTCAATATCCTCCTGATCTACCTGCTGTTGTACTACCTGCCGGCCGTGGTGCCCACGGAGTTCGTGCCCGGATTCAAGGTCGGCTATTACCTGATCGCGATCGCCGCCGCGGCGGGCCTGCGCTACCTGGCCCTCTTAATCGACGGCTTCCGGCAAAAGAAAGGGTCGGGAACCGAGGCCGTGCCCACCTTCCGGCGCCTGCTGACCTACAGCCTCCCCCTGACGGTCGTCTCGGTAGCCGGTATCGCCAATGCCCTCGTTGGGCCCAGCGTGCTGATGACCTACAACGACAACGTGGCGGGGTACTTCACCGCCGCCCTGCGCATGGCCGTCTTTCTCAATCTCTTCGTCACCGCCTACCAGTACGCGGCCGAACCCTTCTTCTTCCGGCAATCCGGAGCCGACCTGGCCACCGCCAACCGGACCATCTACGCCGACGCGATGCGGGCCTACGGTATCGTGGGCACCGTGGCCAGCGCGGGCATTTTACTGGGGCTGCCGTGGCTGCAGTACTTCATCGGTCCGGACGTGCGCCCGGGACTCGTCGTGCTGCCCATTCTCCTGGCCGCCAATTTCCTGTTCGGCATCTACAGCAACCTCAGCATCGCTTACAAGCTGACCGACCAGACCTTTCTCGGCGCCGTCATCGCCCTGGTGGGTTCGGTCTTTGCCGTAGGCGGGCCATTGCTCTTCACGGAAGAATTTGGCATCTACGCCCCCGCCTGGGGCATGTTTTCCTGTTTTCTGGTCATGTGCGTGCTGGTGTACTTCGTGTCGCAGCGGTACTTTCCGGTCGCTTACCCCTTCGGCAGATTACTGATCTACGCCGTGGCGGCGTCGGCGGCTTGTCTGCTGGGCACCTACTCCGATCTCCTGGTCTGGCGTACCTTCTTGCTGCTCGCCCTGATTTTCACCCTCGCATTTATCGAGCGAAATTGGCTCCGTCGTACCTTTACGGGCGGTGCCGCAGGTGCTGTGTAAATGACTACTGATGACCTTTTCCCGCTTTATTTCCGCCCTCCTCCTTGCCGCACTACTGATGACCTGCCACCAGCCGCTGAAGAAGCGGAGCCTGCTGGTCATCGGCGACAGCAACGGGGCCGCGGTCGATGGCTGG
>JBBSPZ010000013.1:0-71636 GCA_038258275.1 Chitinophagales bacterium | reverse complement strand
ACCTGGACCGCCCCCTCCAGGACTACCTCGACCAGCCCATCCCCGAAATCCAGTTCTCAAAGGAGTGGCGGGGTTGGGCCAACCTAGCCGGCGATGACCGGTATAAGCAGATCACCGCCCGTATGTGCATGAACCACACCACCGGACTCCCCAACTGGCGCTGGATCAGTCGCGACGGCGGCTTTACGTCCGAAGGAGAACTCTACTTCTACTTCGACCCCGGCACCAGCTACAGCTACTCTGGCGAAGGGATGCACCTGCTGCAGTACGTCGTCGAGCAACTCACCGGCCGGGGAGTGGAAGCACTGGCCCGCGAGCGCCTCTTCGATCCCGTTGGCATGAGCATGACCAGCTACGTCTGGCAACCGCGCTTTGAAGGCCAGTACTGCAATGGCCACACCAGCGACCAGCAGGTGCTGGAAAAGGACACCGAAGACTATGCCAGCGCGGCCGGATCGATGGAAACGACGCCGGACGATTACGGCCGCTTCCTGGCGCAACTCCTGAAGCTCTCCACACAAGGTTCTCCAATCACCGACCTGCTGTTCGAGCCGACGATCCGCATCCGCAGCGCGCGGCAGTTCGGTCCCCGGGCCCGGGACACCACCGATGCAAACGACGGTATTAGTCTGGGCTACGGCCTCGGCTGGGGCGTGCTGTCCACTCCCTTCGGTAAGGGCGTATTCAAGGAGGGACACGGCGAGGGCTTCCAGCACTATTCCATCCTCTTTCCGGAGCAATCCACCGGCGTCCTGCTGATGAGCAATAGCGACAATGCGGAGTCGATCTTTAAGCCGTTGCTGGAGCTTACCATCGGCGATACGTTTACCCCCTGGGAGTGGGAGGGTTATGTGCCTTATGACCGGGTTGGGGATGGCGATTAACGAGACCGGTAGCGATGATGCGGTACGTTCACCACGGATCGACTGCGTCGACACGGAGGCGCTTCGCTTAGGCACGGAGGGACACGGATTGCCCACGCTGCTGATGCGGAGACCTGCTGGGCTGACGCTGGATTACACGGAGTTGGCCAGACCTGCGGTTTGGCCCCGTATGGCATTCATTGCGACTCATGGTACGTGTAGGGGGGGGCCGATCAACCACGGCATCAGCACTACGGAGAAATCTGCGCCCATCTGCGACCGAGCAAAGCGAAACAGCGTTCGACGGAGTCAATCTCCCCGCTGAAGGCGAATCCGCGGTAAAAGCTACCTGGTACCCGCGGCGGCCCCACCCAACCGATTTCACATACCTTAAGCCCATGAAGAAGCCGACCAAAGCCAAGCTCCAGGCGATTTCCGCCGATCGAATCGCCTTTGCCGAACAGGTTCGGCAAGACTACCTGGACGGAAAGCTGGAGCCCATCCGTACCCCATCGGGACTGGGCTACCTCATCCACGAGGCCGGAGAGGGTATCCAGCCCAAGCAGGGGCAGCGGGTGGAGGTACACTACGTCGGTCTGCTGGAGGATAAGCCTGGCGTATTCGAGGAATCGTTCAGCAGCATGAAGGGCGTGCGCTTTCTGCTCGGGGCCGGCGAGGTGATCCCGGCCTGGGATGAGGCCATTGCGCTTCTGCAGTGGGGCGACGAGGCAACGCTCTTCGTTCCCTCCAAGCTGGGTTACGGGCCAAAGGGGAGAGGGAAGGGGATTCCTTCGAATAGCAATTTGATCTTTTACGTGGAAATCGCATCGGTGGGGTGATCCTCTATATCCGATCTACCTCTCCGGTGATCAACTCCCGGAAGCAAGGTCGGCGGCGGGATTTGCAAGCCAAAACCGATAGCCTACCCCGTGCACGGTCTGAATTTCCACTCCTTCCGCCGTCGACAGCTTTTTACGCAGGCGGGAAACGAATACGTCCAGGCTGCGGCCGGTAATAATGCCTTCCGCTCCCCAAACGGCATCGTGGATGACGGCCCGCGTCAGCACTTCGTTCGGGTGGCGGGCGAGGAAGGTGAGGAGTTTCGCCTCGCGGTAAGTGACGGGCGCTTCCCGGCTTCCCACCCGGAGCAGCAGGGCGGTTTCATGAAGGGTGCAGTCCGTGGGAATTTGCAATGCGTCCGGTTCGGATTCCGGGTGGCTTACAGTGGGCTGCAGCGCTTCCTTCCCGGGGCCGCGGATCGGAGCGACCAGCAGAAGCAAGACGCCCAGTCCACCGAGGAACAGCAGTACCGGCGGGGAGGCCGTCACGGTGCCGCCGGGGATGGCCAGACTGATGTTGGCGCAGCGCGCGACCTGGTCGCGGCCCACGCAGGCGGCTCCGTCACCCTCCGCGTCGGCAACTCCCGGCCACAGGCTGCCGAGGACGAGCTCGCCGGAAGCGCAGTCTTCCAGCGCCAGGGTATAGGCCTGCCCGATGCCGTACTTTTTCATCACGGCCCGGCTGAGGAGCGCGAGGGAATCGTAATCCACGGGCCGGCCGAGCGGCAATATCCAGCTTCCGTCCTTCCGCTCCCGGACCGGGGGCACGGTCGAAGTGGCATCCCCCGACGCCAGGAGGTAATCGTGGCCAAGTTGCCGCAGGGCCAGGGCGCTGATCCGGTCATCCGCCTGCGGCACCGGGAGAAAGGCGCAGGTCAGCGTGAGGAGGAGCAGGATCAGGCCGCCCGCCCGTAACGCGCGGTGCATTCGTTGCTTCATCCCGTAAAGCTACGTCCGCCAGTACTGGGCTAACTGATGGTTTTACAGCCGTTTACATCCTTTTACAATTGGTTGCGGGATGGGGCGGGAGCACCCCCTACCTTGCCCTGAATAAAACATCTCCGCCATGTACCTCTTCGCTTTTTTACTTGCGCTGTTCGCTTTCCCCACCCTTTCTCCTGCACCCGCGGCCACGCCCCTGTACCTGAGTACGGACGACGGGAACAGCTGGCAGCCCCTGATGGACGGCCTGCCGGAAGGTGTCCTGCCGCGGCAGGTGATGGAGCACGACGGGACCTTATTCCTCACCACGGAATCTGACGGGCTCTTTGCGCTCCCGCGGGATGCGGAGCAGTGGACGCCACGCGGTGCGGGACTGCTATCCGACCTACCCATTTTCGCCATTGCGGGGCAGGGATCCGTGATGGTCCTCGGCACCTACGGGCAGGGGGTTTTCATCTCCCGTGACGGTGGGGCGCACTGGCGGCGGCCGGTCTTCAACATCCGCAGCGAGTCGGTGCTGGACCTCCTCTTCCACGAAGGCGTACTGTTGGCGGCCACCGACAGCGGTCTCTGGCGCTCGTACGACCTCGGCGAAGCCTGGTTCCAAGACTGCGGGGAACGAACCTTGCTCAGCCAGCTCGCAGTCTACGACGGGGACCTGTACGTCGCGCGGCAAAACGGGGTCGGCCGGGTGACCGCGCAGGAAACCGTATGGGCAGACCTCCACACGGAAGTAGCCATCTCGCAACTGTATACGGCTGGCGCCCAACTTTATGCCAGTACCGTTGACGGCGCCGTCGTGCGCAGCAGGGATGGCCGCCGATGGACCCCTAATGACGCTCCCGTTTTCCCTCCCGCTGAGCTCCCGGCGGGCCGCCTCACCTCCACGTCGCGCGGCTGGATTGCGGGTTTAAGTCCCGGTTGCTAGCCGATCCCAGCCAGGAGTTCCACACGGGCGGGGCCGCGGGTGCGGGGAGGGCCTAAGTTGGGG
The DNA here is from genome assembly GCA_038258275.1 of Chitinophagales bacterium. Taxonomy (GTDB): domain Bacteria; phylum Bacteroidota; class Bacteroidia; order Chitinophagales; family Saprospiraceae; genus Neolewinella. The sequence goes on along the minus strand of JBBSPZ010000013.1, from coordinate 68,001 downwards.
CCCTAGTTTAGGAAAGTCGGAGGAGTCTCGGCGAAAGTTTCGAAATTGAGGTTCGCTGACACCTTCCCCTTTCACCAACATCTGCCAAAACATGCACCCCCAGGCCACCGCCTATTTCCAACGCGCCGACAAGTGGCCCCGCGAACTGGCCGAACTCCGCCGCATCCTCCTGGAGGGGGGCCTCTCCGAAACCTTCAAGTGGCGCTCCCCCTGCTACGTCTGGGAGGAAAAGAACGTCGCCATCCTCGGACAACTGAAGGAGGCCTGCACGCTGGGCTTCATGAAGGGGGCGCTGTTATCCGACCCGGAGGGTTTGCTGATCCAACCCGGGGTAAACTCCCGGTCCGTCCGCAACCTCGCCTATACGGAGGTGGGCACGATCATCGCGCAGGAAGACCGGATCCGCAGGTTCATTCGCTTAGCGGTTGAGGTCGAAAAGTCGGGAGAAAAGGTGGCGGCTCCGCAGGAGGCACCAGCGCTTCCCGAAGAATTGTTGGCCGCGTTCGACCAGGATCCCGGCTTCCAGGCGGCCTTCCAGTCCCTGACCCCGGGCCGCCAGCGGGGCTACCTGCTCCACTTTAGCAGTGCGAAACAGGCCACGACCCGGCGTTCGCGGATCGAGCAGAGCAAGCCCAAGGTCTTTGCGGGCAAGGGGCTCCACGATTGCAACTGCCGACTTTCGCAGCGGATGCCCCGGTGTGACGGCTCGCATACGCAGCTCCGGGAAGCTTAGGGCGGGGATATTTAGGATAAAGCGGGGTTCAACCTCCCCTTTTTCGCGATTACAGGTATATTGAAGCTTCTTATCCCGGCCGCTCTGGCCCGCCGAATATGCACTACCTGTTTCCCCTGCTTTTTGTCTTGTTCCTGGCACCAGCGCTCCGCGCCCAGGATATGGAAACCGTCACCATTCCGGGGACGGACGTATCCTTTACTATGGTCTCCCTGGACGGTGCCACCTTTCCCATGGGGAAGACGGAACGCCCGGTCACGATCTCTCCCTTCGCGATCTCCACCCACGAAGTGACCAACGACGCCTACCGCATCTTCCAGGTCCGCGAAAACGATACCCCGGTGGCGGCAACAGAAGGCTGGGATGCCGATGCCGTTAGCCGCCCCTCCCCCCCCTACCTCGATTTCACCTACGGCATGGGTACCCGCGGCGGGTATCCGGAGGTGAACATCACCCAGCAAGCGGCCCTCCGCTACTGCCAGTGGCTCTACGAAAAGACCGGCCGCTTCTTCCGCCTGCCCACCGAAGCCGAATGGGAGTACGCCTGCTTTGCCGGGGAGGAACCCGACCCCGCCGACCTCCACGACCTCGCCTGGCTCTACGAAAACGGGGAAGAGAACTACCACAAGACCGGCGAGAAAAAGCCCAACGCCTACGGCCTCTACGACATGCTCGGCAACGTCAGCGAGTGGACCCTCGACGAGTACTACGACGACTACCCTGACCGACTCACCGACGCCCCCGACCCCTGGATGCGCCCCGACGGCAAGCACTCCCGCACCGTCAAGGGCGGCTCCTTCGACACCGCGACCGCCGAGGCCGGCTGCCGCACCCGTGAAAAATCATCTCCCCGCTGGCAGGCTCGCGACCCCCAAATTCCCAAAAGCAAGTGGTGGAACGTGGACAGTGCCTTCCTCGGCTTCCGCCTGGTCTCCCCCACCCGGCAACCCAGCGCTGCGGAAGTGGAGCAGTTTTTTGCGGAGGCAATTGTTGATTAGGGACAAGCGAAGCGAGCAAAGCCGCGGGCCAATTGTAAATTGTAAATCGTAAATTGTAAATTCTAACCCTCCCGATCATGCCCTTAGACAGACGTTCCTTCCTCCTAAAGACCACCGCCCTCGCCGGCGGCCTGGCCATGTCCTCCCAGTTAGCCGCCAAGGTGCACAGCGACAGCGCGGACGTAATCCGCATCGGGCTTATCGGCTGCGGCGGACGCGGGACGGGTGCGGCTACCCAGGCCCTCTCCACCTCCCAGAACCTGAAACTGGTGGCCATGGCCGACGCCTTCCGCGACCGCCTGGACCAGGCCTACGACGGCATCAAGAACCAGCTGGCCGAGAACGAACTCGACGCTTCCCGCCTCGATGTGCCCGAGGAGCACAAGTTCGTAGGCTTCGATGCCTATAAGGAAGTACTGCCACTGGTCGACGTGATCCTGATCGCGACGCCTCCGGGTTTCCGGCCGATCCACTTCGAGGCCGCCGTGGCCGCCGACAAGCAGATATTTATGGAGAAGCCCGTCGCCGTCGATGCCCCCGGCGTCCGCCGCGTACTGGCCGCCGCCGAGGAAGCGAAGCAGAAAAAACTCAACGTGGTGGTCGGTCTCCAGCGCCACTACGAAAAGCAGTACACCGACGGCTGGATCGACATGATGCAGAACGGCGCCATCGGCGACATCACCACCAGCTATGTCTACTGGAATAGCGGCGGCGTCTGGGTACGGCCCCGCGAGGCCGGGCAGACCGAAATGGAATACCAGATGCGCAACTGGTACTACTTCAACTGGCTCTGCGGCGACCACATCAACGAGCAGCACATCCACAACCTCGACGTGGGCAACTGGGTGAAGCAGGACCACCCCGTCCAGGCCGTAGGCTTCGGCGGCCGCTACGTCCGCAACGGCAAGGAGAACGGCGAGATCTTCGACCACCACGCCGTAGAGTACACCTATGCCGACGGCAGCCGCATGATCAGTCAGTGCCGCCACTGGCCCGGCTGCGCCGACAAGGTCAGCGAGGAGTTCCAGGGCACCAACGGTACCGCCCCCGCTCCCGGCAAGCTCATGACCAAGAGCGGCTACCTCCTACTCGACCACGATGCCCGCAAGGACCCCAATCCCTACCAGGTGGAGCACGACCTGCTTTTCAAAGCCGTAGCCGACGGCGAATACAAATACGCCGACGCCGAGAACGCTGCCCACAGTACCATGACCGCCATCATGGGCCGCATGGCCACCTACAGCGGTCAGGTCGTCGACTGGGACAAGGCCATCGCCTCCGACCTGGACCTCTCCCCGAAGAAATACGACTTCAACGCGCCGCCGCCCATCCTCCCCCTCGAGAGCGGCTACTACCCCGTACCGGTTCCCGGCGAAACCAAGGTGATGTAAGAGGGATTTAAAATCCAGTATTGAAAATTTACAATTTTGGGCTCCGATTCCGGGCCGGGTGGTGGCTATGCGCGCTGGGCTTCCTGCTTGGCGGGCCGGTCTGCCTGCCTGCTCAGTATCGGGTCACGGTGCCCCAGGCCGCTATGGGCACGCCCTGGTCGATGACGGTGTATACATCCGACACCCTCCGGGCCCGGCAGGTGATCGACAGTGCCTACGCCCGGGTGGAAGCGATCGAGCAATCCATGAGCGACTACCGCAGTGACAGCGAGATCAACCGGCTCGTTGCCCTGCCGACGCGCCGCTGGCACCCCGTATCTGCTGACCTCTTTCGGGTACTCACCTGCAGCCGCCTCCTCGCCCGCCGGAGTGACGGTGCCTTCGATCCCACCATCGGTCCCCTCAGTAAGCTCTGGCGGCGTGCCTTTCGCCACCAGGAATTTCCGGAGGCAGCGGACATCCAACGGGCGCGGTCGCGGGTGCGGTGGAAGTGGCTGCGGCTCCGCCGCCCAAACCGGGTGCGGCTTTCCCGGGACGGTATGCAGCTCGACCTGGGCGGCGTTGCCAAGGGGTACGCACTGGACGCCGCCGGAGCCGTGCTGGACCAGGCCGGTCTGCCGAGCTACCTCATCGACGGCGGCGGCGACCTGCTGCTCGGCGCTTCCCCACCCGGGCGTACGGGATGGCGGGTAGAGACTTCCGGAGGCGCCATAGATACAATCCATGTCGCCATTGCTACCTCCGGCGGTGCTTATAAGTATCTGGAGTGGGAGGGTCAACAGTACAGCCACCTCATCGATCCGCGTACGGGGTTGGGGATCACGCACCCTAGCCCCGTAACCGTACTGGCCACTACGGGCATGGTGGCGGACGCGCTGGCTTCCGCGCTTAGCGTACTGGGCGATGTGGAGGGTAAGAAGCTACTTAGACGGTACCGGGGAGGGACTGCTTACCGGTCGACCGGCATGAGTTATATACCTCGGCGGACTCCCTGCGCGACGGGCGATGAGGCTGACAAGCATCAGTAGCTCAGAAATCTGCCATCCTCTGCGACCGAGCGAAGCGCCTCTGCGGTGAACTGATCACACCGTCGCTAACGCAACTTCAGCGAATTTTCGCTAAAAAGTCAACCACCCGCTTGACGGAGCGGTTCGTAGCGTGTAACTTCGTAGCGAATTTTCGCTAAAGCTCAAAAACCCTCGATACATGCCTGCTACACTCACTGATCAGAAAGTCCTGAAGGGCGGAGAATTCCTCATTGCGGATGCGCACTACTCTTCGACCTTCATCCCGGAAGAATTCAACGAGGAGCAACTGATGGTGCAGCAGATGGTCCAGGACTTCATCGACCAGGAGATCAAGCCCAACCTAGACAAGATCGAGAAGCGGGAAGACAACATTGCGCCGCGGCTACTGGAGAAGATGGCCGACCTCGGTCTCCTCGGCAGTCACATGCCCGAGGAATTCGGGGGAATGGAGATGGACACCAACACCAACACCCTGATCTGTGAAGTCATGGGCGGCAGCTCGGGCTCCTTTACCGTTTCCTTCGCGGCCCACACGGGCATCGGGATGCTGCCCATCCTCTACTTCGGCACCGAGGAGCAAAAGCAGGAATACCTCCCGCGCCTCATCAACGGGGAACTGAAGGCCGCCTACTGCCTCACCGAGCCCGGCAGCGGTTCCGACGCCATGGGAGCCAAGACCACCGCAGTCCTCGACGGGGACGCCTACGTGCTCAACGGCCAGAAGATGTGGATCTCGAACGCGGGTTTTGCCGACGTTTTCATCGTCTTCGCCCAGGTCGACGGAGACAAGTTTACGGGCTTCATCGTCCCCCGCGGCCTCGACGGCCTCACCCTGGGTGCGGAGGAGGACAAGCTTGGCATCAAGGGCAGCTCCACCCGCCAGGTGTTCTTCGAAAACGTACGGGTACCCAAGGGCAATAGCCTTGGCCAGATCGGCAAGGGCCACCTTATCGCCTTCAACGTACTCAACGTGGGCCGATTCAAGCTGCACGCCCTGAGCATGGGCGGTTCCAAGATGGCGCTGGAGGTAGGAATCCGTTACGCCAACGAACGCATCCAGTTCAAGCAGCCGATCGCCAACTTCGGCGCCATCAAGTTTAAGATCGGGGAAGCCGCCATCCGCATCTTTGCCGGAGAGAGTGCCCTGTACCGGGTCAGCCAGCAGATCCAGGATATGAACAAGCAGCTCATGGCCGAGGGCAAGTCCTTCGCCGAAGCCAAGCTCCTGAGTGCCGAAGAGTACGCCATTGAGTGTGCCCTCCTCAAGTTCCTCGGGTCCGAAACGCTGGATTACACCGTCGACGAGGTGGTACAGATCCACGGCGGCATGGGCTACAGCGAGGAAACCCTCGCCCCGCGCATGTACCGCGACAGCCGCATCAACCGCATCTACGAAGGCACCAACGAGATCAACCGCCTGCTGAGCGTCGATATGCTCCTCCGCCGCGCCATGAAGGGGGCCCTGGATATCGTCGGCCCCGCCTGGAACGTGCAGAAGGAACTCGGCGGCATGCCTAGCCTGGAGCAGCCCGAGGGCGAATACGGCCACGAGATCAAGGCCGTCTCCGACTTCAAGAAGCTGATCCTCATGGTCGCCGGTGCCGCCGCCAAGGAGCAGATGGACGGTAAGATCAACCTCAAATCCGAACAGGAAATCCTGATGAACATAGCCGACATGCTCGGTGACCTCCTCCAGGCCGAAAGCACCCTCCTCCGCGTCCAGAAGCTTCGCGCCGAAGGCAGGGGCAAGCACCACCTGTCCGTCTACGATGCCGCCCTGCGCGTCTATCTCCACGACGCTACCGCCCGCATGGCCAAAAACGCCACCGATGCCGTCGCCAGCTTCGTGGAAGGGGACCTGCTGCGTACGTTCATTCTCGGCATCAAGCGCTTTACGAAATACCCCCCGCAGAATGTGAAGCAGCTCCGCCGCTTGGTGGCTGATTTGCAGATTGGGGCTAATGACTATGTGCTTTAGAGTGGCTTCGCGGCGTTAGGGCCTGTGGCGTTAGAGGCGTGAGTCATTGCCCTAGAAATCAGAAGACCCGATTTGCACGTTGCAAATCGGGTCTTGTGATTAAAGAAGCTTCATTTATCGGGGACCTTCTAACGCGCGAAGCGCTCTAATGAAGTGAGCGCAGCGAACTTCTCTACCGGATCGAGCGAAGCGAGATCCTCTACCCCAGGGCGAAGCCCGTCTATCAAAAGGAGCGAAGCGAGTTTAAATCTTAACCACTTCAGCCTGAATAGGGTAATCAGCCAGGATCCGGTTGGTGAAGGCCATGTGTCCACGGGGGACGGCGAGATAGAGCTTGCCGTGCTTGTAGGCGGCGAGGCTGCTGAGGAGGCGCCACTTGGTGACCAGCTCGCGCTCGTCGTCGGTCTTCATGCCGAGTTCGAAGTAGCTTTTGCGTCCGTTGACCTCACCGGTGACGTCGGGGATGAAGTACTCTTCGGTTTCCTTGCTGCGGCGGATCTTGGCGGGGGTTTCGTAACCTTCGGCGTTGGCCTTGATGTTGTCGAACCCTTTCTTGTTAACGATCTTTTCGAGCAAAGTTTTGATTAGCTCAGCATCTTTTTGCTGGGCATCGGTGAGGATTCCGTTTTCCATTAGGGGAGGGAGGGTTTGAACTTGGTAATGTAGATTGGTAAATGACCCGAAAATTAGTGGCGGGGGCGATACAGCCGGGGCCGGGAATCACGATCATTCACACATGCTTCTAGTGTAACGTCGCTAGCATACCCCAAGTTGATAGAGGAACCAAGAAGAACGTAGCCGCCCATGCGATTCCGAAGAGGGTGTCGTACTTTGGCGTGCGTAAAGCTTAAACCAGATCATGATGAGTACCGATCAGCGCCCCTGGCTCGCCCAGTATCCGGCAGGCATCCCCGCAAACGTGGAGGTGGATGCCTTTCCTACCCTGAAGGACCTGCTGGCCGACACCACCAAAAAATTCTCCTCCCGTCCGGCCTTTTCCTGCATGGGCAAGGACCTGACCTACGGGGAGCTGGACAAACAGAGCACCGCCATTGGTGCCTACCTCCATTACCGCGGCCTACAGCCCGGCGACCGCATCGCGGTCATGATGCCGAATATGCTGCAGTACCCCATTGTTCTGCACGGCATCCTCAAGGCCGGCCTGGTGATCGTCAACACCAACCCGCTCTACACGCCGCCGGAAATGAAGCACCAGTTCACCGATAGCGGCGCCAAGGCCATCTTCATCGCGGAGAACTTCGCCGCGAACCTGGAGAAGATCATCGGGGAAACCGAAATCACTACCGTTATTCTCACCAGTATCGGCGGCATGCTGGGCTGGATCAAGGGCGGCCTCACCAACTTCGTAATCCGCAACGTCAAAAAGATGGTGCCGGACTTCAATCTGCCCAACGCCGTCCCGTTCCAAACGGCCCTCGACGAAGGCAGGAAGTACAAGCTGCCACAGTTTACCGGACAGCCCGACGACACCATCGCGCTGCAGTATACCGGCGGCACCACCGGAGTCTCGAAGGGCGCTATGCTCACCAACGCCAACCTGGTCGCCAACGCCATGCAGGCGAAAGCCTGGATGACCCAGAAACTGGAGGCCGGCAGCGACGACCGAATGCTCTGCCCGCTTCCGCTGTATCACATTTTCGCCTTTACGGTGAATGCCGTGGGCATATATGCCCACGGCATGTGCAACGTACTCATCGTTAACCCCCGGGACCTCAGCACCATCGTCAAGGCCTTTAAGGATAACCGCATTGCCGGCATGACGGGCGTCAATACCCTGTTCAACGCCCTGCTGCACGACAAGGGCTTTCAGTCCCTGGATTTCCGTCACCTCAAGATTACGGTCGGTGGCGGCATGGCCGTCCAGCGCGCGGTCGCCGAAAAGTGGCAAAAACTTACCGGGGTACCCCTCAGTGAAGGCTACGGACTGACGGAGACCAGCCCGGCCGTCTGCATGAATCCACTCAACGACAACCTCCGCATCGGCACCATCGGCGTTCCCATGCCCAACACCATCATGCGGGTGTGGAACGAAGAAGAAGGCCGGGTGGCCACCCCGGAAGAACGCGGAGAAATCCAGATCAAAGGCCCCCAGGTCATGAAGGGTTACCTCAACCGCCCCCAGGATACCGCCGCGGTGATGATGGACGGCTGGTTCTGTACCGGCGACATCGGCAAGATGTCGGAAGACGGCTTCTTCACCATCGTGGACCGGAAGAAGGACATGATCCTGGTGTCCGGCTTCAACGTTTACCCCAACGAGGTGGAGGACGTCCTGGCCGCCCATCCCAAGGTGCTGGAGTGCGCCGCCGTCGGCATCCCCAGCGAACGATCGGGCGAGGTGGTCAAGGTATTCGTGGTGAAGAAGGACCCCTCTCTCACCCAGGAGGAATTGATCACCTACGCCCGGGAGAGCCTGACGGGGTACAAGATCCCGAAGGAAGTGGAGTTCATGACCGATCTGCCGAAAAGCAATGTGGGCAAGATCCTGCGGCGCGAGTTGCGGCAGTAACCCGACCCCGCTCCCCCATGATGCAGGTAAACGACGTGAGGGCCCTGCTCGAAGGGGAAGATCCCGTAGCGGTAGCCCAGGCCCTGATCGGAGTAGAGCTGATCACCACCTTCGGGGCAGTAGAAACCGCCGGGCGAATCACGGAAACCGAAGCGTACTGGGCACCCGACGATCGCGCCAGTCACGCCTTCGGCAACCGGCGTACGGCGCGCACCGCGCCCTTCTATGCCCGGGCGGGTACGAGCTATGTCTACCTCTGCTACGGTATTCACGAGCTGTTCAACGTCATCACCGGCCCGCGGGAAGTGCCGCACGCTGTCCTGATCCGGGCCATCGAACCGATCCGGGGTATTCCAAGGATGCTGGAACGCCGTCATATGGAAAGCTTAAACCCACAACTTAGCCGGGGACCCGGCGTTGTGACCAAAGCCCTGGCGATAACGCGGGAGCACAATGCGCTCGACCTGCTGGACCCCCACAGTCCGGTACAACTCCGGGCCGACGGGCCACCGCCGCCACAAGCCGAAATCGTCGCTACCCCCCGCATCGGGATCGACGGTGCCGGCCCCGAATGGGCGGCCAAGCCCTGGCGATTCTACCGCCGGGGAAGCCAGTTTGTAAGCAGACTTAATGCCTTTAAATGAGTATTCGCTTCGATCGCCGATTTACCCGGCACCTGCGCGCCGCCGCCCTGCTGTTGCCCCTGTTGCTTGCGACCGCCGGCAGCCTGGTGGCCCAGGATGGTGCCCTGAAGTACTTCGACAATACGTACGTGGACAACATCCGGACCGTCCGCCTGCACATCGAAGGATTTCCCCACTCCTACCCCATCATCGAGCTGGGCGGCGGTGCACGACTGCGCCTTTCGTTCGACGACACGCGCGACGATGTGGGCCGCTACTCCTACAGCTTCATCCACTGCAACCAGGACTGGCTACCTTCCAGCCTGGGTCAGATGGAGTACAACAGCGGCTACGGCAACGACTACCTGGAAACCTACGACTTCAGCCTGCGCACCCTGACGCAGTATACCCACTACGACCTCACCTTCCCCAACCAGAATATGCGGCTCGAAAAGAGCGGCAATTACCTCCTGGTGGTCTACGACACCGAAAACGACGACAGTCCGGTGATCACCCGCCGGTTTATGGTCTCGGAGAACTTGGTGGGGGTCGGGGCCCAGGTGACCCGCCCCTCGGTCGTGGAAAAGATCCACACCCACCAGGAGGTACAGCTGACGGCCAACACCAAGCAACTGCAATCCCGGGCACCCCTGCAGGAAATTACCGCTACCGTACTGCAAAACGGGCGGTGGGATAATGCCGTGGGCGGAATACGCCCCAACCTCCTCGGCCGGGAGAGCGTGCAGTTTAATTATCAGGACGTGATCGTCTTCCGGGGAGGGAACGAGTTCCGGAACCTGGATCTGCGCTCGGTGCAGGCGCCGCGGACGCAGGTGTCGAGCATCACGAACGAGGGCACCTTCTACGCGATGATGCTGGCGCCGGAGGAGACGCGGGCGAACAGCGTGTATATCCAGTACTTCGACCTCAACGGGGACTATGTCAATTTCCGTACCGATCGCCCGGTGGTCAACCTCGCCGATGAATTCCTGCAGGAGAACTTCACCCGCTTCGGACTCGACTTTACCGGGGAATACATCGAGGTGACCTTCATCCTCAAGACCCGCAACGGCCTTCCCATCGACCGGGACCTCTACCTGCTGGGGGCCATGACGGAATGGCAACTGAAGTATGATTACCGCATGGTGTGGAACCCATCGATCATGGCCTACGTGGGCCGCGCGATGGTGAAGCAGGGGTTCTACAACTATTACTACGTGACGGACGAGGGCGCGAACAAGCAGAATCCCGCCCGCCCGGGCGACCGGGCCGGCTACGAGGAGACGGAAGACAGTTTTGACCAGACCGAAAACGACTACCTGGGCCTGATTTACTACCGGCCCATGGGGGGCCGCTACGACCGGCTCGTGGGCACTACCGTAACGAGCAGCAATTAGCCCGTCTAGGTATTCGCTCCGTTCATAGAATATATTTTTCCGCGTGGCGCGATGGCGTAGTTTTGCTGACCGATAAACATCAGTAACCATGCGGAACCGATCCTTCCTGCTCTTGATCCTTTTGCTTCCCCTCCTCGTACAGGCACAATCCGGCAACGATTGGACGCTCAGCCGCGCGGTAACCTATGCCCGGGACAACAGCCTACCGGTGCGCCGCCTCAACAATACCACCGACCTGGCGCGCATCAACCTGCAACAGAGCCGCAATAACCGCCTCCCCAACCTGACCGGCGGTACCGGCTTCAATCTTCAGCTGGGACGGACCATTGACCCGACCACGAACACCTTTGAAGCCCAGAACATCTTCTCCCAGGGGTATCAGTTGCAGGGGGGCATGACGATCTACAACGGCGGTTTGATCCGCAACAGCATCCGGCAGGCCGAGATCGACCTGGAAGCCGCCCAGACCGACGCCCAGGTAACCGCAAACGACATAGGCCTGCAGGTGGCCAACAGCTACCTCACCATCCTGCTGACCCGGGAGCAACTATCCAATGCCCGTACCCAGCTGGAACTGACCAACCAGCAGCTGGAAAATACCGACGCACTCATCCGGGCCGGCAGCGTGCCGGCCGGCCAGCGTTACGACATCGTGGCCCAGCAAGCTTCCAACCTGCGTACGGTAGTTGAGCTGGAAAACGAGGTCCGGCTGGCCCTGCTCGATTTACAATTGCTGCTGGAGCTGGACATCGACCCGAACTTTGATATCGTTACGCCGGTGCGGGATTTCAACGAGGCCGAGCTGCTCGGAGACTACGACCTCCCGGAAGTCCTCAACGCCGCCCGTCAGACCCAGCCCACCATCCGGGCGGCTGAATTGCGGCGGTCGGCGGCGGCGGTAGGCACGGATATTGCCAAAGCAGGCCTGCGCCCCACCGTCCAGCTCTACGCCAACGTGAGCACCAATTTTTCCAACCTGGGCAAGGACTTCAACAACCCCGACCTCTCCCAGGTGGAGATCGTCCAGGGACCGCCCGTCCCCGTGCTCATCAACGGAACGGAAAGCACGCTCTCGTCCTATAACCAGACGGGCATCATCTTTCCCCGGCTGGCCTACCTGGAACAGCTGGACCAAAACTTCGGACAGTCGGTGGGATTCAACGTGTCGGTCCCCATTTACCAGCAAAACCGGAACAAACTGAACGTACAGCGGGCCGAGGTCCAGCGTATGGGTGCCGAAATCGAGGTCGAGCAAGCCGAGAACCAACTGCGCTCCGACGTAGAGCGGGCCCTCGGGGACCTGCAGGCCGCCCGGGAAACCTACCGCGCCGCCCAGGTGAGCCAGGAGGCGGCCCAGAATGCCTACGACATCGCCCAGCGCCGGTACTCCGCGGGAGCGGCCAACAGCCTCGACCTCACCACGGCCTCCAACCGCCTCGAACAGGCCCGCGTAGAATTCACCCGTACCAAATACCAGCTCCTCTTCAACCGTGAGGTTATCCAGTTTTACCTAGGCGAAGGACTCTCCCTTAACTGATCCATCCTACCCCACTTAATTTATCCAAACTATGTCCCGTAAAGCAATTTTTCTCGTTGTTGGTATCCTGATTCTCGTTGTCATCGCCGCCGTTGTTTTCAGTAACCGCCAGGAAGACGGCACCCGTATCTTTGTCCAGGAAGTCGCTAAGCGTCCCATCCAGGAAGTCGTCAGCGCCAGTGGCAAGATTTTCCCCCAAACGGAAGTCAAGATCAGTTCTGACGTCTCGGGGGAGGTCGTCGAACTTTACGTGGAGGAAGGCGACAGCGTCGTACCCAATCAGCTCCTGGCCAAAATCGATGCCGACGCATACCAGTCGCAGGTGGCGCGCGGGGTCGCCGGGGTGAACAGCAGCAAGGCCCAGCTGGCCAACGCCAAGGCCCAGATCAATACCCTCCGGGCCCAGCGCGAGCAAACCAACGCCCAGCTGGAAAACGCCCGCGACATCCTGAAGCGGAACCAGCAACTCTTTAAGGACGGGGTGATCAGTCAGGCGGAACTCGAAACCAGTGAGTCGAACGTGCGCGCCCTGGAGGCCAACGTGACGGCGGCAGAGAGCAGTGTACAAGCGGCGGAGGAAAGCGCCAACGCGGCCCAGTACGGCATTCAGTCGAGCGAAGCTACCCTGAACGAATTGCGGACGAGCCTGCGCCGGACTACCATCTACGCCCCGATGGGCGGCGTGGTTTCCCTGCTGAACGTGGAGCAGGGAGAGCGGGTGGTAGGAACCATCCAGATGACGGGCACCGAGCTGATGCGCATCGCCAACCTGAACGCCATGGAGGTGCGGGTAGAGGTGAGCGAGAACGACGTTCCCTCCGTCAGCCTCGGGGACAAGGCTGAAATCGAAGTGGATGCCTACCTCAACCGCACCTTCAGTGGTACCGTGACCCAGATCGCCAACTCCAGTACGACCGCAGGACTGGCCGACAACGTGCTCAACTCGGACCAGGTGACCAACTTCGAGGTGCGCATCAGCATCGATCCGGAAAGCTATGCCGACCTCATCTCCTCCGGCAATACCTACCCCTTCCGCCCGGGCATGTCGGCGGGCGTGGACATCCTCACCGAGCTCGCCCCGGATGCCGTGAGCGTACCCATCGAATCGGTCACCACCCGGGAAAATGACGAAGCAGCGAAAGACGGGGAGAGCACCGGTACCAACGATCTAAAGGAAGTCGTCTTCGTGGTGCGGGGGGATACGGTCGCGGAAGTACCCGTCGTGACGGCCCTCCAGGACGCGAAATTTATCCAGGTCGATTCCGGGCTCAGCCCCGGCGACCGCGTGGTGGCCGGCCCGTATGGCGCCCTTTCGCGTACCCTCAAGTCCGGGGACCAGGTGGTCGTGGTGGACAAGCAGGAATTCTACGCCGAGGAGACCGGAAACAAATAACCCCTTCATATACATGATACGAAGGGGTATGCTAATTAAGGTATGTCAAAAAGCTAAATAGTGTAAGGCGAAGCCAACGCTGCTTCTGGATGCTTGTCATTCTGGTCTCCTAGCTATATTAATATTCGGTCTGCTAAATATAGGGGGTTTATCACCGCTAAAGCAATTTTAACCCCCAGCTAATTTTTAAATTAACAGTTCGTTGCCTATGCACCGCACCAGTCGGTGGAGTAGCGAGCGTCGGGTATACCAGGTCGCCGTATTCGGCAAGGGCTAAGAATCAGTCGTTAAACACCTCCACGTCCCGGTTCTTCACGATGAGGTCCGTGAATTTCCCCTTGAAGCGGGTGGCCTTGACGATGTGGTTGTCGATCCAGTGGTAGTTGCCGCCGCGGGGCTTGCCCATGAGCATACCGTGATACTTGAAGTTGTGGCGGTTGAGCCACTCTTCGGTCATTTCACGGTGCTCCTCGGTCCGGGAAGTAAAAAAGGTGATGATGTGTCCGTCCTCGTACCACTTATTGACGATGCGCAGGGCATCGGGATAGGGCATACAGGTAGACATCCGCTCGGGCTCTTCGTTGGGGATATCGTCGCAGACGGTGCCGTCGATGTCAATGAGAAAATTCTTTACGCCGGCCGCTAGCACGGGACTGATCAGTTCACCTTTTTCGTTGAAGGTGGTTTCCAGGTCTTTTTCGGGGGTAGCCATAAGATGGGTTGTATTCCAGGTCGATTAAAAATATAAAGGTACGGTTACGGAACGCATCGAGCCGGCCGTTTGCTCCATCTTTACCGTTATTTGGCCTTCCAAACGCCTTCTATATGCCACGCATCGCCCTCGTCACCGGGGCTTCCTCCGGACTGGGAGAGGCCCTCGCTCCCCTGCTTGCCGCCCGTGGCTGGCGGGTCTATGGTATGAGCCGACGTCCGGTAGACCTGCCCGGCGTCCTTTCCCTCCCGGCCGACATTTCCGACTTCGAAGCCGTCGCCGCGGCGGTCGACCGCCTCGTCGCCCAGGAAGGGCGCCTGGATGCCGTACTGCACTGTGCGGGCATCGGGGGCGCAGGTGCGGTGGAATCCATGCCCACAGCGCGTGCCCGCCGTATTGTGGACACCAACTTCTGGGGCAGCTGGAACCTCTGTCAGGCTACCCTGCCCCACCTGCGCAAGAGCCCCCGCGGCCGCCTGCTCCTCGTGGGCAGCATTGCGGGATTCATGGGCATTCCCTTTCGCTCCGTGTACTGCGCAAGCAAGGCCGCCGTACTGGCGCTCACCGACAGCCTACGCCTGGAACTGCTGGGCACTTCCGTACAGGTGACCTGCGTTTGTCCCGGAGATATTGCCACCAACTCGATCGCCACCCAGTACCGGCAGCCCGTTGACGAACTCGCCCCCCCGTACCGGGAACGGTACCGGAAGGCCGATGGAGCCATGGCAGACCACGTGGATAAGGGCATGCCTGCCGCCTACGTAGCGGAAGAAATGCGAAAAATTATCGAAAAAGATTCCCTCTCTCCCCACTACGTGATCGGGGAGGCCGTTCAGAAAATCAGTACGCTCGCCCGGCGCTTCCTTCCGGCCCGCGCCTGGGAGTGGGTCCTCGGCCGTTACTACGCCTAGGCGTTGAACAACGCTTGCAGGCAGACGTTGAAAAAAACCATCATGAGCAACTACTCGCACCTTGCCAATGCCCACCCGGGCTATATCGAACAGCTGTACCGGCAGTTCACTGAATCCCCCGATTCCGTCGACCCCAGTTGGCGCGACTTCTTTCTGGGCTTCGACTACGCCAGCGACAAGTCGCAGATCGACCTGCCGAAAACCGGCGACGGGGAAGTCGATTGGCAGCACGTTCAGAAAGAACTCAACGTATTCGCCCTGATCAAGGCGTACCGCATGCGGGGCCACGTGGCCTCCAATATCGACCCCATCCAGGAATTCGAAGATCCGGATGCGGGCCTCGAACTCGCCGATTTTAATCTCGGCGAAGCCGACCTCGATACCCCCTTTAAGGCCGCCCACCACCTCTACATGCCCGAAGGCAGTACCCTCCGGCAAATCGTGGCGAACCTCGATCGGATGTACTTGGGCAGCATCGGCTTCGAAACCGACCACATCTTCCACCGCGCCAAGCGCCGCTGGCTGCGGGAACGCATCGAAAAGCACCACCCCGAGAAGGCGTACGGCCTGGCACTCGATGACAAGCGGCACATCCTGGAGACCCTCAACGATGCCGTGGGCTTCGAGGACTTCCTGAAGATCAAGTATCCCGCCCAGAAGCGCTTCGGCCTCGAAGGCGGGGAAGCCGCGATCGTGGCCCTTGATACCATCATCTCCGAAGCCGCCCGCGACGGGGTCGATGAAGTAGTGATCGGCATGGCCCACCGCGGTCGACTCAACGTGCTGGCGAATATCATGGGCAAGAGCTACGAGAGCATCTTCCAGGAGTTCGAAGGCGTTATTCCCGACAACATCAAGGGCGACGGCGACGTGAAGTACCACATGGGCTACAGTTCGCTGATCGATACCCGCGTCGGGAAGGCGGTCAACGTGAAGCTGGCTCCAAACCCCAGTCACCTGGAAGCCGTAGGCCCCGTAGTGGAAGGCTTCGCGCGCGCCAAGGCCGACCTGCTCTACGATAACAATTACGATAAGATCGTCCCCATTCTCGTCCACGGCGACGCGGCGGTGGCCGGACAGGGCGTGGTCTTCGAAACCGCCCAGATGAGCGGACTGGATGCCTTCACCACCGGGGGGACCATCCACCTGATCATCAACAACCAGATCGGCTTTACCACCGATTACGAGGACGCCCGCACCAGCATCTATGCGAGCGGCGTCGCCACCGTGATCGAAGCTCCCGTCTTCCACGTCAACGGCGACGACCCCGAGGCCGTCTACTACGTCGCCAAGCTGGCGATAGAGTACCGGAACAAATTCAATTCGGACGTCTTCATCGATATGCTCTGCTACCGGAAAAACGGGCACAATGAAGGTGACGACCCGGGGTACACCCAGCCCGGTATGTACGAGCGGGTGAAACGCCACCCCAACGTGCGTCAGGTCTACACCGATCGCCTGGTCTCCCGCCGCGACGTGGAAGCTAAGATGGCCAAGGAAATGGCCAAGAAATTCAAGTCGGAGTTGCAGACGCTTCACACCAAGGTCAAGAACAGCGACCTTCCCTATAGCTACCAGCCACCCGAAAAGGCCTGGACCGAGCTCAACCGCGACCACTGGAAGGGGGAGTTCTTCGCCGAATCGCCGGAAACCGGCGTACCGCTGGAGGAGATGAAGAAGATCCTGCACCACCTCACCACCCTGCCCGAGGGTTTCGAACCCGTGGCGAAGGTCAATCGCCTGTACACCGGCTACGAGCAATCCGTGACGAACGACCAGCTCGATTGGGCCCTCGGTGAACTCAGTGCCTACGCTACCCTGCTGATCGACGGCCACAACGTCCGGATGTCCGGGCAGGACGTGCGTCGCGGCACCTTCAGCCACCGCCACGCGGTGCTCAAGAGCGAAGACGGCAACAACATCTACAACCGCCTCGACGGCCTGAGGGACGACCAGGGCAAGATGCGGATCTACAACTCCCTGCTTTCGGAGTACGCCGTACTCGGTTTTGAATACGGCTACAGCACCGCCAGCCCGGAGAACCTGGTCATCTGGGAAGCCCAGTTCGGTGACTTTGCCAACGGCGCCATGACGATCTTCGACCAGTTCATCAGCAGCGGCGAAAGTAAGTGGGGCCGCATGAGCGGCCTTACCGTCCTCCTGCCCCATGGCTACGAGGGTCAGGGCCCGGAGCACAGCAGTGCGCGCCTCGAGCGCTTCCTGCAACTGTGCGCGGAGTACAACATGATCGTGACCAACGTCACCATGCCTGCCAACTTGTTCCACCTGCTCCGCCGGCAGATGGCCTGGAACTTCCGCAAGCCCCTCATCGTGATGTCGCCCAAATCGGGGCTGCGCCACGAAATGGCCGTTAGCTCCATTAAGGACTTCGGTCCGGGTACCCGCTTCCTGGAAATTATCGACGACCCCAACGTGAGCGATCCCGCACAGGTCGACCGCGTCCTCTTGTGTTCCGGCAAGGTCTATTTCGACCTCGCCAAGTATAAGACCGCTAACGAGCGGGAAGACGTTGCCGTAGTCCGGCTGGAACAGCTCTTCCCCCTGCCCATCGAACAGTTCCAGGCCCTGCGCAAGCGCTACGCCGCTGCCGAGTTTATCTGGGTACAGGAGGAAAGCCGTAACGCCGGAGGCTGGAACTACATCAGCGAGCAGTTCCTCTACAACGAGCGCCTCGGACTGGAACTGAAGCTGAAGTACGTCGGGCGCCCCGCAACCGCTTCCCCGGCCACCGGTTACAAGCCGGTCCACGTGAAGGAACAAAAAGACCTGGTAGAGAAAGCCTTCGAGTGAAAGGGGGCGGCTTCGTAGATTGCCAGTCCCAAAGACCGCAATCCATGAAGTTCCGTTTCCTTTCCGCCTGCATGCTACCCCTCCTCCTCCTGCTGGCCATGGCGGTAGCCGTTGCCCTGTCTCCGGACCAGGTAAAGAGTGCTGCTGCCGTACTGGGCATTGATTTTCTCGACGATGAGGAAATCGACCTCATGATGCCCGACCTGGAAGAAAACCTGGCTTCGCTCGACAGCATCGCTGCCACCGTAATTCCGAATGGCCTCTCTCCGGCCATCGTCTTCAATCCGGTACTCCGGGCGGACCAGCTTCCCGCGGACACCAGCGTCACGGCACCCGCGACCCCGCCGGAAGGCTTGCCCTTTACTTCCATGGATACCCTTCAGTTGGAGTGGGCGACCGTCGAGCAACTGGCGACACTAATCTACACCCGGCAGATCACCAGCCGGGAACTCACGGAATTCTTTCTGCAACGCCTCCGGGACCATGACCCTACCCTCCACTGCGTCATCACCCTGACGGAGGAACGGGCACTGGCCAAAGCCGACGAAATGGACGCCGAGCTCGCCGCCGGGAAGTACCGCGGCTACCTGCACGGCATCCCCTACGGTGCCAAGGACCTGCTGGCCGCCCGCGGCTACCTGACTACCTGGGGCGCTAAACCATTCGAAAACCAGACCATCGATGAAGACGCCGCCGTGATCGAGCAGCTCGATGCCGCCGGCGCCGTGCTGTGTGCCAAGCTGAGTATGGGTGCCCTGGCCTGGGGTGACGTCTGGTACGGAGAAAAAACCCGCAACCCCTGGAATACGGAGCAGGGCAGCAGTGGTTCCTCCGCCGGATCGGCGAGCTCCGTTGCCGCCGGACTGCTCCCCTTTGCTATCGGCACGGAGACTCTCGGGAGCATCGTGAGTCCGAGTACGGTTTGCGGAACGACCGGGCTCCGGCCCACCTTCGGCCGGGTTTCACGGAGAGGTGCCATGGCGCTGAGTTGGACCATGGACAAGATCGGGCCCATTACCCGTTCGGCTACCGATGCCGGCCTGGTACTGGCGGCGATCGGCCACTACGATCCCCTGGATGCCCACGCCATCCGGGCCGGCTTCCAATTCCAACTGCCGGAAAACGCGCCCGCCCCGAAGAAGCGGATCGGCTACCTGAAGGGCAGTTTTGGCGACGATTACGATTTTGCATCCAACGACAGCGTAGCCCTCGGGGAACTGCGGAAACTCGGCTATGAACTGGTGGAGATCGAATTGCCCGATGGTCCGGAGATTGGCTTCATCCTCAACGTGGAGGCAGCCGCCGCCTTTGAGTCCCTCACCCGCAGTGGCGACGACGACCTGCTGGTCAGTCAGATGCGCAATGCCTGGCCCAATGCCTTCCGGACCGCCCACTTCATACCGGCCGTCGCCTACGTACAGGCGAACCGCCTCCGCCGTCAGCTGATGGAGGACATGGACCGGGTCTTTGCCGAAAATAACATCGATATCTACGTGAATCCCAGTTGGAATTCCAGCAGCCTGTTCATCACCAACATGACCGGCCAGCCTTCGATCACCGTGCCGAACGGGATGTTTGAGGGAACGCCTACCAGCATCACCTTTACCGGCCGTCTGTTTGGCGAGCAGGATCTGGTGACGCTAGCCCGGCAGTACCAGGAGGCTACGCGCTGGGACGAGGCGCATCCGCAAGCGTTTTAAGGTAGTCCTCCAGCTTGGACATGGCCCGCGCGCGGTGGCTGAAGCTGATCTTCTCATCCGCGCTCATCTGACCAAAACTGCGTCCGTCTCCGTCCGTAGGAATGAAAATGGGGTCGTATCCGAATCCGCTGCTCCCGGTCGGGCAAGTAGCGATGCGGCCCTCACAGCAGCCTTCGAAGGTCTGCTCCTCCCCGTCCAGGATCAGGCAGATCACCGTACGGAAGTGCGCAAGGCGGTCCTTACGATCGCCCAGTTCGGAAAGTAGTTTTTGGTTATTGTCGTCGGCGTCTCGCTGGGGACCGGCGTAGTGTGCGGTATCCACGCCGGGCGCATTCCCGAGTGCGTATACCTCCAGACCGGTGTCCTCACTGAAGCAGTCCTGGCCGTGGTGCTCCTTCACGTGGCGGGCCTTCAGTCGAGCGTTGCCTTCCAGGGTATCGGCCGTCTCGGGGATGGCCTCGGTACATCCGATGTCCTGCAGGCTCCGGAAGGTATACCGGTCGCCAAGTTGGCGGCGGATCTCTTCGATCTTGTGGGGATTATTCGTCGCGAATACCAGCTGCTGTTTCATAACAGGCTATAACCGGAGGCGGGACCGCAGGTGCTGTGACCGGTGCCGAAAGGGCAAAAAAAATGGGCAAGCACACCAGTCGCTCAACCTCCTACCCTTGCTGCATTTCTGCCCTGGGGGAATTCAGAAGGAGCTGACCGTGTGCCGCCCAAGCCACAAAGGTAAGACAGGACGTCTACACTTAATAACTTAACCGGGGAAAATTTACCGGTCCTATCAGGAGATGAGGTTCATGTCGTCGTCCCACACCGCGATCACGTCGCGCTTGCTCTGGTCGACGTAAAGCGGCAGGTACTGATCTTCATAGGTCAGTCCGTACTGGTCCAGGACATCCTGGGGGGGACCGTCCCATATGTTGGGCTGGTTGCCTTCGTAGCCTAGATAGGCTACGCCTTCCTTGCTGGTAAAGAAGCCGGTGATGACCATAAAGCGCAGGTGGTCGAAGAAGCGTACGCCTGGCATCAGGGGGTTATTCTCGATTTTGGCGGCCTCCTCGGGATAGGCAATCTTGTCGACGATGGCGATCTGCTGTTCGGGGGTCAGCTCAATAAAGGCCTGGCCGTCGTGGCGCTTGCTGGATTCCGAGTTGAGCCACGCCAGGCCACCCCGCAGGGGCAGTTGGTGCTGGTCGGGTTGATCGAGGGCCATGAATTCGAGAAAGCCCACGACGCCGGTTTCGGTCGCTTTGGGGTGATCGTCTCCTTCCGGGACGATGATGTCGGCCAGCACCCCGAGGGTTTCCAGCTCGAAATCGGAGAAGAAACGCTCGTGGCTGATGCGTTCGTCGCGGGCGGCCTCGTAGGCGTTGCGCAGTCCGTAGCCCTTCGTTTCCGCTTCGGTAGCGGAGACGGGGACGACGGCCGCACCTTCATCCGTGGTGCACCCGCTGAGCTGGGTGAACAGGGCGGTACCGACGGCACCGCCGAGGATGGTTTTGAGTGTTTTACGGCGATCCATCAGATATTCATTTTTTTGAGTTCGGAGACGATGTGCTCGCTGTTGCGCATGGCGAGGGCGAGGATGGTCCAGGTGGGGTTCTTATCGGCCTGGGAGACGAAGGTCGAGGCATCCGTGATGTATACGTTGGGCACCTCGTGCAAACGTCCGTACTTATTGGTCACGCTGGTCTTGGGATCGTCACCCATGCGGGCCGTACCCACTTCGTGGATGATGGCACCGGGTGGCAGCAGGCCGTAGTCTTCTTCGTAGGTACGTACCGGGGTGAGAATCTCTCCACCCATGTCCGTGAGGATACCGCGGAAGGTGTCCTGCATGTGCTTGGCCTGGAGGCGCTCGTAGTCGGTCCACTCGTAATGAAAACGAAGCGTAGGAATACCCCACTCGTCCACCTGGTTGGGATCGATCTCGCAGTAGCTGTCGTAGCGGGCGATGGACTCGCCACGCCCGGCCATGCCGAATACGGCACCGTAGACTTGTTTCATCTCTCCTAAAACGGGATTCCCGTAACCGCCGACGCGGTAGTTGAGGATCTTCTGCAGTTCCTTGTGGCCCCCGCCGAATCCGTAGAGGGGCATGCCCATCGTACCGCCCATTTCGATGTGGTAGCCGCGGGGGAAATCCAGTTTCTTGTTATTGCCCCACCAGGGGGAGTAGACGTGCATTCCGCCCGTGCCGTCCTCGTTGTAGCGCTTCCGGTCCATCAGGTCCGGAATGAAGGCGGCGCAGTTGGCGCCGGTACTGTCGTGCAGGTAGCGGCCGAGGGTTCCGCTGCCGTTGCCGAGCCCGTTGGTCTGCCCCTTCATCTTGGAGTTGAGCAACAGGCGGGCGGTTTCACAGGAGGAGGCGGCCAGGACGACGACCTTCCCCTTTACTTCGTACTCCCGGCGGTCGTCCTTGCTGATGTAGCTGACGGATTTTGCCTTACCCGTCTCGTCGGTCACCACCTCGCGGGCCATGCAGTTGACGAGCAGGTCGATTTGCCCACCGCTCTCGATGGCGGGAAAAATGAGGCAGGAGCCGGCGCTGAAGTCCGCGTACACGGCACAGGACCGGCTGCACTGGGCGCAGTAAAAACAAACCCCGCGACGCTCGTTGAGCTTCTTGGTCAGGATAGAAAGCCGGGAAGGATACACCGGTACGCCGTTGGCTTCCGCATGCTTGGTGTACAGCATCTCCGAAAGCCGGGGCTTGGGCGGGGGCAGAAAGAAGCCGTCGGGATCGTTGTGCAGGCCTTCGTTGGTACCGTGGACGCCGATGAGCTTGTCGACCTTATCGTACCAGGGCTTGATCTCCTCGTAGGTAATGGGCCAGTTCTCGCCCAGGCCGTCAAAATCTTTCTTGTGGAAGTCATCGGGACCGAAGCGCAAACTGATGCGGCCCCAGTGGTTGGTCCGCCCACCCAGCATCCGGGAGCGGAACCACTCGAAACGGGTATCGCCTACGGTAGAGTATGGCTCGTTCGGAATGTCCCATCCGCCAAATGCGGCATTGTAATCGCCGAAGGGCCGGGTGGTGGAGGCTCCGCGGCGGGGACTTTCCCACGGCCAGCGCAGCTGGGTCTTCATTTGCTTGTCTGCCGGGTCGAAATACGGACCGGCCTCGATGATGGCCACTTTAAGTCCATTTTCGGCCAGTACCTTGGCGGTCATCCCGCCGCCGGCTCCGGAGCCTACGATGACGACGTCGTATTCCTTGTCGTTCTTTTTGATTTGCACGAGATAACGTTGATTGAGTAGGTAATATACTAAGTCGATTTAGTTTATCTGATGTCTGTCGCCAATTCCCGCAGGTTAGCGTACCAACTGACAATCTTAATCAGTCAGGCTACGTCGTCCTTAGCGGTTCATATCGGTCAGCAAGCAGACGTGAGCTGCTTCCGCATTCCTGATTCGCTTGGACCTGAGTACCGCTTTACTTCACTTGCCGGAATCGTTGCTGAGTCAACAAGTCCCTAACACTTCTTACTACCATGGGTTTCCGGACACCCAGGCGGTTCGGATCAAAGCTGGCGGTTTACAGCTACTTCCTACCTTCCAAATACTTTAGAAGCGC
This sequence comes from Chitinophagales bacterium, assembly GCA_038258275.1. Classification (GTDB taxonomy): domain Bacteria; phylum Bacteroidota; class Bacteroidia; order Chitinophagales; family Saprospiraceae; genus Neolewinella. The sequence continues at coordinate 44,676 of JBBSPZ010000013.1, read as the reverse complement.
TATATAATCATCCTTGTTATTATTGAGCCGTTCTTGTCGCACGTACTGAGCGGCGATTGCGCTTTCTTCTCCCTCAAGGCTCGTAAGTAAATCTTTCATTTTTTCCACCTCAACGCTGCCGCCAGAGGTGACCAAGTAATAACGGGTAACCCGCTTGAGTGTCATTCTAGGCTCACTTGTATCAAACATATTTTTTTTGGGTGGGTCTTGCCATACGGTACTCTCATGAATTAGCACCCGATAACGCTTACCGGCAAATGCTACCTCGTACCACTGGACGCCTTTGATGCGGCCTACCGGATCGAAGCCTGGAACGAAAACCCGACCGTGACTATCATTTATGGCTTGAATAGCCCGACTATCAAGCTCGTATACTTCCCCTTCAACTTTTACCTCGACCCGCTGATCGACCAGCCGAATACGGCCTGGCATCTGATAATCTTCACCGCTCTTCAAAACTACCGAAAAGGGGGTGAACTCGGAATTGAGGTAAGCTTTTTCCGCATCGATTTCAAAGGCTAAGACAGGATTGCTCACATAGAATGCACCCCCAGCCGTAAGTGCCGCACTGGGATTTTGGAGGTTAAACATTGCCTGTCGGGTTTTGTCGTTCGGCTCCGCTTGGTTGGTAAAATCAGTAGTCTGATTCTGGGCACCTAGAGCCAGCGAAACAGACACCGCAATCTGAATTAGAAACAGGGTACTTGCCTTCATAAGATAAAATTTACTCTACCTACAACTTACAAAAAACGGCGGACACATCGAGTTGATGCGTCCGCCGTAGTTAAATTATCAGGAGGAATAACTACTCATCCATTAGTTAAACACAGGCGTAGGATCATCCAGGGTTTTATTTCCTGGATAGTTGCTGTTGGAAGAAATCTCAGTGGAAGGGTAAAGAAACCGTTCCGCCGGGGTGCTACGCGTATCCATATCGGCTCCGATCAGGTTATCGGTGCGGATAATATCGTAGAAAGTAGGCAGACCGAAAACGGACACGTACTTCTCTATTAAAATAGCACGGAGAAGATCCGCTCCGCTCAAATCAGTAGCATCCAGGTCCGCATAGGAATCGGTACCGGTCAGTTGATCCCAGTAGTTACGGGCGTTATTCAGGGCGACTAGAGCAGCTCCTTCATCACCCGTGCGGGCGGCGGACTCAGCAATGATCAGTTGCACTTCGGGGTAGCCAATAAGCGGAAAGTTAGCGTCTTTAGCAAAAAACCCGCCATCGGTAACGTTAATCCGGTAAATACCCTGGTCAACGCCGGAGCTAAACAATGCCAAACGAGCGGCATCGTTGGTCTTGCCATCCCCGCGTGACATGGGAGTACCCGCAGCTAAGAAGTTATACAGAGTGGACTGAACCGTGCTATCATTCCCGAATGACAGGTAATTAGCACGCTGCTCAGCTTCGAACTGGTAGATTAAGTTCTCAGCGAAGTCGGTAGTCGTGTGAATAATTTCGACACCATCAGATGTCTCATCAAAGTTAGCGGCCCGGGCCGCAGTAAGCGCCTGTGCGTAATCGCCCCGAGCGAGATAGTAGCGAGCCAGGAGCGCACTACCGAATTCGCCCCAGGTCGTGCCGCCTTGCTCTCCGGAGGTGAGCACCTGATTGGCGGTAGATACGGGGTTGCCTGCACCTTGACCGCCGATAGAAGTCTGGATTAAATCGATTGCGGCCGCTAGTACCTCCTCCTGGGGTTCGTATACAGGGTCGGGAAATTCCAGATTGTTAACCTGGGAATAAGGAACATCGCCAAACATCAAGGCCGCTTCGGCTACGTAGTAGCCTTCGAGTAACTTAGCATAATTGGCGATTATGTCTAGCCCTTCTGCCGTGGCTTGCGCCTGGGCAATTTGTGCTTGAGAAATACCCTGCTGAAACAAATCTCCCCATACCTCATCAAAGGTAGCGGCCCCTACATCAAAACGGTCTTGGGTAATGTACTGGCGGTCAGTACCGGCAAACTGGTCAGACCACATCCCGGAAATACGCAAGGGTTCGGCTTCGGCGATGGCCGCCGTGTTCAGAACCGTTTGGTTAAAGACCAGCTGGGCAGGTACTTCAGTAAATTCATTAGGATTCAGGTTGAGGTCATCGACGATGCTCTCACAGGACGTAAAGAGTGCTGCGGCAATCAAGCCCGCGTATACTGCGTTTTTCATTAAGTCTAATTAAGTGGAGATTAGAAAAAACGTGATGAGTATGGCCTCCGATCAGAGGATGCTGCTTTAGTGAGCATCCTCTGATCGTTCCGGCCAACATAGACACACGTTACTTTAGAAGCCGAACTTTAGGTTGAACAGTACAGAGCGGCTGCCTGGGTTGTTAAAATAGTTCAGACCACGACCGCGGGAAGCGCCCGTCAGATTCGTGTCGGGATCGGCACCCTCGAACGGGGACCACAGAACGAGATTACGACCGGTTACGCCAACACTTACGTTACTTAACCCGACACCTTTCAGCAGACTGGTAGGCAGAGCGTAGCTGAGGGTAACTTCGCGCAGACGCGTCCAGGATGCATCTTCGATGAACTGTTCATCGATCTCCCCAAAACCACCACCGTTGCCGAGGTACCAAGAGGCATCGGCGGCGACGGGGCCGGCACCGAAGTCAATCACATTACCACGGAACTCAGTACCCGCGGGGATGGTTGCCCCATCGGCATTCTTGATGTCAGCAGGAGCGGTAGAGACGTTCGCGGTACTGGGGTCAATACCAAAGTAGGTAAGCACGCCCTTAGTACCATTCCACATGTCTTGTCCCTGAGCTGTTTCAAACAGTACACTGAGAGAAATTCCCTTATAACCGAACTCGCTACCAAGACCACCGCGCCAATCTGGGTTAGGGTCACCGATTACGCCTTGTTCAGTATCATTGAAAGGAAAGCCGTTCTCGTTGAGGCTGAGGTCACCATTAGCTTCCCGAGCGTACCTGCCACCGTAAAGTGCGCCGAAGGTCTCCCCTTCTACGAGAGCTGATGAAGTAGAGGTAAAGCCGTTCAGGATAAGGCGGCTAACGTCGGGCAACTCGGTAACGATGTTCTCATTATGGCTCGCGTTACCAAAAACACGCCACCGGGTATCTCCATTGTTAAGGAGGTTATAAGCGAAGTCGATCTCAAAACCCGTATTGGTAATTTCGGCTATGTTGGCAAACCTGGAAGAGAAACCGCTACTGGGAGGCGTCTCCACCTCTAATAGGGCGTCCTTTGTAACCCGGTCGTAATAAGTCACTCCAAGGCTGAGACGGTTCTGGAGGAAGCGGAAATCACCACCGAACTCAATTTCCTTGACGATCTCATTGGTCAGGTTAGGATTACCTTGAATCGAGCTACGTGCGTAAGTTCCGCCGTAGTTAAGGCCGTCTAGTACATCCCCCCAACCGCCGGAACCCGGGGAGGTCGAAACAAAGGTGGAAAGGTTTCGGTACAGAGGGGGCTCAATGCCTACCTCACCGTAGCTGGCACGCAGCTTAACAAAGCTTAGACCCTTGGTATCATCGTCCAGGACCTTATAGCCGATACTAGCACTGGGGTAGAAGAAAATGTCATCGGGGAGGGCCGCCGTGCGTTCAGCCCGGCCGCTTAGCTCAACGAGCAAGTTTTCGATGATCGTAAAATTCAGTACGCCAAAGACGCCGTTCTTCTTGTTGCGGCTGAGGAACTGAGTGGAGCCATTGTTTGAAGCGATGGCATTTTCGATGATGAACTTATCCGAAGGAACCAACAAGTTGGTGGCCGAGCCACTCAGACGTTGGTAGTCATTGTCGAAGTAGTTGTAACCAACCGTGTAATCCACGGAGAAGGCGTCACTTATATCGGAGGTGCCGGTAAGGATCAGGAAGAGGTTCTGGGTCTTTTCCGTGATCTCGTCCCGGAATAATCCACCCTGACCGTAATCACCAGCGGAGTTGACGGGGAAAACCGTGCGGCGCTCGTCCGTATAGTAATCAAGTCCGTAGCGGGCGGTAAACTTCAGGTTCGGTAGAATATCATAGTTGAGTTCGGGGGCTACCAAAAATCGATCAACCTCGGAAGGATTGACTTGGCGGTTAATCGTCCATCCTGGGTTGTTGTAGGCTGGTCTGCCAGTCCCGAGGTAATTGCGGTAACCACGGTGGCCTTCATTAGCGATCCCACTGGCATCCGTATAGAAACCAGAATAGTCAGTATTATCGAAGTCGGGAGAGGTACGCAAGTAGCCCAGATAAAGACCAGCGAGATTGGAACCTGTCTGTACCCGGTTAGACTGCACGCCGGAATAGCTGCTATTGACGCGGATATTAAGTTTGTCAGTCATATTAAAATCCTGGTTGACACGGATGGTACTACGGTTGTAGTCAGAATTACCGCGCAACAGTCCTTCCTGTTGAAGGTTGGAGAAGCTAACGTAAGTGTTGCTGTTTTCTCCACGGAAGTTGATACCCACGTTCATGTCCACGGTGTTACCGGTCTGGAATACCTGATCGCGATTAACCTCGTTGAAGGTCGTTTTATCTCCCTTTTCCGTGATGGGGTAATAAACCGTCCCCGTTTGGTCACCGGTAAAGAACCCTCCGTCTTTATCAACTACGTCAGTGCCGCTACGGTCTGCGATGCGATCGCCCCAACTGAGACCCGTATTGAGAACTGGACGACCGAATTGGTCGAAGTTGCTCGTGGTGAAGGGAGAACCTTGACCAAACACATCCTGCTTCTCGTACTCTCTGTTTACTTCGTCAAGGCCGTAAGAAATGCCAGCACTCACGCTGTACTTCTTACCCCCCGTACGTCCGCGCTTTGTGTTGATCACGAGCACGCCGTTGGCGGCACCCGTACCGTAAACGGCGGCGGCGGAAGCACCTTTGAGCACCGTGATGCTCTCGATGTCCTGTGGGTTAATATCGTTGAGGCGGCTCTGCTGAACTACACCGGCGGTACCACCACCGATGTTGGAGTTAGAGATCGGCACACCATCCAGAATAATCAGTGGCGAGGCATCACCAAGAATAGTGTTCTGGCCGCGAATCTGGATGTAGGCACCCGCCCCTGGGTCACCCGAGTTCCGGGTGATGTTGATGCCGGAAGTCTTGCCGGCTAGTCCCTGCACCACGCCGGTCTCTCCCGAACGCTGAAGAACATCTGCCTTGATAAGCGTAGCGGAGGAAAGATCCTCGTCACGCCGCCGCTCGATACCCAGGGCGGTTACTACTACCTCGCCTAGCTGCGCGGCGTTTTCATCCAGCACTATGTCGTACTCGGAGGCGGCCTGCAGCGTCACTGTTTGTGTGGTAAAACCCGTGTAACTCACGATGAGTTTCTCCCCGCTATCCGGCACCACGAGACTGAAGGCACCCTCAATGTCGGTGACCGTGCCCGAGGTAGTATTCTGTACCAGGATGGAGGCGCCGATCAGCGGCTCCCCGTTTGAATCAGAGACCGTTCCTGTAATGGTGCGCTGGGCATACGCCGTCACGACCGCGAAACAGGACAGGATGAACACTAGTGAAAGTCTTTTCATGCTAGTTAAAGTTTAGTTGATTACTTGTTTCTAAGTGAAAAAATAAAGTGAGCGATCCGGTGGTCAGGTGCCGGTTCGATTCTTAAACTGTCAGGTGTAAATTTTGGTCATGCGAGTCTATCGCCAGGAAAGCAAAGGGATAAGTGTGGATCGACTTCAGGCTTTCAGATTAGTGGCGGGCCCGGTAAGCGCCCTAAGCGGTTGTCAAATTATAAAAATTCGGTTGCTTCGACAAACAAAAATTTTTTCATCTATCCGGGTCCATCGAGCCAGCAGGTCATTTGGTCGTTTTCCCCCACCGCCTTATCGAAATTATATGGACGGTGATTTGTGACCGCAGATGGAAGTAGACCCGAGGTAAATACTTGGCGAACTCATCGTGCTGAGTTGGTGCACTGCAGCTTTGAACGCTCGCGTACTTCATTCCGCTGCCCTACCGATCAATCAAATTTAATCTGGCGACCTACGCAGCTTGCCCAACTATCAGATGCCCCTGCCCGTCGCGTTAGCAGGCCTAGGACTCCAGGCGTTGCAGGTAGAGCTGGATGGTATTCGACAGCCCATAGTACAGGGCATCGCTGACCAGGGCATGGCCGATACTTACCTCCTGAAGATCCGGCAACTGCCGGGCAAAGTAAGCGAGGTTATCGAGGTTCAGGTCGTGCCCTGCATTGATGCCTAGCCCCAGGCCCGCGGCGTACCGACTCGCGGATGCAAAGGGTGCAACCGCCCGCTCCCGGTCGCCGGCGTATCCTGCGGCAAAGGGGCCGGTGTAGAACTCCACCCGGTCGGTACCGACATCCACCGCACCGTCAAGGACCGCTTCCAGGGGATCCACGAAAATAGACGTCCGGATACCGGCTGCCTTTAACCGGCTGATGATGCGGCGCAATTCGTCGGCCCGGCCTAGGGTATCCCAACCGTGGTCGCTGGTCAGTTGGCCAGGTTCATCGGGTACGAGGGTCACCTGGTCCGGCCGGGCATCCAGGACTATCCGTAGAAAATCCTCCGAGGGGTATCCCTCAATATTGAGTTCGGTGGTCACGACCTCCTTCAGGGCGGCCACGTCGTCGTAGCGGGCGTGCCGCTGGTCGGGACGGGGATGGATGGTGATGCCCTGGGCACCGAAGCGCTCGCAGTCCCGGGCCACCTGTAGCAGGTCTGGGTAATTCGCGCCCCGGCTATTACGGATGAGGGCGATTTTGTTGAGGTTCACGGAGAGGCGGGGCATAAGCGTGGCGGTAGGTACTACCGCAAAAGTAGCACGGATCCGCGCGTTATCGGCTTACTCTTCTTCGGCCTCCAGGCCTTCCAGTCGGTCGGCCTGACTTGGGTTTCCGGTCAGTGCCAGGGATAGGGCGGTGTAATCCAGCGGGTCCTCGATGTTATTTCCGATGCGGGCCAGCATGAGTTGGAAGTACCGGTCTTCGATATCGGCCAGGTCCCGCACTTCATCGTGGAAGCCGATGGTATCGTCAACGGAAGGCCGGAAAAGGAAACACTTGAAGAGTACCTGGCGCACCTTTTTCACCTCCGTCATGGACAGCTTGGGGAAGTCCTCGCGCAGCAGGCGCAGGCACTCCTGATCAATTTCGGAAAAGGAAGCAAAGGAGATTCCGTCGGCCAGAAAGCCGGCGTATACGTCGATGCCCTCCCACATGATCACCGGATCGGGCATGCGGATGCCCTGCTGCCCGGCTACGCGCAGGTACCGCACCGCCACCTGATCGGAGCTGGGACGGAGGGCCACATCGCCCACGGGCGCGCCCCCACTGAGCAAGCGGTACTCGGGTTCCTGTTCCCCTTCGCGGTGACGGCGATCAAGGAGGTCCGACTGGTCGCGCAGGAAGTGACTGAAGGCATCGTACCCCAGCAGGGATTCGTCGAATTCGGGTTCTTGGCGGATGATGGCCGGCTTGATGCGTACCTGCTGGATCCATTCGGTGCCGTAGTAGCGGGCAAGCTGATTCATCGCGACCATCAGCAGGGAGCGGGCGCGATCGATGTCAAGGTTGATCGATTCGAAGTTGCCACTGTAGAGCTTCCGACAGCCCAGGCGGTGGTAAAAGTGAAACTCGTCGCAGCTTTCCAGCCAGAAATCATCCACGGAAGCTTCCACACCGACACCCAGTAATTTACCGCCCTTGGCGTGTATTACCTTGCGAAGTTGGCGGTACTCACTGCCTCCGCCAATAATCATGATGTCCGTTGCACTGTCGGGGGTCTCCAGATAGGATATGACGTCGGAAACCAGCCGCCGATTGGTCGTGTTGTTGCCCAGCTTGGTGGGAAACACCTGGGTCAGGTCAATGGGAGCATCCGTCAGGGCTTCCGCATAGCTGCCGAGTTGGCGCCAGTCGGCGTAGGCCCGGTTGAGCACCACCCGTCCGGCCTCATCCGCAAACTGAAGCAGGCACTCCACGTCGATCACTTCCGGTTGGGGAAGCGTGGCGGGAATCCGCGAGGGATTCCCTAAAGTGGAGTACAGCAACGACTCGTGTAGTTGCGCGAAATCCCAAAAGATGGCTATAGGAACGGACATGGGCAGTAGCGAGTAGTTATAACCCATTCCTGATTACACGAAAGCCCACGCGTCGAACAGTCAACGAGTGGATTCGAACGGCACGGGCCCATTCATCCGAGTATAAAGCCGGACTGACAAGTCAGAAAGTGTGCAAGGGCGACCCCAAAAGGATCGAGCGCGAAATCGCGGTTCATTGGTCGTTCAACGTGTAAGCAAAAATGGAAGATTGCAAGTTACCACTTTTATCAGCGTGGCATAACCTGCATCCACAGGAACCAAAATAAAACTGTTTTCTCAATGACAAAGTTCCCATTTTCTTTTGAAAATGGGAACTTTTATTTGATAATTTAACTGCTTTTTTCAGAACGCTCAGGCCACGCTTCGTTCGCGCATGGCCTCCTCGTACATCTTCTGGAGCTTTTTGCGGGCAAAAAAGATCCGGGACTTGATCGTACCCAGCGGGCTGCCGAGCTGTTCGGCGATCTCATCGTACTTGTAGCCCTGGTAGGCCATCAGGAAGGGTACCCGAAAATCGTCCGGCAGGCGGTCAACGAGCTCCTGTAGTTCGTTGAAGGTTACTTCGCTCTCTCCATCGTTGATAACGGTCTTATTGCCACTATTGATGTAGTAGTTGTTGGGCGTCTGGTCGATAATGAGATTGCGGCGCACTTTCTTCCGGTAGTTGTTGATAAAGATGTTTCTCATGATCGTAACGGCCCAGGCCTTAAAATTCGTGCCCGGATTGTACTTCTCCGCATTGGTCATGATGCGCAGGGCGGTATCCTGATACAGGTCTTCCGCATCGTTCATATTGCCGGTCAGCTTCAGGCTGAACGCGCGCAAGCTATTCGTGATCGTGGAGAGTAGATCTTGTATATCTTTTTGTTGTTGCTTCGTAGCGGTCATCTTCATTTGGTTTGTGGCCTGTAAAAAATATTTACAAAACTAGTGCCTCTTAAGAAGTCTTGCAAATAGCTGCGGCCCTTTATGCCTTTATTAGTACAAGTTTTGTACCAATTGGCCCTAAAAACCGACCATCCGGTAAAAAAATTTGACATTTATCAACCAAGCGCGTCACCGAATTGTAAAGTAGAGACACCAGCCTATTCAGAACGCATGAAACACAAGGACTCTATGCTGCCGCTACTCGACGAGCTGGGCAGCCTGCCCAATTTCATCGCTTCCAACCTGCGCCTACTCCGTAAAGAGGCCGGCTGGTCACAGACCGAACTCGCGGAGCAGGTTGGCCTCAACCGGGGGAATGTCGCCAGCTATGAAAGCAGCTGCGCCGAGCCCAGCATCTGCAAGCTGTTGAGAATCAGTAACCTCTTTAAAATAACTACGCGGGATTTCACCCGCAGGGATTTAAGCGACCCCGCCGAACTGGTACTTGCCCGCAGCGCCCACCACGAGGAACAGGACGAAAGCACCGTCGACCGCTACGCCCCGTACCGCAGCCGGCACACCGAGCTCAGCCAGCTCATTGATTCTTCCCACCACCTGTTTGAGTACAAGCGGGGTAACCTCGGACATCCCTGCAAAGAGGCCGAGCTATTTGCCGCCCACTACATTCAGCTCCTGGAACTCAGCAAACAATTGCTTAAAGAACACGAGCGGCTGCTTTCCGAGCTTGACTGCCACTGCAGCTAGCCACTCTGGCAGCGCATCCTGACATAATGGCCTACACCGAACAGCGGGCTTACCTCGAGCTCCACCTTGCCGTCTTTTTGTGGGGATTTACCGCCATTCTCGGCGACCTGATCCAGCTCTCCGCCCTTACCCTGGTCTGGTGGCGGGTCTTCCTGACCAGCCTCAGCCTCGTCTTTTTCGTCAGGATCGGCCGAATTGTCGGGGAAGTAGGCCTCCGCCGCTTCCTGCTCCTGGCCGGCATCGGCGTCATCGTAGCCCTGCACTGGGTCACGTTTTACGGGGCCATCAAGCTGGCCAACGCCAGCATCGCCCTGATCTGTATGGCCACTACCTCCCTGTTCTCCAGCCTCCTCGAACCCCTCATTGTCGGCCGCCGCTTCGTCTGGTACGAACTGCTGCTCGGCCTCTTCATTCTGCCCGGTATCTGGCTCATCGTCGATGGGGTAGATGCGGGCATGAACGTCGGTATTGGCGTAGGCCTGCTCTCCGCGGCCCTCGTGTCGATCTTTACTTCCCTCAACAAGAAGTACATCGGCAGCAGCAACCCCGCCCGCATCACCTTCATCGAGCTCGGATCCGCGACCCTCTTCCTGGCGCCCTTCCTGTACGCGCTGGGTGGCGAGCGCTTCTGGCCCGCGCCGCTCGACTGGGTTTACCTCCTGGTACTGGCCCTGCTCTGCACTACCCTTACCTTTTTCCTGTCGCTGCGGGCACTCAGCAAGCTGTCCGCCTTCGCCTCCAACCTGACCGTCAACCTGGAGCCCGTGTACGGCATCTTCCTGGCATACTTCCTGCTCGACGACGCCCAGGAACTGAACCCCAACTTCTACTGGGGCACCCTCCTCATCCTCGCTGCCGTCTTCGGCTACACGGCCGCCATGCGCCTACTGCGGCGGCGGCGCAGTCTGCTCGTGCAGCCGTAAGGCCGTCTCGTAGTTTTCCCGGGCTCCCGCATTGTCCGGCTGCTGGGCCAGTGCCCGGCGGAAATACTCCAGCGCCTCCCCCACCCGGCCGCTCATCCCGTTCGCGATGCCGAGCAGCCGCAGGGTTTCGTAGTTATCCGGCTGTAGTACGGCCGCTTGTTGCAGGTAGCCCATGGCCGCGGAGAAGTCGTTTCGTTGTTCCCCGGCCGCCCGTCCCGCCCGCTGCAGGGCGATGACGAGGTTATCGCCGATCTCGATGCCCAGTTGCTGCGCCTGCCGGTAATCACGAATGGCCTCCGGATACGCCTCCAGCAACAGGTTGGCATTGCCCCGCAGCAAATACGCGTTCGCGTAGCGGGGGTAGATCACAAGGGCTCGGTCGAGGTCCCGCATCGCGTCACCCAGCAGGTCCTGACGGTCGGGCTGCACCGTGGGATCGAGGGACTGGTAGCGGTCCAGCCGTGCCCCACCCGCGGCGTTCAGCAGCTTGGCACTCTCCGGCTGCCGGAGTACGTCCGTGGTAAACAGGGTAAAATTGTCCTTCCAGACGGGATTCCGCAGCACCGTCCATCCCGAAAACAGCGCCACTATCCCCGCCAGGACCCACGGCAGCCAGGATTGCCGCTCCGCTCCGCGTGCCGCGAGCCCACCCACCGCCAGTACGAAACCGAAGGAGGGCATAAATACCAACCGCTCGCTCATGAAGGTCCCCACCGGAAAGACCACATTGCTCACGACCGACAGGGTGATCAGGTACACCAGTATTCCCGCCGCCGCCACCTTCTGGCGGGAACGCAGGTGCAGGGCCGCAACCCCCAGAAGCGCGAGGTGGACCACTAGGCTGAAGAGCACCGCAGGATCGCCCCACGTCTTCAGCGTGATCGCGGCCGGGTAGTAGTCGTGCACCAGCCCCACCGGAACGAAGAGCAACTTGAGGTAGAGCAATAGGGTATACAGTACCGTAGGCAGCCGCCCGACGAAGGAGAGCGCCCGGTAATCGCCGTTCACCACTTCGAGGAAGGGGTTGTTCATGAGCTCCAAGGGGGGCGCGGCGACGTCCAGGCCGACCACGCTGAAGCGCAGGACCAGGTAGAGGGCGGCCGCTACCGCCAACGGCAGCAACTGCCGGTACCCCCTGCCGACAAACACGTATAAGAGCAGGGGGATCACCGCGGCGAAGGTGATGGCATTCTCTTTGGCGAGGCAGCCCAGCAGGAAGGCCACCGCACCCGCGACCCCGCCCCACTTCCACTGGTCCCTGGCCGCCCGCAGGATACACCCCGCCGCCGTCAGCGCACCCAGCAGCGCGATGATCTCATCCCGCCCCTTGATGTTGGCGACGGCCTCGGTGTGCAAGGGGTGGGCCGCAAAGAGTGCCGCGGCGGCGAAGGCCCCCCAGTCGGGCAGGGACAAGGCCCGCAAGAGGTAGAAGGCGACCACGACCAGTAAGCCGTACCAAACTACGTTGAGCAGGTGATGGAGAAAGGAACCGTCGGAGATCGTCCGCTCCAGGGCAAACATCGCCAGGGTCAGGGGGCGATAGCGGCCGCCGGCCACCAGGGCGTCGCGCTCCTGCTCCTGAAAGAAGCCGTAGAAGGAGTCGTGGGTGAAGAGGGCGGGAATGCCCGCTACGCCCCGCTGTACGAGGGCATTGTCGGTGATCACGATCGCATCGTCAAGGGCAAAATCGTGCCCGAGCGTGTTGGCGTACAGCAGAAAACTGAAGCAAAATAGGGCCGCGGCCTGAAAACGGGCCCGACGGTACCAGGGCGGATTGCCAGTCATCCCGCGAAGATAGCCGACGGTAACGGCAACCGAAATCGCCCCGGGGTCGTTGAAGCGATTTAACTCCCCCCACATATGTCCCGCCCCCTGATCCTGGTAACCAACGACGACGGCATCACCGCCGGCGGCATCGCCGCCCTGGTGGAGGTCGCAAAGGAATTCGGTGACGTGCTGGTGGTAGCGCCCGACAGCCCCCAGTCGGCCCAGGGCCACGCCATCACCATCAGCCTGCCCGTGTTCGTGCGCGAAAGCGACGCCCTCGGCAAAGACGTGGAGGCCTACGAATGCAGCGGCACCCCGGTCGACTGCGTAAAACTGGCCAAGAGCGTGCTGCTGAACGGACGTACCCCCGACCTCTGCCTCTCCGGCATCAACCACGGAAGCAACGCCGCCATCAATATTTTGTATTCCGGCACCCTGTCGGCCGCCATGGAAGCGAGCCTGGAGGGCATCCCCAGCATCGGCTTCAGCTTACTGAACTACCGCGCCGACGCGGACTTCGGCGTATGCCTGCCCTACGTGCGCCACCTGGTCGACTTCGTACTGACCAACGGCATGGCGGAAGGCAGCCTGTTCAACGTCAACATCCCGGACCTCCCCGCCGGGGAGATCCGGGGACTCAAGGTCTGCCGCCAGGCCGAAGCCCGGTGGGTGGAAGAATATTCCCGCGCCGAGGACCCCCGCGGACGGCCGTACTACTGGCTCACCGGCCGCTTCGTCAACAACGACGCCCGCACCGACACCGACGCCTATGCCCTGGAGCACGGCTACGTTTCCCTGGTGCCGAGTCAACACGATCTCACCAACCACGCGGCCCTAAGGACGTTACAGGCCACCGAAGACCGGCTGCAACCCGTCGCGGCCGGTCATGCCGCTACCACCAAGACGGGCAGGCAACAAAAGTTGGAGCAATTCTAGCGTACTCCCGCGCTACCCGTTGAGCAGTTCCCGCCCGAAGTAGAAGAACCAGGCGGCGGCCATCACCATGACGCCGATCATCAGGCCCTTCATGCTGCGCGTCCGGTAGGTGCGGCGCAGGACGTTCATCGGCAGTACGTTCAGGCAGATGGCCAGGAGGGCGAGGGTGCGGGGCCGGAAGGCCACGCTGCGCCCCGTGCCGGCGGAGAAGTAGTCGCCGAGCTGGAGAAAAAGGGCATAGGCGATAACGGTGACGAAGATGGAGACGGCCAGTCCGATCCATAAGTGATCGTTGCGGGGGATCATGCGCGGGGGAGCTTTGGCAGTATGAACGACCGCGGAGCCCCCGGCGTTCATCCCGCCCCCGCCGCCGCCCGTCGATATTGGGGATCGGGGCCTTAACTTAGGGTCTTCCTCATGCGTTAACCGACTATGCGCAAAAAGATAACCGACTACGCCAAGAAGACGCTTAAAGATTCCATTATGAATCCCGACAATACCACCGATAAGGATGCCCACGCCAGCACCATCATCCGCAACCACGTGATCTGGAGCATGGGCGCCAGCTACGTAGTGCCCCTGCCGATCGCGGACGTATTTGCCGTATCGGCCCTGCAGCTCGACATGATCCGCCAGCTCTGCCGGGTTTACGGCCTTGATTTCGCCGAGACTCAGGGTAAGGCGCTCGTTACCTCCCTGACCACCAGTGCCATGACCAAGGCCGGTGCCCGCAGCCTGATCAAACTCGTCCCGGGCATCGGCACTATAGTGGGGGGCGTAGCCACGGCCGTCCTCAACGGCGCGAGCACGTATGCCCTCGGCGAATCCTTCAAGAAGCACCTTGGTAGCGGGGGCACCTTCCTCGACTTCGACTTGGAGCGACTGAAGAAGATGTACAACGAGAAGTTCGAGAAGGGCAAGGACGTCGCCAAACAGTGGCGTAAGGAAACCGTTGAGGATATCGTACCGTCCCCTCCGGCGCCCACCCCCTCCCCCGCTCCGGCAACCACGCCGGCCGCCCAAGGAGGCCCCACCCCCCCACCGCCCCCCGCGCCTTCGGCCGTGGAAGCCGACGACAACATTAGCAAGATCCGGGAGCTCGCCGAAATGAAGGCCCAGAACATTATTACCCAGGAAGAATTCGACGCGATGAAGAAGCGCATCATCGGCTAAGCTAGCGCTGCTTGCCCAGGAACAGTTTCCCGAAGGTGACACTCGCCGTGATCGTACCACTGCGCTCGGAGTTCGGACCGATCTGAATACGCCGCCATTCATTGGTGCGCTCGAGTTCCACGAGGCTGCGGTTGTCGGGGAGGTTCATCTCCCCGTTGTTGCTAGCCAGCTCGTAGGCCAGTCCCTCACCGCCGACGGGCTCGTAGATGTAGACGTTGCTCTTGTCGGCGTTAATGCGCAGGTCGCGCATGTTTGGGTTGGGGCTAAGCCTGAGATCGCCGTACTGGGCATTGATCGTAAAGGTACCGCCGACGTCCAGCAGGCTGATATCGGAGCGGCGGGCGTTGATCACGACATTGCCGTCGATCTTTTCCCCGACGATGTCGCCGAAACGCGTGCGGATGTCGAGCAGTCCCTGCACGTTGTCCATGTTAATGACGGAGAACTCCCCGTTGATGCGCAGGCGATTGCGCAGGTTGCTGATCGTCGCGCTTCCGAAGTGGCTCTTGAGGTACACCGGGCATTCTTCGGGCAGGGTGATGAAGTACTCTACGGTGAGCTCGCTTTGCGGCTTGGCGGCTTCGTCCTTACGCCGGTTCTTCAGGTAAATTTTCTTGCCCGCGACTTCGGTGACGAACTCCAGGTTCTCCAGTTCCCGCTTGGCGGTTTCGAGCCGCTGATGGCGGGCGGTCAGCACCACCCGTACGCTGATCTGCGGCTTCGCCCAGGTTTCCACGATAATCTCCGCTTTTTCCCCTTCCACGGCCAGTTCGCTGCCGAGCGAATAGGGATAGGTATCCTCGATCGTCTTGGTCACCACCTCGCGCAGGTCGGCCTGGGCGCGGACGCGGGTGCCGGGTAGCAACCAAAGGAGCAGCAGGGGCAGGAGCAGGCGCACGACGATCATAGCTCGACGATGATGCGCCGGTACACGTCGTCGCGCTCCCGCTCGATTTCTGCGAGTTGCTGGATGACGGCAGGGCTTTCTCCGTAGGCCACCAGCATTGCTTTCACCTCCTCGCGGGCCGAATTGAGCTCATCGAGCTCGTGGCCCAGGTTATTGAGTATGGGTTCGTCGCGCTGCCGTACTTCGGCACGGGCGCGCTGAAAACTGGCCTCGTCGTCGTCCCAATCGGACGTCACCGGATCGGGCTGGCTTTCCTGAGAGTAGGCGTAGGTGACCCGGGGGCCGCTCGTCCAGCGGGAGATGCCGACCGCGGCAAATAGTAGCAGGGCAACGGCGGCCGCCGCGGCAAGCAGCCGGCGGGGCAGGCGGCGGCGGACGACGCGTTTTTGTGCATCGAGGCCCTCATTCACGGCGTTCCACACCGCGGTGGGCGGGACGTAGGTAGGCAGCCGGCTGCTCAGTGGCTCGCGGACACTCTCTCCCTCCCGCTCCAGCCCCCGTTCGATTTCAGGCCAGCTCCGGGCGGGCGGATCGTATTCAGGCAGGCGGTCGAGCGCGGCGCGCAAGCGGTCGTAATTCTTCTCTTTCATACGTAAGCCTTTAGGTACTCCCGTAATTTTTTCTTGGCGTAGAACAGCTGGCTCTTGCTGGTACCTACCGTAATGCCCAGCATATCTGCTACTTCCTGGTGCTTGTAGCCTTCCACCTCGATCAGGACGAAAACGGCGCGGTAGCCGTCGGGCAGGCGCCGGATGGCTTGCTCGAGGTACTCCACGTCGAGGGCGGAATGCCCCCAGTCGAGTTCCTCGTCGGCGTGGTGGAGGGGCAATTCCTCGTGGCGGGGCTGCCGGCGCAGGCGGTTGAGGGCCGTGCGCACGATGACCACCTTCATCCAGGCGCCGATGGTACTCTCCCCGCGAAAGGTGTGCAATTTTTGAAAAACCTTCAGGAAGCCTTCCTGGAGCGCGTCATTCGCCAGGTCGAAGTCGCCGCATATCCGGTAACAGGCCGTGTACATGGCCCGGTTATACCGATCGTAAAGTTCCTTCTGGGCCCGCCGATCCTGCCGGCGACAGGCGGCGATGAGTTCGGCTTCCGTCATCCGCGCTGGGGGTTGGGGCACTGGGCCGTTTCGTGGGTTCAACTTAGCTATCATGAACAAGAGCTCTGTCCCAAGGAGGGAAGCAGAGCTCTTGCGGTTGGTCGGGAAAGGGAGATTTCTAGAACCGGTAGGCCACGCTGCCGATCCAGCGCTTGGGCGCCTGGTCGATCTGGAAGCTGTTGTCCTGTACGGTGAAGGTTTTCCCGTACTTGGAGAAATTGCCGTCGTAACGAACGTCCAGGGTCAGCGGACCGATGTCGATCGATCCCCCCAGCGCGTACCCCAGGTTAAAGGTATCGAAGGTACGCTCGATGCCGGCGGCATCCTTCAGGTCACCGGTGTCGGAGAGGTAGAAGTGCCCGACGGGACCGGCATTCAGCCGCAGGAAAGCCACCTTGTAACTCAGGAGGACGGGCACGTTGACGTCGTTGTACCGCTCCTCGAGTACCACCGAGGGGGTCGCGGCGTCTGGATCGTCCAGGCGATAGGTATTCTTGGAGCTGTTGAAGGTCACTTCCGGCTGTAGGGTAAGGACCTCACTGAGCGGCAAGCGCAGCAACGCTCCAAACTGGAAGCCGTAGTTGGCGTCCTCGAGGGCGAATTTCAGGTCCTGGCGGCCGGCGCGGCTGAAGCTGAAGCTTTCGCCCTCCAGCGACTGGGTAGCGAGGCCCGCCTTCAGGCCGAATTCGATCTGGGCGGAGGCGTAGGCACTCAGGAAGAGCAGGGGGAGGAATACTAGGATGCGGTGGTTCATGTGTTTGGGTGTTGGTTATAATAACTAGCGTCGGGAGGCTTTCGATAATTGTCCCAAAACTGTTAAGGCTTGCTTAATCTATGGTCCGAATTCGCAGTTGGTTACGGCTAGTGCTCGAACCAAACCCCGACCCCGGTGCCGTATTCGTCGGTCACGACCCGGTGCATCCGGTCTTCGCCGCGTTGCTGCACCCGCGTCCCCGCCCGTTTGGCGATGCGGACGATCAGGCGCTGCCCCCGGAAGTGGCGCTGAAACGCAATGACCTCGTCGCCCTCGCTCAGGGGTTCGTATGAGGCCCCGGCGAAGAAGTCGCGATGCTCCAGACGGAGGCGTAGCAACAACTGCAACAGGCGCGCCTTGCGAGCGGGATCGTACTTGTCTTCGGGCGTGCGCTGCAGCCAACCAGCCCGCTTGGCGTAGTCGACCGGCCGGCGGTTGTCGGGGTCGACGAAACTGAGGTCCCAGCTCTCGGTACCCTGGTAGACGTCCGGATTACCCGGCACCGTGCACTTCAGGATTACCTGGGCAAAGCTGTTGTGGCGGGTTTGCGGCCAGATCTCCTTGAGCAGGTGCTGCAGGGAGGTCCGCAGGCCGGTATGATCCAGCACCTGGTCGGCCAGGTGGTTGAGGCTCCGTTCGTAGGCCAAGTTGGGATCGGCCCAGTTGCTCATTTCTTTTCCTTCGCGTATGGCCTTTTCGAGGTAGGCATGCAGCCGCTCCCGAAGGTTTGCCTCTGCGTAGGGCTTATGGAGGGGATAGCCGGCCACCAGGCTCTGGAGTACGAGGTAGAGGCCGCGGGGGCGCACCTGATCCAGGTAAAGGGTCTTGGCGGCCAGTTCCACGAATTCCTGCCACTCGCGAGGAAAGAAGGTCAGTGCCTGCAGGAAGGCCCGGCCGTCTTCTCCCCGCTTGGTGTCGTGGGTAGCCGTGGCGTTCATGGTAGTCGACTCGCGCGCGGCGATAAAGTGGTGAAAGTCGCGCACCGGCAGGTGGTCGCCCGGATCGGCGGAGCTGCCGACCTCGTTGAGGTGGGCCTGCCGCCAAAACTGGTAGAAGGTGGTGTCCTCCACGCCTTTGGCCATCAGGGGTCCGCTCAGCTGCTGGGTACGCTGGAGGTATTCGAGGGCCTCGCCCCGGAAATCCTGGTGCGCCAGCCAGTTTACGAGGGTGAGCACCCGCCGCCCCATTTCCGGGGCAAACTCGCTCACCACCGTAGCCGCTTCCATGCACACGGCGAGCTGGTGGTCGGTCAGCGGGCCGCCGGCGGGATAGATGCGGTACACCGGGAAGGCCGCCAGCCAGTGGGCGAGGGTATCGCGGAAGCCCTCCCGCAGCTCGTCGGTCAGCAGGGGCTCCCAGCGGCGGACGAGGTTGTCCAGCTCGCCGCTGAAGTGTTCGTTGACCAGCATCAGCTTGTTGCGGAACACAAGTTCCCGGTAGTCGGGCAGCGGGGTGCTGGTGAGCTGTTCGTAGAGGTCGCTGAAGGCGTTGTTGCTGTCCTCGTTGGTGAGCAGTCGGTTGACGGTAGCCAGGAAGTCGTAGCCCGTCGTACCCTGCACCGGCCAGTCGGCGGGCAGCTGCTCCCCGGGCTCCAGGATCTTCTCGACGTAGATGCCTACCTGCGGGCCCACCGATTCCCGGAGGCGCTCCAGGTAGGCGGTCGGGTCGAGCAATCCGTCTACATGGTCGCAGCGCAGGTGCTGGATGCGGCCGGCGGCCACGTCCGCGAACGTCCGCTTGTGCAAATCCCGGTACACTTCTTCCGCTTCGGTTCGCATGCCGATCAGCTCGTTGACGGTGAAGAAGCGGCGGTAGTTGATGAAGTCCTTGACCTTCTGCCAGTGGACCGGCTCCACGCCCGCTTCCCGCTCGGGCGCGGAGCTGCGGTCCGCATCGGGCCCCTCCCAGTAATTGTCATAAATCTTGAATCCGTCGCGGTAGGCGGAAAGCTGCCCCGCCTTGCGCACCTCCTCCGGCTCCTCCCCCAGCACCGGCAGCATCATCTTGCCCGATAACCGCGGATGCTGCCAGTCAATATCGAAGTGCTCAGCGTATTTCCCCCGCGCGCCATCGGCCACTACGGTACCAAACCACCCGTTTTCCGGGCTGAGTGCCGTATGGTTGGGCACGATGTCCTGCATGTAGCTCATCCCGCGCCGCTGCAGCTCCTTGTGCAACCGCTGCCAGTCCGCCTCGGCGGTCACCTCCGGATTCAGGGTCGTCGGGTCAGTCACGTCGTAGCCGTGGGTACTGCCGCTCGCCGCGGTGAGGATGGGGCTGCCGTACACCGTATCGATGCCGAGCTCCTGCAGGTAATCGAGGATGCCGATCAGGTCGGGGACGGTAAAGCCGGCGTGGAATTGGATACGGTAGGTGTTCATTTTTGGGTTGCTGGTTAGGTGGTGGCGAGGGAGGCGAAGCCCCAGGCGGGGAGGTGGAGTCGATCGCCGTCGCGGTGGGCGCCGTTGGACTCCAGCAGCACTTCACCGGGAACATCGATGGTGAGGGCTGTTTCACCGAAATTGGCGCAGGCCAGGAAGCCGCTGCCGGCAACCGACCAGGTGATCAGCTTCCCGGCCTGATCAACGGAAATATCCTGGAAGGAGCGATCCTTGGGGACGGCGGCGCGCAGGTGCAGGGCCTCCCGGTAAAAGCGGGCAATGCGGGGGTCTTCCTCCCAGCTGAGCTTGGCTGAATTGAAGGTAGCGGGAGACTGGGGGTCGGGCACCGTGTGGCCGTCGTGATGGAAGGCCGCGAATTCGGCCGCGCGTCCCTTACGGACGGCCTCGATGAGCCAGTCGTCGCCGTGGTGCACGAAGTAAGGAAACGGTCGTCGCTCGCCGTACTCCTCTCCCATAAAGATGAGGGGGGTAAAGGGCGAGAGGAGGTAAGTGGCCGCTCCGAGCAGGTACTTGTCGGTCCCCACGTTCTCGAGCAGTCGGTCGCCGATCATGCGGTTGCCGACCTGGTCGTGGTTCTGTAGAAAAACGACAAGCTGTGAAGGGTGTACGCCCTCGGCGTGGTGGACCCCGAAATTCCGCTGGCGGTGATGGGAGTACTGGCCGGTATAGACGTAGCCGTCCTTCAGCGCCTTGGCGAGCTGTTCCAGTTGCCCGAAGTCTTCGTAGTAGCCCCGCTGCTCACCCGTCAGGATCGCGTGGAGGGCGTGGTGAAACTCATCGACCCACTGCCCGTCCAGGCCGTAGCCGCCGCGCGTACGCGGCAGGATGAAGCGGGGGGCGTTGAGGTCGCACTCGGCAATGAGGATGGTTTCCCGGTGCTGTGCCCCACCGATTTCGTCCGCCAGGGCCGAGAGGGCTGCGAGGAAATGTTCGGCCGAATTGTCTTTAATGGCGTGGACGGCATCGATGCGCAGTCCGTCAGCTCCGTAGTCCTGCAACCACATGCGTACGTTCTGCAGCCAGTAGTTCCGTACCCCATCGGCCTGCTTATCGTCGAAATTGATACCGGCACCCCAGGGGGTATGGTGCTGCTCGGTGAAAACGGGAAAGAACTTGGAGAGGTAATTCCCTTCGGGGCCGAGGTGGTTGTACACTACATCGACCAGCACCGCCATGCCGTGGGCGTGAGCGGCGGCGATGAAGTTCCGGAAGTCTTTCGGCTCCCCGTAGGCCCGGAAGAGCGCGAATGGCGATACGCCGTCGTATCCCCAGTTGCGGTCGCCCGGCGTCTGGTTGAGCGGCATGAGCTCGAGGGTGTTCACGCCTAGGTCGCGCAGGTAGTCGAGCCGTTCGGTGGCCGCCGCGAAGGTGCCCGCCTCGGTGAAGGTGCCCACGTGCAGTTCGTAGACCACGGCATCCGCGAGGCCGTGTCCGTGCCAGTCCCCGAACTCCGGAGCGGGAAGGTCGACCACCTCACTGGGGCCGTGGACGCCGTCCGGCTGGTACCGGCTCGCGGGATCCGGATACAGTTTTTTGTACTTGCCGTCGAGGTAGTAGCCGTAGCGGGTTCCCGCGGGTGCCGCTACGGGGGCAGATTCAAAATAGCCGTGCTCCATCTGCTCCATGGGTAATCGCCGCTGCGCTTCCCCAGGGAGCAGGACCAGTTCAAGCTGCGACAGGGCGGGGGCCCAGACCCGAAAGATTCGGCGGGCAGAAGCATCCTCGGGCAGGGGGCCGAGCGGCAGGTAAGCGAATGAAGTCATGCAATCAGCGATTTTGTAGGCGGTAGGCTGCCTGCAGCAGGCGTTTGGTGAGCGGAGAGAGCAGCCGGTCCTGGGCCCGGTCGCGGGCGGGTTTCTGGTTGATGCGGCTGCCTACCGGGTACGCGTAAATCTTGTTGGTCAGTTTTCCGTAGGGTAGGTCGAGCTGGTTGAGCAGAAGCAACTCCTGAATCATCTCGCCCGCACCGGGGGCCGCCATGCACCCGCCCAGTACCTTGCTGCTGCCGAAGCGGGGCTTGGACAGGTAAAGCAGCAATACGCTGTCGCGGTAGTCGGCTGCCACGGCCCGGTCGTCGTGATCGAAGGACTGGGTGACGGTTTCGTAGTCCAGGCCCTGCTCCTTCATTTGGGCGGGAGTGAGTCCGAAGGTAGCCACTTCGGGGTCGGTAAAGGTGACCCAGCTGAAGTGCTTCAACTGATGCTTGCGGTCAATCGGACTGAGTAAGTTCGTCCAGAGGTCCGTGTTGTGCTTCTCGGCCCCGTGGCTGAACATCTCCGCCCCGTAGGCGTCGCCGATGGCGAAGATGGATTTGTTGGACGTCCGGTAATAGGCATCCGTGACGATCTTGCCGTCGGTGACGTGCACGCCGGCCAGCTCCAGGCCCAGGCCGCTGGTGCGCACTTCGCGACCGATGCCGACAATGAGGTGGGTGAAGGAAAGGTCTCCATCCGCTAGCCCGTCCTTTTTCAACACGGCGGTATGGGCATCCCGGAAGCGGACGATCTCGGTAAGGTTACGGATCTTCACGCCCTCCGCCTTCAGCTTGCGGTGCAGGACGGCCGCCGCCGGAGCCGGGTCTCTTTCCAGGATCCGGTCGCCGCGGTTCAGGAGGGTCACCTGGCTTCCGAGTCGCCGAAAAGCCTGGGCCATTTCGCAGGAGTTGGGACCTCCGCCCACGATCACGAGGTGTTCGGGCAGTTCCTGCAGCTCCGAAAATACGGATTCGTTGTCGTACTGCTTCACGGCCTCCACCCCCGGCACGGAGAGGTGGCGGGGCTTAGACCCGGTAGCCAGCACGATGCGGGGGGCCGTGAGCTTGCGGTCATTCACGGAGACCTCCTTGCGGCCCGTAAGCATGGCCTCCCCGACGAGGCATTCGAGGCCGTATTCCCTGGTCAAGTATTCGGGCGTCTCGTGGGCGCGGATGATGGATTGCTGGCCGTGGATGTATTCCATGACCTTGCCAAAATCAGCTTTCCCCTCAATGTCCAGGCCAAACTTAGTGGCCTGGCGGGCACCGGCAAACTGGGCTGCTACGTGCAGGAGCGCCTTGCTGGGCACACAGCCGTAATTCAGACAGTCGCCTCCGTAATTTTCTCTGGTGCGGTCGATGAGGGCGACCTTGAGTCCGATCGCGCCACCGAATCCGGCCGCGCCCAGTCCCCCGGAGCCGGCGCCGATCACGATCAGGTCGTGGGTATAGTTTGCCATAGTCTCGTAAGGCCTCCGGGCCTCCGATTGTTTGGTCCACCGGGCGTTCACCCGGCCTCCTCCACGATCTGCTTGAGCTCCTGCAGCTTCATCATGCACTCGATCGGCGTCATATTATTGATGCTGATGCGGTCCAGGGCTTCCCGTAGTCGCCCGGCGGTCGGGTCGGCGGTTTCGAAGATACTCAGTTGCATGGCGTCCACGCTGAGGCTTCCGGCAGCCATCGGCAGGGCGGTCGGGGCGGGAGCGGTCTCCTCCCGCGCTTCTACCGGTTCGTACACTTCTTCCGTCAGGTGCTGCTGCTCGAGCTGGGCCAGGATGCTGGCGGCCCGGGCCACGATGGTCGCCGGCATGCCCGCCATTTGGGCTACGTGGATGCCGAAGCTGTGCTGGCTGCCCCCCTGCACGAGTTTGCGCAGGAAGATGATGCGGTTACCGTGCTCCTTAATGGCAATGGAATAATTATGGATGCGCCCCAGGCTTCCCGCCAGCTCGTTCAGCTCGTGGTAGTGGGTGGCGAAGAGGGTCTTCGGGCGCGTCTCCCCGTTGTTGTGGAGGTACTCGGCAATGGCCCAGGCAATGGAAATACCGTCGAAGGTGCTCGTACCCCGGCCGATCTCATCGAGAAGGATGAGGCTGCGGTTGGTGATGTTGTTCATGATGGAGGCCGTCTCGTTCATCTCCACCATAAAGGTCGATTCCCCGCTGCTGATGTTGTCGCTGGCCCCGACGCGGGTAAACACCCGGTCGACGATGCCCAGGCGGGCCCGTTCGGCCGGTACGAAGCTGCCCATCTGGGCCAGCAGGCTGATGAGGGCCGTTTGCCGCAGCAGGGCGGATTTACCCGCCATGTTGGGACCGGTGATCATGATGATCTGCTGGTCGTCGGGGTCTAGGCGCACGTCGTTGGGGACGTACTGCTCCCCGACCTCGAGTTGTTGCTCAATGACGGGATGACGGCCCTGGATGATCTCGATGTCCCGGCTCTCGTCCATCTCCGGCTCGGTATACCGGTTGCGACCCGCGACCTTGGCGAAGCCCAGCAGGCAGTCCACCCGGGCCAGCAGGGCGGCATTGCGCTGAACGGGGCTGATGTAATCCTGCAGCCACAGCACCAGATGTTCGTAAAGCAATTCCTCCCGCTGGAGGATCTTGTCCTCCGCGTTAAGGATCTTGTCCTCGAGCACTTTGAGCTCCTCGGTGATGTAGCGCTCGGCGCCGGTCAGCGTCTGCTTGCGCGTCCACTCCGGCGGCACGCTCTTCTTGTACTTGTTGGTGACCTCGAGGTAGTACCCGAAGACGTTGTTGAAGCCGATCTTCAGGCTGCCGATGCCCGTGCGTTCTACCTCCCGCTGCTGGATAGCGGCCAGGCGGACCTTGCTGTTGCGGGTGATGTCGCGCAACTCGTCGAGCGCTTCGTCAAAACCATCGGCAATGACGCCCCCCTTGGAAAGGTTGACGGCGGGCGACTCCCGGAGCCGGCGGTCGATCTCGGTACACACGGTGGGCAGGGGATCGAGTTTCCCGGCGAGTCTGGCCAGGGTGTCGCTGCCGGAGTCCAGTAGTAATTCCCGGATGGGTCCCATGGCGCAAAGGGCATCACTCAGGGACCGAATCTCCCGAGGGTTCACCTTGCCGAGGGGCACCTTGGAGATGAGGCGCTCGACGTCGCCGATTTGCTGGAGGGCAGCGTTTACGTCCTGCAACAGCGGCGGGGCGTTGAGGAAGGTACGCACCGCCTCGTGGCGGCTGCGGATCTCCCCAATTTCTTTGAGCGGCAGTACCACCCACTTCCGCAACAGGCGGCCGCCCATGGGCGTCACCGTCTTGTCGAGGATGCTGACCAGGGAAACCCCGTGGTCGTGCGGACTGTGGATGAGCTCCAGGTTGCGGATCGTGAAGCGATCGAGCCAGACGTAGCGATCGCTGGCGAGCCGTCCGATGCGGGTAATGTGCCGGAGGTTGCGGTTCTCGGTGGTCTCCAGGTAGTGGAGTACGGCCCCCGCGGCGATGCGGGCTACCTGCATCTCCTCGATGCCAAAGCCCTTCAGGCTGGCGGCCTTAAACTGCTTGAGGAGTTTTTCGGAGGTGTAGTCGGTCGTGAAAATCCATTCGTCCTGGGGCGAGAGGTAAAAGCGGTCGCCAAATACCCGTTCGAACTCCTTGCGCTTATCCTTCCCGACGAGCACCTCCTTCGGCTGGAAACTTTGGAGCAGCTTGTCGATGTAGTCGGTGCCCCCCTCGGCGACCAGGAACTCACCGGTACTGAGGTCCAGCAAGCTCAGTCCGCAGGGATCCTTGCGACCACGCCCGAAGACCACGCTGGCCAGGAAGTTGTTGCTCTTGTGCTCCAGGAGCTGATCGTCGACGGCAAGGCCGGGCGTTACGATCTCCGTCACCCCGCGCCGCACGATCTTTTTGTCCTTGGAGGGTTTTTCCAGTTGCTCACAGATCGCGACCCGGTAGCCGGCCCGCACCAGCCGCGGGAGGTAGGTATCGACGCTGTGGTAGGGAAAGCCCGCCAGTTCGACGTCGCTGCCGCCGTTGTTGCGGCTCGTGAGCGTGATGCCGAGTACCTGGGCGGCCGTGATGGCATCCTCGCCAAAGGTTTCGTAAAAGTCACCCACCCGAAACAGCAATAGGGCATCCGGGTGCTTTGCTTTCACCTGATTGTACTGCGCCATCAGCGGCGTTACTTTCTTCAACTTGCTCTTGGCCACGAACGGAGGGAATTTTTACGGGAAGGGCGAAGGTAAGCAGCGGAGCGCGGGGGTCAACCCGTACCCAACAGGTGGTAGGCGAAGGTTTCCTCCTGCAGCGTCAGCAAGGGGGCATCATCGCCGCCGCGCCGGTTGAGGATGGCACAGCCCACCGCGCAGGCCGTGCAGCGGGTGGGATCGCAGTAGTATTTCTTCAGCTCCAGCAGCGCCTGACTTTCCGCAGCGGAGCGGGCGGTCCAGTCGAGTTTCCTCCAGCGACCGATCACGGCATTGCGCTCTGCGGGCAGGGATTCCAGCAACTCCAGGGCGCGGTCGTGATACCGGGCATCGCCGCGCAGCTTGCCGTAGGTGAAGTAGGCGGGGGCCACGGCATTGATCAGGATGCTTTGGATGGCCACCTCCCCGAGCCGGTGGGCGTGGGGATCGCCGGCCGGTCCGAAGCGGTAGTGGTCGCGCCAGTAGCCGCTCAGGCGCACGTTGAACATATGGTGTAGCTCCCGGACGTCGGCCGCCGCCAGTGCTTTGCCGAACAGCTGTCCGCTGCGGTGGTAAAGCCCCGCCAGTTGCGCGATGCGGAGGGTCGGGAAATTATTGGGCCGCATGCGCAGAAAGCGCCAGGCCGTTGCGGGCAGGGGGCGCAGCCGATGCTTCACGCGCAGCAGGGCGTATTCCCGCCGCAGGCGCTTCAGGTAGGCGTCTTCTTCCGCTACCTCCTCCGGCAGAAGACCCGATTGCCCGAACAGCAGGGCCTCCAGCTGCAGCAGACTATGCTTGTGCTTCAGCAGGATACGTAGGGGTAGCGCGCTGGCAAGCAGCTCCATCGCCTCCCCGTTGACCGTGCCGCCGAGGGAGCGGGCCAGGGAACGGTAAAAGGCGTCTTCCCAGTCGCGGCCGCTGGCGTCCAGCCGGGCGGTGAAGTCTTCCGCCCGCCGGGTCAGTCGTTCGGCCAGTACCCGCTGCAGGAAGAGGTTCCGGATGGGCGGAGCCACGTGCTGCAGCTGTGTCTGGCAGGGCACCCAGTACTCGTTGTGCAGCAACCGCCAGTAGCGATTGCGGATGCCGCCGGGGATGCGGCCCTTTAGTTCGAGGCAGGGGATCCGGGTGCCGTCGCGGCGGTACACCGTCCGGTCCTCCTCCAGGACCACGTGCAGGATGACGCCATCGTAGGCCGGGTCTTCCTCGTGCCGATGGGCATACCACTCGCTGCTGTAGACGTGCAGCTCGACCTTGCCGGCCCACTGCAGTGCTCCGATGCGCAGGCGGGCGTCGTCAAAATCGGGTCCGGCATCCGTGTTGTGGGTGCCGAATTGCTGGATGGTGAGGGGTTCGCCCCCGGTAGTGCGCAGGTCCCGAAGGTCGAAGCGGGCAAGCCGCCAGAGGTAGTGGAGGAATTCTTCTTTCATTTCTCTTGGGTGGTTAACAAAACTATTTGTTTGTAATTAACTACCAAAAGAGTAATTATGCAACTTTTTGTTTATAAATATGCCCGCTCCAGTCGCGAAAACCGGTAGGCCAGCTCGTTTTTCTCATCGGGGCGGTGGGCTTCGCTCCATACTTCCTTCCACTCATCGGCCGGCAGTTCCGGAAAAAAGGCGTCGCCGTCGGGGATGTCGGCGGCGACGATGGTGCGGTATACGGTGGTTACCGTCGGAAGCGCAGCGGTGTACAGCTCTCCGCCGCCAATGATGAAAGTTTCCACCGCTTCTGTCACCGCCGGGTGGCCGAGGGCTTCGCGCAGACTATGGACGACCACCACGCCGGTCGCCGTGAAAAAGGGATCGCGGGTGAGTACGATATTGGTGCGTTTAGGCAGGGGCCGGCCGATGCTTCGGAAGGTCTTGCGGCCCATGATGACGGGGTGCCCGAGGGTCGTCCGTTTGAAAAAATTCAGGTCGGCCGGTAAGTACCAGGGAATGTTCCCGTCCTTGCCGATGGTGTTGCGGCGATCGGTGGCCACGATGGCGGAAAGTTGCATGCCGCCAAGGTACGCCACGGATTATCCCAGCCCCAAATCCCGTTCGCCCAGCCGCTCGCGGTGGCGCCGTAGTTCGGCGTCGATCTCGGCTTTCTTGGCCGCAATGTCCGCCGTGGTCTGGTAGACACCCGTTTCCGTATGGTAGCGGATGCGGTTCTTTACCCGGGCGGCGCGCTCGGTGATGGTTTCCTCGGCCTCGGCGGCGTAGGCGTGCTCGTGCTCCGCCAGCACGTGATCGTACGGACTCGCCGGAGCGATCAGCTTGGTGAAAATCGGTGCCGTTTCAATCGCGACGAAGAGCAGGGTCACGAAAAGCACCGCCAGGGCAATGGCTTCGCTGCGCTGACTGAGCCGGTTCAGGGCTTCGATTCGCGCCGCGATCCCCCCGTAGGCGCCGCGCTGCAATGCGGTAATTTCCGCCTGGATCGTGGCCCGCAGACCGGCGACGGCCACGGTTTTTTCCGCGATCCGGGGCACTAGGTTCGCTTCGGCGGCGTCGAGCTCCCCCTGGGCCTGCTCGGCCGTGACGCGCTTGGCGCGGTAGATCGGCCCCATGTTGCGCATGCCCGAGCCCCCGCTGCCATCTGCTTCCGCGAGAGCAGCGACGGAAGCCGCATCGCGGGCAGCGGTTTTTTCCGCCAGTTCGGCCTGCATCGCGTTCGCCTCCCGGGCATGGGCTGCAATGAGGTCGGAGAAGCGGCTCCGGATGCGGTCTTCCTGCTGCTTGAAGGTTTCCTGCTCCATCACGATCAACTCCGCGTCGATCTCCTTACCAAAGATCTTGAGTTCAAGCGGCTTGGAGATCACCAGGGCAAGCAGGACGGCCATGCCCACCCGTGGTAGCGCTACGAGCAGATTCTTAAAGAAGCCGCTGCCACCTTTCATGCTGGCCACGATGTAGCGGTCGAGGTTAAAGATCATGAGGCCCCAGATCATGCCGAAACCCGCTGCCAGCAGGTAGCTGTCGAAAATGGTATAGCAGGCGTAGCTGGCCGAGAGAAAGGCCAGTACGCCGGTAAAAAATATAGTCCCCCCGATCCCGAAGTATTTGTTGTCGTCGCTGGGCACACGATCCAGGGTACCGCGGTCGACCCCGGAACAAAACAGGAAGAATTCTTTGAGCTTATTCATCAGTAGAGATATTCAGAATGTAAATAGGAATACACCCCAAGTTCGTCCCCGCCGCCACCCCACCCGCATCTCCTAGATTAATGCTTGTAATTGCCGGACAGACATCCACTCCTCCACTCCTCCACTCCTCCACTCCTCCACTCCTCCACTCCTCCACTCCTCCACTCCTCCACTCCTCCACCATTCCGCAACCCTACCACTACGTATATTTGCAACAAATAATTTTAAAATCCCCGAGTGACGCGCCAACCCGAAAAAACAATGACGAGTAGCGGTACCGTTTATGTGGACGTGGTGCTGCCCCTGGCCCTGGCCCTGACCTACACGTATTCGGTCCCGGAGGAATTCGTGGGGCAGTTGCGGGTCGGGCAGCGCGTGGAAGTGGAGTTCAGCTCCAACAAGCATTACGCGGGCATCGTCCGGGCGATCCACGGCAAGCAACCCGCCTTTAGGGCCAAGCCGATCATCGGCGTGATCGACCTGGAGCCCCTGCTCACGGACCGCCAGCTCGAGCTCTGGGACTGGATGGCCGACTACTACTGCTGCACCCTCGGCGAAGTGATGACGGCCGGTCTGCCGAGTCACCTGAAGATGGCCAGCGAGACCATCATCACCCTCGGCCCCCTCTTCAGTGACGACGTCACCCAGCTCAGCACCGACGAATACCTCATCGTCGAGGCCCTTACCCTGCAGCCGGAGCTTTCCCTCAAGGATATCCGCGACATCCTCCAGCGCAAGACCATCTACCCGGTGATCCGCGGCCTGCTCGATCGCCACGTGATCTTCCCCAAGGAGGAGATGAGTAACCGCTACAAGCCCCTGGAGGTGAAGTGCGTACGCTTCGGGCCGCTGTGCCGCACCGAAGCCGAGCGGGTGGCCGCCTTCGATAAGGTCGCCCGCTCGGAAAAGCAGACGGCCGTGCTGCTCGAGTACATCCAGTACAGCCGCACTCAGCCCTACGTGCGCCGCGCCGACCTGACCAGGCGCACCGGTGCCTCCGACGCGACGCTGAAGTCGATGGTCAAAAAGGAAATCTTCGAATTCTACGACCGCGAGGTGAGCCGCCTCGACGACGTGGAAGCCTCCGCCCAGGCCGGCGCCCTCAGTCAGGCACAAACCGAAGCCCTGGGCGCGGTGCGCGGGTGCCATGCGGTGGGTAAACCCGCCCTCATTCACGGCGTAACCAGCAGCGGCAAGACGCGGGTCTACCTGGAGCTGATGCAGGAGGAGATCGCCGCCGGCCGGCAGGTGCTGTATTTGCTGCCCGAGATCGCGCTGACCGGTCAGATCGTGAAACGGCTACAGCGGGTGCTGGGCGACCGCATCGTCGTCTACCACAGCCGCCTGAATAATATGGAGCGGGTGGAGATTTGGAAGGCGGTACTGGAAGGAAAGACGTCGGTAGTCGGCCCCCGCTCGGCCCTCTTCCTACCCTTTACGAAGCTGGGACTGGTGGTGGTCGACGAGGAGCACGACCCGTCCTTCAAGCAGCATGACCCAAGTCCGCGCTATAACGGCCGCGACGTAGCCATGTACCTGGCCCACCAACACGGGGTAAAGGCCATTTTAGGCAGCGCCACTCCAAGCCTGGAGAGCTGGGAAAATGCGGCCTCCGGCAAGTACGGGCTGGTGCGCATGACGGAGCGCTTTGGGGGCATCGCCATGCCGGAGATCACCATTGCCAACAGCCGGGAAACCGACGACAAGGGGATGCACCACCCCTTCTTCACCCCTACCCTGCTCGACGCCATCCGGCAAACCATCGAGCGGCGCGAACAGGTGATCCTGTTCCAGAACCGCCGGGGCTTCGCGCCGGTGTACTTCTGTCCGACCTGCGAGTACACCGTGCAGTGCGTCAACTGCGACATTAGCCTCACCTACCACAAGCACCAGCACCGCCTGCGCTGCCACTGCTGCGGCTACGTGACCGCGCCGCCGGAAAGTTGCCCGGCCTGCGGAGAATTGCAGCTGAAACTCAGCGGTACCGGCACCGAAAAGATCGAGGACGAGCTCAAAATATTCCTGCCCGAGGCCCGGATCGCCCGCATGGACCTCGACACCACCCGCGGCAAGCACGCCATGGGCAAGCTCATCGACGCCTTCGAGGTGGGCGACCTCGACATCCTCGTAGGTACCCAGATGGTGACCAAGGGACTCGACTTCGAACGGGTCGGGCTCGTCGGCGTAATCAGCGCCGACCAGCTGCTGCGATTCCCGGATTTCCGGGCCGACGAGCGGGCCTTCCAGCTCATGCTGCAGGTGGCCGGGCGGGCCGGGCGCCGCAACCGGCGGGGGCAGGTGATCATCCAGGCCCACGAGGGCACCCATCCGGTGCTGACCGACCTCATTGCCGGTGATTTCGACAATTTCATCAAGCGGGAGGCGAGCAACCGGGCGGCCCACGGCTTCCCGCCCTACCGGCGCATGATCCGCCTGCAACTGCGCCACACCAAACGGCACACCGTGGAGGAAGGCGCTAAGCTGATGGGAAGCTGGCTGTCTCACGCCCTGGGCGACCTGGTCGAAGGGCCCTTCGAGCCCAGCGTGGCGCGACTGCGGACCTATTACCTACAGGACATGGTGATCCGCACTTCCCCTTCGCCGGCTGAGCTGCGGCGGGTAAAGCAAATCATCCGCCGTGCTACCGACAAGCTCGCACAGAGTAAGGGGCTGACCTCGGTACGGGTGGTGGTGGACGTTGATCCGTACTAGACCTTTCTAATTCCCGCTCCTGACCCGGCCGGCGCTGCTGGTATCGGAAACTACGTCGCCGGGATTGCCGGAGTAGTGCACAGAGCCCGCCGAACTGGCGTCGGCACGCAGGGATTTAGTGGTGTGGACCTTGATGCTGGCGGCGCTGCTGACGTCGGCCACCCCGTCTTCCGCTACAAGCTCCCCGGCGTCGATATTGCTGGCGCTGCTGGCGTCGGCGCTGACCCGCTTAGCGGTACCACGAACTTCAATATTTCCGGAACTGCTGGCGTCTAGGTCTACCCGGTTGCCGGAAAATTCCACCCTGATCTTGGCCGAGCTGCTGGCTTCCAGGTCAAGATCGTCGCCGGTGAAGGGGGTGGTGCCCTTGATGTTGGAGCTGCTCGATGCGTCGATCCCGCGGAGGAGCGGTAGGGAAACGTACACCATAATGTCTTTCGTCGATTTAAAATTGGCGTCGTCGCGGTACTTGATCTGCAGGGTTTTGCCGCGTAATTCGGTGATTACAAATTCCTGGAGGTTGCTCTCCGCCTCTACCCGGACGCTGAAGTCGGGGCTCTCCGACAACTCGACCTTAAAGGAGCAGCAGGCCTTGACGCCGGTGAAGCCGTCGAGTTCGCGCTCCTGGGTGATCAGGTCGCCGTTGCCCTTGACGCGTTCACCGGAGAAGCGGTCGAGCCAGCCGCCGTTATTCACCTCCACCTGGGCGGAGAGGGAGCAGGCGAAGAGGAGCAGGAAGAGCGTGGTCAGGGTGCGCATAGTTGTCATGGTTATGTTGATTGTAAACCAAAGGACGCCGGCCGGCGGTTAGGGTTGCACGGGGGGTTCATCTTTTTATCCGGGGGGCTGTTAGTGCCTCCATGTCAAGACTGCTTTTTCTGCTTGTCCTCATGCTGGTCCTGGACGGGTACGCCTTCCTTTCCCTTCGATCCTGGTTATCCGCCTATAGCCGGCAGGCCCGCCGGAGGGGGTTTGTCCTCTACTGGGGGCTTTCGCTGCTCTGCTTTGTCTTTGTTCTGCTGAACGTAGCGGAGTTCACCGAGGGTTGGTCCAATTTTGCAAAAACCTACTCCCGGGCGGCCGTATTCATCCTCTACTTCAGCAAGGTTCCGGTCATCTTCTTTCTGCTTCTCGACGACCTGCGGCGGGGGGCAACCTGGGTCGTCAACAAGGTAAGCCCCGTGACCGAGCGGGACACGAGCCGCTCCCGCTTCCTGAGTGCAGCCGGACTGATCGCCGGCGGGGTGCCCCTGGTCACCCTGACGTATGGTATGGTGCGCAACGGCTACCGCTACCGCCGGTTTGCGGCCAAGGTTCCCATCAAGAACCTGCCTCCCGAGCTGGAGGGACTGAAGATCGTCCAGTTCAGCGATATGCACTCCGGCAGCTGGGCCAACTCCAAGCCCCTCTGGAATGCCGTGGAGATGATCAACCGCGAGAACGGCGACATCGTGGTCTTCACCGGTGACCTCGTCAACAACCGCTCCGAGGAGATGCTGCCCTACATCGAAATTTTTAAAAACGTGAAGGGAAAGCATGGCGTTTACAGTATCCTAGGGAACCACGACTATGGCGACTACGTGCAGTGGCCGACCGAGGAGGCCAAGGTTGCCAACATGCAACAACTGTGCGACATCCACGCTCGCCTCGGTTGGGACCTTCTGCGGGACGAGCACCGCAAGCTGGACATCCATGGTCACCGTATCGCTTTGATCGGTATTGAGAACTGGTCGGCCGTTCTCCGCTTTCCGAAGTACGGCCACCTCGACGTCGCGGCCGCCAACACCGACGACTGCGCCATCAAGATCCTCCTTAGCCACGACCCCACCAGTTGGGACGCGCTCATCCGCCCCGACTACCCCGACATCGACCTCACCCTCAGCGGCCACACCCACGGCTTCCAGTTCGGCGTCGAAATCCCCGGCTTCCGCTGGTCGCCCGCCCAATATATCTACACCCAGTGGGCCGGCCTTTACCGCAAGGGTACGCAATCCCTCTACGTCAACCGGGGATTGGGCTTCCTGGGGTACCCGGGGCGGGTAGGGATATTACCTGAAGTAACGGTGCTTACCCTTAGACGGGCTGCGCCGGTAGACGCTTTGCTGGGGTAGAGGCTCGCTCCGCTCGCGTTAGAGCCTACGGCGTTAGAGGGCTTCGCAGGGGTAGACGGGCGATCTAATAGCGTTAGCCTCTACCCCGGGCGCAGCCCGTCTACCGCTCGCGGAGCGAGTCTCTACCGGCGGCAAGCGCGGCGAGCCGTCTCTAACCCCGTCTACGCAACTTCGTAGCCACGGCCAGCTTCGAGGATCTCGTACCAGTCCTGCACGTCGAGGTCGATATCCACGGCTTTGAGGGACTTGGTGAGGCGCTTTTTCTTGGTGGTGCCGACGACGGGGATGGGGCGGGTGGGGTGCTTACGGCACCAGGCGAGGAGGATGACGTCTTCGTCGACGCCGTATTTCTTGCCGATTTCCTGCACCTTGTCGCGGAGGCGCAGCACGTTGGTGCCTTCGCCCTTGAAGTACTTGGCACCGCCGAGGGGGCTCCACACCATTGGGCGGAGGCTGTGCAACTGGCACTGGTCGTAGGTGCCATCGAAGAGGGGATCGGGGTGAAGCGGGTGGCATTCGACCTGGTTGGTTACCAGATCGGTGTGGGCACGGAGGAGAGCGAACTGGCTCGGGGTAAAATTGCTGACTCCGAAGTGGCGCACCTTCCCGGACGCGTGGAGCTCGGCGAAGGCGGAGGCCATCACTTCGGGTTCCATGAGGGGGTCAGGGCGGTGAAAGAGGAGGAGGTCGAGGTAGTCGGTACGCAGGTTCCGGAGACTGCGCTCGGCGGATTCGACGATGTGGTCGCGGCTGGCATTGTAGTGGTGGACCCGCGTGTTCGGCCGGTGGGAAGATTCGAGCTGGATGCCACACTTGGTGATGAGCTGGATCTGATCGCGCACGGTATCGCTGTGCTGCGCCAGGGCCGCCCCGAACGCTTCTTCCGTGGTGTAACTGCCGTAGATATCGGCGTGATCGAAGGAAGTGATGCCGAGGTCTAGGCAGTGTCCGATCAACTCCGCCATCTCGGTGGTGTTGTAGTCACTGCCCCAGATGCACCAGGTCATGGTACCGGCGACAATTTCGGAGAGTTGGAGTCCGTCAGGACTAAGGCTGCGTTGGGATGCGTTCATGGGGCAAGTTTACGAGATCGTTATGATATGAGATACTTCCACCTGGTAGTTACCCTACTGTTCCTTTTGTTCGCGTACTGGCAGCTGAATGATCTGGATTGGCCCATCTGGTTCGCGATGTACGGTTCGGTAGCCGTAATTGCCGCCTGGCGCGCCTTCAGCCGGCCGCCGCGGGCGCTGATCTACGTCGCCCTTACCGTGGCGATCGTTTGGATGGCGATGTTGGTGCCGGACCTCATCGTCTGGATCAGGGAAGGCATGCCTACCATCACCGGTCAAATGAAGGCGGAAAGTCCCCACGTAGAGCTCACCCGCGAATTTTTCGGCCTGCTGATCAGCAGCCTTGCCCTGGGGGCCTACGCCTGGAGGGGCTAGTGGACTCACAGTACGTGAAAGTAGGCCCTGGGCACCGGCACTGCCACTTCCGCCCCCCGCAGCTTCAGGAGCAGTCCCTGGGCGTTCGCCGACACCGCGACCAGGTGGCGCAGATTCACCAGGTAATCGGGGTGGCAACGGATGACGCCGCTGCCGGACAGCTCCTCCCCTACCTGACTCAGCTGACGGGCAATCAGGCGACTTTCTCCGTCGAGGTCATGCAAGGCCGTGGATTCTCCATCGCGGACGCCGTAAACGATGCGCCCCGGGACGACCATTGCCCCCGCGGCCCCGCCCAGGGCAACGCTTTCACCGGAGGTTGGAACGGGGGATTCGGTTAGCAAACCGATCTGGACGCGGCTGGCTACCCGCTGGTATTCCTGCTCGGCCCGCAGTTGTACCGCGATCCCGCTGAAGATAATGGGCAGCAGGCCGACGAGCACCGTGGGCACGGTGATGTACAGGAGCACCCGCAGGTTCAGCAGCGACCACCCTACCGTGTAGTTGTGGAGTAAAAAGCAGGCGACGGAAACGAGAAAGAGCAGGATCGCCTGGTCGAGCGTCCACCGCCACATCGTCCAACGCTCCCCCCTGCGGCGCACGCCCAACCGCTCCGTAAGGTAGCTGTAGGTGATGGCCACGACGAAGGTGACCAGGCCATAGGCCAACGCCAGGGTGACGGGAAACAAAAACAGGAGCGCGACAAATACGAAGGCCGCCGTGCGCCCGTGACCGAAGAGGACGCTGCGGTCGAACGTGCGGTCGGGAAACGGGCGGAAGAGGGGATTGCGACTCAGCATCAGGAGCGGGTAGACAGCAAGCGAAACACTTCCATCCCCCGCCGGTACAGGTCTTCCATTTCCTCGGGGGGAAGCAAGAGACCTTTTTTGTAAAGAATGAGGTAGAAACCAATGCCCTCCAGCGACCAGCCCCGGTGAAGGGTGAAGAAATTGAGGACCTGGTCGGAAAAATGGTGGCGGATGTACGCTTCGTCGTCACCGGTCAGGCGGTACTGCCCGCTGAATTTGGGGAAGCGGACGAAATCGATGTCCTGGGCCCCGAAGAGCTCCCCCAGCTTATGAACCAGTTTTTCGGGTTGTAGGCTGAGCTCCGGCAGGGCGATCTGCTGGCTCTGGAGGAAGAGGACGGTCTGGTGCACCTCCTGCTTATTGCCGTACGAACGGTAGTGGTAATCGAAGATGTATGCCTCGTGGTCGGCCAGCCCGTGCTGCCGCTGCAGGATGTTGGTCACCTTTCGCTGGTGCCCCCGGGAGGCAAGCCGAAAGTCTTCCAGCTGACGATGCAGCCCGATCTCGTCGGTGGCACTGAAGGGATAGCCCTGACGGGCGGCAAGGGTTTCTAAGCTCTGCTGGCGGTATTGCATGGCCAAATATAAAAAATGCCCTCCTCCGAACCGGAAGAGGGCACCTGTTGGAGTAACCGTCGGATTACTTAGTTGCCGTTGTTGAACATCCCGGCTTCCCCGGCGGGAACGGCTTCGGGCTGAGCGGGCTTCTCCAGTACCTCGCCCATGATGGTGAGGACCACGGGCTCCGGGCTCACGTTGGTGGTCAGGGTAACGCGCTTGCGGAACTTACCGAGGCGGTCGGTAGCGTAGCGGACCTTCACCTCACCGGTCTCACCGGGGGCAACGGGTGCCTTACTGAAGGAAGGAACGGTACACCCGCAACTGCCAACCGCATTGGTGATGATGAGGGGCTCGGTGCCGGTGTTGATGAATTTGAAGACCC
The DNA here is from genome assembly GCA_038258275.1 of Chitinophagales bacterium. GTDB lineage: Bacteria > Bacteroidota > Bacteroidia > Chitinophagales > Saprospiraceae > Neolewinella. Next base: position 7,969 of record JBBSPZ010000013.1, on the reverse strand, counting down.
GGTAAGGATCGGCGTTCTGCACGATGGTGCCGTAGTCGATCTCGGTCTGCTCGAAGGTCATCGCGGTAGCGGGAACGGCGGCGACCTGGGCGGAGGTTTCCATTGTCTGGGCCTGGAGGGACACGGAGAGGCAGGAGAAGAGGGCGAGAAGGGTAAGAATGCGCTTCATGTGCTTTTTATTTTTCTTCGGGTGCAAAGTTACGGCCCAGTGGGGTAATCGCCCGGACCAATCAGGCTTACAACGTTGCCACCCGGTAAAAGATGATGCGGGCGCGGGGGCGGGGGTGTTAATATCCTGTAAAAAGTTATGCCGTGGGCTTGGTCAGGTCGGGAACGGACGCTTATCTTTGCGACCGCTTAGATAGCCAAGGGGGATTAGCTCAGCTGGCTAGAGCGCTTGCATGGCATGCAAGAGGTCACCGGTTCGACTCCGGTATTCTCCACTTCTGACGCCCCCGGCACTTCGGTACCGGGGGCGTTGTCGTTTTACGGCACCAGCGTTTCGGAGGTCGTTTCGTATTTCCCGTCCTTATTCGTCGGGTAGCCAAAAAACCGGCTGTTGGTTTTCAGCCCGCCCGACATGGTCAGCCACGTGCCGCCGTCCGTTACCCTGATCTCGTTGTTCAGCCCGCACACCTCCGTATCCGGAGTGATGACGAAGCGGGTGTCGTAACGACCCGGAGTCGTCCCCCGGTACAGGCGGAACTCGTGGTAGACATACCCAGTGGCCGGGTCGGCCAGCCCCTTGATCGGAATCAACAGGACGTTCTGCCCCTTTGGTATCGTCACGCTTTGTTCCCCCAGCAAAACCTCCGGTTGCCCCCGCGGCACGACTGCCAGTTGGTAGTAGTAGCTCTGCCCAGCGGCCAGTTTTCCATCTGCGGATTGCCGGGCAAACCGCGCGGCGACCTGCACCTGGGCCGCGGGCCTGGATGTAAGCGGCCGGGTCGGCCGCCCATCGAGGATCATGTTCGGAAAGTAACGTTCATAGTCCTCCACGCGCACGTTCTCGAGCCGCCCCTTGCCGCGCAGGTAGGCAGTGGTATTGGCCCCTTTGAGTAGAAGCCGGTAGTTCTCGCCTGCGCGCAATACTCCGTTGGTGAAGCTGTTGGTCGCGTCGTTTCCGGTATTCAGGATGTAGTAAGCGGAGGAGTTGCGGCGGTGCAGGGTGAAGTTGCGCAGGGTATTGTTACCGCTCTGAAGGCCCGGTATCTTTTCGTACGGCTTTCCGGATTCGATCGCGATGGTTCCTGTGATATCGAGGTTTTCGAGCAGGCAGCCCGCACCGTCGAAATCAAAGGTGAAGCCGGTCACGTTCCGGATGACCGCCCCGTTGGCCCCTCCCAGCCAGGTCCCGTCCATCTCGCCGAAGGACTCCAGGCCGTCCAGGTCAAGGCGCAGAATCTGCCCCCAGTTATTGGCAATAAAGGAGGTGAAATTGTGGTTCCCGGTCACCAAGCGGCGGATGGTCAAGCCATCGACCAGGTCGTCCTTTGAATACGGCTCTACGTCCAGGCCAGCGCGACCCGTATTCTCCAGTCGCAGGTCGGCCAGGTACGTATCTACGCCCCCGTTGACGGAGGCCCCTTGGCGCGAAGCCCCGACAACCGTGACCCCCTCCGCCCGGGTGTTGCGGGCGGAACCGTCGATCTGCAGGCCGTCGCCCATAACAGTCTCTACGTGGAGGTTGACCAGCTGCACATCCCGGCAGCCATTGGTGATGAAAATTCCGCTGGAAAATTCCGATTCGTAGACGTGGAGGACCTTGCCGTAGATGGAAACCTGTAGTTCCGGCAGACTCGATTCGAGGCGGAGTCGGGCATTTCGGTCGGGCAGGATAAAGTAGAGCGGTAGGGTGTCGCCGGTAAGCTGCAGGTTGCGGGTCAGGAAGGGCGTTTTTTCCCCCTCCACGTAGAGACGGAGGGTGCCGCTCCCCTTCCCGGTCAGGTCCAGGCGGTTGGTTACGCCGTGCCCGGGTTCAAAATGCCGGCTGATCCAGTGCGGTGCGGTGTAGGCGACGCCGCTTTCCAGGGTGGCGCGGTAATCACCGTACCGCGTTCCGAAGATGGAAAGTCCAGTTAGACGAACGTTGTGCGAGCCGATGAGGCGAAAGAAATCGTCCCGGTTACCCCGGTTCCTGAAACGGGGCTCGGTGGCGTAGAAGGTGCCGCCAAGGATGGTGAGGTCGTCCACTCCCTGCAGCAGGACGGTCCCTTCCAGCAGGAAGGTATCTCCCCTGAAATCAAGCGTGTCGCCCGGTTTACTCCCTACGATCTGCCGGGCCAGCCAGCTATCGGCCGCTTCCGCGTGCCCGGGTTTTTTAGCTCCCTCCCTCAGGAAAGTCACTCCGTAGAACCGGAGCTTTTCCCGCGTCGTCCTGGCATAGGTGTTACCCCCGTTAGTTTTCAGAATGCCGATCTCCCGGATCGATTCCATCGCTTCTATCGGAATCAGGACTTTACCCTTCACTCCGCGCCCCAGGTAGAGGAGCGGTACGCGGCTGGTGTCGTTCTTCTCCCCTATTGCATAGGCCTGGAGGTACCGCTCGTTGCCGTTTCCGACCCCGCCCTCGGTAGCATACTCCAGGGCGGCAAACCGGTAGCCGCGGTTCCGGGTATTCGACCTCAGCTTCACCACGGGCCGGTCATCCCTGATGCGGGTGGCCGTCCAGACCGTGGCTAGCACGTAACCGTCCCCCTGCTTCAGGGGTTCCTGACAGGAGATGCATTCCCAGGCGGTCGCTTTAATGACCTGGGGCAGCTCTAGCCCCTCGTTCTCTCCCACCCGCACCGGCGTCTGCGCCGTTTGGCAGGCACCTAAGCCGAACAGAAAAAAGAACAATAAAAAGCGGAATGGCATACGCGGAAAAGGCTTGGCTGGTTTCCCTAACGCAGCCCGCCCTGGTGAAGTGCACCTTTCCCTCACCGCTTTACCATATCCAGCGAGTACGTCATCGGAATAAGCCCGGCCAACTGACGGAGTTGCCAGCGTTGCTCCCCGACCTGTACGGTGGCGGGAAAGCAGTCGTAGGTGGAATAATCGTACTCGCGAAAGCTCCTCAACTCCAGTCCGTGCGCCAACAGGGCATTGAGGACGTTGCTGACCGGATGGTCCCAGCTGATCATCTTACTGCGCACGGTGTCGCTGTTGTCGGTATAGCTGCCCTGCGATTCCTCCACGATGGGCTCCCCGCCGAAATAGGGGTATTTGATGGCGGTGCAGTCCTCATTCCACAGCCAGACGAAGGGGTGGAACTCCACGAACACGAAGCGCCCGCCGGGCTTCAGGTACCGGCTGACGATCGCCGCCCACTGCCCGATGTCCGGCAGCCAGCCGATGGTGCCGTAGGAAGTATAGACCAGGTCAAACCGGTCCTTCAGGTGTTCCGGCAGGGAATACAGGTCGCAGTTGATGAAGCGGTCGGTGAGCTTAGAGCGAGCGGCTAGTTCGCGGGCTACCCCGATGGCCGCATCGCTCAGGTCCACCCCGGTCACCTCGGCTCCCCGTCGGGCCAGGGAAAGCGTATCCAGACCAAAGTGACACTGCAGGTGGAGCACCTTCATCCCGCGCAGGTCCCGGGGCAAGATGGTGAGTTCGATCTCGCGGAGACTGTCGCCGCCCGCCAGCCAGCCTTCTACATCGTAGAATGCACTGCCCACGTGAGCGGCCGTGCGTTCATTCCAGTGTTCGCGGTTGATCTCAAGGTAATTTTCCATCCTACAAAAATAGGGAGCGGCGGGGACGCCGGTGCAGGGAAGGCTACCACCGCAGGGCCACCCCTACGCCGTTCCCGGCCATTTCCAGGCTCCACCCGGGTTGACGGTCATTTTTGTGCCACTGGGGGATGAGGATGCCCAGGGCCGCCCCGAGGGCATACCCGGCGGCAATGTCGGTCGGGAAGTGCTTGCCGGCCCGGTAGCGGGCGTATCCGGTGGCGAGGGGGATGGCCGCGGCGCCGGCCCACACTACCGGCCGCCAGGGACTGCCGGGATGCAAATCGTGAAACACCTTGGCGGTAAAGAAGCTCAGGGCCGCGGTATTCGAGGTATGCCCAGAGACAAAGGACTGCCGCGCATCGTTGGCCGTGCGGCTTTCCGGCGCGAAGGCGGGATTATAGGTCAGCGGACGGTTGCGGCGCACCAGCACCTTGGTGGCCTTCGTCAGTCCGTCGTTGAGCAACATGGTCTCGGCGAGCAGGACGCCCATCACCAGGACCTTGCTGCGGGCCGGCCGGTGGAGAAACAGGGTGGCGGGGACGAGCATGGCGCCGCGCAGGAGGTCGTCGGAGAGGTTCCGGTGCGCCTCGGACAGCTGCCGGGTGGCGCCACGGTCCAGGACCCAGACATCGCTGCGGCGCTGCGCGTTCATCTGCTGCGACGTGAGCCCGTAGAGGTGGCGCTCGGCGAGGTGGCTGCCTATACTCAGCCCTCCGCCGATGCCCAGGAGGGTGGCCTCGCGGCGCCAGTCGAGGGAATAGGGAAACTCCTGGGCGGCAACCGAAAGGGTCACGCAGCAGAGGAGAACGGAAAGTAAAAACGGTTTGAAGCGCAGCATGCTGTCCATTAAGCGAATGAGGGGGCAGGCCGGATGTTGGTCAACGTAGGTTAATGATACGAAACTTTGCGCGCCTTGGTATAAGTGAGCCGAACCCAATTTGCCCGCCCGGGGCGATACAGCTTCCGGGCGACAACCACGCAGCACTTCGCTTGTTACCATTTTTTCAACCAATTCACCCAACGACATGCCATTACGACTAGGAGATACCGCCCCCAATTTTGACGCCCAGACCACCGAAGGCGACATCAATTTCTACGACTGGGCCGGCGACCAGTGGGTCGTGCTCTACAGCCACCCCAGCGACTATACGCCCGTCTGTACCACCGAGCTCGGCCGTACCGCCGCCCTCAAGGAAGACTTCGAGCAGCGCAATGCCAAGGTGATCGCGCTCAGCGTCGACGACCTACAGAGCCACATGGGCTGGGTGAAGGACATCGAGGAAACCCAGCACGTCACGATGAACTTCCCCATCATCGCCGACCACGACCAAAAGATCGCCGAGGCCTACGATATGATGCACCCCAATGCCGACAGCAAGCACACCGTCCGCTCGGTCTTCATCATCGACCCCCAGCACAAGGTGCGCCTCACCCTCACTTACCCGCCCAGCACCGGCCGCAACTTCCAGGAAATACTGCGCGTCCTCGACAGTCTCCAGCTTACGGACAACTACAGCGTAGCCACCCCCGTCGACTGGAAGGAAGGAGAAGACGTCGTCGTCAGCCCCAGCATCAAGACTGAAGACATCCCCGACAAGTTCCCCAAGGGACATACGGTGATTAAGGATTACCTCCGCACTACTCCGCAACCTAACCGGTAGTATTGAGCGTATAGCATGTAGCGTATAGCGTATAGCTTATAGCTTATAGCTTATAGGCCCGCTCAGCAGGCGCTACGCTATACGCTACAAGCCATACGCTACAAGCTAAATCTTATACCCTACTTACTAAAACCACTCCCAAACTAACTGTATGACCCGTATCCCTCTACTTTTCCTCCTTTTACTTTGCACCTGCGTGCCCGCCCTGAATTCCCTGCATGCACAGGATGACGAGGAGAAAACCGAAAAGTCCGACAAAGAAGATAAGGACTCCTATAAAGACCTCGTCGAGGACGCGCAGACCCAGGAAGGGCTCTTTGGCGTCATCATGAAAGACGGGAAAACGTACTTCGAGCTGCCGATGAGTCTGCTGGAGGAGGAGATCCTGGTGGTAAGCCGCATCAGCGGACACGTCAAGGGCCTCAACTTCGGCGGCGCGGGTATGAAGAGCCGGCCGCAGCAGGTCGTCCGCTGGCAAAAGCATGGCGAGAAACTGCTGCTGCGGAGTGTCAGCTTCAACAGCGTGGCGAGCCCCGACCTGCCGGTGTACCAATCGGTCAAGAACAACAACTACGAGCCCATCGTGGCGGCTTTCGACATCGCGGCTTACGGCAAGGACAGTGCCTCCGTAGTCGCCGACGTCACCCCCTTCTTCGTCAATGACGAGCCGATGATCGGCGCGATGGACGACGAGGAGCGCAAGGAATTCGGCATCAAGGGCCTGGATAAGGACCGTAGCCTCATTATGTCGGTCAAGGCCTTTCCGGGTAACGTGGAAGTACGCCACGTCCTTACCTATAAGGGTGATAATCTTCCCGACAACCAGGTGACCGGTACCCTCTCCATAGAAATGAACCAGAGCTTCATCCTGCTGCCCGCCGAGAAAATGGAGCCGCGGGAATCCGACCCCCGGGTCGGCTACTTCAGCATCGAACAGACCAACTACGGCCTCGACGCCCAGCGCGCCGAGAAGCAGCGCTTCATCACCCGCTGGCGCCTCGAACCGGTGGACATGGAAGCCTGGAAGCGCGGCGAGCTCGTGGACGTGAAGAAGCCCATTGTGTACTACATCGACCCCGCCACCCCCGCCGACTGGGCCCCCTACATCAAGCAAGGCGTCGAGGACTGGCAGAAGGCCTTCGAAGCCATCGGTTTCAAGAATGCCATCATGGCCAAGGACGCGCCTACGAAGGAAGAAGATCCCGACTGGAGCCCCGAGGACGTGCGGTACAGCGTGATCCGCTACGTGACCACCGAGATCCAGAATGCCCAGGGACCCCACGTCCATGATCCGCGGACCGGTGAGATCCTCGAAAGCGACATCATCTGGTACCACAACGTGATGAACCTGCTGCGCAACTGGTACCTGATCCAGACCGCCGCCGTGAACCCCGAAGCCCGTACCCCCAAGTTTGAAAAGGAAGTGATGGGCAAGCTGGTCCGCTTCGTGGCCGCCCACGAGGTAGGACATACACTGGGCCTCCCCCACAACATGGGCAGCAGTCCGGCCTACACCGTAACCCAGTTGCGTACCCCCGGCTTCGTGCAGGAGAACGGCGTGGCACCGAGCATTATGGACTACGCCCGCTTCAACTACGTGGCCCAGCCCGAGGACGAAGGTGCCGGCATCATGCCGAAGATCGGTCCATATGACTATTACGCCATCCGCTACGGCTACCTGCCCATCCCCGAGGGCAACGAAAAGGAAGTGCTGGACGCCATGGTCAAGGAGAAGGCCGATGACCCCATCTACCGCTACGGCCGCCAGACCCGCGACGGCTACGATGCCAGCGCCCAGACGGAAGACATCGGCGACGACGCCGTGCTCGCCTCCACCCTCGGCATCGCCAACCTGAAGCGGATCGTACCGAAACTCACCGAGTGGACCGCCGAGGACGGCAAGTATTTCGATAATCTCGAAGAGCTCTACGACAACGTCATCGGCCAGCTGCGCCGCTACACCGGTCACGTAGCCAGCAACGTGGCCTCCGTATATGAGTGGCAGCGGACCAGCGACGAGAACAAGATCGTCTACGAGACCGTCAGTAAGGAGAAGCAGCAGGCTGCCGTGAAATTCATCAACGAGCAGATCTTCACTACGCCCGAGTGGCTGATCGACGAGGCTATCCTCCAGCGCATCTCCGCCAGCGGCGTATCCGAGAAGATCGCCGGCCTTCAGACCAGTGCCCTAAGTACCCTGATGAACGACGACCGCCTGAACCGCCTGGCCGAGCAGCACGCGCTAAGCCCGGATGCCTACGGAATCATGGACCTCATGAACGACACCCGCGGCGGCGTCTTCACTACCTCGAACACCAACAGCAACTACGGACGCACCCTGCAGGCCGCCTACGTAGATGCCCTGACCGCCCTGCTGACCGACGAGGAAGTGACGGCCGACGTAAAGGCCGGCGCCCGCGCCAACCTGAAGGCGATCGAGCAGTCCCTTGCAGCCGGCAAGCCCGGCAGCGACCTGCTCGTGCAGGGGCACCGCGACGAGCTTTCCCAGCACATCCGCGTGGCCCTCACCGGCCTCGAGGTCATGACGGGTAAGTAAGCGATCCTTCACAATCGCGTCAGGAAGCCGCCGGT
>JBBSPZ010000012.1:0-80748 GCA_038258275.1 Chitinophagales bacterium | reverse complement strand
CGTTAGCCTGCGTTGTTGTTTCTTTTTTATTCCTTTTTTTGGTGGGGGTGCTCGCCGTTGTGGTGGTGGGGGTTGGGGGGGGGGCCAAGGCGGGAACGCAGGTGCAAGGTCACCGGGGAAGAGCCCCTGGGGAAAGTTTTAGCGAAAGCAGCAGATGGAAAACCAACACGGAATAGAAACGAACGGCGAGGTCACCGGACTGAAGGGAATGTACGAGGATTACTTCCTCGATTACGCCAGCTACGTTATCCTGGAGCGGGCCGTGCCCGCCATCGAAGACGGCCTGAAGCCCGTGCAGCGCCGCATCCTCCACGCCCTTAAGGAGATGGACGACGGCCGCTACCACAAGGTGGCCAACGTGATCGGGCAGACCATGCAGTACCACCCCCACGGCGACGCCGCTATCGGGGACGCGCTCGTCAACCTCGGCCAGAAGGACCTGCTCATCGACCCCCAGGGCAACTGGGGCAGCACCCTGACGGGCGACTCTGCCGCCGCCAGCCGCTACATCGAGGCGCGGCTGACGAAGTTTGCGCTGGACGTCGTCTTCAATCCCCAGACGACCGAGTGGCAACTGAGCTACGACGGCCGCAAGAAGGAACCGGTAAACCTGCCGATGAAGTTCCCCATGCTGCTCACCCAGGGCGCGGAGGGCATCGCCGTAGGGCTGAGCACCAAGATCATGCCCCACAACTTTATCGAGCTGTGCAAGGCCAGCATCAAGGTGCTGGAGGGCAAGGAGGTGAAGATCTACCCCGACTTCCCGACGGGCGGGACGGTCGACGTGAGCGACTACCAGAGCGGCCGGCGCGGCGGGCGCCTCAAGATCCGGGCGACCATCGAGAAGATCGACAGCAGGTTCATCGCCATCCGGGAGATCCCCTATGGGATGACAACGCAGACACTTATCGACAGCATCATCAAGGCCAACGACAAGGGCAAGATCAAGATCAAAAAGGTGGTCGACAACACCGCCGCCGAGGTGGAGTTGCTGATCGAACTGGCACCGGGCGTGAGTCCCGACGTCACCATCGACGCCCTCTACGCCTTTACCAACTGCGAGCTCTCGGTCTCCCCCAACGCCTGCGTGATCATCGACGGCGACAAGCCGCACTTCATCGGCGTGGAGGACATCCTGCAGGTGAACACCGAGCAGACCAAGGAATTGCTGCGGCAGGAACTCCTCATCCGCCAGAAGGAGCTCGAGGAAAGGATCCACTTCGCCAGCCTGGAGAAGACCTTTATCGAAAAGCGAATTTACCGCGACATCGAGGAAGCCGAGAGCTTCGAGGAGGTCATCGACCTGATCTACGCGGGACTGAAGAAGTACGTCCGGGAGCCCAACGACGAAGTCGGCAAGAACGACAAGCGTCTCCAGCTGCTGCGCGATATCAGCGAGGAGGACATTACCCGCCTTACCGAGATCCGCATCAAGCGCATCTCGAAGTACAACAGCTTCAAGGCCGACGAACTGATGCTCAAGCTCGAGGAGGAGCTCACGCAGGTGCGTCATGACCTGGAGCACCTCACGGAGTACGCCATCGCCTGGTACCAGAACCTGCTGGACAAATACGGCAAGGGCCGGGAGCGCAAGACGATCATCAGCACCTTCGAGAAGGTCGAGGTCTCCGCCGTAGCCGCCAACAACACCAAGCTGTACGTCGACCGGAAGGAAGGCTTCGTGGGCCAGGGCCTGAAGAAGGAGGAATTTGTCTGCGACTGTTCCGACGTTGACGACATCATCGTGTTCCGCCGCGACGGCACCCTGGTCGTCACCCGGATCGACGACAAGACCTTTGTGGGCAAGGACATCATCCACGTCAACGTCTGGAAGAAGGGCGACGAGCGCACCACCTACAACCTGGTGTACCTCGACGGCAAAACCGGCCGGTCCATGGCCAAGCGCTTCAACGTGACGGCCATCACCCGCGACCGGGAGTACGACCTGACCAAGGGCGCGAAGGGCTCCAAGCTCCTGTACTTCAGCGCCAATCCCAACGGCGAAGCGGAGACCATCACCTCCCAGCTCAGCCAGTCGGCCAAGGCCCGGCAGAAGAACTTCGACTTCGACTTCGCCGATCTCGCCATCAAGAGCCGCAGCGCGGCGGGCAACATCATGACCCGCTACCCCCTCCGCAAGGTGACCCTCAAGGAGGTGGGTAAGAGTACCCTCGGCGCCATGAAGGTGTGGATGGACACGGTCAGCGGACGGCTCAACCTCGACGAGCGCGGGCAGTTCCTCGGCGGCTTCGATACCGGCGACTACATCCTGGCCCTCTACCAGGACGGCAGCTACGAACGCGAGGAACTCGATCTCACCCGCCGCTACGACCCCAATAACCTCTACTTCGTGGGCAAGTACGAGGACGATATGGTGGTCACTGCGGTCTACTTCGAAGGCGAGCGCGGCGTGACCCTGGTCAAGCGATTCAACATCGAGACCAGCTCTCCCGGACAGGCCTTCAACTTCCTCACCGACCACAAGCAGAGCAAGCTGTACTTCGCCAGCGTACACCCGCAGCCAGAGATCAGCTACGCCTGGCGCGAAAAGCGGGAGAAGGTGGAGAAGACGGTACGCCTCGACGAATTCATCGACGTCAAGGGCTGGAAATCGCTCGGCAACCGCCTCTACGACGGCAAGCTGCTCTCGGTGAAGGAACTGAACGACCCCTTCGTGCCCCGGGAAAAAGCACCGGTGAAGGGCACGGACGACCGGGCCAGGCAGAACGGTAAGGACGACAAGGGAGGCATCAAGCCCGGCGACACCATCGAACTGGATTTCTGAGGAAGCCTACCTTCACCCCATGGGAAAGCAGTCTACCCGCCATCGCTATAAGGGCCGCGGACAAAAGAATCGCGAAACCGCCCGCGCCACCCGCTTCGTGCTGATGGGCCTGGCCGTCGTGGGCATCGCCCTGCTGGTGCGGTATCTGCGGGAGTGGTGGCCTTATTATCGGACTTATTTTGAGTAGGGAGTGAAGGATTGAAGTTGGGAGGGAATGAGGGATTGAGGGGGGGCGGTTCTATTTTCGCTTTTTTAGTTGGGATGGAGGAATCTGGTAAGGGAGAGGGGGCTTCGGGTCGGCGAACGGCGTCATAGGTTAAGGAAGTTCGTCAATACGCTACACCGGCAATCCCGTAGAAACAGCTAAAAACAATGGTTCAGTAGTTCTACCGCTACGTTTAGCGCCCCAACCTGGCAACAGGCACCGATTACTCACGCCAGATTTCCAAGGAGAGGGGCCAATATAAACTGGGGCATAAGGATCGCCGCCTGATCGAACATCGCCAATACCGGTTCCCAAAAAACAGCACCAAAAACACAATCGGTATCTCCTCATTCCTTCCTTCCCTCAATCCCTCAATCCCTCAATCCTTCATTCCCTCCTTCCCCTCAAATCCAACATATTCCCCATCCGGAAGCATTTCCGGCACCGCGCCTCGTAGAGGTCCTTCTCCCCGAGCACGACGGTATTGGTATCCGGGGTGAGGCGGTAGGAGTGGGTAGCCAGGTTGCCGCAGTGGGAGCAGATGGCGTGGACCTTGGTGATGTACTCGGCGACGGCGAGGAGGTCGGACATGGGGCCGAAGGGCTTGCCGCGGAAATCCATGTCGAGGCCGGCGATGATGACGCGCTTGCCGCGGTGGGCGAGATCCTGGGCGTGCCTGACAACGTCGGGGTCGAAGAACTGGGCTTCGTCGAGCCCGATAACGGTGACGTCGTCCGGTACCTCCAGGAGGGTGGCGGAGCGGGTGATGGGGGTGGCTACGAAGGAGTTGCTGTCGTGGGAAACGACGTTGTCGACGTCGTAGCGGGTATCGACGCTGGGCTTGAAGACCTCGACGTGCTGACCGGCAATGCGCGCGCGCTTGAGTCGGCGGATCAGCTCTTCGGTCTTGCCCGAAAACATCGATCCGCAGATAACTTCCAACCAGCCACTGCGTTGACCGCTAAAGTGAGGTTCTAAAAACATAAGCGCCGCCGTATTTTGGCGGTCGAAGGTATCAAACATAAAGCTAGTCTATGTCCCAATCGAAAGCAGACCGACTCATCAGCCGCATCACCGCGCTGCACCACAGCCTGCAGCTCGACAAGGATGAAGCCGGCCCCTCGCGCCTGGAGCGGGACCTGATGCTCGGCTACCTCCGGGAGGTCTACGATATCTACCTCCACTTCGGCACTGCAATGGCCGAAACGAGAACCAAGAAGGAAACGCCCGTCCCCGAGCCGCCTGCGACGCCCGCCCCCGCCCCGCTGCCGCCTGCTCCACCCCCCGCCCCCGATCCCGCCCCGGGTCCCACGCCTCCGGCTCCTGCACCCGCGCCCCGCGCCCCGGAACCCGTGCCCCCGCCGCCGGTACCCACCGTGCCCGTCCCGCCGCCGCCCGCCCCGGCCTATGCGGCCCACACCGCGCGGATCGAACCAGAGTATACCCGACCCACTCCGAACCCTCCCCAGCCGGCACCCCGGCCCAACGCGAGTCCGGATGTAGAGGCGCTATTCAAGGAGAACGAGACCAACGGCCTGAGCCGCCGCATCCAGCAAAAGGTCAGTGACCTGACGCGGGCGCTCAGCATCAACAACCGGGTACTCTTCTCGAATGCCCTTTTCGCCTCCAACGAAGAGCTCAATCGGGCACTCAAGGACCTGAACCTGAAGGGCAGCTTCTCCAATGCCAAGCCCCAGCTCGTCGATCTGGCGCAACGGCACCACTGGGCGGATGAGGACCGCCAGGAAACCGCCCGGGAATTCATTGACCTGGTCCGCCGGCGGTATGCGTAGGGCCCGGATGGTCGCACTGGTCGTCGGGCTTATCGTGCTCGGTTACTTCTACCTCCAGGCCAGGCGATCCTCCGCTATACTCCCCTACTCCGTTGGCCCGGTGATGATCTCCGACAGCGTACTCACCATCGCCTTCGGCAGCTGCAACCACCAGAATGACCCCCAGGACTACTGGGAAACCATCGCCGGCCACCGCCCCGCCGCCTGGCCCGGCTCGCGCTACGGGGCGAATCCCGACGGGGAACTCCGCGGCAGCAATGCCCGCGCCCACCTCCTCCCGAGCAACATACAGATGCTGCCCGCCGGCCGGGCGAACAATGCGGTCCTGACCGCACTTGTCCACCCTAAAGCCGCTACCGATATGATGCTCAAACCCTGCCCCGAATCGCCCAACTGCGTAAGTACCCAGAGTACCCAACCCAAGAAGAAGCGGGATCCGATTCCCTTCACCGGCACGGCGGAGGAGGCCAGGGCCAAACTCAAGCGGGTGATCGGCGACATGTCCCGCAGCAAGCTGGAAAGCGAGGAGGGCAACTACCTTCACTACACCTTCAAGACCTGGCCGATTCCCTACACCGACGACGTGGAGTTCATCATCGATCCGGCTAAGAAGGTGATCGACTACCGCAGCGCCAGCCGGGTGGGCCATAGCGACCTGGGCGTGAACAGCCGGCGTATGGCTAAGGTGGTCTTGGCCTTTACCGCGGAGTGAATGGGTTGGTGTCCACATAGGGAAGATTCACCACCGCGATACGGAGGACCACAGAGGTGCTGATTGTTCGTAAGCAGGAGCATCCTGAATTTATTCATCAAACAATTTGTTAGTTTATCTTAGTTGACCTAACTTGAGTTCGACTTAGAGAAAATGAACGAACTGAACCAACTGACCTACCGGATTCGGCGGGCGGCGTTTAATGTGCACACTCAGCTTGGCCCGGGCTTACTGGAGTCTATTTATGAGCTTTGTCTGGCACATGAACTAAAAAAGGATGGCCTAAGCGTAGAACGCCAAAAGGCTCTACCGGTAACGTATGACGGACTCGAACTTGGAACGGGCTATCGAATGGATCTCCTGGTGGAAAATAAGGTGGTGCTGGAACTGAAGGCCGTCAAACAACTCACCCCGCTGGATCAGGCACAATTGCTGACCTATATGCGCCTAAGTGGGGTGAGGATAGGCTTACTGCTCAACTTTCACGTAGCCCGCATGAAAGACGGAATAGAGCGATTCATAATTTGAAACGTGGGCGCACGAGCAAATTAGCACCGTCGACCTCCGTCTCTCTCAGGCCGATCAAATCTGCTCCTGGTTAGCATTCCTATACCCCAGACCACGCCAAGAACGTCTCCGTGGACCTCCGTGTCTCTGTGGTCCATTCTCTTTTACTCACCCCCTACCGCGGAATCTCGATCCCCAGCAAAATCTCCTCGATCACGTCCCGCGTCCCGAATCCCTCCATCTCCCGCTCGGGCGTGAGGATGATGCGGTGATTGAGGGCGGGGAAGGCCACCTGCCGGATATCGTCGGGGGTCACAAAGTCGCGGCCGGCCAGGGCGGCGACGGCCTTGGCGAGGCGCAGGATCGCCAGTGAGGCGCGGGGACTGGCCCCGAGGTAGAGGTCCGGATGGGTGCGGGTGCGGTGCACCACGGCGGCGATGTAATCGAGGAGTTCGTCGCGGATGAACAGCTTTTCCACGACTTCGCGGTACTCGGCGACAAGGGCGCGGGTCAGTACCGGCTGGACGTCCTCCTGCTGCCGCTGCCGGAAATCGCTGCGGAACCGGTAGAGAATGGTGCGCTCTTCCTCCTGATCCGGGTAATCGACGACCAGGCGGACGAGGAAGCGGTCCAGCTGGGCTTCCGGGAGGCGGTAGGTACCCTCCTGCTCGATGGGGTTCTGGGTGGCGATCACGAAGAAGGGGTCGGGCAGCAGGTGGGTGGTGCCGTCAACCGTGACCTGCTGCTCGGCCATCACCTCGAACAGGGCCGCCTGCGTTTTGGCCGGGGCCCGGTTGATCTCGTCGATGAGGATGAGGTTGCCGAAAATAGGGCCCCGGTTAAAGGTGAAGCGGCCGTCGGAGGCATTGAACACGGTGGTGCCCGTGACGTCGCTCGGCATCAGGTCGGGGGTAAACTGAATGCGGCGATAGTGGGCCTCGACCGTCTTGGCGATGAGGCGGGCGGTAAGGGTCTTGGCGATGCCGGGCACTCCCTCCACCAGTACGTGGCCTCCGGCGAGGAGGGCAACGATGAGCATATCGATGAGCTCCCGCTGCCCACCGATCAGGCGGCCGACTTCCTCGCGGATGCGATCGGCCGCGGCACACAGGTCGCGAAGGCGGCTGCGGTCTTCCGGACTGAGGTCAGCGGCGGGGTCGCGGGTGCTGGGGTCTTCCATAGGAGGAGTGAAGTAACGGAATTTGGGCCGGTCAGCTGCCTTCCGGCAGGGGGAATACCCGTAGGATGCCCGCCAGCTGCTCCGGGTAGCGGGTAGCGAAGGCCGGGGCGTGGCTGTGGAAAAGGGTGACGGTAATGGCGGTCCGGTCGAGCTCGTCGAGACCGATAAATCCCTTCAGGGCGGCTTCGGAAAAGCCGGTGAGCTGGTGTACCTCTTCGTAGGTCAGGGTATGGGCGACGAGCGCCTCGCGAACGGTAGGAGCCGTGTAGAACAGCGCCCGGGCGTACTCGTAGATCCCGAGCTGGAGGTACTTGTCGGGCTCCACGACGGAGCGGATGAGGTAGTTGAGGGTATAGATCGCTACTCCGTCTTCGGGGTACAGCTCCGAGGCGTGCAGCCGCTCATGGGCGGGCGTCGGGAATAAGTGCTTGTAGAACACCACGTTCTCGAAGCCGGGGATCAGGAACTCCTCGCGGTAAAAGGTGACCGTAGCGGCCGAGGCGGCGACCATCAGCTTGATGTCGGCGGGAATCTTCTCGATGGCCAGGCCGGTGAATTCGGTGTTCTCGCGGATCAGGAAGGTGCGGCGGCGGAACTCCCGCTTGCCCCCCAGGCCCAGGGCCCGGTAGAGGGGGAAGCGGTCGAGCAGGGGGGCCACACCGGTGGGCAGGTCGGGCGGGTTCTTTTTCCAGTACGCCCACCGCAGCTGGGGCGCAATAGCATACGCCCCCGCGGCGGCCACGGCGGGCAGCAGCATGAGCCAGGTGTAGACCTCGTCGGTCTGCCAGCTCAGGACCACTCCGAGGAGGATCAGGCAGGCGGCGGCGAGGTAGATGGCGCGGAGGGGATCCATGTGCGGAAGGCTTTGGGCTTGTACGCAGGGGGGGGCGGATATGTTGTGGCCCCGGATTGCCGACAAATGTGTATCTTGTACAACCCCCAGAAAGCCGCAAACCCTTTAGCTCATGATGAATGAAGCAGTGCGGACGATCATGTCGACGGATGTCGTTACCGCCTACCCTAATCAGTCCGTCGGCGAAGTAGCCAAGCTTATGCTACGCAACCAACTTCAGCAACTCCCCGTAGTGGACGAAGCGGGGCATTTGCTGGGCCTGATCACCTCCTACGATATGTGGCGCGATTGCCGCCGCAACCTCGACAGCGAAGCCCGCTCGGTAGCCGAGGTGATGAATATCCACGTCGTCAAACTCTCCCCGAAGGACAAGGTCGGCACCGCTGCCGAGCTCTTCATGGACCGCCGCTTCAAGACGCTGCCCGTCGTGAATATCGATGGAAAGCTGAAGGGCGTCGTGACGGCCTTCGACGTGATCCGCTACACCCTCAGAAAGGAGTATAAGGAGCCCATCCTGTACCGCGAGGTGCTGCTGTAACCGATCGTTGCGCTATCTTCCGGTATGCGTAGCCTACTCCTCTGCTTCCTTGCCGCTTTGCCCGGCACCTGCGTCCGCGCCCAGACGACCTTTACCGTCACCCTGCCGGAAAGCCTGGCCGACCGTGCCCTCGACGGGCGCTTGCTGCTGCTGCTCTCGTCCGATACCACGGACACCGAACCGCGCTTCCAGCTCACCGACGGCCCGGAGACCCAACTGGCGTGGGGAAAGAACGTGACCGGCTGGCAACCCGGCACCAGCGTGACCGTCGATGCCGGCGACCGCGGCTACCCCATGGTGTCCACGGAGAACCTGCCGTCCGGTACCTACCGGGCCCAGGTATTGCTGCACAAGTACGAGACGTTCGTCCGCAGCGACGGCCATACCGTACAGCTGCCCATGGACCGCGGCGAAGGCCAGCAGTGGAACCGCGCGCCCGGTAACCTGATCAGCACCCCGGTGGAGATCACGATCACGGAGGACCGGTCCGCTCCCGTCGCGCTCGCCTTCGACCAGGCCATCCCCGAGATTACAGAGCCGGAGGACACGAAGTACGTCAAGCACATCAAGATCCGCTCCAAGTTGCTGAGTGACTTCTGGGGCCGCGACATGTACCTCGGTGCCCACGTGCTGCTGCCGGAGGGCTGGGCCGAACACCCCGACGTGAAGTACCCCCTGGCCGTCATGCACGGGCACTTTCCGGACGACTTCGGCGGCTGGCGCACTACCCCGCCCGACGAATCGGAGCCCTGCCAGTACAGCGCCCGTTTCGGGATCGACTGCTACAACCGGGTGGTGGAGCAGGAGGCCTACGACTTCTACAAGCAGTGGACCGGCCCCGACTTCCCCCGCGTCATCGCCATCGAGATCCAGCACGCCAATCCGTACTACGACGATAGCTACGCCGTCAATTCCGAGAACCTGGGCCCCTACGGCGACGCCATTACCTACGAGCTGATTCCCGAGATCGAGCGGCAGTTCCGCGGCATCGGCGAGGGCTGGGCCCGCTTCGTCTACGGCGGCAGCACCGGGGGCTGGGAAGCCCTGGCGGTGCAGGTACTCTACCCCGACGATTACGGCACCTGCTATGCGGCCTGCCCCGATCCCATCGACTTTCGCGCCTACACCACCGTGGACCTCTACGCGGACGCCAACGCCTACCACCTCGACAGCCGGTACAAGCGTACCCCGCGCCCCGGCCACCGCGACAGCCTCGGCCACGTGTCGAGTACCGTGGAGGAAATGAACATGCGCGAGCTCGTACTCGGTGACCACAGCCGCAGCGGCCAGCAATTCGACATCTGGGAGGCGGTGTATAGTCCGGTCGGCGACAACGGCTACCCCCGGCGCATCTGGGACAAGGTCTCTGGTCGCATTGATCCGGAGGTCGCCGAATACTGGAAGGAACATTACGACCTCCGCCACATCATGGAGCGCGACTGGTCGACCCTCGGCCCCAAGCTGAAGGGCAAGGTCAACATCTACGTCGGCGACATGGACAACTACTACCTCAACAACGCCGTCTACCTCACCGAGAAATTCCTGCGGGCCCACGACTTCGGCGGCGAGGTCACCTACGGCGACCGGGCCGAGCACTGCTGGAACGGCGACCCTACCCAGCCGAATGCGATCAGCCGGCTGCGGTACCACCAGCTGTACATTCCCAAGTGGGCGGGTAAGGTTTCGGAGTTGGCGCCTGCGGGGGCTGATCTTATGGGGTGGCGCTACTGAGTTCACTGCAGATTATTTTCGCAGATTTAACGCTACTCCACCCATAGTGGAGTGAGCGGTTCGATCATTGCGTTATGGATCGAAACGAACTCACTTATGCTATCCGCGGGGCTGCCTTTACTGTTCACAGTCGGCTTGGCCCAGGACTGCTCGAATCCGCTTACGAGAAATGTCTCCACTACGAAATAAGTAAGCAGGGGTATGCGGTGCAGCAGCAGGTTGCCCTGCCGCTTATTTACGACGAGATCAAGGTCGATGTGGGGTACCGGATCGACTTGCTGGTAGCAAACGAAGTCATCGTGGAACTAAAAGCTGTGGAAGAACTGATTCCAATCCACACCGCACAACTCCTGACGTATCTGAGACTAGCCAACAAGCCTGTCGGTCTGTTGATGAACTTCAACGTCACGAATATGCAGCAAGGCATCAGGCGCTATATACTGGAAACCGCACGAAATCGCCACCTCTGAACGCAACCAACGGCGGGCCATCCAGGAGCGTCAGCGACTGAAAATCTGCGCCTAATCTGCGAAAAGAATCTGCGCCATCTGCGGTGCGAACTCCCTAAACCACGTTAATCTCCCCCGCCCGGAACATCTCCCCCACCTTCTCATAGCTACCGTCTTCCAGCTTATTGCGGACGGCCTTGAAGGCGTCGAGGGTCTCCTGGATGTCGGCCTCGGTGTGCTCGGCGGTGGGGATGAGGCGGAGAATCAGCTGTCCCTTGGGGATGACCGGCGGCAGGACCACGGAGCAGAAAATGCCGTAGGTCTCGCGCAAGTCGTAGATCAGCGCGCCGGCCTCGTAGATGCTGCCCTTCAGGAAGACGGGCGTCACGCAGGCACCGGTGTTGCCGATGTCGAAGCCGGCTTCGCGGAGGCCGTTCTGGAGGTGGTGGACGTTCTTCCAGAGCTTTTCCCGCAACTCGGGCTGCTCGCGGAGGAGCTTGAGGCGGACGAGGGCGCCCTTCACCATGGGCATGCAGAGGGTCTTGGCGAAGACCTGGCTGCGCAGGTTGTAGCGCATGAACTCGATGATGTCCCTATCGGCACTGACGAAGGCCCCGAAGCCGGACATGGCCTTGGCGAAGGTGCTGAAGTAGACGTCGATCTGGTCCTGTACGCCCTGCTCTTCGCCGGCGCCGGCACCGGTAGCGCCCATGGTGCCGAAGCCGTGGGCGTCGTCGACCAGCAGGCGGAAGCCATATTTCTCCTTGTACTGGCAGATCTCCTTGATGATGCCCTGCTCGCCGCGCATGCCGAAGACGCCCTCGGTGATGACGAGGATGCCGGAGTTGCGCTTTTCCGCTTCCTTCTTGGCCTGCTCCATACGGACCAGGAAGTGGTCGATGTCGTTGTGGGTGAAGGCGTACTTGGGGCCCAGGTGCATGCGGATGCCGTCCATGATGCAGGCGTGATCGTCGCGGTCGTATACTACCACGTCGTGGCGGGTAAGGAGGGCGTCGACGATCGACATGATGCCCTGGTAGCCGAAGTTGAGCAGCAGAGCCGCTTCCTTCTGGGTGAATTCGGCGAGCTCCTCCTCGAGCTGGATGTGGGCATCGGTCTCCCCGCTCATGATGCGGGCCCCCATGGGGTAGGCCAGGCCGTACTCGGCGGCGGCGTCGGCGTCGGCCTTGCGCACGTCGGGGTGGTTGGTGATGCCCAGGTAGGAGTTAAGGCTCCAGATGATGCATTCTTTTCCGCGAAAGATCATCCGCGGCCCGAGCTCACCTTCCAGCTTGGGAAAGGAGAAGTAGCCGTGGGCCACGTCCTGGTACTGTCCGAGGGGGCCTTTGAATTCGCGAAACTTATCGAAGAGGTCTTTCATGCGTTGGGGTTGCGTATAGGGCGCGAAGATACGGCCTTGCTGGATTATACCAATGCGGCGGGCCCGCTGGTGCCCGGGGAGTTGGGTCCCGGCTTCCGGCCGGGGCGGGGTTGCCTTCCGATCAGGACGGAAAGCGCCTCACGGCAACGGCAGGCAGGGTCGGCAGGCAGGAGCAGGGTAGGGCAGTCGATTAAGGAGGATTGGTTTACTTAGTAGCATGAATATCCCCCCGATTCTCGTGTTGACGCCGGTCTTTATGCGCTTAGCTGGCTGCCCGGGCGTAGCTACCCCGTACGCTCAGGACCCTTCCCCGATCGCTTACACCCTGGATCCGCTCACCCGCTACCAGACGGTCCACCATTTCGGGGCCTCGGATGCCTGGACGGTGCAGTTTGTCGGGGAGAACTGGCCCCTGGACCAGCGTACCCGCATCGCCGACCTGCTCTTTAGCACGGAAGTGGATTCCGGGGGGAATCCGCTGGGCATCGGGCTTTCGGCCTGGCGCTTCAATATCGGGGCGGGCAGTGCCGAACAGGGAGCCGACAGCCAGATCACCGACGAGTGGCGCCGCTCGGAGACCTTCCTGAACGCCGACGGCAGCTACGACTGGTTCAAACAGCAGGGCCAGCAGTGGTTTTTGCGGGAAGCGCAGGTGCGGGGGGTCACGGACTTCGTCGGCTTCGTCAACAGCCCGCCGGTCTACCTGACCCGCAACGGCAGGGCGTGGTCGCAGGACGGCACCTCCGCCAACCTCGCCGCCGAGCATTACCGCGCCTACGCCGACTACCTCGTGGAAGTGACGCGGGGCGTACAGGCCGCCACCGGCGTGACCTTCGACTACGACAGCCCCTTCAACGAGCCGCAGTGGGAGTGGAAGTGCTGCAACCAGGAAGGCTCCCCATGGAACAATAACGAACTGGCCGCCGCCACCCGCGTCATCGACGCCGCCTTCCGGGAGGCCGGTATCGAAGGCACCCGGCTTGAGCTCCCCGAGGCCGGTCAGATCGAGTTCCTTTACAGCGACAGCCAGGAGCCCGGTAACCGCAACGACCAGATTGCCGACTTCTTCCTCCCCTCCTCTCCCCATTACCTGGGCGACATGGATTACGTCGCCCACAAGGTCGCCGGCCACAGCTACTTTTCCACCTGGGACGTGCAGCACCTGCAGGAAGTCCGCGGGGAACTGCGGCAGAAGATCCAATCCGTCGATCCCACGCTAGAATACGGGGTGTCGAAATACGCCCTCCTGGAAGACAACCCCGAAATAAAGGGCATCGACCCCGCGCTGTACGTGGCGCGCGTCATCCAGGCCGACCTGACCCTGGCTTGGGCCAGCGCCTGGCACTGGTGGCTAGCCGTAAGTCCCTACGACTACAAGGACGGGCTGGTGTACATCGACCGGGACAAGGACGGCGGAGCCGTCTACGACTCCAAAATGCTGTGGGCCCTGGGCAATTTCTCCCGCTTCATCCGGCCGGGGGGATTACCTCGGCCTTCGTAAATGCGGACGGGAGCACCGTCATCATTTTTGTCAACCAGCGGAAGGAACCCCAGCCCGTGGAGGCGGTCCAGGTCTACCTTACCAGCGCGGTTGTAGGAGACAACCTCCGGTACGTGGGCGAGTACCGGCAGGGAGAAGCGGGTAGCCTGCCCGCCCGGTCGGTGGTGACTTGGGTGCTGCGGTAGCTCAGGGCTGGCCGGTACTATCTTCACCCGGAATGAGTGACCGTAACCTGCAATCATCACTAAAACGCCTTGGCTACGCCAGCCGGGAAGAAGTATACACCCCACAAGAGGTAGACCGAATGGACGAACTACTCCGCCAATTAGGCGTGGAGCAGAAATTCGGGTTACGGGAATTTCTGAAAAGGTATCCTGCACTGGTCGAATTAGTCTTCAATGCAAGCCTGCGGACCCTGCTCGGGAACTTGTTTTCCGGGCCACCGCAGCTGATCAAATCCATCTACTTCGACAAGCCACCGGCGGCCAATTGGGTAGTCAACTGGCACCAGGATTTGACCATCAACCTGCAGGAAAGAAAAGAAGCGACGGGGTACACCAACTGGCGTACTACCGCGGCCCGGACGGTAGTCCAGCCGGATACTCCGTTCCTGGAGCACATGATCACAGTCCGTATCCACCTCGACGCGTGTACCGCGGAGAACGGCGCGCTGCTGGTAATTCCCGCATCCCACCTGCTGGGCGTCATCGACATGAAGCACTGGCAACGTACGGAGGACGATCCGGAGCACATTTGTGAAGTCAAGCGCGGCGGCGTACTGCTCATGAAGCCACTCATGCTACACGCCTCCCGTCGGACTACCGGCGATCTCCCCCGGCGGGTGATCCACCTGGAATTTACCGATTTGGCCTTACCGGAAGGATTGGCGTGGAAGGAGGTGGTCAAACCGGACAATGGGAGGAAATGCGGACGCTCCGAGGTCCTGACGGCGCGGAAGACCCCGGGGTGTCGGCGCTAAGCCGACCCCCGGGTGTCTGGATACCCGGGCGCAGTCGGAGACCGCCTGGTACCGGGGGGGAACACCCACCGACCACCCCCCGTTCCCAAAGTAAAAAACCATGGCAACGGATCACGGCCCCAGCGTAAAGAACGACGAACAGTACGAAGCCCTGCGGGACCAGGGCATGAGCAAGGAAAAAGCCGCCCGCATCGCCAACACGCCGGATGCGGGCAAAAAGGGCGGACAAGCCCCGAAGTACGAAGAGCGCACCAAAAAAGAACTATACGACGAGGCCAAACGGGTCGGCATCGACGGGCGGTCGAAGATGAGCAAGTCCGAACTGATCGAGGCGCTGCGTACTAATTAGTACTGGCCGGGAAGCTTGTGAATTAGGGCATTATGAAATATTCGCGGCGGGCGGGGCGTTTTCTCCCCGCAGCGTACCCACCGGGCTTTTGTCCGATCCGATTGCGCAGCGGGAGACCGGACAGTTGATCTGCCGGCTTTCCGTACTTCCAACCTTGCTTTTGCTCGGTGGCCCCGGCACCCGCGGTCCCGCCCCTTCCTGATTTGATCCCACCTGCCTGATGAAACTCTACCTGTTGCCCCTGGCCCTGCTGCTGCCATTTTTGGTGGCCGCCCAGGTACTTACTTACCAACTCGACGTACTCGACCTCCAGCCGGACGGCGAGGACAAACAAATCCTCGAAATCGCTTCCCTCGGCAGCAAGCTCTACTGGGGCGTAGAGGGAGATATGAACTACGTCTCCAACGGCTCCGTCGCCTCTACCATCAGCTTTCGGGGCGGACTCGGGCTGCGCGACGGCATCGTGCCCCTGGGGCAAACCGGCGAGACCTACTACTTCTACTACACCTCGAAGGGCAAGGGCTATAACATCGTGGTCGATGCGATAACGCCGGTACCTTACCTGCTCACCTTCCCGCTGCTGGAAGCGAAGGGCTACCAGCACGTGGCTCCGGTCATGACGGGAGGTAAGCTATACGCCGTACGGGAGCAGAAGCCGTCCGCCACCGGCCGGCACATCCTGCAGCTGATCGAGGCGGACCCCGTTACGCGGGAAGAACGCATCGTACTGGCGGACACGCTCGCGACCCAGGCAAATCCCTATAACACCGGGTTAGTAACCGACGGTACCCGGGTTTACTTTAGCCGTGCCCAGGCGGGTGGATTCGGACCGGCGGCCTACGACGTCACCACCGGGGAGGTGACCGACCTGGGCGCCCTGCCCACCACCCGAGCGATCACCTACGAAAAGGTCGCGGACCATTTGTTGCTGCGGCACACCGCAACGGACAACACCCTGACCACCTACTTTCTTACCGCTACCGGCGTCGGTCCGGCCCACGGGGTGAACGCAGGGGACGAGCTTTCGGTGGCTCTGCCCACCGTTATGCTGGGCATCAACGAGACGGGCGGCGTCTACGCCATCGACTACGCGACCGGCGCCGCTACCCTGCTCGCCGAAACCGGCGTGGCGGATACGGAGCGGCCCACATTGCTGGTCCTGGACGGGGAGGACGCCCTCTTCTTCCGCCGGACCGGCAGCGGTACGTGGATGCTGGGCCGCACCGACGGCACCCCGGCCGGCACCCGTGACGTGGCCGAAGTGCCCGAAATGAACGCCAACGGCCCCGGGCAGATCGTCCGCTTCGGCGACTACGTGGCGTTCATCTCCCAGAACAAGCCCCTCTACCTGCTGGATCCCCGTACGGAAACGCTGGTGGAAGTGACGGCCGACTTTGACCTGGCCGGCCCCAACCCGCCCCTGGTCACCGTGGGCAACCGCCTCTACTTTGCCGCCCGCCACGCCACACTGGGGGAGGAGATCCACTACCTGGTCGTCGATCAGCAGCGGAAGCTGACCGGCAACGTGTTCCGCGACCACAGCGGCGACGGCGTGCAGGACGACGACGAGTCCGGACTGGCCTACCTGCCCGTGCTGGTGACCGAAGGCGAGTCCGTCGACCGCCTCTTTACCGATGAATCCGGCACCTTTACCTTCCTCGTCGAGGACGGTAAGACCTACACCGTCACCACCGATCCCCGGGAGTGCTATACCACCACCACGGCCGAACGCTATACCGTGGCCTACCCTTACTCCACGGTACCCGAACTCACCTTCGGCTTTCAGGCCGAGCCGGGGGCGGCCGTCCTGCGCACCATCCTCAGCGCCGGCCGCGTACGCTGCAACTCCAAGGTGCCCTTCTGGCTCACGGTGATCAACGACGGCTGCCTGCCGCTGGCCGGTACCGCGGCGGTCACCCTGCCCGACGGCGTCACCCTTGCTTCGGCCTCCCCGGAATTCACCTCCCGGGAAGGCGGCGCGTACACCTTCGCCTTCGACACCATCCTGCCCGGCCAGAGCTACCATAACCTGCTCCACCTCAACATGTCCAACGAGGATGCCGCCGGTGAAGACATCCTCATTGGCGTGGGCGCGGGTGCGGCGTCCAATACTGGGATAGCGGTGATGGACACGATAACCTTCTCCCAGTCCCTGCGCTGCGCCATTGACCCCAACGACAAGCAGGTAAGTCCATTCCGGGTCGACCCCGGCAACAACAACTACACCCAGGCCGACGAAACCCTAACCTATACCATCCGCTTCCAGAACACCGGCAACGACACGGCCTTCGCCGTCCGTATCGAGGACCGGCTTTCCGACTACCTCGATCCGGCCACCTTCCGGCCCCTTACCGCCAGCCATCCCTATACGGTTGGCCTCTCCGGGGAGGGCATGGCCACCTTTGTCTTTACCGACATCGAGCTGCCCGACAGCACGAAGAACCTGACGGGAAGTGAGGGCTTCGTCACCTTTGAAGTGAAGGCCTACCCCGACGTGAAGGACTTCACCGTCGTAGCCAATACCGCCAGCATCGTCTTCGACCAGAACAAGCCCGTAGTCACCAATACCGTGATCTCCACCATGGTACAGGAGCTGGATGCCGATGGGGACTCCTACTACTTCTACGAGGACTGCGACGACCATAACGCCGATATTTACCCCCGCGGAGAGGATATCGCCGGCAACGGCATCGACGAAGACTGCGACGGAAAGGACGCCGTGCTCAATTATACTACGGCTACCACTGCCACCGAGCTGGCGGGCAACTTGCGGGTCTACCCCAGCCCGACCGGTGGCGCACTCTGGCTCGAGTACTCCATCTCCACGAACCTGCGCGTCACCCTGCTCGACGGCACCGGCCGGCAGCTGCTGCGGCAGTCGTTTAGTGGCCGGGAGTCGCTGTCGCTAGCTCCTTACGCGGCGGGTATCTACCTGGTTCGCGTGGAGGATCCGGCAACGGGCCGGGCTACGGTGCGGCGGGTGGTGCGTCAATAGCAGCCTAAAGAATAGGCGGCGGGTGCTACATTAGGGCTTTATCGTAGTCCTAGTATGACCGACCCCGGGATCACCCTCCGCTCCGCTACCCCGTTCGATGCCCCACGCATCGCCGCCCTGCATACCCGCAGCTGGCGGGAGAACTACGCGGGCGATATGTCCGACGACTACCTGACCCATGAGGCACCCGCCGAGCGGCTCTCCGTCTGGACGAACCGGTTCACCGACACCCCGGAGAATATGCGCGTCGTCCTGGCCGAGGCGGGTACCCAACTGCTCGGCTTCTGCTGCCTCTTTTTCGACCACGACCCGACCGACGGCACCCTGCTCGACAACCTGCACGTGCACGCCGACTACAAGGGGCATGGAATCGGCAAGCGGCTGATGCACGACGCCGCGGAGGCGGTCCTCAGCTACGATCCGGCCGGTAAGCTGTACCTCTGGGTACTGGAAAGCAATACGCCCGCCATGACCGTCTACCGCCGCCTGGGGGGGCTGCCCGGCCGCAGCGAACGGCATCATATGCCGGGAACGGGGAAGGCCGGGGTTGCCGCCATCGCCATGCACTTTGACCCACCCACCCTCCTGGAGCGCAGCGCCGGAGCTACGCAGTAATCCAACCACGCCACAATCCACGAAGCATGATCCGTCCCTACGTCCTCACCGAAACCAACTGGAAGCACCTCAAAGATGCCACCATAGACCTGGCTATCCTCCCCTGGGGAGCCACTGAGGCCCACAACTACCACCTGCCCTACGGCACCGACAACATCGAGGCCAACGGCCTGGCCGAGGAGGCCGCTCGCCTGGCCTGGGAGCGGGGGGCGAAGGTGATGGTGCTGCCGACCATCCCCTTCGGCATCAATACCGGTCAGACAGACATCTTCCTCGACATCAACCTCAATCCCAGCACCCAGCTGGCCATTCTCCGCGACGTCATCCGGACGCTCGACCGCCAGGGCGTGAAGAAGCTGCTGGTCTTCAATAGCCACGGCGGCAACAGCTTCAAGGTGCTGCTGAAGGAGCTGGGCCTGGAGTTCCCGGAGATGTTCCTGTGCACCTCCAACTGGTTCCAGTCGGTAGATAAGAAGCGCTACTTCGAGGAAATGGGGGACCACGCCGACGAGATGGAAACCAGCCTCGTGATGTACCTCCGCCCCGAGCTGGTGCTCCCACTCGAGGAAGCCGGCCCCGGCAAGGAAAAGAAACACCACATCCAGGCCTTTGCCGAGGGCTGGGTCGCCCACGAGCGCCGCTGGTCGCAGGTGACCGAAGACACCGGTATCGGCAATCCCCACAAATCCTCCGCCGAAAAGGGCGGGCGCTTTTTCCGCGACGTGACGGCTAAGTTCGCCGACCTGTTCGTGGAGCTTGCCGCGTTGGACAACGAGGCGATGTACGGGGCGGGTTCGTGACCTCCGGTCGCGATGAAGGCCCGCCCGACCGACAGGTGTATACAGTGAAAACTGCTACGCCTAAGTTCTCAACTCATTAGTGCAATCACTGCTTGGCGCGGCCCGGCAGGGTCCCTGCATCAGCCACACAGGCAATCTGTGGACCTCCGTGCCCAAGCGCAGCGCCTCCGTGTCGACGTAGTCAATCCGTGGTGAACTTGCCGGATCACCGCTACCGTACCGTAGTTCGAAAAACTAATGAGCAACTAATCCCGTACCCCTCTAGAGGTCGGGAACCGCTACTCGACCACCGAAAAGCTCCCCGAATACCGCAAAATCTCGCCATCCAGGAACGCTACCTCCGCAACGTAGACGTAGGTGCCGGTGGGTACCGTTCGTCCGCCCCGGGTGCCGTCCCAGCCGACCGGCTCGTCGTTTGGGGGCAGGTCGGTGGCGGAATAGACCTCGGCGCCCCAGCGGTCGTAGATGCGCAGGCTGGGCACGGAAACCACGTTGGGTACCGAGCCGTAGACGGTAAAAAAGTCGTTGTTGCCGTCGCCGTTCGGGGAAATAGCGTTGGGGAGGTACACCAGCCGGTCCGCCCGCACGGTGATCCGCACCGAATCGCTCGCCACGCAGCCGTCGTCGGAGACGGCGCTCAGGACCAGGGTAACCGACCGCGGAGGCAGCACCTGAACCACCGTACACACGGAATCGCAGTCGACGAGTCCCTCCGGCGTCCACGTATAGGCATCGATTGGCTGGGTGCTGCCGATGTCCAGCTGCACGGTTTCGCCGAGGGTGATGGCCCGATCGGCGCCCAGCTCTACCGTAAACGGGAAGAGACTGCGGAGGCTTAGCGTATCGCTATCGGCGCAGCCATAGCGGTCCTCGATACGGTAGGGGTAGTCCCCTTCGCCGAGAGAATCGAGCGGCGTACCGATCGAAGCCGGTTCGCCGGAGAAAGTGAAGCGATAGGGCCCAACCCCACCCTGCACGCCGGAGAGCAGCACGCTGCCGTCGGTGAGGTAGGAACAGCTCGGATCGGTGACCGCAAAGTCGCCCGACACCCCGGGATCCTCCACCACCGAAAGCTGCAGGGTCACGATGCTGTCGCAACCCAGGGAAGAGATCAGGGTATCGAGGTATGTGCCGCTGCGGTCGTAAAGGGAGGGGCCGACGGGAAAGGTAAGTCCCGCGCAGATCGTGTCCGTCACCGTATACCGCTTCGGCACCACGTTCACGATTTTGGCATTGGAGACGATGCGGCACTTGCTGCTGGCGAGGTTGGCCGGACTGTTGGCCAGGAGATAGCGGTAGTGGTACTGTCCGCTGACCAGCTCGTCGTGAATATAGGTGCGGCCGTTTTCGCCGGGAAGATCTTCCCAGGTGATGCCGCCGTCGGGACTCTGTTGCCACTGCACGGCCGGCGTCGGAAACTGGTCGCCGTTGATGGTGGCCGTCAGGGTGGCCGGGTCGCCGTCTTCGCAAATGTTGGCAACTTCGAGGGGCAGGATCAGGGCCTCGGGACCGCAGGCGCGGAAGCTAATGTTATCGAGGGCCAGGTCGTTGCCGTTGCCGCCGGGGGCATTGTTGCGCAGGGCCAGGGTGATGGAGTTCTGGCCGGGTACCGTAGTAAAGGTGAAGCCGTAGGTCTTCCACTGCTCGTCTTCGGCAATATTCCCGGTAGTGAAGTAGTCGGTTCCATCGATGAGAAAGGAAACGCTCGGGAGGATGTTCACCGAGCCGCGCCTTAGCACGTTGGCGATATCGGCGGTAAACTGGTAGATAGTATTCTCGCACAGCCCGTCCACCACCTGCTCGTAGAACAGGCCAGGCTGAAAGCTGGCATTGACAATCATCATGTACCCGTTGGGGTCGTCACTGTTGTCGCCGAACTGCCGCCACGTATCGAAGGTGGTGGCCCACTTCCGCATGTCGTTGGTGATGGTGTAGAAGCCGTCGTTGGGTGGCGGATTGGATTGGTACAGGAAACCGGGCGCGATGCGCGGGTTGGGCAACAGGATATTGGCGGTCCCGCTCCCAAAATCACCGTCGGTAAAGATGTTCTCGCCGAGGTTGCCGTTACACTGCTGGGCCGGCAGGGCCCCGGTCAGCAACAGGAGGAAAGAAAGGAGAACGTAAATGGGCATGTCGACGGGAAGCGATCGGGTAAACGGGAAGTTTCCCAAAGGTAGCCCATCTGACCGCAGCCCGTCCTGGCGTTTGCGCAACTGTCGGCGGCGGGGCGCGGGGGCAATGGGGATCCACCAGCGCGTACGAAGCCGTATCTTGATGAAGCGTACCTTCATCATCAATACCAACATCACCATCATGCGTATCTTTTCCTTTTCCCTTCCCCCCCTCTTCCTGCTGTTGCTGACCTTCAGCTTCTCCGCTGCCCTGCTGGCCCAGGACGGCGAGGTCCGGCCCAGTCCCATGGCCACCACCAGCCAGACGATCGGTGCCGGCACCGAGATCACCTTCCAGTACAGCCGCCCCGGCGTCAAGGGCCGGACCGTATGGGGGGATATGGTTCCCTACGGCATGGCCGAGGGCAATCAGTACTCCGACGAAAAGCCCTACCCCTGGCGCGCCGGTGCCAACGAGAACACCACCGTCACCTTCAGCACCGACGTCATGGTCGAGGGCGAAATGCTGCCCGCGGGCACCTACGGCCTCCACATGATCCCCGCCGAGGACGGTGAGTGGACCGTCATCTTCAACAAGGTCTCCGACAGCTGGGGCAGCTACAAGTACAACGAGGCCGAGGACGCCCTCCGCGTTATGGTCACCCCCGAGGAAGCGCCCATGGAAGAATGGCTCACCTACGGTTTCGAAGACCTCACTGCGAACTCCGCCGAGGCGTACCTGCGGTGGGAGAAGTTGAAGGTGCCGTTTGCCATTGCACTGGCTGAGTAACAAGGGCTTTTGGGGATTGCTCCCCTAACCGATTACCATTGCCCCCGTTCGCCTTTGGTGGATGGGGGCTTTGGTTTGAAGCCTATGCACGGTTGCTTCCCGAGCCGAAAAAGGGTAATCAAAAGTTGATAAAATCGATCAACAATCATTACTCTTTGCCTAAAAATCAGAATTTAAGATCAGCACGGATACTTCGGTAAAGCGGGAGGAAGCGAATAAGGGAACCGATCCAATCGCTTAGGGCACAGTTACCGTATGCAGCCACCGCACCGAAATTTGCATAGTGCGGGTTTTCCTAACAGTCCTGTTTTCGTGGAATACGGTTCCTGTACAAGTTATGAAAACAAGTCATGGCAATGGACAAGTCCATCTATTGGAGCAACAACTGTCACCATCAGCCATCTTTACCAGCCGGCATGATCACTTTTGCCAAAAACAGCCTAAACGGTCGGTTGCCAAGACTTTTGAACGAGCTTTAGCAACTCCAACATGCCGGTTCTTACCACGGATGGGTGCCAGAAGGGAAATTCGGTAGCCAAGGAAATATCCCGGGTGAGCAAGCTACCTTTCTGCTTATCCATCCGGGCTTAAAACATCCGGGCCGCCCGGCGCATACTAGACATACAGGGCCCGCAGCATGCAGTACCCCGCAAACCCAAGACCCATGAAAAAAATAGCCCTCGTCCTCTCCGGTGGAGGATTTAAAGGCGCCTTCCAGGTGGGGGCGCTGGAATACCTCCGCGACAACTGGGACAAAATCGCCCCCGACCGGCCGCCACTTTCCTTCGACATCGTGGCGGGGGTGTCGGTGGGCTCGCTCAACGGACTACTGGTCGCGCTGGGGCGCTTCGATGAGCTGCAGCAGCTGTGGAATGACGTAGCCGAGAACGGGGTGGGGGAGATCTATACGTCAGATTTCATTGACACGACGGCCGATCGGAACAACGCCGCGCCGGATCTGAAACTGAGCCTGAGCTGGGATACCATCAAACGGCGTTTCCCCGCGACCACCAAGAACATCTTCCTGCGGGCCATTTTCAACCGCAACGCCATCCTGCAGGCCTTTAAAAAGGACTTCCAGAACTTCCGCTCCTTCGCCGACAACTCGCCGCTGAAACGGAAGCTGGACCGGCTGGCGAAGCGGGGCCAGATCGGGGACACCATCTTCAAGTGCGGCTTCGTGTCGCTGAATGACGGGAAATACTATTCGATCACTCAGGACGATTGTAAGAGCGACGCGGACTTCGCCAAGGGCGTGCTGGCCTCGACGGCCATGCCCATCGTGTGGGAGCCGGTCGACGGGATAGCGACCGCAGGCGGCACCTTCGGCAGCGTCGTGGACGGCGGCATCCGGAACGTCTCCCCCCTCGGCGACGTCATCCGCGAGATCGGGAAGGACGATTCCCCGGAGGACTACACCATCATCGTGATCAACTGCAGCTCGGGAAAGGTGGAGCCGGAAGACTTTGCGGAGAAGAACATCGTCCAGATCGCCCTGCGGGCACTGGTAGACATCGCCATCACCGAGATATTCAACAACGACATCCGGGAGTTCGTGGATAAGAACTACATCCTCGAGCAGTTCCGGCGGAAACTACCGGGGGAAGACCTCTACGATTACGATTCGGAGACCGGCGGCCGGGGCAATAAGCTGAAGTACTTCAATGCCCTCATCATCCAGCCGGAGGCCAATGTGCTCGGCGACACCCTCACCGCCAGCCGCGCCCAGATCGATTACCGCCTGCTGCACGGCCGGGCGCGGGCGGAGATCGCCCTCCGGCGGCACCTCAATAAGACCGGAGACGACAAGATGACCGTAGTTTAGTCCCGTTAAAATCATCATCCCCCCCGGTACCGTGCACGTTCTGCCCGGGGCTTAGGGTCCTGCTGCACCGCTTATGCCCGATGGCGGAACTGTGCCCGGCAAGCTGGCACTGGATGGGTATCCTCCTGCTGCGTCCTCTGGTCCTGGCGGCCAATTTCTGGTACTCCCCTTCGAGGAAGCGCGGCTGCGGGGGGCCTTCGGAACATCCTACGCCGAGTACTGCACGCGCGTGAACCGCTGGTAGTGCGATGCGGTCTCCGACCGCGCCGGTACAACGCGGCTAGTCCACCGGAACCCGGACCACCTGCGTCCCCGCCCGCAGGTCTTCAAAATTGTCCCGCAGCGAAAACTGGCCGGTGACGCCTTCGGGTAAGGTGATCGTATAGACCAGTTCCCCGCCACCGACCGCGCAGTCCACCGTAATCTCACCGTGCGGAGTAGGCACTATAGCCACGTACGGAAAATCCGCCAGGTCCGCCGGCCGCACGCTCACCTCCCGGAATCCCGGCGCCGCCGGCCGGATGCCCGCGATCAGTGAGGGTAGGTGATAATTGGGACTGCTGCTCCAGGCGTGGCAGTCGGAGCGGGTCTCGCCGGGCTGTTCGGGCCAGGTGGTGAAGCCCTGATCAAGGTAGCCGCGCCACTGGTCCAGGAAGGCGGGGTAGCGGTGGCTTTCCCGTGCGGTGTGCAGCGCCTCGGCAAGGTAAAAGCCGAAGTAGGCGGAAGCGGGCACCAGGCTCGCATCCCCCAGCACGCGGTCGAGGACGGCGCTGGAGGAAGCGGGTAGCCCCCCGTTGATCAGGCCCATGATGTTGGCGTGCTGGCTGAAGGAAGTGCCCCCCGGCGTGTCGGCGAGTAACTGTCGCTCGGCGTTCCAGCATAGGGTCACGACGGCGGCGGCGACGGAATCGGCCTGGGCGGCATAACGGGTGGCATCAGCTTCCCGGCCGCTGGCGGAAAAAAGCTCTGCCGCGGCGCGCAGGGCCATGGCATACTGTCCGCTGATCACGGCGTTGCCACCTTCCGAGGGGGCTTCGCCGCCCATGCGCACCCCGTCGTTCCAGCTCATGCCCCGGGGGGTCCAGTCGACGAAGTTCCAGTAGGGGGTGTCGCCGATCATACCGTTGGGCAGTTGCTGTCGGCGGTACCAGTCGAGGACGGCGGCGACCCCGTCGAGCTGCCGGTCGACGAAGGCGGGCTCGTCCACGTGCATGGCGTAGTCGTACACCATCATGATCCACATCAGGGAGTAGGGCGGGATGATCTGGGCCACGTTGTCGGGGTAGCGGCTGAGGGTGAGCCCCTCGGCGATGCGGCTGTCCTCGAAGAGCTGGATCGCCTTGCGCATCAGGCGCGCGTCGCCGCTCACGTAGAGGCTGATCAGGGCCTGGATGCGGGTGTCCCCGGCGTACTGGAGCTGCTCGTAGTAGGGACAGTCGACGTAGATCTCCTGGGCGCAGAGGCGGGCCGTCCGCCAGCCCACTTCCAGGATGTCGTCGATGCGGCGCTCGGGCTGATCGGTGGTGAAGCTGCCGTTTTCCTCGAACGGATAGGAGACCTCGGTGACGTCCAGGCCGCGGAGGCGCAGGGGAGCGTCGCCGGTCACGTAATTCACCTGCAGGTAGCGGGCCGTGCGGAACCAGAGGCTGGAGAAGGTACGCGGCCGCCCGTCGGGAAGGAACTCGTCGTACACTCCCCGGATGTGCTTGCCGGCGATGCTGTCGCGGTGGCCCTTGCTGCCGCTGGCGTCGAAGAGGCTTTCGGCGTAGGTCAGCCGGATCTCGGCCCCGTCGCCGCCTTCCGTTTGCAGGGCAAAGAAGGCATTGGTGAGGTGGCCCACGTCGAGCAGGAAGCTGTCGCGGGTGTTGGCGGGCAGCAGGGTATCCGAAAAACGGCCGACCCGCTGGTCGTCGCGGATCACCCGGGGCGGGGGCAGCGGCCGCAGTTCCAGTTCGGGGATCTGGCGCGGCACCAGGGGCCAGATCATCTCGGTATCCGTACCGCGCGGCATGGCCCGGCCGACGGTAACGGCCCGTTCGGGAAAGTCGGTGCTATCGCGGGGCAGCAGGTGGGCATCGATCCGCAGCTGGGGTCCGACGACCAGGTAGGTCTGCAGCCGCTGCATGGCGCCGGTAATGGGGGTGTAGGCCGGTTGGCAGCGGACGGACCACTCGCTATCGGTCTTGAGCTCGGCCAGGTTCTCCGTCCGCGGCTGTAGCACGAAGCCGAGGCGGTAGCTCTCCTGGGCGCGGGCGCGATCGAAGCCGTAGTTCCAGACCGTAGCGGTGAGGCGGTTTTCTCCGGGCTGCAGGTAGGGCCGCAGGTCGTAGGTGGCGTAGCGCCAGTGCATCTGGTCGCTGCGCGCGGGTCCCATGCCCACCAGCCGGCCGTTGGCGTACAGCCGGTAGCGGTTGTCGGCGGAGACCATGACGGGCAGGGAGTCGGGCAGTTCCGCCAGCGTAAAGGTGCGAGAAAATTCCACCACGGCAAAGGAGGTGGCGGGCGCGCAGGGTGCGGTGATCCAGGCGGCGGGCCACTGCCGTTCCTGCCAGTCATCCTGGGCATTGAGGAGGTTCGTGAGGGCCAGCAGGCAACATACGAGGAGCAGGGGAGTAGGGTACATACCCGGAAGTTAAGTACAATGCGGTCTTCGACCGCGAAAGTACCAGGCGGCCTCCCCCGATAGCTATCGGGGCGACCGTGCCACGCGGGCTATGGCCGCGACGGCGCAACATGATCTCTTACCTCACCGAATGCTCCGTTACGATACAGTCTCCGACCGCGGAGTGTGCAATAGCCTCCGGCCGCCAGCGGCAGGTTTTTGCCTGCTTGGCGTACCGAGGAAACAAAATCATAGCGTAGGTGTAGGCTTCCCCCCCCCCGGCAATGCAGGCAGTTGCCGGAAGGTCTAGAAGTCAGTCTCCCGACACCAAGTCAAGTAGTTCAGTGCCGGATACTACTGGATGATATGCTCACTCAGCGACCGAATATTACTTTCCAAGCGGGGGGAAGCGCAGCCATAGGCTGCATTTTACTGGCGCGGTCGGAGACCGCGTTGTACCGATGCGGGGCGGTTGAAACACTGCTAGCCTAGAGATAAGCGTGTGTAGATACCAGACATCGGTATAAGGGAAATTCCAAAATCCTCTAGTACCATTGCGCTAATAACTTTTGGGCAGCGTATTCAACCTGTTTCACCCCAAACGAGTAGCGGAGCGGCAGGAAGCCAGCGACGAATGAAAGGCGCGTAGATGCGAAATGAATCGGTTTCAATCCGCGGTAAACAACGCACCAGCGCGCCGCCGCCCCTTACCTTTGCCTTGCCTAACCCCATACTCCTATGCCCTGGACCGAAAAAGACCATGCCCTGCACCACGATTTTGAGTTTGCCGATTTCCGGCAGGCCTTTGCCTTCATGACCGAAGTGGCGTTCGCCGCCGAGAAGATGAACCACCACCCCGACTGGTCGAACGTCTACAACCGGGTGAGCATCAAGCTCAACACCCACGACGCCGATAACACCGTCACCGACCGCGACCGCAAGTTGGCCGGACAGATAGACGGTATCTTCGCCCGCTATGCGTAGGTTGGCTTTCCTCCTGTGGGTGTGTTGTAGCAGCGCGGTCGTCACGGCGGCCGGATATCACTATTCCTTTGGCCCGGCCGCCGCGGCGGTTTACCGCGACGTCATGTCCCTGGAGCTCGACCGCGCCGAAGCGGGCATTCAGCGCCTGCTGCTCAAGGACCCGCAGAACCTGGTCGCTTACCACCTGGAGAGCTACGTCGACTTCTTCCGCCTCTACCTGAGCGGCGACGAGGGGCTGGACGCCGCCCTGGACCAGCGCTTCGACCACCGCGTAGCGATGCTGGAGCGCGGGGATTCCTCCTCCCCCTATTACCGCTACGCCCTGGCGGAAGTCCGCCTCCACCGCAGCCTCGTCGACCTCCGCTTCGAGCGCTACCTGGCCTCCTTCCGTCAGCTCAACCGGGCGCACAAGGACCTGCGCGACAACGTGGCGGCCTTCCCCGGTTTCCTCCCGACCTACAAAGATCTGGGGCTGCTGCACGCGGCCGTGGGCTCCATTCCGCCGCAGTTCAAGTGGGGGCTGGGGCTCTTTTCCTCGCTGACCGGCTCCATTGCCGAGGGGCGGACCGAGCTGAAGCGAGCCCTGCGAGACACCACCAGCCTCTTCCGTCTGGAAACCCAGGTGCTCTACGCGCTGATGGAGATGCACCTCGCCGACGATCCGGAGCTTGCCTACCGCAACCTGCAAGCGCTCCCCCTCGATCCGGCCGGGAATAAGCTGCACTGCTTCGTCCTGGCCTCCGTAGCGATGCGCAACGACCGGAATGCAGAAGCCATGAAGTTGCTGGAACAGCAGGTGCGGGGGGGAACCGCCGCAGACTTTCCCTACCTCGACTTCATGCTCGGGCAGACGAAACTCCATAACCTGGACCCCCAGGCACGGCTGTATTACCAGTCCTTTCTGCTGCGGTATCCCGGCCGCCACTTCCGGGAGGAGGCCCTGCAGAAGATCGCCTGGTCCTACCTGCTGGAAGGAAATAGCCGCCAGTACTACCGCACCATGGCCGAAGTCGGGGGCGGCAGCCGGGACGGCGGAGACGAGAGTGCACTCCTGGAAGCGGAGCGGGAACGGGCCCCCCACCCCGGGCTGCTGCGCGCGCGCCTCCTGTTTGACGGAGGGTACTTCACCCGGGCACGGAGGGTACTGGACGGCATCGACCTGAAAAGCCTCTCCGCGGAAGAAGTGCTGGAACACCGCTACCGCACCGGCCGCGTGCTGGGAGGACTAAAGGACTACCCCGGGGCGCTCTCGTTCTACGCCCGTACCATCGCGCTCGGGCGGGACAATCCCGCCTACTACGCCTGCAACGCGGCCTTGCAGGCCGGTCTGCTTGAGGAGGACCGGGGAAATCCGGCTGCGGCCCGGAAGTATTTTCAGACGTGCCTGGAGATCAGTCCGGCAGCGTACCGTACCGGGCTACACCTGATGGCTAAGGCCGGGCTGGACCGCCTGACGCACTAGGCCGTTCTCAGGCGGGCATCACCGATGCGGACGGGGTCGAGCAGGAGTTCGGGCGTCAGACTGGCGAAGGTGTATCCCAGTTGAGTATAATGCTCCAGGATGCGGGGCAGGATGGCGCGTACGTTCTCTTCGGCCTTGAGGCTGTCGTGCAGTACGACGATGCTGCCGGGGCGGGCGTTGTCCACAATGTTGTCGTAACAGTCCTCGGGCGTCAGCTCAGGATCGAAATCGCCGCTGAGGACATCCCACATGACCACCGTGTAGTGACGCTGGAGGAACTGGGCCTGACTGGGCTTCAGCCGGCCGTAGGGCGGGCGGAAGAGAGAGGTTTTGAGCTGGACGGCGCAGTGGCGCACGTCGTGGAAGTAGGGCACGTTGTCGGTTTTCCAACCGTCGAGGTGGTGCATCGTATGGTTGCCGACGGTGTGGCCGGCGGCGAGGGTTTGCTGCAGGACGGCGGGGTAGCGGCGCACGTTATTGCCGACACAGAAGAAGGTAGCTTTGGCGTTGTACCGGGCAAGTTGCTCCAGCACCCACGGCGTGAGCTGGGGAATGGGGCCGTCGTCGAACGTCAGGTAAATAGTAGGCTGCTCGCCGGTCTGATCCACCCGCCAGTGGTAGTTGGGAAAGAGCTTCTGAATGAACCTAGGAGTCTTGATCAGGTACATGGCTTGGGATCTTTGGGGGGATAACTGCTTTACCCTACTACGGGCAAATCCTTCCCCGGGCTTAGCTACCTTTGCGGCGGAGCCGGGGAATGCCGTACCGCGCGAGTGGGTGTCGTGAACTAAACGTTTTGGTGGTGGCAAGTGCTGCTCACATAATAAAATTTTCTATTCCGCTGTCCGCTTAAATACAATACCATGAATACCGTCCGCGTACGCTTTGCCCCGTCGCCCACCGGCGCCCTCCACATCGGCGGTTTGCGCACCGCACTTTACAATTATTTGTTTGCCCGTAAGGAAGGCGGCACCTTTATGCTGAGGATCGAGGATACGGATCAAAAACGTTACGTTCCGGGGGCGGAAGAATACATTCGCGAGGCGCTGGAATGGGCGGGAATCACCCCGGATGAGGGCCCCGAAATCGGCGGGAATTACGGTCCCTACCGCCAGAGCGAGCGGCGGGAGATCTACCGCAAGTACACCCAGCACCTGATCGACTCCGGCCACGCCTACTACGCCTTCGATACCGAGGAGGAACTCGATGCCCGCCGCGAAGCCGAAAAGGCCGCCGGCAACCATAATTTCCGCTACGATGCCGCTACCCGCGGCGGAATGCGCAAC
Organism: Chitinophagales bacterium; assembly: GCA_038258275.1. Taxonomy (GTDB): domain Bacteria; phylum Bacteroidota; class Bacteroidia; order Chitinophagales; family Saprospiraceae; genus Neolewinella. The sequence continues at coordinate 50,315 of JBBSPZ010000012.1, read as the reverse complement.
AGCCTCAGCCTGACGAAGGAGGAAACCGACGACCTGGTCGGTGCCGATACGCCCTACGTGATCCGCCTGCGCGTAGACCCCGGGCAGACGGTCCACATCCACGACATCGTCCGCGGCGACGTTGCCTTCCAGAGCGAGGAGGTCGACGACAAGGTGCTCATGAAGGCCGACGGCCTGCCGACCTACCACCTGGCCAACGTGGTCGACGATCACCTTATGAAGATCAGCCACGTGATCCGGGGGGAAGAATGGCTGCCGAGCACGGCCCTCCACGTCCTGCTCTACCGGGCCTTCGGTTGGGAGAAATCGATGCCCCGCTTCGCCCACCTGCCCCTGCTGCTGAAGCCCACCGGCAAGGGCAAGCTCAGCAAGCGCGACGGTCAGGCCCTCGGCTTCCCCGTCTTTCCCCTCGACTGGACGGGCGACGGCAGCGAAGAAAAGCTGGACGGCTTCCGCGAAGCCGGCTTCCTGCCCGAAGCCACGATCAATTTTCTCGCCTTCCTCGGCTGGAACCCCGGCACCGAACAGGAGATCTTTTCCCTCTCCGAACTCGTGGAAGCCTTCGACCTCGACCGCATCAACAAGAGCGGCGCGCAGTACGATTTCGAAAAAGCAAAGTGGTACAACCAGCAGTACCTCATCGCGGCCGAGGACGCCGACTTGGCGCCCCGGATCTTTGAAACCTTCGCCGATCACCACCACCCCATCAGCCTCGAACAGGCCGCCAACATCGCCGGACTGCTGAAGGAGCGCGTCCACACCCTCTCCGAATTCTATACCCAGGGCAGCTACTTCGCCACCCGCGTCGGCGTCACCGACGAGAAGATGGCCCGCAAGAAGTGGAAGCCGGAGCAACGCCCCGCCTTCGAGCGCCTCCGCCAGCGCCTCACCGCCGTGACCCACTGGACCGCCCCCGAAATCAAAACCGCCACCCTGGAATTTATGGAAGCGGAAGGACTGGGCTTCGGTGCCGTACTCCCCATCCTGCGCCTCGCCGTCAGCGGCACCACCAACGGACCCGATGCCTTCGCCATCCTCGAAGCCGTCGGACATGAGGAAACCCTCGCCCGCCTCTCGGAAGGGTATAATATTATGGACCGGATTGGTAGTGAGTAGGGTTTAGCGTATAGCGGGTAGCGTATAGTGGGTAGCACATAGCGGGTAGGGTATAGCGGGTAGCACATAGTGGGTAGCACATAGCGGGTAGCACATAGTGGGTAGGTCGCATCAGGCTACCTCTCTCTTATGTGCTATACGCTACCCGCTATAAGCTATAAGCTATATGCTATAAGCTTCCCGCTATAAGCTACATGCTACCCACTAACCTCCTTAGGATAGCAAAGAAAGTATTTAGTAAACGTCTGCGGGGAGATGCCAAAATCACTGATCGTTGACATGGGTACCATCTCGTTGTTCTTCGTGCAGACCATGATTTCCTCCTTGGTGAGGGTGTAGGCGCTGTTGGTTTCCACTCCCTGAATGATGAGCTGGTCGGCGCTGTCGGTGGGCAGCTGCCGGTGTTGTTGGATGGCCGCACGGATGTGTTCGACGTAGACGGGGTCGAAGGGGTCGTTGCTGAATTCGAGGCGGAAGAGCCGGCGGTTGACGAGGCCGTAACTCAGGTAGCTGAGCAGGGGGTCGGGATGCTGTTGCCAGGACTTGACGGCCGAGCTGATGTCGGTATCGTCGAGGGCGGCGAAACAGTCGAGGAGTTCGTTACGGCGGGCGTGAAAGTCCGCGGCGGTGATGCGGTGCTGGAGAAAGTAGCTCAGCGAGGGCGGGGCCCAGGGGGTTTGCCCGCGTTCCGCCAGTTCGTTCGCCCGGCGCAGGATGAGGCGCAGCATCTGTTCGGCCGATACCACCGTTTTGTGGAGGTACACCTGCCAGTACATGATCCGGCGACTGGTCAGGAAGCGCTCGACGCTGTAGATGCCCTTTTGCTCCACTACGAGGCGGTCGTTCATGACGTTGAGCATCTTGATGATGCGGTCGTAGCCGATCACGCCCTCGGCCACCCCGGTGAAGTAGCTGTCGCGGTTGAGGTAGTCGAGGCGGTCCATGTCGAGCTGCCCGCTCACCAGCTGGTGCAGGAAGTGCTTTTTGTAGGTGCCCTGGAAGACCCGGATGGCCAGGTCGAGTCGGCCGCCGAACTGGTCGTTGAGCCGCTGCATGAAGAGCAGGCTGAGGTCCTCGTGGCTCACGTCGATCAGGGTGCTCTCCAGGGTGTGGGAGAAGGGCCCGTGGCCGATGTCGTGGAGGAGAATGGCGATCATCGCCGCCTCCGCCTCCCGTTTGTTGATCTTGACGCCCTTGCCCTTCAGGCTGATGACCGCCTGTTGCATCAGGTGGAGCGCCCCCAGCGCGTGGTGAAAGCGGGTGTGCAGGGCCCCCGGATACACGTAGTGCGTCAGGCTGACCTGCTTGATGTTGCGCAGCCGCTGGAAGTAGGGGTGCTCCACCAGGTCGAACAGGATGCCGTAGGGAATGCTGATGAAGCCGTAGACGGGGTCGTTGAGGATCTTTTGCTTTTTCTCCATGTTACCGGACGAGTCCAAGGTGCTTCACGCTAAAGAAGAAGATGGTCCCGTAACCCAGGGCCAGCAGCGCGTGAAAGACGAGGAAGGTCGTGTTTTGCAGGTAAATGCCCCCCGCCACCGCAAAGAGGAAGTACAGGCACAAAATCCCCTCTCCCACCGTGATGAGGTTGAGCTTGCCCGAGAGGTAGCGCTTGGCGGTCAGCTTGTCGCGCACGGAGTTGATGTTGAACTTGGGCGTACGCACGAAGGGGCTCTTCTTGCCCCGGTAGCCCTGGAGTACCGCGATCGAGTTGTGCAGCGACAGTCCCATGCTCAGCGCCAGGAAGAGCGGGAACAGGAAGAGGAACTTGATGATCGAGCGCGTAACTCCCGTTTCCTTGTTCGCCACGCTCTGTACGTTGGCCACGTAGTAGATCGAGATCACCGAAAGCAGGCCGGCCAGGAAGACCGCAAAGAAATTCTTGCTGAAACCGTACTCCGCCAGCTCCCCGAAAAGAAAAAGCAAGGGTACGCTGAAGAAACCGCACAGGAAAACGAAGAGAAAGATGGAAGAGCCCAGCAAATGGGCCGTCGCCTGCACCTTGTGGCCGAGGGCCAGCTCGCTGCGCCAGACCTGGGGCAGCATCTTGCGGGCCGTCTCCGCCCCGCCCTTCATCCACCGGTGCTGCTGGCTCTTGAAGCTGTTCATTTCCACGGGCAGTTCGGCCGGACTCCCCACCCGCTCCAGGAAGTGAATGCGGTAACCCGCCAGCTGGCTGCGGATACTCAGGTCGAGGTCCTCGGTGAGGGTATCGGGCTGCCACCCCCCGCCCGCCTCGATGGCCGCCCGCCGCCACACCCCCGCCGTGCCGTTGAACTGGAGGAGGTGGCCGCCGTTCATCCGCCCCACCTGCTCCACGGTGAAGTGCACGTTGAGCTGCAGGGCCTGCAGCCGGGTGATGAGGTTGTAGTCTTCGTTGAGGTGCTCCCAGCGGGTCTGTACCACCCCCACTTTTGGGTCGGCAAAGTGGGGAATAGTGCGCCGCAGGAAGTCGGGCTCCGGCAAGAAATCGGCGTCGAAGATGGCGATGAATTCTCCCCGGGCGGCCAGGGTACCGTCCCGCAGGGCACCGGCCTTATAGCCCGTGCGCTCCTTGCGGATGAGCTGTTCGATCTGGAAGCCCTGCGCCCGGTATTCCTCCACCTTGGCGGCCACGAGGTCGACGGTCTCGTCGGTGCTGTCGTCCAGGATGTGAATCTCGAAGCGGTCGCGCGGATAGTCGAAGGCCGCCACCGCGTCGATCAGCCGCCCGATCACGTAGAGCTCGTTGTAGATGGGCAGCTGCACGGTCACGAAGGGATATTCGGGTCCCGACCTAGTCGGGACAGGTGGCAGGGTCACGGTGGAGGAGCCGGGTTCGCCGGATTTGGCCGGGGCACAGGTGCGCTGGGCCGTTCGGCTACCGACCTTCGCCAGCTGGGCAAAGGACACGGGGTGGTCCGTAGGGTCAGCGCTGTTTTTGTAGTGGTAGAGCAGGTTGAACTGCAGCAGGCAGTAGACCGTGATGTACAGCAGGCTGAGGGTATAAACGGCCAGAACCACGAACGCCAGCACGGTCATGCTCAAATGAGTTTGAAGATGGTCCACAAAATCTTGTGGCCCGCCAGTACGGTGCCGCGCACCGTGCCGGATATTTTGGAAACGCCGATCCGCCGCCGGTAGCTGACGGGCACTTCGGTGCACTTCATGCCGGCCTTGGCGGCCCGTACCTGCATCTCGACCGTCCAGCCGAAATCAGGGTCACGCATCGCCAGGGCGACCAGGGAAGGATACCGGATGGCCCGAAATGGCCCCAGGTCGGTAAACTCGTAACCGTATAACCACCGAATAAGATTCGTGGCCAGCCAGTTGCCAAACACCTGCGGCACCGTCATGCTGCCGGCCTCCGCCTCGCCCCGGGCGCGGGAGCCGATCACCAGGTCGTAGCCTCCGTTGAGGATGGGGGCTACGAGTTCCGGCAGCTGCTGGGGGTAGTCGCTGTGGTCGCCGTCAATAAATACGACAATATCGGGGTGTTCGGATACCGGGCGGGCGGCGATGTGTTGCATGCCCCGCAGGCAGGCCGACCCGTAGCCCGCCCGCCCTTCGTGAACGACCGTTGCCCCCGCGGCCGCGGCTACTTCCGGTGTGCGGTCCCGGCTGTTGTTGTCGCACACGATGACCTCGCGGAGCAGGGCGTGCGGCAGTTCGGCGATGACGAGTCCGATGCTGGCTTCCTCGTTGTAGGCCGGAATGATGACGTCGATGACCACTACGATAGGCCGCCGTCTACGCTCAGTACCTGACCGCTGATGTAGCTGCCCATGTCGGAGGCCAGGAAGATGCAGGCGTTGGCGATCTCCTCGGGCTTGCCGAAGCGCTTGAGGGGGATGTTGGCCAGGTAGCCGGTGCGCACCTGATCGGGGAGCTCGTCGGTCATGTCGGTCTCGATGAAGCCCGGCGCGATGACGTTGCAGCGCACGTTGCGGCTGCCCATTTCCTTGGCGATCGACTTGCTGAATCCGATGATGCCCGCCTTGCTGGCCGCGTAGTTGGCCTGGCCGGCGTTGCCCTGAATGCCGACGATGCTCGACATGTTGATGATGCTGCCGCCGCCGCGCAGCATGGTCCGCAGGGCGTGCTTGGTGAGGTTGAAGACGGACTTGAGGTTGTTGTCCATCACCGTATCCCACTGCTCCTCGTTCATGCGCAGCATGAGGGTGTCGCGGGTCACTCCGGCATTGTTGATGAGAATGTGGAGGCCGCCGAGATCGGCGACGACGGACTTGACCAAGGCTTCGGCCTCCGCGTAATCCGAGGCGTCGCTCCGGTAGGCCCGCACGTTTTCGCCCAGTTCCGCTACCAGGGCCTCGGCCGGACCGGCGGAGCTGCGGTAGGTAAAGGCTACTTTCGCCCCGGCACCGGCGATGGCGCGCACGAGGGCGGCCCCGATACCGCGGGAGCCTCCGGTAATTAGGGCAACTTTTCCGTCCAGTAATCCCATGTAAATACTTGTTTTGGTGGCCGCCAAAGGTAGGGTACCCGCAAAGAATGGCGGCAGGGGCAAACTAATGCAGTGGCCCCGGCCTTTTATGAGCTCACCAAACGATGAAGCCATGTTCGGAGATATGATGAAGCAGATGGAAGAGATGCAGGCCAAGATGCAGGAGCAACTGGCGCAGCAGTCCTTCGAAGCAGACGCCGGCGGAGGTGCCGTAAAGGTTACCTGCGACGGTACGCGTACCATTCAGAACGTAAGCATCGACCCCGAGCAGGTGGATCCTTCCGACCTGGAAGCACTGGAGGACCTGGTGGTCGTAGCCACCAACCGCGCGCTCGAGAAGGCCGCGGCTTACGAGGCCCAGCAGGCCGGCGGGATGATGGACAACATGCTGCCCGGCGGTCTCGGTAGCCTCCTCGGGGGATAATCGCTATTTTACGCCTTCAGTAGCCCAGGCGATCGTACATGGAAGAACTAGCGGGGATCATTATACTCGGCATTTTTGCTCAGTGGTTTGCCTGGCGGGTGAGGGTTCCGGCGATCCTGCCCCTCATCGTGATCGGCCTGGTAGTCGGCCCGATTTCCTCGCTCTTTACGTCGGACGGCGAAAAGCTGATCAGTCCCATCTATCACCTGGTCGGAGACACCGCGGTCGGTAAGGGACTGTTTCCCGGCGAGTCCCTGTTCTTCTTCGTCAGCCTTTCCATCGGCATCATCCTTTTTGAAGGAGGGCTTACCCTGCAGTTCCGGGAAATAAGGGAAACCCAGCGCTCTATCCTGCGCCTGATCTCGATCGGCAGCCTGATCACTTTCGTGGGGGCGGGGCTGGCTACCCACTACATCATTGGCCTGGGCTGGAGCATCAGTTTCTTGTTTGCGGCCCTCATTATCGTCACGGGCCCCACGGTCATCGCCCCCATCTTACAGAACGTCCCCCTCAACCGCAACGTGAGCACGGTGCTGAAGTGGGAAGGCATCCTCATCGACCCCCTGGGGGCCCTGGTGGCGGTGCTCGTTTTCGAGTTCATCCGCTCTACCGATCACGGGCTCGGCTTCACGGGGGAGGCCGCACGCACCTTCATTCAGATCATTACCTACGGCGGGACGCTGGGTTTCCTCATGGGGTACGCCCTCTTCCACATCATCAAGCGGGAGCTGGTGCCCCACTACCTGCTCAACGTCTTTATTCTGGCCTTCGTGCTGTTTGTGTTCGTGGTGAGCGATCAGCTGGCGCACGAATCCGGACTGCTGGCCGTAGTCGTGATGGGACTGGTGCTGGCCAATAAGGACGTGCCGCGCATTAAGGAGATCCTTTCGTTCAAGGAGTCGCTGAGCGTACTGCTGATCTCCATCCTCTTCATTCTACTTGCCGCCAACATGAACATGGTCGAGCTGCGGCTGCTCACCGAAGACTGGCGGCCGCTGGCGCTGTTCGGCTTCGTCATCCTGGTGCTGCGCCCGTTGAGCGTCTTCGTCAGCACCGCCCGGGGCAACCTGGACTTTAACGAGAAGCTTTTCATCAGCTGGGTGGGCCCCCGGGGCATCGTAGCGGCGGGCATCGCATCGCTCTTCGGCCTTAAGTTGGCGGCGGACGGCGTGCCGGGGGCGGAGTACATTACCCCGCTCGTCTTTATGATCGTACTGGGCACCGTGCTCATCAACGCCACCACCGCCCGGCTCGTAGCCCGGTTGCTCGGCGTGATCCAGGACTCGTCCAACGGCGTCCTTATACTCGGGGCGAACGATTTTGCCATCGCCATCGGGGAATACCTGAAGGAGCGGGGGCGGGAAGTCTTTCTGGTCGACAGCAACCCCAGTAATATTCGCCGGGCCCGCGACAAGGACCTGAAGGGCATCGAGGTCAACATTTATACCTCCGACCTCAGTGATGAGTACGACCTGCTCGACGTAGGCTACCTGCTGGCCCTCACCGGCAGCAACGACGTGAACGAATACGCCCTCCGGCGGTACGAAGGCATTTTTGGCGAACGCGGCGCCTACCGGCTTATTACCCCCGAGGAGCTCAAGTCCAATAAGCCACCCGAAGACCCGGAGCACGTCTTCAGTTTTGCCGACGACTTCATCAACCTCAGCGAGGCCCACCGCGAGTCGGCCGTTATCCACGAACGCAAGCTCTCGGGGCAGGAGGAACTGGTGGAGCTGCTGAAACTTGCCAAAGGCGAGAACTACTCCGTCCCTCTCTTCATCAAGAATCCCGACGGTACCCTGCAGATGATTCCCTACGATCTCGACACCGTGGATGCGGACGAAGGGGGCTACCAATTGGTGTACCTCGGCGTACAGTTGCCGGCCGCCACCACGGGGAAAGGGGTCGCCGAGGCCCGGGAAAACGTTTAATTCACTACCTTTAGGGTGCTTTCTACCTATGCCCGCCGATAGGGGCACCAAACCAATCCCCCCGGCCGTTCTTCCAATAACTGGAGCCTTTACCCTATGCGTTACCTGCTTACCCTAGCCCTGCTGGGCTATGCCGCCGTGTCCTTTGCACAGGACCCCGCGGACATCTTTCACAAGACCGTAGACGTCGGTGATGTCAACCGGATCTCGTTTGACGTCTACCCCAAAGATCAGGTCGAGTACCGAAGCTGGCCGGGAGACGACCTGCTCATCGAGACCAGCGTGGAAATCAAGAACGTCAAACAGGATATTCTCGACTTCTACATGCGGCAAGACCGCTACGGGCTGAAGCCGCAAGTTACCGGCGATGCCATGCAACTCGTAAGCCTCGACAAGAACCGCCGGATGGTGAAGGGAACCGAAAGCGACGCCTTCGAGACGGTCCTCATCGTCGTCTACCTGCCGGAAAACTTCACCGCCGCCGGAAACGGGCAGTACACCCGCATCGGCAAGTAAGGCGGGCCGCGGGCAGTGCGTACCTTTGCCCCCCATGTCCACCACCGTAGAAATCAAGCTTCCCCCCGCAGATCTCCACGATCCCGCCGCCCTGCGGCGGGCCGTTAGCCGGGAGACACAGGTGCCGGAACCCGAGCTGGGTGCCGTGACCATCCATCGCCGCAGCATCGATGCCCGGGGTTCCCGCCCCCTGTTCCGCCTGCGGGTAGAAGTAAGCGGCCCGGGCAGCGAAGCCTCCGCCGAGCCCCCCCCGTCCTTCCACCTGCAGGACGTGGCAGACGCTCCCGTGGTCGCCGTCGTAGGCTGTGGTCCCGCCGGTATGTTCGCCGCTCTGGAGCTCATCGAACTGGGACTGCGGCCCCTTATCCTGGAACGCGGCAAGGACGTACGCGCCCGCCGCCGCAGCCTGCGCGCCATCCAGCAGTTCGGGGAGGTGGATCCCGATTCCAACTACTGCTTCGGGGAGGGCGGTGCCGGTACCTACAGCGACGGTAAGCTCTATACCCGCAGCCTAAAACGGGGCAACTACCTGAAGGCCCTGCACACCCTCGTCGACCACGGTGCCCAGTCCGACATCCTCATCGACGCCCACCCCCATATTGGCTCGAATAAGCTGCCGGAGGTGGTCGCCAATATGCGCGCGACCATCCTGGCCCACGGCGGCGAGATCCGCTTCGGTCACCGGGTGGTGGACGTGGAGTACGCCGAGGACCTTACCGCCCTGCTCGTCCAGGACGCAGAAGGGCTGGAGTACCGCCTGTCGGCCACCGCCTATATCCTGGCCACCGGCCACTCGGCCCGCGACATCTACTACCTCCTCGACAAGCGGGGCATCCGCCTGGAGGCCAAGCCCTTCGCCCTGGGCGTGCGCATCGAGCACCCCCAGCCCCTCATCGACCGCATCCAGTACGGTCAGGCCGAACGGGAGGAGAACCTGCCCGCCAGCAGCTATAAATTGGTGACCCAGGTGGGCAACCGGGGCGTGTTCAGCTTCTGTATGTGCCCGGGCGGCCTGGTGGTCCCCGCTTCCACCGCACCCGGGGAGATCGTCGTCAACGGCATGAGCCTCAGCCGCCGCGACAGCCCCTACGCCAATTCCGGCACCGTGGTCGCCGTGGAGCTGGAAGACCTGGCGCCCTTCGCTTCCGCGGGCGTGTTTGCCGGTCTCGTTTTCCAGCAGTCCGTAGAGCAAGCCATGTTTGCCAGCGGCGACGGCAGCCAGCACGCGCCCGCCCAGCGGCTTCCCGACTTCGTGAACCGGAAGGTCTCCGGCAACCTCCCGGACACGAGCTACATCCCCGGCCTGCACGCCGCGCCCCTGCACACCCTGCTGCCGCCGGGCATCTACGACAAACTGCGGCAGGGCGTGACCGCCTTCGGCCGTAAAATGAAGGGCTATTACACCGAGGAGGCCAACGTGATCGGTACTGAGAGCCGCACCTCTTCCCCGGTACGTATTCCCCGTGACCGCCGCACCTACCAGCATCCGGAAGCCGCTTCGCTCTTTCCCTGCGGCGAGGGGGCGGGGTACGCGGGGGGAATCCTCAGTGCGGCCATGGACGGACAGAACGTGGCCCGGGCTGTAGCCGCCAAGGTACGGGCGACGTGAGTGCCCGGGCGCGGGTGTTGGGAGCGCTGCTGCTTGCCGCCGGCGTCCTCTACCTCGGATTTGGCGTGGACCGGACGCAGTTCCTGTCCCTCTTTCTTGCCTTCTCCACCGCCTTTCTCGGCTACTTCCTGCTGGTGTGGCACGCCGATACGAAACGCATCCGCTACTGGCTGGTACTGGGCATCCTCCTGCGCCTGGTCCTGGTGTTCGCCTTTCCCCGGCTGAGCGACGACGTCTACCGCTTCATCTGGGACGGACAACTGGTCGCCGCCGGTCAGAATCCCTTTGCTCACCTGCCGGCCTACTACCTGGAGGCGGGGCACCAGGTTTCGGGATTGAGCGACGCGCTGTTTGACCGGCTAAATTCACCGGAGTACCATTCTGTCTACCCCCCGCTGGCCCAGGCCGTCTTTACGGTGGCGGCCTGGCTGAGCCCCGGCAGCTGGTACGGGGCGGCGGTGATCATGAAGCTTTTCCTCTTCGCCTCGGAGCTCGGCACCCTCTTTTTGCTGACGCGCCTCCTGCAGACCTTCTCCCTCCCGCGTTTCCACCTGCTCTACTACTGGCTCAACCCGCTGATGCTGGTAGAGATCGTCGGCAACCTCCACTTTGAGGGGCCCATGATCTGCTTCCTGTTGCTTTCCCTCTACCTTCTCACGCAAAGCAGGTACGGCGCGGCCGCGGGTGCCATGGCCCTGGCGGTAGCCACGAAACTGCTGCCGCTGCTATTGCTGCCCTTTCTGCTGTGGAGGCTGTGGGGCCGCGCCTACCGGGTGTTCTTCCTCACCTTCGGTGCGGCTACCGGTTTGTTGTTTCTTCCCCTGTTCGCGGGCGCCGGGATCGTGGATGGATTCAGCGGCAGCCTGGAGCTGTACTTCCGCAAGTTTGAGTTCAACGCCAGCCTGTACTACCTGTTGCGGGCTTACGGCTACTACGAGATCGGATGGAACCAGATCGCCCGCTTCGGCCCGCTGCTCGCGAGGCTGGCCGCCGCGGCCATCCTGATCCTGGCCTACCTGGACGAGCGTACGGACTGGCGCTCCCTGCCCAGCCGCTGGTTGGGGGCCTTTGTACTGTACCTGCTATGTGCCACTACCGTTCATCCCTGGTACCTCGGGGTGCCGATCATCCTGTGCTGCTTCACGCCCTGGCGCTTTCCGCTGTGGTGGTCCTTCTTCATTATGCTGACCTACACGGCTTACCTGCACGTACCCTACCGGGAAAACCTCTGGCTGGTGGCTGCGGAATACCTCGCGGTAGCGGGGATTTTCCTCTTCGAGTGGTACCGCTACGGGAGGCGGCCGGTACCGGCCTAAAAAACAAAGACCCGTGCGGGATGCGCACGGGCCTTAAGTTGTAGCTTTCTAACTACCAAAATAACTGGAATTTAGTGCGCGAAGCGCGCAAGGGATCATATTACAAACCTTCAAAATCGGGCGGAGAGAAAACCAACAATCCCAACCGCCAAAACAAATGAACACGCTTTTTGGAAAAACGCGATCGGGAAGTTGCACCTCCCCTTTCGATGACTCAAAGATAGGGGGAGGGGGCAGGCGCGCGCCACCCCACGACCGTGGGGTGCGGCAAAAAAAGTTTACAAAAAATTAAGTAATCGACCCGGGTTATCCCCGTTTTTGGCCAGCGGGTCCCCCGGAATCGGGTTTTTGACCCGGCAGCGGAGCCAGACTCATACTTTCGGCTACTTCCAGCATTTTCTGGTAAGCGGGGGAGTAGGCGTTGGGGATGTCACCGTCGAGTATCGCCTCTCGCACTCCGTCCTTAATCAGCCCCACCTGGCGGCTGGGGGGAATGCCGAAGGTCTCCATGATGAGCTCGCCGGTAATGGGCGGCTGCCAGTTGCGGAGGTGGTCTTTCTCCTCGATTTCCCGCATGCGTTCCCGCAGGCTTTCGTAGTTGGTCTGGTACTGCTTGACCTTATGGGGGTTCTTGCTGGTGATGTCGCTCTCGCAGAGCGTCATGAGGTCGTCGATGTCCTCCCCGGCGTCGAAGAGGATGCGGCGCACGGCGGAATCGCTGATCTCCTCCTGGGTCAGGGAGATGGGACGCTGGTGCAGGGCCACGAGTTTCTGGACGTACTTCAGCTTATCGTTGGGCAGGCGCAGGCGGCGGAAGAGCTTGGGCACCATGCGCTCCCCCACGGCATCGTGGGCGTGGAAGGTCCAGCCGGCTTCGGCCTCCCAGCGCTTGGTCTTGGCCTTGCCGATATCGTGCAATAGGGCGGCCCAGCGGAGCCAGAGATCGGGGCTGCGGTCGGCGAGGTTGTCGACGACCTTGGTGGTGTGGATGAAGTTGTCCTTGTGCTTGCGCCCGTTGCGGCTTTCTACCCCGCGCAGGGCGGCGAGTTCGGGAAAAATGTAGTCGAGCAGCCCGCACTGGTCCAGCAGGCGGAGGCCTACACTGGGCTTGGAGGCCAGCATGATCTTGTTGACTTCCGTGGCGATCCGTTCCCAGCTAATGATCTTGATGCGGTCGCGGTGTTCGCCGATGGCCCGGAAGGTGACCGGGTCGATGTCGAAGCCGAGCTGGGTAGCGAAGCGGACCGCGCGCAGCATGCGCAGGGGGTCGTCGCTGAAGGTCTTGCCAGGTTCCAGGGGGGTGACGATGCGGCGGGCCTCGAGGTCTTCCAGGCCGTTGAAGGGATCGATGATCGTACCGTAGTCGTGCTCGTTGAGGCTGATGGCCAGGGCGTTGATGGTGAAATCGCGGCGATTTTGATCATCGGTCAGGCTGCCCGATTCTACCGTCGGCTTGCGGCTGTCGGAACGGTAGCTCTCCTTGCGGGCGCCCACGAATTCGATCTCGAGATCGTGGTGCCGCAGGGCAGCCGTGCCGAAGCGCTTGTACACCGTGACCCGGCTGCGGGGGTGGAGGCAATCCCCCACCCGGCGGGCCAGGTCGATGCCGCTGCCGACGCAGACGATGTCCAGGTCCTTGCTCGGCCGGGCCAGCAGGCGGTCCCGTACGAAGCCCCCGACGACATAGGTGGGAAAGCCAAGCTGTCCGGCCGCCTTGCCGATCACCTCGAAAATCTTACGTTCGTCTTCCCGGATCTGAAATATCATACGGGGGGCGAAGATAAGACTTAACACCACTCCACCCATAGTAGAGTGAGGCGCTTTACCTATGCGGTAAAAAGTTATGCAACCTACGCTTTACCCCTTCGTGCTTTTCTTCCTCCTTGCCGGCTGGCCCTGCACCCGCGTCCCCGCCCAGGAAATATACCGGTACCAGGGCTTCGAAGTCAGCCCCGAGGAAACCCTCCCTTTCGTCCCCTCTACGGATGCCTACGGCGTCGGAAGCGTACCCACCTGGAACAGCGTGGAGCAGCTGCGCGGCATCGATGGGCCCACCGAAGGCACCCGCTTTTGGGCGGCGCGCGACGTAGAGAATGCCATAACCGGCAGCCCGGTAAGCGAGCTCGTCTTTGACGCCGGCAGCATCTGCACCCTGACCAGTGCCCGCTTCGTGTTTGACTACAACGTGATTGGGTACGATGCGGGCGATGATTTTGGCTACGCCCTTTACCTCGACGGTTTCCTGCACGAAACGGAGGTGCTCGTCGACGGGAAGAACGGCGGGGGCACCTCCACCCCGGGCTGGGTGAGCCACTCGGTCCCGATTCCCGGCACGGCCCAGACGGCGAAACTCGTCCTCTACTTCGACCAGAACGGCGACGACGTAGCCGGCATCGACAACGTGCGGCTGATGGCGACCGGTGACGACGGCAACTGCACCCCCGTCTGTGGCATCCGACTCGGTGAGGAAACGGTTAACTGCGGCGACTTTACCACAGCTGCCGACCTTCTCACCCTGCGCATCCGGTACAGCGGCGCGGAGGAAGGGGCCCGGGTGAGCGTCTCCGGGGCTACGGTTGGGGGAGACGACCCCTCCACCCGAAAGGATGGCGTCATCGAAATTGCCGATCTCCGCGAGGGTACCCCCTACCTGCTGGAGGTTAGCGGTGGGGACTGTGCCCTGGAACGTACGCTATCCTACCCCGCCGACCAGTGTGCCCCCAGTTCCCTCGTGATCAACGAGATCCTGGCCGCCCCGGCCGAGGACATCAACGGCGACGGCTTGGTCACGCCCGCCGACGAGTTCGTGGAGCTCTTTAATACGGACGATGCCCCCCAGGATGTCGCGGGCTTCACCCTGCACGATGCCTCCAATTCGGGCGCACGCTTCACCTTTCCGGAAGGAGCTACCCTGGGCGCCAGGGAACGCTTCGTGATCTTTGCGAGCGCCGCCACCGTACCCGACGGCTGCGCCTACGGGGTGGCGAGCGGCTTTCTGGGGCTCAACGACAACTCCCCGGAAACGGTCAGTCTCCGCGATCGCAGCGGCCGGATCGTCGCTCAGGCCAGCTTTGACGCTGCTCCCCGCGGCGAATCCCTGGTATTGTCTCCGGACGGCAACCTGGCCGGGGGCTACCACGCCCACTCCACCGTCGTGCCCAATACCACCTCCTCCGCCTGTATCCAACAGAACCTGCCGGTCGACCTGCTTAGCTTCACGGCCACCCCCCTGACCGATGCGGTGCGCCTCGACTGGGTGACCAGCCGGGAGGTCGACAACGATCGATTTATCGTCGAGCGCAGCAAGGAGGGGCGTGACTTTACTCCGATCGGCGTGGTGCCGGCGGGGACGGGAACCTACGCCTTCGTGGATGCGGCCCCCTTCCCCGGGCAGAACCTCTACCGACTGCGGCAGGTCGACCTCGACGGCGGCGAAGCGGTGTACGGTCCGGTAATGGCACGGCTCGACAGCGGGCTCATCCGCCTCTACCCCAATCCCGCGACCCGTAAGCTGCACCTGACCGGAGACATCGCGCAAGACGAGCGGGTGAACGTTTACCACAGCGACGGGCGGCTGCTGTCCACCAGCCTGGGGGCTACGGTCGACGTCTCCCGCCTGCCCGCCGGCAGCTACTACTTGCGGTTGCGGCGGGGCTCGGGCGCCAGGTCGTTCCGGTTTATAAAGGAATAGATCTGCGCCTGGATGCGGGGCCGGATCGAAAGGTCGTAGATCGCCCGCCGGTTGCGGCTGGGGTGGACGCGGTTGCTCATGAAGATGTAGAGCAGGTCGTTGTCCGGGTCGGCCCAGACAAAGGTGCCCGTATACCCGCTGTGTCCGAAGCTGGTGGGGGGAGCCGCCTCAGCCACGGAGCTGGTGGCCGCGTCGTACTCCAGCAGGGGCTTGTCGAAGCCGAGCCCCCGGCGATTGCCCTCCCCGGGGTACTGATAGCGCGTGAATTCCGCTACGGCCCCTTCCGTCAGGTAGCGCCGTCCTTTATAGGTACCCCCGTTGAGGTACATCTGGTAGAGCTTGGCCAGGTCCTCGGCGGTGGAGAACAGGCCGGCATTGCCGCTTACGCCGTCCATCATCGCGGCCCCCTCGTCGTGTACCACGCCGTGGAGGGTATCCATCCGGAAAAAGGTGTCCACCTCCGTCGGTACGATGCGATCCAGGGGGATGCCCCGGTCGAGGGGGCGGTAACCGAGGGTGGTCGCGCCGAGGGGGTCGTAGAAATTTTCCCGGAGGTAGGTTTGGTAATCGGTGGCGGTGGTGCGCTCCACGTAGTCCGGCAGCAGGTAAAAGAGGAGGCCGGAGTAGACGTAATCGCCCGGGGGCTTGAGCGGCGACTTCTCGATGGCCCGGTAGATGCGGCGTTCCCGGTATTTGCGGTGTAGCCACAGGTCGTCGGTGAGCCGGATCGGGAAGCAGCGGGAGCTGTCGCGCTTCATCGTCCGGTTGCGGAAGCGGTAGTCGTTGGTGCGGGTAGCGTCCCAGCGTTTCTTCCAGGGGTAGCGGGCCTCGCCGCGCAGGGTGGTTTGCCAGTAGGGTACCCAGGGAAGAAGGCCGGCCCAGTGGGCCAGCACGGAGCGCAGGGGGATGTCGCGCTTGTCGGTGTGCCGCAGCTGGGGGAAGAGGGATCCCAGGGGAGCGTCGAGGTCGAGCCTGCCCTCCCCGTACTGCTGCATCAGCACCAGGAGGGCGGAACTGGTTTTGGTGATGGAGGCCAGGTCATAGACGTCGTCGGGCCGCGTCGCACGCAGGGAGTCGTAGGTATGGTAGCCGGCCGTCACGTGCACCAGGGGTTCCCCGTGCTGCCACACCAGTACCTGGGCGCCGGGAAAGGCGCCGCCCGCGATCCCCTCTTCCAGGATGCTGCGGATGGAATCGGCCAGGCCTTCCTGGGCGGACAGGGGAAGGGAAAATAGCAGAAAGAGAGGAAGCAGAATACGCATGGATGGGCAATTGGCGGGGACGCAGGTGCGGTGAAAATACTACAGCGGCATCCACTCGGTTTCCATGATTGCGAGCAGGTCGCCGTCGCGCCGCAGGGTATGGCGAACGGTAGAACGAGGGTCGGTGCCGGAGGTGGCGGCGATCAGGGCATCGCCGTAGCGGGCCTCGCGGTGGTAGGCGATGTCCGCCCGTTTGGGTAAGTAGGTCGTCAGCCAGTCCAGCCCCAGGGGCTCGATCATCAGCTCCCCGAAGGCCGGATTGGTGAGGTGATTGTTGAAATCAAGGTGGGAAAAGGAAACCTGAAATTGGCGGTCGTGGTCGGTCCGTTCCGGCACCGGAATCTTGGCGCCCGGCCAGGCGGGACCCGTGGGCGGGGGTAGTTCGGGGAGCAGGCGGAGTACCTCGTCAGGCAGCGGCCGGATACGCCGCGAATCAAAGTGCATGACGGACCAGGAGGACAGGGAAGAGATCAGGGTCCGGCCGGCCGCATCGAGGAGGCGGAATTCGCGAATGGTGACGAGCTGCTGGTTTACGCGGATGGGGGCGGTGATCACGGTGACGGCCTCTCCCAGCCCCGGCCAGGCCGTGGCGGTGATTTCCTGCCGGTGTAGCACCCAGGTCAGGCCGTGGCGGTCCATCAGCGCGGGAGTAGAAATCCCCAGCCGCTGCGTATTCTGCATGGCGGCTTCCTGGAACAACCGGATGAGGTGGGGCAGCGTGAGCAGGCCGTGGGGCCCGACCGCGGAGGCCAGGATGCGGGACGTAATGCGTTCGAGAAGGGGATTTTCGGGCGACAAGGGAATAGATTACCGGGTAAAATAAAACTTTTTGTTTAGTTTTGGGGGACTCAACACATAAGGTATGGCAGTAAGGGCTACGTTGCGGCCGGTGTTCATTGCTTCTTTCGAAGCGGGAGCGGTCCGTGCACTGCCGCCGCGGAAAGAACCGGACGCAGAAGAATCACAACATACGGAGGACCCGCCCCTCCGCTACGCCTTTCCGGCTGCGGGCGAGCACCACCACGGGGGGATTTCCGACGGCTACTGTTTCCGCATCACCTTCGCGGCGGGCCGGCTCGACCGCACGTACACCCTGGTGCGCGAGTTTTTGCAGGAGCAGGGCTACGGAGACATTCCCCTCCCCGCCGACGCCCCGGAGTTGCGGGCCTTCCGCCTTCCGCCCCGGCTGCGGCGGCAGCTCTCCCTGTTTGAAGACGACGGCTACGTACACAATCCCCTGCGCATCCTGTTCCCGCCACCGGGAGGGAAACCAGGGGCCCTTTCGCTGCACCTTTACGACGAAAGCACGCCGGGCCACTTGCTGCGCTTTCACGGCAGGGGAGGATAAATTTAGCCGGGCATATGCACTGCTTTTACACATTTACTAACTCCGTAATGGTATTAAGCCCTAAAATTGCACCCTGAAACTTACCGCCTTGAACAAAAAGAGCGCGTAAGCGATAGATCGGTAGATGTTCCGGAATTACTCCGGCGCAACGTTAACCAAGAATAAATCCAACGTCAAACCCGCAAACATGCTTAAGCAATTACTATTCGTCTTAGCGGTATTCACTTGTCTCAATGCCTATGGTCAGGAGAGCCCCGAAAGTCCCTACCCCTGGGAGTTCGGCCTCAAGGCCGGTGTCTCCGCCCTCGGTGGAGATCTTCCTGATAACGAGATCAACATCTTCGGCCAGTCTCACTTCGGAGGAGGCCTTTTCCTCCGCCGCCGCCTTGGAGCTTCTGCTTTCGCACTCCGCGGTGAAATCATGTACGGCTCGCTCCACTGGGACGAAGCTGATGGAAAAGAGAATACCGCCCGTGGCTACAGCACCGAATCCACGGTCATCGAGCCCAGCCTTAACCTGGAGTGGGAGCCCTTCTTCATGTCGCGCTTCAAGGAAGATTACACCTTCGCCGGTGGAATTTCCCCCTACCTCACCGCGGGTGTCGGCTACGGCATCTGGGGAGACGTTACCACCGATTTCAACGGCGCCACCAGCACCGCGATCACCCAGGATATTGCCGACGAAGCCGACGACAGTGGCGGAGTAGTGTTTCCCCTCGGTGCAGGTCTCCGTTACCACCTGTCTCCTAAGTCCTCCCTCGGCCTCGAGGTCAACTACCGCATCACCAGCAGTGACCTGATCGACGGTGTTTCCCAGGCCGCCGACCCCGACAACAACGACAGCTACGCCTTCACTACCCTGAGCTACTCCATCGGTTTCGGTGCGCGCGACGCGGACCGTGACGGAGTGAAGGATGCGGACGACGAATGTCCCACCGAAGCCGGTCCTGCCAACACCAATGGTTGCCCCGACCGCGACGGCGACGGAGTTGCCGACAAAGACGACGACTGCCCCGACGAGGCCGGCCTGGCTAACCTCCGTGGTTGCCCCGATGGCGACGGCGACGGCATTGCCGACAAAGACGACCTGTGCCCCACCGAGCCCGGTACCGCAGCCACCCAGGGTTGCCCCGATGGCGATGGCGACGGAGTTGCCGATAAAGACGACGAGTGCCCCGATGAGGCCGGCCTGGCCAGCCTGAACGGTTGCCCCGATGGCGACGGCGACGGTATTGCCGACAAAGACGACGACTGCCCCGCAGAAGCCGGTCCCGCCAGCACCAACGGATGTCCTGACCGCGACGGTGACGGCATTGCCGACAAAGACGACGAGTGCCCCGATGAAGCCGGTGTAGCCGAGCGCAACGGTTGCCCGCTGCCCAACGATCGCCCCGAGAACCTGCAGGAGCGGATCGCCCGCTACGGCCAGCTGTTGGAGGGACAGGACTTCCAGCACATCCGCATCGACTCCGTCAACGGTACCATCATGATCGATCGCATCTTCTTCCCGACGGACGTGTCCAGCCTTAACCGCCCCGACCGCGTAATCATCGAAGAGATCGACCGTTTCCTTTCCCTCGAAGGTGCCAGCGAATTCAAGATTCGTTACGAAGGTCACGCCGACCGCCGGGCTTCTGAGGAGTACAACATGAACCTCTCCCAGCGCCGGGCCACCTCTGCCAGTGAGTACTCCGTGGGTCAGGGTGCCGAACCCGCTAACCTGAGTGCCATCGGATTCGGTGAGAACCAGCCCGTGGGCGCTACACTCCGCGAAAACCGGGTAGTAATTCCGGTAGCCACCGAGCCTACCCGCATGATCAAGTTGTAGAATTAATACTGCCCACCCGGGAAATCTTGTAAAAGAGGGTGCTTCCGAGCTCGGAAGCACCCTCTTTTATTTAGGAGTCGCGCACCTTTACAATCGCCTTACTGTTGCATTTGCTGTAGCGTGAACGCCAAGGAGGGTTTCTGTTATATTGGACTCTTGACGGCTGTTACCACCAGTTGGTACCCGCAGGGGAGGGGTTTATAAAGTATTTAGGGAAATGTCTGAGTATAAGGTCATCATTGCGGGGCAACTTGAATTCGGCTCCCAGCGGGCGTTCAGCCAGGTGATGGAGCAGTACGCCCACCGCATGGAGAACTACTACAAGAACGACATCCTCCTGAAGCCGGAAAACATCTTCAAGGAAGAGGAGATGACGCTCGACGTCCCCCGCACGGTACTCCCCAGCACGGAACGGCTCTGGCTCAATACCCTCAACCTCCTGGAGCGCGTAGTTACCTTCAGCATTGCCGGCAGCCTCAACTTGTGGCGGCTGGATGCCGGGGTGATGATCGACCACTTCCAGCTGGAGCCGAAGAGTGACCGGACCACGGTACAGCTCTTCAACCACGGCCGGGAACTGGTCGACCAACACGACAACGAAGAGGAGGCCCTCAAGATGATGACCAAGGTCGTGAGCCGCTTCGAGCGTCACGCCCAGGCCTACGAGCGGCGCGGCTTCATCAACTACCGACTGGGCAACGACAAAGATGCCCACTACGACTACAGCAAGAGCATCTCGATCAACCCCCTGATGCCCGAGAGCTACTACGGGCGCGGGCTCGTAAACATCCGTAAGGGGGACGTACAAGCGGCGGCCGAAGACTTCGAGGCCGTCACCAAGAACAGCATCCCCCACCAGTCGATCTACTGGATGGCACAGGTGGCCCTGGCCGACTCCTACCTCGAACTCGGACTGTCCGCCGACGCCCAGCGACTCTTTAGCATGTTTACCAAGCGCAAGCAGAAAATTGCCAGTCTCGACCGCTACGATCGCCGGGTAGCCTTCCAGCTCGGGAAGCTCTACCTCCAGGCCGATCGCCCGCGGGATGCCGTGACCGCCCTGGAGCTTTCCCTCCATTCAGCTCCCGACCAAAAAGCCCCGGAGGAAGGGGAAATTCAGAAATGGCTCGACAAGGCCCGGGCGGCCCTGCGGTAAGCCTACCCACGTACTTTTTACCCCTGGCCGGCGTTTTAGCTGTCCTACGTCAAGTTACGTGTAATGCCTGATGCCTTCCTGCGATTCCTGCTGTGCCAGTTCGTGCTGCTCCTGGCAGTACCGGCTGAGGGGCAGTCGAGCCTCAAGGAACGCGACCGGCGCGAACTGGCCTCCGTACAGTCGCTCGTGGCCCTGCAGAAATTCGGGGAAGCCGAAGCCAGCCTGGGCAAGCTGCTCAAAAAGTATCCGGAATCGGCCGAATTGCTCTACCTCAACGGGGAGATCAACCAGTACCAGGGCGATTATTTCGAAGCGATCGCTTCCATCGATCTCGGCATCGAGCTGGAAGCGGGCCGCAGCTCCCGGGCCCACCAGATGCTGGGCGACGTACACACCCTGGCCGGTAACTACCCGGAGGCCCTGGCAAGTTATCAGCGGTACCTGGAGGCACTGCGTGCTACCGGCAAGGAGTCAGCGATCTTCCGGGCCGAAACCCTCGTCGCCCAGGCCCGTACCGTGGCTGACCTGGCGGATGATCCCTACCCCTTCGCACCCGTCCCGCTCGGTGCCGGCATCAACACCCCCGAAAGCCTAGAGTACTTTCCCAGCCTCAGCATCGACGGCAAGCGCATGATTTTTACGCGCCGGGTAAACCGCCGGCAGGAAGACTTTTACCAGAGCGAACTCCTGGAAGACGGCTCCTGGGCGACGGCCGTGCCCCTGAGGGGCGTGAACACTCCCATGAACGAGGGCGCCCAGACGATCTCCGCGGACGGCAGCTACCTGGTCTTCACCGGCTGCGGACGGGAGGGGGGAATGGGTTCCTGCGACCTGTATTTCAGCGAGCGAACCGGCGAGCGCTGGTCGGATGCCCAAAACCTGGGCCCGGCGATCAACACCAGCGCCTCGGAAAGCCAGCCGAGTCTGTCGAAGGACGGTAAGCTGCTCTTCTTTGCCAGCACCCGCGCGGGTGGGGCAGGCAACGACGATCTCTACGTAGCCGGCCGGGAGGCCGACCGCAGTTGGAGCCGCCCGGTTAACCTCGGTCCTACCATCAACACCGCCGGCAACGACCGCTATCCCTTCTGGGCCGCCGACAATAAAACGCTCTACTTCACCTCCAACGGGCGTGCGGGCATGGGCGGCGCCGACCTGTTCAGGACCTCGGTCGACGAAAATAACCAGTGGGAACCCCCGGTGAACCTGGGCTACCCCATCAATACCCCGGGCGAGGAGACCAACCTCTTCATCGGCCTCGATGGTAAATCCGCCTTCTTCAGCAAGGGGGTAGGGGACGACGTGGATATCTATTTCTTCGAGCTTCCCGAACGCTTGCGTCCCGCCCCGGCTACCTACGTAAAGGTCACGGTGGTCGACAATGCGACCGGCGAACCCCTGGTGGCGGACGTCCGCCTGCAGCCCCAGCAGCCAGGCACCCGCGTCACCGCCAGCCGGACCGACCGCCTGGGCCACTACGTAACCGTCTTGCCGACCGGCCTCGATTACGGATTCTCGGTGGAAAAGCCGGGGTACCTGTTTTACTCGGACCGCTTCCTCCTGGCCGGAGAACATACGGTAAGCGATCCCTACGAGCTGCTCATCCGACTGCAGGCGGTCGAGGAACGCACCGTAGTGGAAGATGCCGAGGAGGACGGGGCGATCGTACTGCGCAACGTGTTCTTTGAAACGGGCAGCGACGCGCTGCTTCCCCTTTCCACCGAGGAACTGGACCGCCTGGCGGCGCTGCTCCGGGAGCAGGGGGAGGTGGCAGTGGAGATTGCCGGGCACACGGATAGCGTGGGCTCCGCCGAGGCGAACCAGGAACTGAGCGAGCGCCGGGCCGCTTCCGTGAAAGCCTACCTCCAAAGCCAGGGCATCGCGGCGGATCGGGTGACGGCCGTCGGCTACGGGGAAAGCCGACCGGTGGAGTCCAACGATACGGACGAGGGGAGGGCCCTCAACCGGCGCACGACTTTCCGGTTGCTGTTTTAGTGCCTACTTTTGCACTATGCCTGACGATGAAGCATCCCTTGCGGCTGCCCCCGCCCCCAACTTACCGGCCCTGATTGTCAGCGGGCTCTTCCATCCGTTGTTGATGCCCACCTACATCTTTCTCATTCTCGTAGGCGTCAATCCCTACCTGTTCGGTACTTCCGACCTGGGGGAGCCGCGGGCCATGAGCAACCTGATCCTGATCTTCCTGGACACCTTCGTGATCCCGGTCGTCGCCGTGTTCATCATGGCCCGCCTGAAGATGATCAACAGCCTGATGATGCACGAGAAATCGGAGCGGATCGGCCCCATGTTGCTGGTCATGGTCCTCTACTTCTGGATATTTTGGAACTTCAGCCAAAGCAACCAGACGCCGACCATCTTCACCTCCTTTCTCCTGGGGGTCGTCCTGGCACTGGTCGCCGCCTTCGTCATCAACCTGGTGGACAAGATCAGCCTTCACGCCACCGGAATGGGCGGCCTGGTCGCCGTAGCGGTGATCAGCCTTGGGTTGTTTGGTTCCAACGGCATTGGGGTCGGCAACTGGACAATTGGCTTGCCGCTGGTGGTTATCCTCTGTATTTTACTGGCCGGACTGGTGGGGGCGGCACGCTTGTCGCTGGGTGCCCACGACAAGATGCAGCTCTATGCCGGCTACCTGCTGGGCTTCGTGGCACAGTTCGTGGCCCTGAAATTCTACTTCTGATGTTTGCTACCCCAGATCATCCTTCCCCTGATTCCCTCGGCGAATCTCCCCGGGTCATCGGCCACTACATCGGGGAAGAGAGTGGTCCCCTGGTAGTAGCCATCGGCGGCATCCACGGCAACGAGCCGGCGGGGGTGTCCGCTCTCGAGCACCTGTTCGACCTGCTGCGCGAAGAACCCCTGGTCAATCCCGGCTTCACCTTCCGCGGGGAGCTCCTGGCCCTGCGCGGCAACCTGGAAGCCCTGCGCACCGGCAAACGCTTCATCGATACCGACCTCAACCGCATCTGGAAGCCCGTCACCCGCGCTACCGATGCCCCCTACCTTACGGCCGAGGCCCGGGAACTGGACGGCCTCCTCGCCGCCATCGAGCACGCCCTCGAAGAAACCCCGGCTAGTGAGCTTATCGTGTTCGACCTGCACACCACTACGGCCACCGGCGGCGTATTTGCCGTCACCGGCGACGACACCCCCAGCCTGCTGTTGGCCGCCGAGCTGGGCGTACCGGTGATCAAGGGTATGCTCAGCAACCTCCAGGGTTCCACCCTCAGCTACTTCCGCGATGGCCGCTTCGATTTCGACCGGCCCAGCCGTGCCGTCACCTTCGAGGCGGGTTCCCACGACGATCCCAAGTCCGTCGACCGGGCCCTCGCCGCCACGGTCAATCTCCTGCGTTCCGTCGGCTGCGTGAGTAAGGAGGATGTCAGCACCCACCACGACGAAACCCTGCGGCAGGCCAATACCGGCACCCCGGCCCTCCTCGAGCTGGTGTACGTCCACCGCCTGGAAAACCCGGAGCGCAACCAGTTTGCCATGCGCCCGGGCTTTGCCAATTTTCAGGAGGTGGAGGCGGGCACCCTCGTGGCCGACGACCGCAACGGTCCCATTGCCGCCCCCTGCAGCGGCTATATGCTGATGCCCCTTTACCAGGAGCAGGGGGACGAAGGCTTTTTCATCGTGGAATCTTTTCGCGCGTCCTACGCCTACTAGTCCCTGCCTATGACCCGGCGACAGATCGGCCTATTCTTCGGCTCCTTTAACCCCGTACACACCGGGCACATGATCCTGGCCAACTTTATGGCTACGCAAACGGGACTCGATGAGGTGTGGCTGGTAGTAAGCCCCCAGAACCCCTTCAAAAAAGCGGGCAGCCTGGCGCGCGACCACGACCGCCTCCACCTCGTGGAGCTCGCCATCGGAGATACCCCCCGCTTGAAGGCCAGCCGCGTGGAATTCGACCTGCCCAAGCCATCGTACACCATCGATACCCTGGCGGTCCTGCGCGACAAACACCGCGACTACGATTTTTCCCTCATCATGGGAAGCGACAACCTCGCCTCCCTCCGGAAGTGGAAGAACTCGGATATCCTCCTGCGGGATTATCCGATCCACGTGTACCGGCGACCGCTGTATCCGGGCGGGGAGTTGGAGGGGCATGCCGGAGTCAAAGTGTACGAAGCCCCGTTGATGCAGCTCTCCGCCACGTACATCCGCGCCTGCCTCCGGGAAGGGAAAAGCATCCGCTACCTGGTGCCCGAGGCCGTCGCCGAAGAGCTCGATAAGTCCGGCATGTACCGCGGATAGTCCGGTAACGTGCAGAAGTAGGTACGCACCCCCCCGACAATTTGACAGTACACCTCGGCTGGAACGGAAGTTGTCCCCTTCGCTACGGGACCGTGCTCCCCTAAACCTACAACTATGCAAAAAGGTAACATATCCGTACAGACGGAGAACATCTTCCCCATTATCAAGAAATTTCTCTATTCCGACCAGGAGATCTTTCTGCGTGAGCTGGTCTCCAACGCTACCGATGCCACGAGCAAACTGGGAACCATCGCCCGGAAAGGAGAGGCGACCGGCGACTACCGTGATAAGACCATCGACATCCTGGTCGATAAGGAGGCCGGCACCCTGACCATCCGCGACCGGGGCGTCGGTATGACGGAAGAAGAAGTGAAGAAGTACCTCAACCAGGTCGCCCTTTCTTCCGCCCAGGAATTTGTCGATAAGTACCAGGACGATGCGTCCATCATCGGCCACTTCGGACTGGGTTTTTACTCCGCCTTCATGGTGGCCGAAAAGGTCGAGGTCGTAACGAAGAGTTATCAGGAAGGCGCCAGCGCCGTCCGGTGGATCTGTGAGGGCGACCCCAGCTACGAGATCGGCGAGGCCGAGCGCGACATGCAGGGCACCGACGTGATCCTCTACATCAGCGAAGACAGCAAGCAGTACCTCGACGAAGACGAGGTGGAAGGCCTGCTCATGAAGTATTGCCGTTTCCTCCCGTACCCTATCCGTTTCGGCACCAAGACCGAAACGACCTATAAAGAGTTCGAAGGGGAAGTAGCGGAAGGCGAGAAAAAACCCGCCCCCGAAAAGGTCGAAACCGAGGTCGATAACGTCATCAACAACACCGACCCGCTGTGGAAGAAATCGCCCGCCGACCTGAGCGATGACGACTACAAAGCCTTTTACCGCGAGCTCTACCCGATGGGCGAACCCCCCATGTTCTGGATCCACCTGAACATCGACTACCCCTTCCACCTGACGGGTATCCTGTACTTCCCTAAGGTATCGGGCAAGCTGGAACTGCAGCGCAACAAGATTCAGCTCTACAGCAACCAGGTCTACGTTACTGACAACGTGTCCGAGATCGTCCCCGAGTTCCTGACGCTGCTGCACGGCGTGATCGACTCGCCCGATATCCCCCTCAACGTATCGCGCAGCTACCTGCAGGCGGATACGAACGTGAAGAAGATCACCGGCTACATTACCAAAAAGGTAGCCGAGAAGCTCAACAGCCTCTTCAAGGAAGACCGCAAGGGGTACGAGGAAAAGTGGCCCGACCTCGGCGTCTTCGTCAAGTACGGCATGGTGTCCGACGATAAGTTTTACGACCGCGCCACGAAGTTTGCCCTCCTGGAGAATACCGAGGCCAAGTTCTTCACCATCGAGGAGTACCGCGAGCGCATTAAGGAAAACCAGACGGATAAGTACGATCGCCTCGTCGCCATCTACACCGCCGATGCCGACCGCCAGCACACCCTCGTCGAGGCGGCCCGCGACCGCGGCTACGATGTGTTGAAGTTCGAGCACGCGATCGACGCGCCCACCATCCAGTCGCTGGAACAGAAAGAGGACAAAATGACCTTCGTCCGCGTGGATTCGGCGACTCCCGACCAGCTCGTCCAGAAGGATGAGGAGAAGGAGCACCTGATCAGCGAGGAGGAGCAGAAGCAACTCACCCAAATCTTCAGCGGAGTAGTCGGCAATGCCGGCACCGTGGAGCTCAAGCCGCTGGACGTGCAGGATGCCCCCGTGCAGATCGTGCGCAACGAATTCATGCGCCGCATGAAGGAAATGCAGATGATGCAGGGCATGGATCCCAGCATGTTCCCCGATTCCTACCAGGTGGTGGTCAACGCCAACAACCCGGTGGTGAAGGAGCGCATCCTCGGGGAGGAAAACGAGCAGGTCCGCACCGCCAACGCCAAGTACCTCTACCAGCTCGCTCAGCTGAGCCAGCAATTGCTGAGCGGGGCCGAATTGAAGGTCTTCATCGAGCGGTCGCTTAAGCAGCTGTAGGCCCGTTTACCGTTTTTTGTGCCTGCATCACCCGCTGCGGGTGGAATCGCCTGCCAACCGGGCCTCGATGCTGAAGTTGCGGTTGTTGACGATCACGCCGCGGAGGCGCTGCAGTCGGGGTCGCGGGTGTGGAGGGGTCCGGGTGAATCCATCGGTGCCGGCCAGGCTGTCTTGCTGGCCGAACACTAGTGGCCCGGTAACGTATTGTTGAGAAATTGTTAGCCCCAGGTACGCAGCGTTTAGAGCACCAAAGTCCCGGAAGGAAACCGTAATACGGCCTCGATGCGCTGCTGGTCTGCCGGCAGGGCGACGTACGGACTCCCCGCCGCCCGTAAAAAGCGATTTACGTCCTCCGCCCGGGGATGATAGAGCCGGAGTTCACGCAGTTCCAGTCCGAGATCGGGGAGGGCGTCGGCGGGGCGGGCACTCCCCGGCCCGCCCCAGTCGATCAGGAAGGGGACGGCCGAGACGGTAGGCTCCGTTCCCGGGTCGGTGAGCTGCCAGCGGAGCATGTTCCCGTCGGCGAGTTGCCGCTCTCCCCGCTGAATCTCGCCGGATATGCCCGGGAAATTACCGAGGGCCATTGCCCTTTCCGTAATCCGGGCACCTGCGGACAGCGCCCACCGGCTGATGCGGGGAATGGTTCCGGCGTCGACGCCCATCCAACGGGGGGAGGGAATGGCGGTCCCGGGATCGACGGCCAGCAGTTCCAGGTAGCTGCGGGGCCCCAGGCGGAGCAGGAGGTTATGCGTACCGCGGCCGGGGTGGCGGCCGCCGGGGCTGGGTGGGAGCCCGAGCGCGGTAAAGCGGGAGGCCGCCTGCTGCAGGTCGGAGACGACATAAACGAGGTGGTCTAGCATTTGCCAAAGGTAAAGCCTAACTTTGCCCGGCTTTCTGCAACTGGACTACCCCGATAACTGACTTTGTATGCGTTGTTTTTTGTATCTACTTTTTTTATGTCTGGGTGCTTCGGCTACGGCACAGCAGCCGGGTGACCCCGTCGAGGCGGCGGATACCCCCCTGGAGCTCCAGTTCAACAGCATGCTGGACGCCTCCAACCGGTACAAAGAATACAACAAGGAATTTAAGGTGGTGAGACGGGATTACCTGGACGCCTTCATGAGCAACGTGAGCGACTCCATTTCCGGCTATACCACCCGCATCCGCCGGCTCGAAGATGACCTGGCCGGCCTGCGGACTCAGGTCGACGCGACTTCCTCCGAGGTCGCTACCCGCGACGCAACGATTGAGGAACTGAACGCCGAGCGGGACAGCGTCAGCCTTTTGGGCATACAACTGGACAAGGGTACGTACAGCCTTATCATGTGGTCACTGGTGATCGGCCTGCTGGTGGCCCTGCTCGTAGCCCTGGCCAGCACCCGCATTGCCGCCTCCAACAATACCGGCCTCAAACGCGAGCGCGATAAACTGGCCGAGGACCTCGAGCAAAGCCGCAAAAGCCGCCTGACCGTGGAGCAGGACCTGCGCCGGCAGCTGCAGGACGAGATCAACCGCAGGACGGTCCGCGAGTAGAGATGTCGGGCTCCCGCCACTGGGTGGAGAAGGGGTAAATTTAAGATTTCGAACACAATAGTTATTCCGGCGATTCGGTTTAACTAGCCGTAGGAAGGTGTACCCTCGGCCGGTAACGGCCGGGAACCCCGACTTGCTACCTTATTAACTGGACGACCAACGCCAATGAAGATTTTGCTAAAGACGCTGCCTTACCTCTGCCTGGTGCTCCTGGTAGCGGGCTGTAACCGCAACAACGACCGCTCCCGTACGACCAACTGGAAATACAACGACGAAAAGTGGGGCGGCTACGAAAAGAACGACGAGTTCAACGGTCAGGAAACGCCCCCCAACATGGTGCTGGTGCCGGGGGGCACCTTTGTCATGGGCTATACCGAAGAGGACGTCCCCTACGACTGGGATAACATCCCCCGGCGCGTGACCGTCGGCAGTTTCTATATGGACCAGACGGAGATCGCCAACGAAGATTACCTGCTGTACCTCGACTGGACGGAGGACGTCTACAGCGAGTACCCCGAGGTGCTGCTGGCTGCCCTGCCTGACACCCTGGTATGGCGCGACGAGCTTTCCTTCAACGAGCCCTATGTGACCGGCTACCTGCGTCACCCTGCTTACGCCCAGCACCCCGTCGTGGGTGTATCCTGGGTACAGGCCCGGGAGTACAGCCGCTGGCGGACCGACCGCGTCAACGAGGCTATCCTCATCGATAAGGGCATCCAGGAGGAACGTCCCGACCAGAGCGGCTCCGATGTATTCGTGACCGATGCGTACCTCGCCGGACAGTACGAGGGTGTAGAGCGGAAGGGCAAGAAGGATATGAAGACCGGAGGTACCCGCCCGGTTCGCCTGGCGGACGGACTCCTGCAGCCCGACTTCCGCCTGCCCACCGAAGCCGAGTGGGAATATGCCGCCCTCGCCCTCCAGGGCCTGCAGGCCAACGAAAAGGACGAAAACTACACCGACCGCCGCATCTACCCCTGGAGCGGAACGAGCCTGCGCTACCAGCGGCACGATAAAAATCAGGGCAAGATGTACGCCAACTTCAAGCGGGGGGCGGGTGACTACAGTGGCATCGCCGGTAAGCCGAACGATGAGAACATGACCACCAGCAACGTCTTCGACAACTTCCCCAATGATTTCGGCCTGTACAACATGGCCGGAAACGTCAATGAGTGGGTGCTGGACCTCTACCGTCCCCTCACTACCCAGACGCTGGTCGACGCCGACAACCACGACCTCAACAGCTTCCGGGGTAACGACTTCCAGAACGTCAAGCGTGATCAGGATGGCACGGCCGTAGAAAAAGATAGCCTCGGACGCCTGATCTACGTACCGGTAGAGGACGCCGACGTGGCCGACCGCGACAACTACAACCGGGGACGCGTCTATGATTACCTGGACGGTGACGAGGACAGTGGCGCCGAATACGCCACCGATACCTATACGCTGATCAGCGACAAGTCGCGGGTCTACAAGGGCGGCAGCTGGGCCGACCGGGCCTACTGGCTCAGCCCCGGTACCCGTCGCTTTCTCGATCAGGACCGCGCAACCCGTACGATCGGTTTCCGCTGTGTCGTAGCCCGCGTGGGCAACAGCGCGGGGGTCGACGACTCCCAGGTCAACCGGTTCGGCATGAAGCCGGAAAAACAGAGGAAGAACCGCCGGCGCTCACGTCGCTAGCGATAAACACCTATAATTCGAGAATGCCCCGACCTAATTTTTGGTCGGGGCATTCTGTTTTGATGTTGCCACCTTAGTTTTACGTGATGAAGCCATCCTACCGGAGCATAGCAGAACTGTATGCGATCTACCTGCAGCACCCCGCCGTGGCCATCGACAGCAGGAAGGTGAGCCAAGACGGCCTCTTCGTCGCGCTCCACGGTGCGACGCAGGACGGCAATCGCTACGCCGCCGCTGCCCTCCAGGCCGGCGCCGCCTACGTACTGGTAGACGATCCGCTGGTCGTTCCGGAGGGCGACGAACGGTATTTGCTGGTAGAGGATTCCCTGGTGGCGTTGCAGCAGTTGGCTACCTACCACCGCCGGGAGTTCCGCATGCCGGTGCTGGCCATCACGGGCAGCAACGGTAAAACCACTACGAAGGAACTGATCGCCGGGGTGATGTCGCGGCAGTACAGCGTACATGCTACCCCGGGAAATTACAATAACCACATTGGCCTGCCACTGACCATTCTTGCGATGCCCGAGGGCACGGAGTTTCTGATCCTGGAAATGGGGGCTAACCACCAGCGAGAAATTGCCGAATTGTGTATGATCGGTCGCCCGACCCACGGGCTCGTCACCAACATCGGGGATGCCCACCTGGAGGGCTTCGGCGGCCGCGAGGGCGTGCGCCGGGGGAAGGGGGAGCTCTTCGATTACCTGGCGGCCAACCAGGGGGTGGCCTTTGTCAACACCGATGAAAACGACCTGGCGGACCTCTCTGCGCGGGTGGAGCGGGTAGTTCCCTATTTCACCAGCACCGAGCCTTCCCCCCTCGTACCCGGTATGGAAATTCGGACGGAGGCCCTGAACCCCACCGTACACGTATCCTTCTTGAACGAAGTTCGGGAGCTCATCACTACCCCAACCCAGCTCAGTGGTCAGCACAACCTGCAAAACATCAAAACGGCGGTAGCCGTGGGCAAATACTTCAAGG
The DNA here is from genome assembly GCA_038258275.1 of Chitinophagales bacterium. Lineage (GTDB taxonomy): Bacteria > Bacteroidota > Bacteroidia > Chitinophagales > Saprospiraceae > Neolewinella. The sequence continues at coordinate 19,201 of JBBSPZ010000012.1, read as the reverse complement.
TTCCCGGAGCTATGATCGCCCTGGCCCTGAAGCTGTACCAGCCCGCCAACCACCGCAGTCAGCGGTTGCGGCACCGGGAGGTGGATTTTTACTGGGATGCCTACAACGCCAATCCGAGCAGCGTCGAGGCGGCCCTGGTGAGCTTCGCCACGGACGTCGCCCCCAACGATGCGGTAGTGATCCTCGGGGAAATGCTCGAACTGGGGCACTACGGTGGGCCGGCCCACCGGCGGGTAGCCCTTCGTGCCGGTCAGGTAGCCCATACGGTACTGCTGGTGGGAGAGGAGATGGCGCCCGTGGCCCGGGAATTCGACCGCCCGTACTTCCGAAACAGTGAAGCGCTCGCGGAATGGTTCTGGACGCAGGAGTGGGCGGGCAAGCAGGTATTCGTCAAGGGCAGCCGGGGCAATAAACTGGAAAAGCTACTGAGCTAATCAGGCAGAAAGCGCTTTGGGCTCCTCCGTTATCCGGCCCTCCGGGCCCTCCGCGATCGGGTCGCCGAGGTAGTAGAGCATATCTCCGGCAGAAGCGGAAACCGCCTGGTCGTTGGCGGTGATGAAGGTGATGTCGCCGTATTCCGTGCAGCGTAGGTAGAGCGGAATGGCTTTCTCCTCCCGCAGTTGCTCCAGAATCACCGGTAGTTCGTCGGGGTCCAGGATCTCGTAGCTGCTGACGGACTTGAAGTTGCGGGCCGCCCGGTTAAACAAGAGGTAGCTGGCGTAGTGGCCGAACAAGCCGTCGCGGCCGTAGCGCTGTACCTGGATCTCCTTGCGGGTCACCAGGCGGAAGGCGCCGCGAATGCCATCCCGGCTGCGGTAGTTATTGAGCAGGTAGAAATTGTCCTCGTCATTGCCGGTCAGGGCAAGGATATAGCCGATGTCGGTAAGGTCCATGTGACTGTCCAGCTCCTCCGTGTCGAGGGGTAGGACGATGGAGATCAGGCTGTTCTCCTCGGCAATGTCGGCCTCGGCGCGGTTAGCGGTGACCAGGGTGACGTCGCGCCCGCTTTCCTGGAGGGAAAGGCCGAGTTGTCGCGCCCCTTCCGAGGCCCCGAAGATGAGCACGCCGCTGCCCTTCGGCAGGCTCACTTGGAGCTTACGGGCGATGAATCCGGCCAGGGTGGCGTTGAGCAGGACGGTGCCCAGAACGATGAGGAAGACGAGGGGGGTAATGTATTCCGCATCCGCGATCCCGGCCTTGGCCAGCTCGATACCGAAGAGGGAAGCTACCCCGGCGGCGACGATACCCCGGGGGCCGACCCAACTGATGAACGCCTTATCGCGCCAGGTGAGGTCCGAACCGGACAGGCTCCAGAATACCCCGAGGGGGCGGGCCAGAAACACGACGATAAGGAATACGATCAGGCTTCTCTGGGTGAGGACCAGGGTAATCTGGTCGACGGTCATATTGGCCGAAAGCAGGATGAAGAGGAGGGAGATGAGCAGTAAGGTCAGGCTCTCCTTGAAATCCAGGATGTCGTTCAGGAAGGGGACCTCGCGGTAAGCGAGGTAGGCGCCCATGACGACGGTCGTAAGGAGGCCGCTCTCGTGGGCGATCGAGTCGGAGAGCAGGAAGGCCGCCACGACGAAGCCCAGCGTCACGATATTCAGCAGGAACTTGGGCACGTAGTGCCGGGAGATGAGGACGAACAAAATGTGACCCACGACAAAACCGAGTCCGATCCCTACCAGGCCGGACTGAAAGAACTTGATCAGGGCCTTGTAGACGGTCGCTTCGGGATCGTAATAGGCGATGATAAAATTGTAAAACAGCACCGCCAGGAATGCGCCGACGGGGTCGATGACGATGCTTTCCCACTTCAGGACGGTGGCAACCTGCCGCTTCACGTTGATCTGCCGCATGATGGGGGCGATAACGGTAGGGCCGGTGACCACGATTAGGGTGGAGAACAGAAAGGCAATCTGCCAGTTGAGGCCCAGTACGAAGTGGGCGGCCAGGCCGGCAATGACGGTCGTCGTGAAGGCCCCGTAAGTGGTCAGGCGAAAAATACTGTCGGCCAGGCCCCGGATTTCCTTCATCCGCAGGGTAAGCCCCCCCTCGAAGAGAATGAGCCCAATGGAAAGGGAGACAAAGCTGTAGAGCAGGTTGCCGGGAAACAGGCCGGTGCCCGCCTCACTGTCGAAGCGTGGATTAACCAGCCGGTGCCCGGTGTACCATTCCCAGCCGGGGCCGATAAGAATTCCCGCCAGAATAAGGGGTAAAATAGCGGGAACCCGTAACCGCCAGGCGATCCACTGGGCGACAACGCCGATGATGATCAGGCCTCCTATTTCGTACATGGAAGTAAATTGCTGGAGGGATGAAGATGTTTAGTGCGGGGGGTTCATCACCCGAAGTAAAGGACGGATCGGCTATTCCAAACAAATTTTATGAAAGGATAACCCGCCTTGCCTATCTTCGCAGGCCTTACAGTTATAAAAGAAACACCCCTTGACCCGCCCGGAATTCGACGCTTCGCTTGCGGAAGCCCAACCGCCGCACACCCTGGGCCTGGAACTGACCTCCCTCTGGTGGATCAGTAACAACCAGTGGGAACGTGCCCATATCCTCATTGACAGCTCCGCCGGCCCCGACCGCGCCTGGGTCCACGCTTACCTCCACCGGATCGAAGGAGACGACGCAAACGCCAATTACTGGTACCAGCGGGCCGGTCGCGACAAGCCGAAATATGGACTCAGTCAGGAAAGAGACGTGCTGCTCCAGTACTTTCTAAGCAAATAATTCCGTTGCCGCGTTACTTCACCAAACGTTTCTCATGCGCCTTCCCCTGTTGCTGCTGCCCTTTCTGCTCTTTTCCTATTGCGCCCGTCCCGTCGCCGGCTTCACCGCCGAATCCCGCACCGTCCAGGCCGCCGATACCGTGCGCTTCGAGAATCAGTCGGATAAGGCGGTCAGCTATGCCTGGGACTTTGGTAACGGTCAGACCAGCACGGCAACCAATCCCGAACTGCGCTACTTTAAATCCGGGGACTACCCCGTAGTACTTACCGCCACCAACGCGAAGGGCAAATCCAGATCCATCACCCAAACCATCAACGTGACTCCACCCAAAGAATGCCTCATCCGCATCGAGACTCCCCAGGGAGATATGCTCGCGCGGCTTTCCGACCTGACCCCCCAGCACCAGGACAACTTCATCAAGCTGGTAGAGGAAAACTTCTACGATAGCCTCCTCTTTCACCGCGTGATCGACGGCTTCATGATTCAGGGCGGTGACCCCGACAGCAAAAATGCCAGCCCCAATGCCCCGCTCGGCAGTGGCGGCCCCGGCTACCAGGTACCGGCCGAGTTTGACCCCTCCCTGGCCCACGTCAAGGGGGCAATCGCCGCGGCCCGGACCAATAACCCCCAGAAGCTCAGCAGCGGCTCCCAGTTTTACATCGTTCACGGCCGCGCCGTCACCGAAGCCGAGCTCAGCCGCCAGGAAAGCCAGACCGGGGTGCGCTACCCCAGTGAAGTCCGGGAAGAATACTTAACGAACGGGGGCGTACCCTTCCTCGATCAGAATTATACGGTATTCGGCCAGGTGATCGAGGGCCTTGACGTCATCGACAAGATTGCCGCCATCGCCACCGGTGCCGGTGACCGGCCCAAGGAGGACGTGACGATGAAAATTACCCTGGTGCGCTAGCGCGGTGGGAGGGTCGGCTTCGGGCATTCAGCGCAAACTAGCTATATTCACCGGCTCAGGATAAATCAGCGGAATGAACGATACCACTATTCTCGGCGTGGACGTCGGCGCCACCGGATTCAAGGGCGGGCTCGTCGACATTAAAACCGGCACCCTGCTCACGGAGCGATTTCGCTTCGACACCCCCCAACCCGCCACCCCCTCCGCCATGGCTTACACGTTCCGGAGCCTGGTCGACCACTTTGAATATTCCGGGGTAGTGGGCGTCGGCTTTCCGGCAACCGTTCACCGCAATGTCGCCGGCAGTGCTTCCAACATCGACAAGGGCTGGATCGGCACTTCGATCTCCGAAACCTTCGGCCGGATGCGCGATGTATCCATCTATGCCCTCAACGACGCCGACGCCGCCGGCATCGCTACCATGAATTTCGGCACCGGACGCTCCCACAAGGAAGAGGGAACCGTGGTAATGGTCACGATAGGCACCGGCCTGGGGGGGGCCATGTTCCTGGACGGAGAGCTCATCCCCAACTTCGAATTGGGACAGCTTTACCTCAAAGGAATGGACATCGTGGCCGAGAAGTGGATCTCCAATAAGGTACGCAAGGACACCAATATGGACTGGAAGACCTTCGGCAAGCGGCTCAATAAGTACCTCACTTTCGTCAATTCCATCCTCAATCCCGACCTGATCGTTCTTGGCGGAGGGGGCAGTAAGTACTTTGCCGACTACAAAAAGTACCTCAAGCTCACCTGTGAGGTGAAGCCCGCCGAAATGCGGAATACGGCCGGTACGGTCGGCGCGGCGATGTACGCCTACCAGCGGCACATGCGGAAAGTAACGGCGATCTAACTGATCGTCCAGCTCGCGCCTTCCTTCCCGTCCTTTACCGTGATCCCGGCTCCCGTGAGGGCGTCGCGCAGCTTATCCGAGAGCGCCCAGTCCTTATCCGCCCGCGCCTGCTGCCGGAGTTCGAGGACGATTTGCATCACGTTATCCAGGGCTTCCTGCTCCGCACCTGCGCCTGCCGCCTCCTCCTTCAGGCCGAGTACGTCGAAGAGGAGACCGGCCAGCCGGTCGCGGAATGCCTGCAGTCCTGCGGGGCTAACCTCCGCAAGCGAAAGCTGCCCGCCCCGGAGTGCGTTGATGCGCGTGACCAGTTCGAAGAGGCGGGCCAGGGCGCGGGGAGTGTTGAAGTCGTCGGCCATCTCGGCGTAGGCGGCGTCCAGCCCGGCGTCCAGTTCCTGGCCGGCGGGGCCTTGTTCGGTTCCGGTAGCTTCCAGTTCAGCGAGGATAGCCCAGGCTTCCATGAGGCGGGTATAGCCCTTTTTGGCGGCCTGGAGCGCCTCGTCGCTAAGGTCCATGGTGCTGCGGTAGTGGCTTTGCAGCATGAAAAAGCGGACGACCATCGGCGCGTAGCCTTCGGAAACGTGGGGGCTATCGCCGGAGAACAACTCTTCGGGGGAGATGGTGTTGCCGTCCGATTTCGACATCTTCTTACCGTTCATCAGCAGCATATTCGTGTGCAGCCAGTAGCGGGCGCCGCCGTGGCGGCAGGCGCCGACGTTCTGGGCGATTTCGTTCTCGTGGTGGGGGAACTTCAGGTCGTTGCCGCCGCCGTGGATGTCGAATTCCTCGCCCAGGTACTTGGTGCTCATCGCCGAGCACTCGAGGTGCCAGCCGGGGAAGCCTTCCCCCCAGGGGCTATCCCAGCGGAGGATGTGCCCGGCGTGGGCCTTCATCCAGATGGCGAAATCGGAGGGGTTCCGCTTGTCGCCCTGCGCACGCAGCTCCCGACTCTCGGCCAGGAGCTCGTCGATGCGCCGGCCGGAGAGCTCCCCGTAACGGTCGTCGTTGGCGGCATTATAGGCCTCGACGTCGAAGTACACCGAGCCGTTCACCTCGTAGGCGAACCCATTGGCCAGGATTTCCCGCACCATCTCGATCTGCTCGATGAGGTGGCCGGTAGCGCGGGGCTCGATGCTAGGGGGGAGCGCATTGAGGGTGCGCATCATGTCATGAAATTGGTTGCTGAACTTCTGGGCCACTTCCATCGGCTCCAGCTGCTCCAGGCGGGCGCCGCGGCTCATGCGGTCTTCGCCGTCGTCGGTCAGGTGGCCTACGTCGGTAATGTTGCGCACGTAACGCACCTTGTACCCTCTGGCCATCAGGTAACGGTAGATGATGTCGAAGCTCACGAAGGTCCGGCAGTTGCCCAGGTGCACCGGATTGTAGACCGTAGGCCCGCAGACGTACAGTCCGACGTGACCCTCGTGCAGAGGCCGGAAGACTTCCTTTTCACGGGTCAGGCTGTTGTAAAGGGTGAGGTCGGTGGGCATGCGGGGGAGGTTTCGGGGGGCGAAATTACGGGATTTTTGCTCGCTGGGGTTTTAGGGTTTCGGGTTGTTGAATGGTTGGGTTGCCATCCAAGCATCTGCCCCTTGCTGCGCCCGGCCCGAGCGTAGCGAGGGGCAAGTGGCTGCGGGCAAATTCAACAACCCAACAACCCAACAACCCAACAACGAAACAACTATCCCATCTCCCAGAGAAACCGGCTGGCAAAACTCCGGTAAGGCCGCCACGGCTCCGCGGCTTCCGTCATGGCGGTGATGAGGGCTTTGCCCCGGAGGTGATGGAGGTCGAAGAGGGCGATGAGGTTGCGGCGCACGACGAGGTCGTCGAGGGGCAGCAGGTCGGGGCGATGGAGGACGAACAGGAGGACCATCTCGACCGTCCACTGGCCGACGCCCCTGATCTGGGTGAGCAGGGCGATAATCTCTTCGTCGGTGTAGACGCTCCAGTCCTGGTTGATGAGTTTATGTCCGAGCCAGAATTCGGCGACGCCGTGGAGGTAGCCGGCCTTGGGGCGGCTCATGCCGGCGGCGCGCAGGTCGCTTTCGGTCAGCTCCAGGAGGCGCTCGGGGTGGGGGTAGCCATCGGGGAAAAGGTCGAGGAAGCGGCCGAAGATGGTACCGGCCGCCCGCCCGCTCAGCTGCTGGTAGGTGATGGAGCGGAGGAGGCCGAAGTAAACGTCGCCGCCGTGATCGTCCCGGTGGCGGAGTTCGTGGGCGTCCACCAAGAAAGCCAGCCGGGGGTGCTGACGAAGGTGGGCGAGGATCTCGGGATCAATCACCCTAGCTCTCCGCGCTGATGCCTTCGTAGTGCTTGCGGGTGTCTTGTTCGGTGATGGGCTGACCGCCGGCGCTGGTCACGGACACGATGCGGCCCACGAAGAGCAGGTGGTCGCCGGGAGTGGTCAGGGCATCTTCCAGCTTGCACTCGAGGGTAGCGATCCCGCAGTCGAGCAGGGGAGCTCCGGTCTGTCCTTCCGTATACTTTACGCCGTTAACGGAGTGGTTGCTGTAGTCCACTTCCTTCTGCTCGGCAAATTTCTTGATGAGGGGCTCGTCGTTCTTGCCCAGGATGGTCAGGGAGAAGGACTGGGCCTTCTGGATGGTCTCGTTGAGGTCGCTGTCTTTCTCGACGGCGATGGTGATCAGGGGGGGGTCGAAACTGGACTGCATGGCCCAGCTCACGGTGGCGGCGCTGACCCAGTCCTCGCTGCGGGTCTTGAGCTCGTGACCGTCTTTGCGGGTCGCGACGAGGTAGAATCCGTAAGAGAGTTGCTTAAGGGCTTTGTCTAACGTTTGTTGGTTGGCTTGCTGGTCTGCCATGGGTAGGGAAAAATTTAACGGTTGATAGTGACAGTGCAACGGGGAGCTTTTCGCGATTGTTCAGGGGGTTTGTCTGCCAGCCCGCCGATATTCGCGGGTTTTACGATGTGCCACCGGGGCGGTTGCCGCGTTCTATGGCTGTACCCGGAATCACCGCACCCGCGTGCCCGCCCCCCATGAAATACTTCCTGCCCCTGCTGCTCTGCCTGCCCTTTTTCGGTTGCCTGGACGACGACGACGTCAGCTCCGTCCCGCTCGATACGGACCTGACCGTGAACTTCCGGGCGGAATACGACGGGCAGCCGCTGGCTATACAATCGGAGACCTACGCCTACCCGACCGGCGCTGACCTCAAGGTGCTGCTCTTCCAGTACTACATTTCCGACCTCGAACTGCTGCCCGCGGACGGCAGCGCGCCCGTGAAGCTGGCGGATATCGACCTCATCCGGTGGATATCGGCCAGTGAAGACGCCACCACCGACCGCACCTACCGCGTACCCGTGGGTGCCTACCGAGGACTGCGCTTCGGCCTCGGCGTCAAACCCGAGCTGAACGCCCTGGACCCCAGCGCTTTTGCCGCCGACTACGTACTCAACGAAGCCGAATTCTGGGGACCGACCACCCGCTACGTCTTCGCCAAGATCGAGGCCAACGCCGACCTGGAGAACGATGGCACCTTCGACACCGGCCTGAGCTACCACATGGGCAGCGACGCCGTCTACACCAGCGTGACCTTCGACCGCAACTTCACCGTGGCGGCGGGCGGCAACCAGGAACTGACCGTGGTGACCGACGTACTGAAGGCGCTCTCCGGAAACGGCGAAACCTTCGATATCGGGGCGCCCAACCAGCAGGCGGTACACGGCGGCAACCAGGCCGTGGCCCGGGGCATCTGGAACCGCCTGGCCGGTCAGTTTACCCTCGAAGTCGGCGAGTAGGTGCTGCGGGCAGTCGCATATACCGCCCTGTTGCTCCTGATCGCCTGCGGTAGCGGTGCCGGGGAGCCGCCGCCCACCTACGCCGCAATCCTCTACCCGGCCGATAATCACTCTACAGAGGCCGGTGTTGCGCTCGGGGAGCGGCTCTTTTTCGATCCCCTCCTCTCCGAGGACTCCACCGTCAGCTGCGCGACGTGTCACCGGCCGGAACTGGGATTCACCGACGGCCGAAAGCTGAGCGTGGGCATCAACGGCACGCCGGGCACTCGCAATACCCTCGGGCTGACCAACATCGGCTACTTCCACCACCCCCTCTTCTGGGACGGCCGCACCGCCAATTTGGAGGCCCAGGCGCTGCACCCCGTCGGGAACCCCCACGAAATGGGCGGCAGCTGGCCGGCAGTGATTGAACGGCTGAGGGAACGGCCCGCCTACGCACATGCGTTCCGCCGGGCCTTCGGGGCAGGGGCGATCAATGCCATCCACATCGGCCGCGCCCTGGCCCAGTACCAGCGCACCTTGGTTTCGACCGAGAGCAAGTACGACCGGGTGCAACGGGGTACCGATACCTACACCGCCGGGGAGGCCCTGGGGCACGCCCTTTTCTTCGACTTCGGCGACGATCCCGACGGACTCTACGCCGCTCTGCCCAGGGGCGAGTGCGCCCACTGCCACACCCCGCCTCACTTCACCAACCAGCGGTTTGAGAACAACGGGCTGGACGAGGCCCCCGAGCTGACGGGCTTCGCGGATGCCGGCCGCGGCGCGGTTTCCGGTCAGGTGTACGATAACGGGCGGTTCCGCAATCCGGGCCTGCGCAACGTCGCCCTCACCGCCCCCTACATGCACGACGGCCGCTTCGCCACCCTGGAGGAAGTAGTCGACCACTACAATTCCGGCGGCCACTACGCGGAAAACCGAAGTCCCAACGTTCATCCCCTGGGACTGGACGCCGACCAACGGGCCGCTTTGGTGGCCTTTCTGCACACCCTTACGGACACTTCGTTTGTTGCTCAGCATAGGGCAGACTGACTTCCGGCGGGGCCGCGGGTGCGGTGAAACCCGGTAAAAGCAAGGCAAATGGCGCGTATTCTGGTGCTTATCGGGTTGGTGATCTTCTTTACGGCCATAGGTTGTAAGGAGGAACCGACCGGTGAGCCTACGATCGGGCCAGACCTCATCACCGGGCCGAATACCCCTACCCCCTATGCCCTGGAAGTGCCCCCTTACCTGCCGGCGCCGATCGCGGATGCCGAGAATCCGCTCTCGGTCGAGGGCATAGCGCTGGGGCGGCGCATCTTCTACGATAAGGACATCCTGAGCTCGGACGGGACGATGTCCTGCGAAAGCTGCCACAAGCAGGAACTGGCCTTTACCGACGGCCTCAACCGATCGAAGGGCATCCGGCAGCTGGAGGGCAACCGCAGCGCGATGTCGCTGGTCAACCTCGCCTTCAATCCCAACGGCTTCAACTGGGACGGCAGCTCGCCCAAGCTGTGGGAGCAGGCCATCCACCCCGTCGAGGACATGCTCGAGCTCGACAACGACTGGCAGGAAGTGCTGCGTAAGTTGCGGGAAGATGACAGCTACCCGGCCCGCTTCCGGGCTGCCTTCGGGATCGACAAGACCGAGGAGATCACCCAGGAGCTGACCGTAAAGGCCCTGGCCCAATTCGAGATGACCATCATCTCCGCGGACAGTAAGTTCGACCGGGTGGTCTACCAGAATGCTGACTTCTTCACGGAAGAGGAGCAGCTGGGGGCCGACAGCCTCTACTTCGTGGAGAACGTCCCTCCCGGCACCCTCCACCCCGGCTGTGGCCACTGCCACAATGCGCCCCAGTTTGGCGACAACAAGTTTCGCAATAACGGGATCGAGGACGTGGCTTCCCTGGACGATGTTGTCGACAAGGGATTCGGTAAGGTGACCGGCAGCCGCTTCGACAACGGCAAGTTTCGCACGCCCACCCTTCGCAACATCGCCCTGACCGCTCCGTACATGCACGACGGGCGCTTTACGACCCTGGAGGAAGTACTCGATCACTACGCCAGCGGCGGCCACAATCTGGAAAATGAGGATCCCAACATCACGGGCTTTCCCCTGACCGAGCGGCAGAAAACTGCTTTGCTGGCCTTTTTGCGTACCCTGACGGATGAGGCGTTGCTGACCGACGAGCGCTTCTCCGCACCAAAGTAATTCCGTGTTTCGCTACCCGTTTTATACCCGCGGTGCCCTCTTTTCCGGCGCCTGTGGCGAATTGAGCCTGGTGGATTGCAGCGAAGACGAGTCGGCCGAGGCCCCGAACCTGATGCTGGAGATTCAGACCGCGGCCGACGTGGAATACACCCTCGTGGCCGCCGGGCTTACTCCCCGCCCCAGACCGGCCACCGTCCCGGTGTGTGCGGTGCACCGGCGGTTTCCAGCCGGGTTTCCAACGATTGTACGGCCTCGTCAATGCCCCGTAACTCCTGCACCAGGGGGCCAAACTGACTGGCGGCGATCCGGTAGTTTTCCCGGTAGGCAGCGGTAGGGTCGCTGGTGACGTTCCACATGGAATTTTCGACCGCGCCGATGCGCTGGGCAATGGACGGCGGCGTTTCCATCTCCAGGCTGCCGAGGGTGCGATCGCCGTACATCGCCGTCGAGAAATGTGCCATGCGCTCATGGAGCGCATAGATCGCCGATAGGGCCTCCCCCGGGCTGCTCGTCGTTTCCAGGGCGGCTTTTTCGAGGGCGTCGATGCGCTGGTCCAGTGTCCGTCGGAGGTCTCCTACGGCACTGACGGCCTTGCTCAGCTCCGCTACCTTACCCACGAACTCCGCATAGTCGGCCCAGTCTTCCGTAGGCAGGGTAGACTGATCGAGGTACTTCACGCGGAAGGTAACCGGCTCCGCCAGCGTGGTCAGCTCCCCGTCGAAGAATTGATGCAGGGCCACCGTGTAGTTGCCGGGTACGACCAGCGGACCCTGGGAAGGGCTGCCGAAGAGCTGGTCGGGGGCCGGGGTGTACCGGTCATTGACCGGATCGGCCGGCGGGTAGCGGAGGTCCCAATGCAGGCGGTGCATTCCCTTGCTGGCCGGTTGCTTGATCTGGCGGACCACGTCGCCCGCCGCATTGCTGATCGTGAAGAGGAAGTAGGGATTCTGCTGTCGTCCTTCCAGGCGGAAAGAATCGACGGAGGGATAGTAGACCGATTCCTTGCGTTCCATCACTTCGCGCTCCCGGTCCTGCCGATGCTGTTTGATGGTCTTCGGCACCTCCTGGACGTAGTAAGTGATCGCGGCGCCCATCTCGGGATTATTGGAGCGGTAGTAGCTGCTGCCCAGGTGCCCCCGGGAGCGCAGGCCGAGTGGGGCCCGCTCCACGTAGAGCCAGGGATCGCGGGTGGGAAAGACGGTAGCGGCTTGCTCGAAGGTCGCTGCGTCGATGTTGCGCAGCGCGCTGTAGTCGTCCAGCACGTAAAAGCCCCGGCCGAAGGTGGCGATGACCACGTCGTTCTCCTGCCGTTGGAGCTCGATGTCGCGTACGGCGATGGTGGGCAGCCCGTTGGTCAGGGCGATCCAGTTCGCACCGCCGTCGGGGGAAAAGTAAGCTCCGAATTCCGTTCCGCAGAAGAGGAGGTCCGGGTCCTCGTGGTCCTCCGCTACCGTATATACGCTCCCGCGCCCGGGCAGGGTGGCGGCCAGGGAGGTCCAGGAAGCCCCACCGTCTGAGGTCTTCAGCAGGTAGGGCTTGAAGTCGCCGTAGCGGTGCTGGTTGTAGGCCACGTAGGCCGTATTCTTGTCGTGGAGGGAGGCAATGACCTGATTCACGTAGGGCATCTCCGGTACGCCGGGCAGCTTATCGAATTTTTGCCAGTTGGCGCCACCGTCGGTGGTCTTGTAGAGCAGGCCGTCGTCGGTGCCGGCCCAGAGGAGGTTTTCGTCGAGGGCGCTCTCGGCGATGGTGGTGGTCTGCCCGAAGATGGAGGTCGAAGTGTTCTTCGCCACCGCGTCCACGCTCCACACCTGATCCATGACGGGCAGGGTGTTGCGGTCGATGCCGCGGGAGAGGTCGGGACTGACGGTCTTCCAGGAGTTGCCGCGGTCGTCGGTGCGGTAAATGCGGTTGGCGCCGATATACAGCCGGGTAGGCTGGTGCTGGGAGATGAGCAGGGGGGCGTCCCAGTTCCAGCGGAGGGCCGGGTCGTTTTCCCCCTCCACGGGCTTGATCCAGAGGTACTCGCCGCTCTTGCGGTCGAAGCGGTTGAGGCCGCCGTACTGGCTCTGGGCGTAGATGAGGTCCGGATTGGTGGGGTCCACCTGGGTCTCGAAGCCGTCGCCGGTACTCGTAATGTACCAGTCGGCGTTGACGATGCCGTTGACGCTGGTGTTTTTATTGGGGCCGCCGAGGCTGAGGTTGTCCTGGGTGCCGCCGTGGACGTGGTAGAAGGGGCCTGACTGGTCCGTCGCCACTTTATAAAACTGGGTGACCGGCAGGTTCTCCTTAAAGTGCCAGGTGCCGGCAAAGTCCCAGCTCTCGTACACCCCACCGTCGCAGCCCACCAGCAGGTGGTCGGTGTCGCTTGGGTCGATCCAGATGGCGTGGTTGTCGATGTGCTTGTTGAGCTCGCCGAGGTCGCGGACGGTCCTGCCGCCATCATCGCTCACCTGGTAGTAGGTGTCGGTGATGAAGATGCGGTCGACGTTCTGCGGGTCGCAGGTCAGTTCCTGGTAGTAGTTGCCGCTGGTGAAGGTGCCGCTCTGCTTGTTCCAGCTGGCGCCGCCGTTGGCGGAGCGGTAGATGCCGCCCTTGCCATCGGGGGCCTCCACCACGGCGTAGACGACGTCAGGGTTGACGGGCGAGACGGCGATGCCGATGCGGCCGAGGTCGCCGGAGGGCAGCCCCCCCTTGAGCTGGGCCCAGGTGGCGCCGCCGTCGGTGGTTTTGTAGAGGGCGGATTCCGGGCCGCCGCCGAGGTAGGTGAAGACCTTGCGCTGCCGCTGGTGGAAGGCGGCGTAGAGCACGTTCGGGTCGCGGGGATCCATGCGCAGGTCGTTGCAGCCGGTATAGTCGCTGACGAATTTGGAGCGCTCCCAGGTATCCCCGCCGTCCGTGGATTTATACACCCCGCGCTCGCCGCCGTTGCTCCACAGCGGACCGTAGGCCGCCACCCACACGATGTCGGAATTGGTGGGATCGACCACTACGTTAGCGATGTGCTCCGAGGTTTTTAACCCCTTATTCTCCCAGCTCCTGCCGCCGTCGGTCGATTTGTACACCCCGTCGCCGTAGGCCACCGAGCGCTGGTTGTGGTTTTCTCCGCTGCCCACCCAGACGGTCTGACTGTCGGAAGGATCCAGCGATACGCAGCCGATGGAGTAGGAACCCTGCCCGTCGAAGAGCGGATCGTAGGTGGTCCCGTGATTGGTAGTTTTCCATACCCCGCCGGCCGCCGTGGCGATATAGTACTCGTTGTGGTTGTCGGGGTTGACGGCAAAGTCCGCAATGCGCCCGCTGGTTACCGAGGGGCCGATGCCGCGCCACTTCAGTGCCCCGTAGGTGGAGGATTGCAGGTGCAGCGGGATTTCCTGGTTGGCAGTGTCAACCGCAGGCTCAGCCTTCTTCCGCTTTTGGGCGGCGGCCTCAGGAATACAAAACAGGCAGATGCCGCAGAGGACAAGGAGCAAATGGCGCATGGAGCAAGGCGATTGTTAGAGAAGTGGTTGCTCCGACAAAATAACACAATCCCCTCCGGTAGGACGCTGACTCCGCCAGCGATTGTCCTGCGTATGCGGGGTCGAACCGCAGGTTCGGCCAACTCTGTGTACTCCTGCATTGGCTCTGCCGGTCTTCCGCACTGGAAAAGCAGGCAATCCGTGTACCTCCGTGGTGAGCTTACCCCACCGTCTCTAGCAGTAAGCAAATCGGAATGGTATTCAGCCATTAATCCCGTACCCACCACTGCCGGAGCCCGTGCACCACGACTTGCAGTCGCGGCGTACTTTAGCAGCATGCAAGCCTTACGCTACCCCCTCACCTTCTCCTTCAAGATCACCACCCTGGCCAACGACTTCACGGCCACCGACGACTCCGGCCGCGTCGTGGCCTACGTGCGCCAGAAAATGCTCAGGTTGAAGGAGGACGTGCAGGTCTACAGCGACGAAAATCGCACACGGGTCAACTACCACATCCGGGCCAACGCCTGGATCGATTTTTCCGCCGCCTATACCTTCTTCGATCCCCACGACCGGGCCCTGGGGGCCATTGCGCGCAAGGGCTGGCGGTCGCTCTGGAAGGCCGACTACGAGATCATCGACCAGCACGAAAAGCTACAGTTCCGCGTCAGCGAAGAGAATGCCTGGGTGAAGGTAGCTGACGGCCTGCTCGGGCAAGTGCCCGTAGTCGGGTGGCTCACCGGCTACGTCTTCAATCCGAGCTACCTGGTCACCGACCTTCACGGCCGGCCCGTGGCCCGTCTGCGCAAGCAGCCCTCCTTCTTCGGCAAGCAATTTTCGGTAGACCGGCTGACCGTGCTCGACGAGGACGACGAGGTCCGCATCATGCTCGGCCTGATGATGCTGGTGCTGCTGGAGCGGCGGCGGGGGTAATTACTCACCCAAAAATCTTTTTAGTCCCGCAGTAACGGCCACGACGGCAAGCGCCAGTAGCTTCCAGCCCTTCAGCAGGAAAATGCCGATGGTCGCCAGCAGGCCCGTCTTGGCGAGCACCTGGGCACCGATGAGGGCGGCCAATCCGTAGGCGGCGATGTCGTCGGTGCTGGCGTCGAAGTCGGCGTAGCGGTTGCCTTCCGTGTAGGTGACGCTGCCGAGAAAGTCGTCGAGGTCGGCATTTACCTCCGGCAGGTCCTTCATGCCGCCGATGACGTTCATCGTGAGGAAACCACGGCGGCCGAGGAAAAGTACGTTGTAGTTGAGGGTGTTCACGTCCTCCCCTTCGAAGTACAGTTTTTTGGCCCAGTGCAGTCGCTTATTGACGGCGTCGTAGTGGGGTGCTTTGGCCCAGCCGATCAGGTGCATGGGTGCGTAGCCGGCCTCCTCCCGCCCGGAGTTGCCCGCATCGGTCTCTTCCTGCAACTGTTCCAGCAGGTCGTCGTAGTCCATGTCGGCGGCATCATCGTCTTCGATATAGCCGTCTTCGACGTAGGTGATCTCGATGCCGTAGCCGGCCAGGTCGGCGGGGCCGTACTTCTCCGGGAAAAGCATGCCAAGCGATCCTTCCCCATTGCCGGGCGGATTTCCCCACATCTCCACGAGTACCGTCGCGGCATCTTTTCCGGAGAGGTAGCGGTATCCCACGGGAACGACGAGTTCGGCCAGTCCGTCGCCGAGCATTACGGTGGTATCCGCGTAAAAGATCAGGGTGGCCTCCAGGCTGTCGCGCTGCGCCTGGTACGCCGCCGCCAAGGCCTCGGTTTCAAAATCAATGGAGTCTTCCACAATCAGTTGGGCGGAGAGGCCCAGGGGCAGGAGGAGCAGCGCGGTGGCTGCAAGACGAAGTGGTCCGGTCATGTAAATCGGAGGTGTGGGTGAGGTAAAGCGAGTAGGGGGGGAAATGGGCCGGCCTCCGTACGTAAGCATTAGGCTAAGTATGCGGGGTCGCGGGTGCAACGAAAATACGGATAGGAAACACGTTAATGTGCCTGCTTAACGGTTGCGGCGGGGAGTATTTGGCCGGCAGTATCTAATTTAACTTAATTGGCCTTTTCCCCATGTGCTTTCGCCGTTATAGTATTCCGGATGGCGGACTTTTCGGGGTACTAACTTTGGCCAGATATCGGGCGATTTTCCGGTACAGGAGGCCGAGGAGCAATAACCCCGGTATGGTAAAGTAATTGCGGCTGTGCTCGAATACGAGCATTCCCAGCAGGGAAAAGAAGGCGAGTACAAACATCAGCAGGGAGAAACCCCGGAATATTACACTGAATGTACGGGCGTATGGCATGGGGAACGATTAGTTCAGATTATTTGACTTCACCTTTTTCATTGGTCACACCCCTGAGGGAAAGAATATTCCGGCGCGTCCATAGCCCGCGTTGTACGGCACCCGCGCGCCGCCGCAATAAGGCGTCAACCCACTACCCCGGCAAACCGTTACCTTTGCACGCTTAAAATTCACAGCATGCTATCAGTACAAGACCTCACCGTACAATTCGGAAAACGCGTCCTCTTCAATGAGGTGAACCTGAATTTCGTACGCGGCAACTGCTACGGCATCATCGGGGCCAACGGGGCCGGCAAGTCGACCTTCCTGAAGGTGCTCTCCGGAGAGCTCACTCCTAACCGCGGACGGGCCAGCATAGAGCCCGGCAACCGCATGGCCGTACTGAGCCAGAATCACTTCGGCTACGAGGATATAGCAGTACTGGAAGTCGTCAAGATGGGGTACGAGGAGCTCTACGCCATTGAGCTGGAGAAAAACGCGATCTACATGAACCCCGACGCTACCGACGCCGACGGTATGCGCGCCGCCGAGCTCGAGAACACCTTCGGCGAGATGGGCGGCTGGACGGCCGATTCCGACGCCGCTGAGCTGCTCTCCAATATGGGCATCCAGGAAGACCTCCACTACAAGCTGATGGAGGAGCTGAGCGGCCCCGAGAAAGTGAAGGTGCTCCTCGCCCAGGCCCTTTTCGGCAACCCCGATATCCTGCTGCTCGATGAGCCGACGAACGACCTCGATGCCCACACGGTGCACTGGCTGGCCGACTTCCTCGCCGACTTTCCCAATACGGTGATCGTGGTGAGCCACGACCGCTACTTCCTGGACATGGTCTGCACCCACATCGTCGACATCGACCGCCAGCAGGCCACCATCTACACCGGCAACTACAGCTTCTGGTACCAATCGAGCCAGCTCGCCACCCTGCAGATGCAGAACAAGAACAAGAAGACCGAGCAGAAGCGGGCTGAGATGATGGAGTTCATCCAGCGCTTCAGCGCCAACGCCTCGAAGTCGAAGCAGGCCACCAGCCGCAAGAAGGCCCTCGACAAGCTCAACCTTGAGGAGATCAAGCCCAGCAGCCGCAAGTACCCCTTCATCGCCTTTCAGCCCGAGCGGGAGCCCGGCGACCAGATCCTGAAGGTCACCAATCTCAGCAAGAAGTCGCCCGACGGCACCGTACTCTTCTCCAACGTGAGCTTCACCATGAACGGCCCCGACAAGATCGGACTGGTCAGCCTGGAAGCCGCCGCACTGACCGCCTTCTACGAGGTGCTCTCCGGCAACGCCAAGGCCGACAGCGGCACCATGGAGTGGGGGCAGACCATCATTCCCCAGTACCTGCCCAACGAGAACAATGAATACTTCACCGAGGAGGTCGGCCAGCTCGATCTGGTAGAGTGGCTGCGGCAGTTCAGCCAGAACAAGGACGAGCAGTTCATCCGCGGCTTCCTGGGCCGCATGCTCTTCGGCGGGGAGGAGGTACACAAGAACGTCAGCGTACTGAGCGGAGGGGAGAAGGTGCGCTGTATGATGAGCCGCGCCATGCTCAATCACCCCAACTTCCTGCTGCTCGACGAGCCCACCAACCACCTGGATCTGGAGTCCATCACCGCACTTAACAACGCGCTGAAGGAATTTAAGGGGAACCTGATCATGAGCAGCCACGACCACGAATTGGTGAATACCGTCGCCAACCGCATCCTCGAGATCGGCCCCGGCGGCATGATCGATTCCCTGATGAGCTACGAGGATTTCCTCGAGTCGCCGGAGATCGAGAAGAAGCGGGAGGGGATCTACGAAATGGTATCCTGAGCGGGTCGGTAAGGCTAAATCCTTACATTGGCGGTCCATGACCTCCTTTGATTACTTTTTCGCCATCGACTGGAGTGCCCGCAACCGGCCAAGTCCGGCGCGGCCCTCCAGGAACGCCATCTGGGTGGGAGAAGCCTCCGCCCGGGGCCGAATTTCCACCCGCTACTTCCGCACCCGCTCCGCCTGCGCGGCTTACCTGGAAGAGAAATTATTGCGCCTGCCGCGCAAACGGGTGCTCGTGGGCTGGGACTTTTCCTTCGGCTACCCCAAGGGGCTGGCCAAGGCCCTGACCCTCACCGACAAACCCGCCTGGCGCGCGGTCTGGGACCACATCAGCGAGCTCATCCAGGACGATGAAAAGAACGGCAACAATCGCTTCTGCGTCGGGGCCATGCTCAACGAGCGCATCCAGGCGCCTAGCGGCCCCTTCTGGGGCGTACCGGCCGGACAAAGCGGCATCTTTCTCGGCTCGAAGCGCGACTTCGACTACCCCGTCCCCACCCGTAAAGGATTCCTGAAGGAAAGGCGCGCCGTCGAACGTATAAATCTCCGCCTGCAGCCCGCCTGGAAACTGGCCTACCCCGGCAGCGTGGGCAGCCAGTCGCTCCTCGGCATCCCCCACGTGCGGGCCCTGCGCGACCACGAAAAACTGCGGGAGGTCTCCCACGTCTGGCCCTTCGAATCAAGTGGCGCGGACGCGGGTGCAGCGATCGTCCACACTGAGATTTACCCGAGCCTGCTTACCATCCCACTCCGTACCCAGGAGATCCTGGACCAGGAGCAGGTCCGGGCATACATCGCCTGGCTGCAGGAGCAGCAGCGCGAGGATAAACTCGTCACCCTCCTCGACCACCCCTGGGGGACGGACGAAAAGCTTCACAAGCGGGTGACCGGCCACGAGGGCTGGGTGCTGGGCCTCTCAACTCCGGACATCTAGGTGGGTACGGTATTACTTGCTAAACGGCTTCCGGGGGAATTGCAGGGTCGCGATAGCCGGGTCATTTCAACCGCAGATCGACCGCGTCGCATGGATTTTGCTTCGCTCTGGCACAGCGGGCCACGGATTGCCTGCCTAAGCCCGGCATGGGACATTCCCCTGCACTCAGCACCACACCGGGTAGGCCCCGGAGCGGGCCATCCTCAGCTAGCGAGGCGGTAAAACCCCTCGCGGTCCTTCCGT
>JBBSPZ010000011.1:0-85909 GCA_038258275.1 Chitinophagales bacterium | reverse complement strand
TGTCCAACACCCTGGGTTGTTACGGCACGGAGGGAATGCATACGCCCAATTTGGACAGCCTGGCCGCCCGGGGAATCCGGTTCGACCGGGCGTACTGCCAGGCCAGCTTGTGCAATCCTTCCCGCACTTCGATCCTCACCGGCAGGCGGCCCGGCAGCCTGAGAATTTGGGACAACGACCCGCACTTCCGGGGGATCTATCCGAGGCTCGTGACCCTGCCCCAGCACTTTAAAGCAAACGGGTACCACACGGCGGGGATCGGCAAGATTTTCCACAATTGGGGACAAGCACTCGCGGGCGACCCGCTGTCCTGGTCAGAACCCGAAACGTATCACTGGGCGGCGCATTTCCAGGATTGGCACCTTGCGGGTAGGCCATACCAGGTTCATTCGGATATCGCGAAGGGTCCCGCCGTTCAGGCCGTAGACGTGGCGGACGAAGCGTACCTGGATGGCCGGATCGCGAACGCTGCGGTGATTAAACTACGGGAGCTGCAGGAAACCCCCTTTTTCCTGGCCGTAGGCTTCTGGAAACCTCACCTGCCCTACAATGCTCCCCGCAAATACTGGGATTTCTACGACCGGGACAACCTGCCCCCAGTCCGGTACACCGAACCGGTCAGTGGACTACCCGAGTTGAGTTACGTAGACTCCGATGAAGCGCGCAGTTATACGGACGTCCCTGAAAGGGGACCGATTCCTGCGGAAAAAATGCGCGAACTGCGCCACGGATACCTCGCGGCGATCAGCTACCTGGATGCACAGGTTGGAAAAATCCTGGACGAGCTGGACCGACTCGATCTAACTAAAAATACGACGATTGTATTCTTGTCCGATCATGGGTACCATGCCGGTGAGCACGGGCAGTTTGGCAAGTGGACCAATTTTGAACTGGGTACCCGGGTACCCCTGCTTATTTCCAGTCCGGGAAACACCCAACCCCACACGGTTTCAAACTCCCTGGTCGAACTGTTGGACCTCTATCCAACCCTTGTGGAAGTGACCGGTTTGTCGGCTCCCAGGGAGGCGGAAAAGTTGGATGGCGTCTCACTCCTGCCCGTTTTACAAGAGGCCGGAGCAACAGTAAAACGTCATGCCATTTCTCAAATATCAAGACCCCTGGGGGCCGGGCCGGACTTTGACGTCCTGGGTTCCACGATCCGGGATGAACGGTACCGGTATACGGTATGGACCGACCAGACAACGGATGCAATCATAGCCGAAGAATTCTATGACTTAGCGGGAGATATTCTGGAGGTCGACAACCAGGTAAGCAACCCGGATTATTTGCGGGAGAAACAGTCGCTGATGGATACCCTGCTGCATCTCCTCTCTCACTGATGCACGGTTGCTTCGATCAACAAGCGGAGGGTGCTCCTGCGGGCATTCCGTAAACCTTAATTCTATCGGGACCCACTAAATTTTGGAACATGAGAACCAAGGCTGAGAATAAGCGCGATACCTGTTTGTTCCGTGAAATGCGGAACCTGAGTAGGGGCAGTAAAAAGACCCTGCTGGCCCTATTCTTGTTACTGATCGGCGGACTTAAAGGCAACGCGCAACCGTCCGGGAATCCAAATGTGATCCTTATCCTGGCGGACGATATGGGCTACGGTGATTTGGCCGAGTTCAACGGTGGGCTCAACCGCACGCCTAATCTGGATCGGCTGATTCGGGAGAGCGTTTACTTTACCCAGGCTTATTCCGGATCCCCCGTTTGCACGCCATCCCGAGCGGCCCTGCTGAGTGGAAGATACCCGCACCGGACCGGCGCGGTTACGCTGAATATGGAACGGTTTCCGGAGCTGTCCCGGATGCATACCGGGGAGGTGACGATGGCCGATGTATTTAGGAGGAAAGGTTACGTCACCGGCCTTGTCGGCAAGTGGCACGTCGGTGACGGAGCGGAGTACCATCCGCTACGAAGGGGCTTTGATGAATTTGAGGGGTTCAAAGGCTATGACATCGGGGATAACTATTTTACGTATCGCCTGGACATCAACGGGGAATACCGGAATTTCTCGAATGCGTACCTGACCGATAACCTGACGGAGCGGGCGATCGACTTCGTGACCCGGCACCGGAGCGAACCGTTTTTTCTCCACCTCGCCCATTACGCCCCCCACCGCCCGTTGAGTGCGCCCCAGGAATTGGTGGACGCCTACCGCTCCGCGGGGTTTGATCTCAATACGGCTACGGTATACGCCATGATCGAGGTAATGGACCAAGGAATCGGCAGGTTGCTGGACGCCCTGGACCGACTGCACCTCCGGGAAAATACGGTGGTCATTTTTGCCAGTGATAATGGTCCGGGCCCCCTAGCCGGCGAACGATTCAACCACGCACTCAGAGGCACGAAGTACACCGTATACGAAGGGGGTATCCACGTTCCTTTCCTGATCAATTGGCCGGGTACCTACGAAGCTAAAACAAGCGAAATACCGGTACACTTTACCGACGTTTTACCCACCCTTACGGAAATTTGCACCCTCCAATTGCCTGACTCCATCACCCTGGATGGGGGCAGTTTCGCGGGCATTTTGCGGGGTGGCGATTTAACTACCCCCCTACCTGCCGATCGCTTTTGGCAGTGGAACCGGGGAGTGCCTTTCTATTCACACAATGCCGCCATGCGCGAGGGGAAATGGAAATTGGTGCGACCGGCAGTGACCAGAGAACTGGTATTCGAAGAGTCACCGGCCAAGCCGATGCTCTTTGATATAGAGGCAGATCCCCAGGAAAAAATTGACCTGTCGGAGCAGGAACCCCAGCGATACAACACTATGCGGGTAAAACTGGAGCAGTGGGCCAGGGCGGTGGAATGGAGCAGGCTAAACGACCGCTGACCAACCAAATGGCTTACGCCCTGATCCCATATTTTTGCCACAGCAGCCACAGCAGCCACACACCGTCACTTACTTCACCCGCTGCTTTACCACCAGCCAAACCACCTCCGAACTCCGAAACACCCCCGGTACGGCGGTAGGCGTGGTCTGCTGGGTGAAGTTCAGGGAGAGGCCGAAGCGATCGCTGAGGTCTACGAACGGGCTCACCAGAAAGCGGTTGCGTACCGTGAAGCCGTAGTCATCGCCGCCGCTGGCCTGGAAGAGGAGCTCGTCGCCCAGGGTGAGGGTGAGGCGGCGGTCGGGGTGGGCCTCCGAGAGGCGGAACAGCAGCAGGCGCAGCTGGAGGGCGTAGCGGAGGCGCAGGTAGAAGGCGGACTCGGGGTCGTGGAGGTCGTCGCGGCGGGTGCGCAGGAAACGTTCCTCGAGGCGGAGGCGGTGGTTGAGGTGGAGTCCCCACAGGCGGTGGGGGGTTGCGATGTCCTGGGAAGGCCGGTACTCGCCCGAGCGGACCGCCCCGCCCCCGTAGTAGTCCATGGACGACAGGGCGGCGGAGAGGTTGAGGTCGGAGTTGGTGGAGTAGGCCACCGAAGTGCGGAGCATGTAGAGGTTCGACGCCCGGAAGCCGCGCTCCCAGCAAAAGCCGAGGCCGCTGGTCAGGTCTCACCGGTCGCTGAGCCGCAACTGGGTGAGGTAGCGCACGCCCTCCTGGTCGTCGTGGAGGACTTGCTTTTTCTGTCCCCACACTCCGCCGCACAGCAGCAGGCAACATGTCAGCATGCAGGCCGAAACGGTCCGCCGGCCAATCGGGACACCAGGCGCAAGCTGGAGCAAGGGGATGCGGTTATCCGCTAAATGTAGCTTACCGTACGCTTAGTAATGCCCGCGCTTTCGATATTTCCGGCCCGGCCCGGCACCCGCGCCCCGCCGCACATATCCCCCCTGTGAAACAACTCCAGCCCCTCCCCGTACGTTAGTGTACAATATGCGCTATCTTTGGTGACGCTTTTAATTAGATCGAGATGAATACAACGCTGCTTTTCCTCAATGCCATTGGCCCGGAGATGATCCTCGTCTTCTTCGCCATTCTACTGCTCTTCGGGGGCAAAAAAATTCCTGAGCTCATGCGCGGCATTGGCAAGGGGATTCGTGAATTCAACACCGCCAAGGGGTCCCTCGAACAGGAACTCAAGGACGGAATGAAGGAAGAAGAAATACGCGAGAAAGACGCCCGCGAGCTCCGTGAACTGCGGGAGCGCGAGGCCCGCCGCCAACGCGAAGAATCGTTCATTACCCGCGACGACGTCTAGACGTACGCCAGTTTTCCTGGTCGGAAAAGCTTCTCTATCCTGCAGGATGGAGAAGCTTTTTTGTTGGGGTAGGTGCGTTGTTGAATTGGTGGGTTGTTGCGTTTCCCAGCTTGCTGACGCACCGGAACTAGTAAAAGGCTGCCTCCGGCAGCATAGTTCGCAGCAGCCTCCGGCTGCAACAGGTTTCTGTCGACTTACCGCACGGTCGGTTTCTAAGCTTGCTGAACAGATCCAGTGCGCCGAAGCTAAGACAAGGTTACCGTGCTCCCTCCAGACTACGTAGGAGTTGAAAGCCCGTCCGGTCAAGCTGGTCGCTCATCAACAGTACGTTGGTGAGCACCACCACTCCCCGTGCATGCTCCACGTCGAGGGCCACGAACGAGCGATAGCCGCCCACTCCCCCATTGTGCCAGTATACCGTCTGCCCGTCTTCTGGGTAGCGGATCTGCCAGCCGAGTCCAACCGCCCGCCGGCCTTCGTCCAGCCGCACCACGGGTCGGCGGGTGAGGGCCAGCGCCGCCTGGGTGCTGTCCAGTTGGGCACGGAGAAAACGGATCAGGTCGCGCGGAGTCGACACCACGGCGCCCGCTCCAGCCATGGCATCCGTAAAGTGCCAGTAAGCGGCCGCGCTGCCGTCGGTGTTCAGGCCGGGGACGAGCTTCAGCCGGGTCGTATCCCTGAAGCCGGCGGAATGGGTCATCCCCAGCGGACGAAAAATATGCTCCTGCAGGGCCTTGTCGTACGAGCTACTGTCGAGCCGGTGCAACAGGGTGTAGCCCAGGATGCCGAAGCCCAGGTTGGAGTAGCCTCCCCCGCCGTTGGGGAGCGGACTCACGGACGTCCGCAAGTATTCCTCCAGGTTTTCGCCCGTGTAGTCACCGTAGGGATTCCCGGGCGAGAGGAATATGCCGGGCATATTATTGGGCAGCCGCGGCAGTCCGGCGGTGTGGCTGGCCAGCTCCGCGTAGGTGAAGCGCGTGCCGTCGCGGAACGGAAAGGGGTAGGCTGCATTGACCGCCGCGTCGAGGGAAACGATGCCGCGCTGCACCGCGTCGGCCAGCAGGGTGGCGGTGAACACCTTGGAGATCGAGCCGATCCCGAAGGCCCCGTCGGCATTGTCCACCGTAACCAGCCGTCCGTCCTCCCGCCGTACGCCGTAGTAAGTTGTCCCGTCGCCCTCCACCAGGGCCACCGCCGCTTCCCCGCCGTCGGGGAAAGCCTGCATCAGGGTAAACAGGATGCCCCGCTGCTCCGGGCTGAGGCGAGTGGTATCGAGGGCATTGACCAGGACATCCGACTGCGCGGGCAGGTTAATGACCAGCAACAGGACCGGTAGGATAAGTAGCCACCGCATATTTTTCCTCTAAAGTACGGGGCCACCCACTGGCCGCCAACCACTAAATCCGAAGCGCGTACCTTCGCCCGGCAACTCAAGACCACCCCCATGGAACTCACCGACCAGGAAATCACCCGGCGCGAAAACCTCGCCAAAATCCGTGAACTGGGCATCGACCCCTTCCCCGCCGCCCTGTTTCCGGTAACCCACCTGGCGACAGATATCCTGGCCAGCGTGGAGCTCGACGAGGAGGGAAAGGTCACCAACCTCCAGGACGTGACCCTGGCCGGCCGCATCATGTCGCAGCGCATCATGGGCAAGGCCGCCTTCGCCAACCTCCAGGACAGCAGCGGCCGCATCCAGCTCTACGTGAGCCGCGACGACATCGCCCCCGGCGAGGACAAGTCGATGTACAACACCCTCTTCAAGAAACTCCTTGACCTGGGCGACTTCATCGGCGTAAAGGGCTTCGTCTTCAAAACCAAGACCGGCGAGACCTCGGTGCACGTGAAGGAGCTGACCTTCCTCGGCAAGTCGCTGCGGCCACTACCGACACCCAAACGCGACGAGGAGGGTCACGTCTACGATGAATTCAAGGATCCCGAGCTGCGCTACCGCATGCGCTACGTCGACCTCACCGTGAACCCCAAAGTGAAGGAGGTCTTCCGCAAGCGGAGCCGCCTCATCACGGCCATGCGGCAGTTTCTGGATGAGCTCGGACTGATGGAAGTGGAAACCCCCGTGCTCCAGCCCATCCATGGCGGCGCGGCGGCCCGGCCCTTCAAGACGCGCCACAATACCCTCGACGTGCCGATGTACCTGCGCATCGCCAACGAGCTCTACCTCAAGCGGCTGATCATCGGGGGCTTCGACGGCGTGTACGAATTCGCCAAGATCTTCCGCAACGAGGGCATGGACCGCACCCACAATCCGGAATTCACCATGGTGGAGTTCTACGTGGCCTACAAGGATTACAACTGGATGATGGACACCACCGAGCAACTGCTGGAGCACGCCGTGAAGGCCGTCAACGGCAACGGTACAACTAAGGTAACCATCGGGGAAAACGAAGTCGACTTTAAGGGGCCTTACCGACGCCTGAGCATGGCCGACGCGATCCTGGAGTATACGAGGGAGGACATCAGCGACGCCGATGAGGCCGGGCTGCGCGCCATCGCCGACCGCCTGGACGTGCACGTAGACAAGACCATGGGCCGCGGCAAGCTGATCGACGAGATCTTCGGCGAGACCGTGGAGGCCAAACTGATCCAGCCCACCTTCATTACCGATTACCCGGTGGAGATGTCGCCCCTGACCAAGAAGCACCGCAGCAAGGAAGGACTGGTGGAGCGCTTCGAGCTCATCGTCAACGGGAAAGAACTGGCCAACGCCTACTCCGAGCTCAACGATCCCATCGACCAGCGCGAGCGTTTTGAGGAACAACTCGAACTCGGGAAGCGCGGGGACGAGGAAGCCATGGCCCTGGACGAAGACTTCCTCCGCGCCCTCGAGTACGGCATGCCTCCCACCGCCGGCATCGGCATCGGCATCGACCGCCTGGTGATGCTCCTCACCGGGCAGAAGACGATTCAGGAGGTGCTGTTCTTCCCGCAGATGAAACCGGAGGTACCGCCGGGAGGGAAAAAATGATGATCTTCACTTCGTATTTTTCGTGAACCCCGCTTATGTCCTCACCCGATCAGGTCAACCTGGCTTTTGGAACGTCCTCACTGGCGAAGAATAATACCGCAGGCGGGGCCGTGAAGAACCTGGAGACGGCCTTCGACCAGGGGATCGCCCATTTCGATACCGCCCCCGCCTACTGCTTCGGCCACGCCGAAATGCTCCTGGGTAAATTCCTGCGGTCCCACCGCAGGGAGGTTACCGTAACCACCAAGTTCGGCATCACGCCCCGACGGATCCCCTTTGCCTTGATGCCCGCGTTCAACCTGGTGCGGGCTCCCCTCAAAAAAATGCTCTCCACCGCCGTGAAGGTATCGGGCAGCAGCCACCACCACGCCTTCAACTACACCACCAGCATCGACCCCC
The DNA here is from genome assembly GCA_038258275.1 of Chitinophagales bacterium. GTDB lineage: Bacteria > Bacteroidota > Bacteroidia > Chitinophagales > Saprospiraceae > Neolewinella. Next base: position 78,372 of record JBBSPZ010000011.1, on the reverse strand, counting down.
AGCGCCTGGAAGACAGCCTGAACCACAGCCTTTCAGAACTGAAGACGGACTATGTGGACAACTACATGCTCCACCGGATCGACTCCTCCCTGGCCAACCAGGAAGACGTAATGGAACGGATGCTCCGGCTGCAGGAGGCGGGAAAGGTGCGCCACCTCGGCCTGGCTGGAAGCTTCGCCGACATCTACGAAGGCACCCCGCTGCGCAAGGAATACACCGCCATCCAGTTTGGCGACCACGTGGACAAGCGCTTCCGCGAAACCATCACCGACGACTACCCCGGCCGGCAGTATTTCCGCTTCGGCGTCTTTTCCCTGATGGGAAGCGCCAAACGGTTTCTGGAGGTGCAGGGCCGGAAGGACGTGTCGCCGGTAGAACTTTGTCTGGCCTACTTCAAGGAGGACCGGGACTTCGGGCTCACCCTCTTTTCCTCCTCCAGGAACGAGAACATCCGGGAGGTCGTTAGGCTATGGAAGAAGAACAACGAACTGCCCGCAAGCTTACTCGAAGGATTCACCGCCTTCGTCCTGCAGGAAGAAAAGGACCAAGCATGAAACGACCCAGTGTGTGCATCATCGGCTGCGGCACCTACGGCTCTTACCTGCTGCGGCAAGTCCGGGAACGGTACGGCGCGGGAACCGACATCACCGTAATCGAAATCGGCAACGAGCAGACCAAGAGCTCGGAAGAGATCGGAATCGCCACGGATGCCGACACCAGTAAGGTGTCGCGCTTCGGACGGTACTTCGGCCTCGGCGGCACCTCCGCCCGCTGGGGAGGGCAGATCCTCTTCTTCGACGAACGGGACGTGGTCCAACCCGATGCCGACTGGGACTACATCGTCGACCTCAATAACCGCCACCGCGGCCGGGTGCTCCACGAGCTGCTCGGACAGGACAAACTGCTCCGCACCCGGGAGCACCCCAGCGTCAAGAACGGCATCTGGCTGGGCTACTTCAAGCGCAACCTCTTCAAGCGCCTGGGGAAAAAGGACAAGGAAGCGGTGCGCTGGATTACCAACTCCCGCGTGGTCGATTTCAAGCTGACCGCCGACGGTACCGTGCAGTCCGTGCGCACCCGCACCGCGGCCGGGGAAGAATCCGACATCCCGGCGGATCGCTTCTACCTCACCACCGGCGCCCTGGAAAGCTGCCGCCTGCTGACCAAGCTCAAGCACCCCGCGCTCGAAAACAGCGACCTGGGCAAACACCTCGGCGACCACGTCAGCGTCGAGCTCTTCCGGGTCACCGGCTCGACCCCCGTACTGGAAGGCGTCGATTTCACCCCCCGCTTCATCGGCACCTCCCTGTTCACCAAGCGGCTACTGGTGAATACCGCGGGCGGGCGGGTGAATTTCGCCCACGTCGTACCGAATAAGGACGTGGCGGCCTTCACCGTACTGAAGAAGGCGATGTTTGGTCGCCAGGAGGGCGGTACCGACTTCGGCGAGATCCTGCAGAGCTTCAAATTCCTCGCCTTCTTCGGCAGCAAACTGCTCTTTATGCGGAAGCTCCACATCCACGACCAAAAGTGGAGCGTACAGCTCGATATCGAGCAGGGCGCTGAAACCGACAACCAGGTCCTCATTTCCGAGGAAATCGATTCCTTCCGCGAACCGGGCATCGTGATCAAGTGGGGCGTCAGCAAGAGCGACCGCGCGGCCATCGCCGAGGCCAAGAAAATAATCAAGGACGTCCTGGATCGTGCGGGCCACCACTACGAAGAGCTGTTTTCCGACATCGACGAATACGAAAAGATGGAGGATACCTACCACCCCGTAGGCTTCATCCGGATGGGCGCGGACGACCGCGCTCCGGTAGACCGCGAGTTCCGGGTCCGGGGCACGCAGAACCTCTATCACTTTTCCACCGCCCTGTTCAAGAGCGCGAAATCCATCAATCCGACCGGCGCGGGCTTCTGTCTGATCGAGGAACACCTCGACCGGGCCTACCCCATGACCGCCTAGCGGCCCAATTTACCCCATGCTTTTATACGTTACCTGGGATGCCTCCCCCGATATCTTCTCCCTCGGCCCGATCACCCTGCGCTGGTACGGAATGATGTTCGCCATCGGCTTCCTGCTCGGCTTCATGATGGTCCGGCGGATGTTCCTGCGCGACGGAGCGCCGGAAGCCTGGCTCGATTACTGCTTCTACTTCCTCATCGCGGGCACCATCCTCGGCGCCCGGCTGGGCCACATCCTCTTCTACCAGTGGGACTACTACAGCCAGCACCCCGGCGACATCATCAAGATTTGGGAAGGCGGCCTCGCCAGCCACGGCGGCGTCATCGGGGTGGTCACCGCCCTCTGGCTCTTCAGCCGCTACGTCAGTAAAAAGTCTTTCTTCTGGATCAGCGACAAGGTCGCCGCTCCCATCGCCCTCGTCGGCGCCATGATCCGCTTCGGCAACCTCATGAACAGCGAGATCGTCGGCATTCCCAGCGACCAGCCCTGGGCCTTCCTCTTCGTCAACGCCCTGCCACCCAGCCTGGCCGACGTGCCCCGCCACCCAGTGCAGCTCTACGAATCGGTCAGCTACCTGGCGGTCTTCGCCCTTCTCCTCGCCCTCTACTGGAAGACCGATGCCCCCCGCAAACCCGGCTTCCTCACCGGACTCTGGTTCGCCCTCATCTTCGGCTTCCGCTTTATCTGGGAATACTTCAAAAGCGACCAGGGCGGCTTCGGCCAGACCCTCACCACCGGCCAGTGGCTCAGCGTCCCCTGCGTCATTTTCGGCATCGCCCTGGCCCTCTACAGCCAGCGACGGCCCCGGGTAGACCCCACCGTCAAGCCGGTGTAGTAGGCAATTTAAAATTGAGGATTTAAAATTTACAATTTCCCCGCAGTACTGATGCCGGGGGTGATTTACCAATTATCATTTACGGATAGGGTAATTTAAAATTGAGCATTTAAAATTTAAAATTTGCCCGTACTGCTGATGCTTCCATCCCGATGAGCTGGCCTACCCGAGCGAAGCAAGGGGCAATGTGCTGCAAATTGCAAATTGTGCTTGGTAAATCCCCTAGCCTATCCGAGCGCAGCAAGGGGCAATGTGCCGCAAATTTTAAATTTTAAATTTTAAATCGAAAATCCCTCCCTCCCATGATCCACACCATCATCTTCGACCTCGGCAACGTCCTCATTGGCTGGCAGCCCCGCGCCCTCTTCGCGCAGGTATTCGAGACGCCGGAGGAAGTCGACTACTTCCTGCAGCACGTCGCGACCCTGGAGTGGAACGAAAAACAGGATGCCGGACGCACCATCGCCGAGGGTACCGCCGAGCTCATCGCCGAGCACCCCAAGTTCGAGCGGGAGATCCGCATCTACTACGACCGCTGGATGGAGACCATCACCGGTGCCATCCCCGGCACGGTGGAAATCCTCGAGGCGCTGAAGGCCTCCGGTAAGTACCGCCTCCTGGGGCTCACCAACTGGTCGCACGAGCTCTTTCCCTGGGCCCGCGACACCTTCCCCTTCCTGGAGCTCTTCGAGGATATCCTGGTCTCCGGCGAAGTAGGCCTGCAGAAGCCCGATCCCGCCATCTACCGCCTCCTCCACGATACCTACGACCTCGACGGCTACGCCGACTGCCTCTTCATCGACGACAGTCTCCGCAACGTCGAAGCCGCCCGCAAGGAAGGACTGGATACCATTCGGTTTGAGCATCCTGATCAATTGCGCCGGGAACTGGCTGCTCGCGGGATCAGGGTGTAGGAGTTGAAATTTAGAATGGCCAATTTAACATTTGGCCGCCGCAGGGGAATGCTCGCTTCGCTCGTGCCCGTCGTCGGGCGGTACACCCAATAGAACGGATACCCACTACGGCCGGAACAAATGGTACTTAGTAAATGGTACTTGGTAATTTGTAAATCTTTCCTATCCACCGCTAGAAAGCAAAGAATAGCAAGATCCCACCCCAAGGCAGGAACAAATTTTAAATTTCAAATCCCAAATTTTAAATTCCTCCTTCTAAAGCCACCGCTTCCACCAATCCCTGAAAGACCGAGTAGCCGTCCTCGTTCCCCAGGATCATTTCGCTGGCGCGTTCCGGGTGGGGCATCATGCCGAATACGTTACGGGCTTCGTTGCAGACGCCGGCGATGTTACCGACCGAGCCGTTGTGGTTGCTGCTGAGGTTGACCTCGCCGGCGCCGTCGCAGTAGCGGAAAAGGATCTGGTCGTTCTGGTTGAGGTGGTAGAGAGTATCCTCGTCCGCGTAATAGCGGCCCTCGGCGTGGGCGATGGGAATGCGCAGCACCTGTCCGGGGGAAAGGCGACGGTTGGTAGCGGCGTCGTCCGTTTCGGACCGGATGAAAACGTTCTTGGCGATAAATTTTTGCTCGCGGTTGCGCAGCAGGGCACCGGGCAGCAGGCCCGCCTCGCAGAGGATCTGGAAGCCGTTGCAGATACCGAAGACGTAGCCCCCACGGTTGGCGAAATCAATGACCGACTTCATGATCGGCGAAAAGCGCGCCACGGCACCGGCCCGCACGTAGTCGCCGTAGCTGAATCCGCCGGGTATGATGATGCAGTCGTCGGTGGTGAGGTCGCCCAGGCTTTCTTCCTTGTGCCACAGCTTGACGGTCTCGCGGCCGAGCACCGTACCGAGCACATGCACCATATCATCGTCGCAGTTGCTGCCAGGGAAAACGATCACTCCGAATTTCATACGCCGGTCTTTAAGACGCGAAGATAGGCAACTAGAGCAAGGTCGGCAGCAGTTCGCGCGCCCGGTCCATGCCTTCGCTGCCGCCCATCTCCAGTACGTACAGGTTTTTTCGTCCCTTCAGTTCGTAGCTCACGGCCGGGGCCGGGTCGATATACAGGACGGGCGCGGACGCGGGTGCAAAGCTGACCAGTCCGGCCGCCGGGTACACCTGGAGCGACGTTCCGACGATGATCACCGCATCGGCCGTCTGCACCGTGAGGGCGGCCGTTTCGATGAGGGGGACCTCCTCCCCGAACCAGACGATGTGGGGACGCAGTTGCACGCCTGCCTCGTCGAGGTGCCCCAGGGCGAGATCGCCGTCCCAGGCCCGCACGCCGCCATCGCCGCTCACCGGACGCACCTTCGTCAGCTCCCCGTGCAGGTGGATGACGTCGGTGGAGCCCGCCCGCTCGTGCAGGTCGTCCACGTTCTGGGTGATGACCGTCACGCGATACGCTTCCTCGAGCGCCGCGATGAGCCGGTGGCCTGCGTTGGGCTTCGCTGTTTTGAGCTGGGCGCGCCGCAGGTTATAAAAGCGCATCACCAGTTCCGGATTCCGCGCGAAGGCCTCGGGCGTGGCCACGTCTTCCACCCGGTGTTCTTCCCAGAGGCCGTTGCTGTCACGGAAGGTCTTGAGGCCGGACTCGGCGCTCACGCCCGCCCCGGAAAGGACAACGACGTGCTTTTTCACTTCTTCTTGAACTTGGTCAGGGCGGCCTTCGCCTCGGGCGTGAGCACCAGCTTACCGGTGATGGCGGCGCGTTCGGCTAGGAGTTCCGGCCAGTCTTCGGTACCCTCCCAGAGGCTTTGCTTGAGGCGGGCAGAGGCCTTCGGACTGTGTTCGGCCAGGCGCTTCGCCGCCAAGCGGGCTTCCCGGAAGAGTTCTTCCGGACCGGCGTAGACGTGCTGGTACAGCCCCTTCTCCCGGGCCCACTTCGAATCGTGCCACTGGGTGTCCAGGCAGAGCTCGCCGGCCGCGGCTACCCCCATCTTGCGGATCAGGGCCGGTAGAATCACGAAGGGACCGATGGCAATGGCCAGCTCGCTCAGCTTGACCTGGGCGCCGCGGCAGCCGAGGCAGTAATCGGCGGCCGCCGCAATACCGACGCCGCCCCCGATGGCTTTGCCCTGTACCGCCACTACGATCGGCTTCGGGCAGCGACGCATAGCCAGGATGACGTTGGCAAATCCCTGAAAGAATTCCTTGCCGGTCTGCTCGTCCTCAATGGCCAGCAGCTCGTCGAGGTTGGCGCCGGCGCAGAAGGTCTCTTCTCCGCCGCTGCGGAGCAGGACGGCGCGGACGGCGTCGTTACTGCCCGCGGCATCGATGTGCCGGACGAGCTCCGCCAGCAGGGCGGAGGGCATGCTGTTGTGGGCGGGGTGGGAAAAGACAATCCGCGCGAATCCCATGCGGTGGTCGGTAGTAATGGTACCCTGTTCATTCATAGTGGCGAAATTAATCGTTTGCGATGACCTCGCACATCGGATGTCCGCCAACGGCTACATCCGATGTGCGAGGACCGCTTACTCCGCAGCCAGCCGCATCCGCCAGATCGGGAAGGTCATGCCGGCCACGACCGAATCGGCCTCGGGGAGCTTGGAATTGGTGAAGTAGAGGTAGCCGTCGTATTCGCTGAAGGTGTCGGCCCAGCCGATCTCCTCTCCTTCGACTAGCGTCCGGCTGCTGCCGTCGTTCCCAATGCTGACGACCGACTGCGCCTCCAGGTCGGCCATGATCGTGCGGTCGCCGGTACGCCACATGCCGTCGCAGGCGGGGGTGGTGGCGACGGTTTCGACCGATTCCCCGGGGTTCTCGGCGCTGGCGTCGGAAAGTACGGCCAGGGGTATGGCGTACAGGGTGTAGCCCGAAAGGGCGTGGAAAAGCAGGCGGTCGCCGGCGGGATCCAGCGCGATGCCGTCGGAGGGGATCTTGCCCTTCCAGGGCTTGCCGTCGATCACGAGACTGTCCAGCGTCGCCTGCACGGAAGGGTGGCCGTCGAGCATCCGCCAGCTGCCGCCGCTCTCCAGGTCGAGCACCATCAGTGCCCCCTGGCCGGAATCGGTGAAGTGAAGCTGCTGGCGGCCCCGGTCGAGCCGCAGGTCGTTGACGTAGGTTTTGGGCACCGCGGTTCCGGAGGGCAGTTCGTAGGTCTTCAGCAGCTCGTTGGTATTCAGGTCGAAGAGGTGGATCAGGGGCTGGGTGATCAGGCCGCCCATCAGCGGATTGCGGGTATCGGCTACGTAGAGGATATTGCCCACCGCGATGGCGCTCTGCACGTTCACGAGCTTATCCGCGGGTGCCTGCCCAACGTCCCAGTTGTTGAGCTCGGCAGTGGGGTAGGGCTGGGGCTGGCCGTTCACGATCTCGGCCAGGGTATAGGGGACGCCCTTGCGCCAGCGGGGAAACGTGGCGAAGATCCGCCCCTGATCCGAAACGGTGACGCCGGTCACCTGGACGCCCTCGATCTCGGCGACCAGCTCGGGGGCCACGGCCAGGGAATTCGGCAAAGGATCCGGATCGGAATCCACAGGTGCCGCCGACGTATTATCTCCACAGGACGTGAGCGGGAGCAGGAACAAAAGCAGTAGTCCGCTAAAAATCAGGGAGAGCGGGGATCGGTTGGGGTGTTGCGTAGCGTTCATTACCGGGTTAACCCCGGGAAATGTCCGGGGGTTCCGGACGACCGACATCGGATGTCTGCCAACGGCGACATCCGATGTCTGGTCATCCGGCCCACCCCGCACCCGCGTCCCCGCCCCTTTTGAACTTCGCGAACCCTGAAGTGTAAATCCTAAACGCCTATGGTCAAGATTGCCGACATCGAACTCGGGGAATTCCCCCTTTTGCTCGCCCCCATGGAGGACGTGAGCGATCCCCCCTTCCGTGCGCTCTGCAAGGCGCAGGGCTGCGACATGATGTACACCGAATTCATCAGCGTGGAGGGGCTGATCCGCGACGCCGACAAGAGCGTGGCCAAGCTCGACATCTTCGACTACGAACGCCCCGTCGGCATCCAGATCTTCGGCGCCAACCTGGAGAGCATGGTGCAGGCGGCGGATATCGTGACGGAGGCCAATCCCGAAGTGCTCGACATCAACTTCGGCTGCCCGGTCAAAAAGGTCGTCTGCAAGGGTGCAGGTGCGGGGATCCTGCAGGACATTCCCAAGATGGTGGAACTCACCAAGGCCATCGTCGAGCGGACCCACCTGCCCGTGACCGTCAAGACCCGCCTGGGCTGGGACGACAACAGCAAATTCATCGAGGAAGTGGCCGAGCGGCTGCAGGACATCGGCATCAAGGCCCTCAGCATACACGGGCGTACCCGCAAGCAGATGTACAAGGGCGAGGCCGACTGGTCGCTCATCGGCAAGATCAAGGACAACCCCCGCATCAAGATCCCGATCTTCGGCAACGGAGACATCGACAGTCCCGAAAAGGCGGCCGCCTACCGCGAGCGCTACGGCGTCGACGGCATCATGATCGGCCGGGCCGCCATCGGCTACCCCTGGATCTTCCGGGAGGTGAAACACTACTTCGCGACCGGCCAGCTGCTCGATCCCCCGACGGTGGAGGAACGCGTCGCCGCCGCCCGCGAGCACCTGGAACGGAGCATCGACTGGAAGGGGGAGACCCTCGGTATCCTGGAGATGCGCCGCCACTATACCAACTACTTCCGGGGTCTGCCTAACATCAAGCACTACCGCAAGATCCTGGTCAGTGAGTTCGACGCGGCCACTCTGTACGGTACGCTGGAGGAGATCGGGGAGACCTACGCCTCCCTGACCGTCTAGAATTTTTACAGGCTCCGCGCCGTAAAGAAGCGGTCGAGCGCCGCCTTGCTGGCATCCCCACTCTGGTACCCGGCCGTGAAGGCCGTAACCCGCTGCTCGGAAGTGCCGTGCGTAAAGCTTTCCGGCACCACGTAGCCCTGGGCTTCCTTCTGCAGGGTATCGTCGCCGATGGCGGTAGCCGCCGTGATGGCTTCCTGGATGTCGCCTTCCTCGAGCAGGTCAGTGTTGGTCTTGGCGAAGTGGGCCCAGATACCGGCCAGGTAGTCGGCCTGGAGTTCCATGCGTACGGAGAGGGCGTTGGCGTCGGTCTCACTCATGCGGCCGCGGGCCTGGGAGAATTGCTGGCTGTAGCCGAGCAGGTTTTGTACGTGGTGGCCTACCTCGTGGGCGACGACGTAGGCCAGGGCGAAATCGCCCGGGGCACCGAAGCGCTGCCGCAGCTGGTCGGCGAAGGAGAGGTCGATGTACACCTGCTGGTCGGCCGGACAGTAGAACGGGCCGGTGGCTGCGCTAGCGAAGCCGCAGGCGGAGCGGTCCTGGCCGCTGAAGAGCACCAGCACGGGCTCCTGGTAGTTCTGGCCGTAGTCCTCCTGAAAGATCTGGCCCCAGGCGTTTTCGGTTTCCTCGAGGGTGACGCTGACGATGCGGGCGTTGGTGTCGTCTTCCTGGATCGTGGCCTGGGGATCGGTCGTCCTCTCGGTGGTGGTACCGCCGTCGCCCCCGCCGCCGAGGCCGAGGTAATCGAGGGGATTACCGCCCATGAAGAAGATGATGATCATGATGACGATGGTGCCGACACCGAAACTGCCGGCCTTGCCCGCCCCACCGATAAAGCTGCCGCCGCCACGGCCGCGGCGGTCGTCGATGTTGCTGCTGCCCTTTCTTCCCTGGATCTTCATAATACGTGCGTGTTGTAGGAGTTGGTCGTGATTAATTGACGGCGTCCTGCTGGGCGAATACCCGGCGCAGGAGGTCCGTGGTGCGGGCCGAGATGTTTTCCCGGATGTCCACTTCTTTGAGGGCCACCTTTTTGAACAGTCCCTCGAGCGCCCGTTCGGTCACGTAGGCGCCCAGGTCGGTGTTCACCTTTTGGCGGGTGAGGGGGAAGTTGTTGTAGGCGGTGGCCGCGTCGAGCCATACCTTGTTGGCGTCGTACTTGTCGAGGCTGGTGTTGATGACCGGCGCGAATTCTGCCGTCAGCTGGTCGGTGGTCGTGCGCGCGAGGTACTGGGTGGCGGCGGTATTGTCGCCCTTAAGGATGCCGACGGCGTCCTGGATGCTCATCCCGCGGATGGCGTCCACGAAGATGGGGGCGGCCTTGGTGGCCGCGTCTTCCGCGCCCTGATTGATCTTTTTGAGGATGACCTCCTCGATGTTGCTGAAGCCCGGGATGCCCTGCAGGCGGTCGGTCACCTGACGGACTTCCTCGGGCAGGAGGATGCGGTAGGTCAGGTCATCGAAGTAGCCGCCCGTTTTGGCCAGCTCCGAAGCGCCTTCGGTGGCGCCGATGCGCAGGGCTTCCTTGAGGCCGTTGCCGATGTCGGCGGAGGTGAGTCCGCCGTTGAGCACGGTATTGAGCGTCTGGTTGATCTGCTGGCTGGTGCATCCGAAAAGTAAACAGGGCAACAGGATCAGCAGGGGAAGGCGGCGCATAGACGGTGATTTGGCGAGAAAAGGCCTTGCTATAAGCCCGATCGTCCACCATTAGTTTGCCCGTACCTGGTTAAGCCCCTAAAAATTGAATTTGCTGAAGTCGAAGTCTTCGGCTCCGCCCCCGAAATCCTCGTCATCCTCCTCGTCTTCGTCGCCGTAGTCTTCCGGATCCTCGAAGGTTTGCTGGCCCCCGGCGAAGGGATTGGCCGGGGCGGACCCGCCGGCCCCGAGCTTGACCTCAACGAAGGCGGCACCCACGCGGCCGCCCAGCGGCGGATTCAGTTTACGCAACTTCAGCCGGACGGCCGTCACCGAGTCGAACTGGTGGAGGATCCGGCTGCCCATGCGGAAGGCGAGGGCCTCGAGCAACTGGGTCGGCTTCTTCATCTCGGCCTGGAGGAGGTAGTAGATGGTGGTATAGTTGACGGTGCCGCCCAGGTCGTCTTCCTCCGCGGCCATGCCTACTTCGGCTTCCACCTCTACGTCGATGCTGAATTCATTGCCCATGAGGTGCTCCTCCTCGAAGAAGCCGTGGGGGGCGTGGAAGCGCACGTCCTCTAATCCGATCTTTGCAGTCATACGCGCGGGCTATTCCAGTTCGCGCAGCAAGGTAGCGGCTTCTGCCCGCATGGGGTGGTCGGCTTCCGCGGAAATGCGCTCCAGGGCGGCGGTGGCTTCCCCGCGCTCGCCGAGTCCGAGGCGGGCGACCGCCTCATAGAAGGCCGCTTCCTGGGGGAGGTTGAAATCCGCAGCCGTTGACAGCTCCCGGAAAAGCGTGCGCGCGGCACCGTATTTGCCCTGGGCGACCAGGCTCTGGGCGAGGTAGAAGCGGTCGTTGGGATCTTCGCTGCCGAGGGCGTTGAATTGCTGCTCCGCCGCGGGGTAGTCGCCGGACTCATAAGCAGTGTAGGCGGCGGCGCGGACCGGATCCGGTCCGCCGTCGCCCTTCGTGATCACGTACGCCAAATTGGGGAAAGGTTCCACGGTGTTCAGGGCATATTCTACCGCGTCCGACGGGGCGGGGCGCAGCACGAAGTAGCCCAGGAGGAAGAGGATCATCGCCGCGGCGGCTACGTAGCCCAACCAGTTGCGGCGGGCGGACGGCCGCAGGGGGATGACAGTAGCCTCCGCAGGGGCCGCGAGGCCGGCCTCGAGGCGGCGCAGGCGGTCTTTGAGTTGTTGGTCCTCGGCTACCCGGATGGCGTCGAAAGCGAGGCGGGTGGCGTCCGTCTCCTCCCGTAATCGGGGGTCGATTTCCAGGTCACGGGCGAACTGGTCGGGATCCTTCGCGCGACCCCGGAGGAAGTCGTCGATGCGGTTTTGCTGGTCTTCGGGGTTCATTTGACTTAGGGTTTAACGAGCTTTTTCAGCTCCTTTAGGCAACGCATTTTCTTGATGCGCGTCGCGCCCGCGGAAGGCAGGCCGACCGACTCCGCAACGCTGTTCATCGGATAGTGGTGGTAATAGTATAGCGTGAGTATTTTTCGGCAGGGCTCCCCCAGCTTGTTCATCGCGGCCAGCAACACGCTGCGCTGGTGTTCGTGTTCGAAGCGGTCGATCAGGCTCCAGTCGAGCTCGTCGGCCGGTTGCACGCCCGCTTCGTGGTCGGTGGGTTGCTCCCGCTGCCGTTGGTGGTTGCGGCGGTAAACGAGGCGTTTGCCGATGCTGAAGAGGTAGGTGCGGATCGAGCAGGTCAACTCCTGCAGGCGACCGCTTACAATATTTTTATAGAACGCGATGACCGCATCCTGGAAGCAATCGGCGGCGTCTTCCTCGGTAGCGAACAGCTGTCGGCAGGCGAAGGTGACGAAGGCCGCGCGGTGATCCAGGTACAGACGGTCGAGCAGGGTATGGTTTCCCCCCCTGATCGCTTCGAAGAGGGCGGTGTCTTCGTGTTGCGCCCGCACCGGTTGCCGATCCATTAAAATTGAGTTGTCAGCCAAATGTAGGGTTTTCATGTGCTAATCCCCACGGCGTGTGGGCTTTATCTTTATATTCACCCGGATCGGAAAACGTTACGTCCGCGCTAAAGTATTTTCCCAGGTTCAACTTTTGTGGCCCCGGCCCCTTATTTCCTGTGCTTTCCTTACCGTTTTAAGTCACCCGTATGCTCCCGCCGCCTATCCTCCTCCTCCTCCTCCTCCTCCTCCGCCGCCGCCGCCTCACCGGCCTCTTCGCCCTGCTCCTGCTCGCCCTGCCGGCGGTGGCCCAGCAGACCGAAGGCATGGCCAGCTACTACGCCGACCGCTTTCACGCTCAGCCGACCAGCACGGGAGAAAACTACGACAAGACGGCCCTCACCGCGGCGAGCAAGGACTACCCCTACGGTACCATCCTGGAAGTGACCAATGTGGTGAGTGGCAATAAAGTGAAAGTGCGGGTCAACGACTGCGGCCCCCACCATCCCGACCGGATCATCGACGTGAGCCGCGCCGCCGCCCGCCAGATCGGCCTGCTGCGTAACGGCACTTCCCGGGTACGCCTGCGGGTCGTCAAACTTGGCGACCTCGGCCCCACCTGCGAGCGCAGCGCCTGGGCCGCCGCCCAGTCCGCCCCCGAGACCATTGCACCCGCGCCCGCGCCCACCGTTCCGACGGAAAATATGGAAGCTAAAGGTCCGGAGCCCACCCGCATCCTGGCCTCCGACGAAATGCTGTTCGGCGTACAGGTCGGCGCCTTCGGTAAGGAAGCCAACGCCCAACAGCTGGCGACCAAGCTGACCGACCTGGGCTTCGGGGAGGTGTGGACCGCCAGGGTGGGCAGGGTATACCGGGTCTTTACCGGAAAAATGTATTTCCAGGACGAGGCGGAAGAACTCAAGGTCCGCATCCGCGAAGCCGGGTTTCGCGACGCCACCGTACGTCGCGTCCAGTAAATTACTCTGCCGCCGAAGCCGCGTTGCCAAACGACACCAGGAGGATGCCGGCAATGGAGAGCACCACGCCCACCACCTTCTGCCAGTTGATGGCGTTTTCTTCCACCCCCAGCCAGGCGAAGTGGGCGAGGAGTACGGAGATGATGACCTGTCCGGCCAGTCCGGCCACGAAGTAGCGGTCCGGGCCGATCTCCGCGATCAGGTAGGTCGAGCCGAATACGGCCAGTGCACCCCCGAGCCCCGTCAGCAGGGCCCACCAGGGTACCTCCGAAAAGTTGCTCGGGTTGGCCGGTGAATCCTTGATGAGGAAGACCGCCGCCGTGACCGAAAAGGCCAGCAAAAAGTAGACCAGGTTCGCCTGGGCGGGGGAGCCCACCTTCTCGGCGACGAGGGAGTTGACGGTCAGGTAGGTAGACACCAGGGCACCTACGGCGAAGGCCGCGGCGAGGAAGAGAACTTGCTGCATACGGCATGCAACCCTGGCTGCCCCGCGGCTTGTTCGGTTCAGCTGCGCATTGCCTCGACGGGATCCATCCGGGCGGCGAGGAGGGCGGGGACGAGTCCCGCGAAAATGCCCACGGTGGCCGACAGCACCACCCCGATAATGGCGTAAATGACGCTCAACGAAATCTGGAAGCCGGGCAGGAACATATTGATGATGGAGGTAATTCCCACGACCATTACCAGGCCGAAAAGGCCCCCGATGATGCAGAGAATGATCGATTCGGTGAGGAATTCCAGCAGGATCACGTACTGCCGGGCGCCGAGTGCCTTTTTCACGCCGATCAGGCCGGTGCGCTCCTTCACGCTCACGAACATGATGTTGGCCACGCTGATCGCGCCCACGATGATGGAAAACCCGCCGATCACGAAGCCGATGAGGTTAAGTACCCCGAAGATATTGCCGACGGCATCGGCGGTCATGCTGAGCTCGTTGAGGGCGAAGTTGTCCTTTTCGCGCGGCCGCAGCTGCCGTTCGGAGCGGACCACACCGCGGATGTCGTCCTGCAGTCGGGGCATTTCCACGCCCGGCTTGGCCTTCACGGCTACCGTACCGCCGTACTGGTTACGGTTCTTGAGGTTGATGAAGCGGGCGGCATTGTTGTAGGTGACCAGGATCGCGTCGTCGAAGTCGAGGGGGTTGATCAGGTCGTCGCCGGCCGGGGCCAGGGTGCCAATGACCTCATACTTGCGGCCCTGCATCCTTATGGTCCGGCCGATCGGGTTGATCGGTCCGAACAGCTCCTCTACCAGGGTATTGCCGAGGAGGATCTTATCCATGCCGTTGCGGTATTCGGACGTCGACCAGTAGCGGCCGCGGTTGATCTCGATGTTGAAAATACGGTCGAGCTCGTAGCTGGTGACAAACAGGTAACCGCCTTCCACCGATTTGCTGTTGTACTTCAGCACCCGCTCACCGGGCACGGTCCAGTAACTCACGATGCTTGCCGTAGCCAGGTCTTCCCGCAGGGCTTCGTAGTCGTCGTGGTCGGGGTAGGGCCGCTGGGCGTACTCCCACCAGTCGTCGCTGTTGTCTTTCCAGGGCCATTTGTCGATGTAGACCACGTCGTCCCCCAGCTTCGCGAGGCTACCCGATACATTGTCCTGCAGCGATTGCACGGCCGAGAGCACCCCGATGATGCAAAAGATGCCGATCGAGATGCCGAGCAGCGAGAGGAAGGTGCGCAGCTTGTTGCCGGTCAGCTGTTGCCAGGCCTGCCGCATGCTTTCCGCCAATACCTTCGATAAGATCATGAGTCGCTGAATTAGTCAACAAAAGTAAGGCAGGGCGGGGCCGCGGGTGCCGTGTTTTCGACGAATGGAGCAGCGGGCGGGGCGAATCAACTTTCCGCCGGCCCCCCGCATTACCTTGACGGGACGGCTACCCACCATTTATTAAAATACCCGTACTTTCGCCGGCTGTTTTGCACGTACGATGAATTAAACCGATAGCAGGGATGAGGACGAAATTGTCGCAATTTAAATTTGAGCTCAACGATAAGCTGATCGCACGCACCCCCAGTAAGCGGCGCGACGACAGCCGGCTCATGGTCGTACACCGCGACACCGGGGAGATCGAGCACAAGCAATTCACCGACCTGCTCGACTTCTACAGTGAGGGCGACTCCCTTGTTTTCAATAACACCAAGGTTTTCCCCGCCCGCCTCTACGGCCTGAAGGAAAAGACCCAGGCCCGCATCGAAGTCTTCCTGCTGCGCGAGCTCAACAGCCAGGCCCGCCTCTGGGACGTGCTCGTAGATCCCGCCCGCAAGATCCGCGTCGGCAATAAGCTCTACTTCAACGACAAGCGCGGCAACAACCGCCTCGTCGCCGAAGTCGTCGACAATACCACCAGCCGCGGCCGTACCATCCGCTTCCTCTACGACGGTCCCAACGACGAATTCACCAAGGAGCTCCACGCCCTCGGCAACACCCCCCTGCCCAAGCTGCTCGAGCGGGAAGCCGACAGCCGCGACGCCGAGCGTTACCAGACCGTCTTCGCCTCCGAAGTCGGTGCCGTAGCCGCCCCCACCGCAGGCCTGCACTTCAGCCGTGAAACGCTCATGCGCATGGAGTTGGCCGGCATCAAGAAAGCGGAGGTCACCCTCCACCTCGGCCTGGGCACCTTCCGCGACATTGAGGTCGAAGACCTCTCCAAGCACAAAATGGACGCCGAGTACTTCCGCATCCAGCAGCCCGCCGTCAATACCGTCAACGCCACCAAGAAGGACGGCGGACTCGTCTGCGCCGTCGGTACCACCACCCTCCGCGCCGTGGAAAACAGCGTCAGCGCCGAGCGCCTCCTGGCCACCAACGAGGGCTGGACCAACAAATTCATCTTCCCCCCCTACGATTTTCACATCCCCGATCACCTGCTGACGAACTTCCACCTGCCCAAGAGCAGCCTGTTCATCACCACCTGCGCCTTCGGCGGCATCGAGCTCATCCTCGACGCCTACGCCCAGGCCCAGAAGGAGAAGTATAAGTTCTTCGCTTACGGGGATGCTATGCTGATCGTTTGATAGAAGACTTCGTTCTTAGAGGACTTCGTCATTAGAAGGCTCGCGCCCTTAAAGGCCTACGGCGTTAGGACCCGTGTGTCTAAGGCCGCAGGCTCCAACGCGCGCGGCGCTCTGGCGGCATCGCCCTCTAACTGCGCGATAACGCTCTAGAAATCCAGTCCCAAAGAAACGTGGAGCTTACCCGGCTGCCGGATACCCGTCTCTACGCCCCATCCGTAATCGGCGCGGATGAAGTAGCCGAAGATCGTGGTGCGTACCCCGGCCCCGTAGCCGTACACGATGGGTTCGCGGAAGCGGCGGACCCGCACGCGCACCGGACTGTAACCGTCGGCGTTCTGGTCGGGATACTCGGTGATGTTGACGGGATTGTCTTCGTCGAAGGGGTCCTTACCGGCCCAGGCGGTGCCTGCGTCGAAGAAGCCCACGAGCTGGAAGTCGCGGAGGAAGGCCGAGCGGAGGTTGTTGAAGAGGTACAGGAAGACCGGCACCCGCAGTTCCGCGTTGCCCAGGGTGTAGGTGCCCCCGTTGCGGATGTTGATGTCGAAGCCGCGCAGGGGATTGGCGAGGTCCTGGAAGACGAATTCCCCGGTTTGCGGCGTGGGGATCCCCTGGTTGAAGTTATTGATGACGCTGTTGTCAGCCCCCCCGAGGTAGTAAAGGATCTTTTGCTGGCCGTAGTTGGTGGCCGCGGCGAGGCGCAGGGCGATGATGCTCCGCTTCAGTATTCGCTGGTAGTGGCGGGCGTCGAAGCCGACAATGCCCAGGATACCCGGGTCGAACTGGGAATTCACCCCTTCGTCGAAGGAGATGTTGAAGCTCTTGTAGACGTCGCCGTAGAGCTTATACCGGGTACCCATGCGCAGGTTGGTCCCCAGCTTGATGGTGTTGTCGAAGACGTACTCCAGCCGTAGGCCGATGCGCTCGGTACTCAGGGGCTCGCTCTGTAGGGCGGCCAGTTCGGTGGGCAGGGTCTGCACCCGGTCGCGGCGTACGGTAGCCGTGGCCCGGAGACTGCGGAAGATATCGAGGGGGTAGCGCACGCCGTACTGGGCCATGAGGGTATTCTCCTCCACCAGCCGGGGGCGGTCTAGGAAGGCGGAGTTGTTGTACGTGCCCTCCTGGTAGCGGCGGTTGCGGCGGTAGAAGGTGTAAATG
Source organism: Chitinophagales bacterium (assembly GCA_038258275.1). Classification (GTDB taxonomy): domain Bacteria; phylum Bacteroidota; class Bacteroidia; order Chitinophagales; family Saprospiraceae; genus Neolewinella. The sequence goes on along the minus strand of JBBSPZ010000011.1, from coordinate 61,165 downwards.
CGGTCGAGGCGGTGCTTGACGTCGGAGCCGGTGAGGAAATACTCCGTGCCGTTGAAACTGGTCGGTATGCGCACCCCCCCCTCGATCACGTAGTCTTCCATCAGGTCGACGATGTTGCCCTTAAACAGGATGCCGACCGGCTGCTGGGTGTAGCCGTCGGGGTTGGCGGCAAAGGTGTTTATGCCGTCGAAGAGCGGTTCGTTATCGGCCGTGGTCTTCACGTAATTCACCCGGAAGGTCGTGCGGTAGGAAGTCACCCGTCCCGGCCGGAAGCGGTAAGTACGGTTGAGTTGGGGCACCGGCCGTTCGCCGCGCACCACGGGATTGAGCGGGGAAGGTTGCCGCTGCCCGGGCTGGTCACCACCCACTACGGTAAGGGGGGGGCGGGTGCCGGTGCTGTCGGGGCGGGCGCCGGCGGGCGGAGCATCTAACGTCACCGGATCGCCGGACAGGATGTCCTCGGTTATCATTTCCGGGGCCGGGGGCACGGCGGCCGTATCCCGGAAACGGGTCTGGAATAACAGGCCGTCCTCATTTTCCGCGACATCCGGATTAATTTTATTGGGACGCATCACCCGGTCACCCGACTGCCGGGACGTCGTGGTAAACTGGGGAACCACCTGGCCGGCGGCCCGGTAGCTCCGGCGGCGGAAGGCCGTAGGGGTCAGGGATACCGTAGCCGTGGTGTCGAAGGTGAAGCGGCGGACGACCGTCGTTCCCCCGTCCAGGTAGCTCTCGACGGCTACCGGCAGCTTGCCACTGCCGTCCAGGGTGAGCAGGTTGGTGCCGAAGTCGGTGACCGCCTCCGTGACCCCCCGCTCCTTGATGATGGGATAGATGGAAATGGAATCGATCAGCATCGTATCCAGCTTATCCAGCGAGGAATCGCCGTGCATGGTGATCTCGGTCCCGTCGTTGAGGTGGATCGTCTGCTCGTAATGGTCGATGTAGTTTTCGATGTGTGCCTGGTAGCGGTTGTAGATGCCGTTGGCGTCGCTGAGGTAGGCGAAGTGCTCCCCGTCGATCGCGGCGGGCTGTCGCTCGTCGGCCAGGGGGGTATCGGTGATGCGGACCAGCTCTCCCGGCTTCCCCTCCAGATCGTAGTAAAATAGGTCGTAATGACCGATGGGCAACAGGGTGTCCAGCCGCTGGGGCTGCAGGGAGGTGTCCGGCCGGTTACTGGCGAAGACCACGCCCCGGCGACCGCGCACGTTGACGGGGGTGGGGTCGAGGTCGTCCCAGAAATCGTTGGTGATCTTCACCGCCTGGCGGGAAGCCGGATAGTAGGTGTAGATGTCGCTGAAGCCATCGGCCATTGCGGAGATCAGGAAGGTGTTCGGGTCGTAGTACGCCAGGTTGAGGACGCGGTCGAGGCGGATGCCGAGAATGTCGGTCGTCTTCTTGCCGGTATTCAGGTCGTACAGCAGCAGCTTGGGCTGGTCGCGGTACTCGTACATGATCGCCACCTCCTGGTTGGTGGGCGAGAAATCAATGATCGGGTAGGCGTAGTCGGTCGCCTGCAGGAGATTGCGCTGGCCGCCTTTAAGCAGGAGCTCCCGCTCACCGGTGTTGACGTCCTGCAAAAAGACCTTGTACTTGCCGATCTCGTTGAGCACGTAGGTGATCTTCTGGCCGTCGGGGCTCACCTTCAGTTGGGTGATGGGCAGCTGCTTCTTATTTTTGATCGTCAGGAGGCCATCGGTGGGAATGGTGCGGCCACGGGCGTCCTCGTTGTACCGGTTGCGGTAGAATTCCTGCCAGTTGAACAGGACCGTCTCGTAGTTGCTGCCCAGTACGTATAGGAATCCGTTCTCCACGGAGCGGTTGATACGCGTGAGGTAGAGCAGGTTGGAAACGGTGGACTTGCCCAGGTTCTCCGCGATGTAGTACCAGAAGGAGTGGCCGGCCAGGCGGGGGTAGTCGGCCGCCAGGTCGTTGAAGTCTTCGTATTCGCCGGTGGCCAGCAGGTCGCGCAGCTGGTCGTCGAGGGTGGTATTCCAGTCCTCGCCGAGGTAGCCTACGAGGCCGGGCTTGAACCAGGTGGGAAGATTGAGCAGGACGGCGTTCTGCACCACTTCCTGCACGGATGTTCCATAAAGCAGCTGTTCGATGTACACGCTGGCCATAGCCTCCCGCACCTGGCGGCGCAGGTCCCGGTGATCGCCGTTGAAGTAGACGAAGGCCTTATTGCCGAGAAACTTTGCCTCCGTCCCCGAGACGTAGCTGGTATTGGCGTTGAGCGACTGGTTGCCGGTGAGCTCGAAAACCTCCTCGCTGCCGATGTTGCTTTGCTTCACGTCGGTGATGTCGCGGTAGGTGATCAGCTGCACCTTTTCGTTCATGCGGCTTTCCAGCATCTTCTGGATGTAGGCGAAGTCGTACTCCGCCAGCTGCACGACGGCCTGCCCGACGCCCTGGTTGTTGTCGTACCAGTACGTAATGAAGTTATCGGATTCGTACTTCTCCCACTCCTCGAAATCACGGTGGTACTGCACGCGGTTCTTGCCGAACTCCACGCGGGAAGTCTGGGCGAAAACGCTCGTCAGGGCGCAGCAGGCGAAAAGGGTAAAGAGAATTCGCATCGGAGGAGCTTAGGCATTATCTAGTCGGAAGATAACGATAAAGGTCCCGATAGGTTAACCTACTTCTCGAGGTACTGCGCTACCATCTCCTGCACGACATCTTTAAGGTACATCTTGCGGTCCTTGGCCTCCTCCTTGAGGGTCACGAGGTGCTCCTTATTGAAGACCAGGGTGACGCGCTTGGTGTCGGGCTTGGCGGCTTCGGCGGCTTCCTGGTCGGGATCGTCCTCTACGGTACTGCGGATCAGGTAATCGAGGCCGGTGCGGCGGCGGGTGGTGCGGGGCGCGTCAGCGGCCCGACGGGTATCGTCGCCGAGGAAGACGTCGAGGTTCTGGGTGAAGTTCTTGCTGGAGATCTTCTTCTGGGCCCGCTTGGTTTTAACCGGCACGCTTACCTCCACCACTTCTTCGTTTACGGCCATGGGGTCGTCTCCGATGAGGTAGTTGTCCTCAAAGAGTCCGGATAGATCGTCGGTAAAGCGTTTCTTAGCCATCTTCAATTCGTGTAGCGGTCCCGGTTCCCTCGGCACCCGATGCGTGGTTAGGCGGGCACGTCCTTTTGGCGGGGACGCAGGTGCATGGGGTTTTCGGTACGGGCGATGATTTCCTTACACACCTTCAGGTAATCCTTGGCCCCGTGGCTGGAGCGGCTGTACGTGAAGATGTCCTGCCGGTTGGCCGGTGCCTCCGCCAGGGAAACGTTGTCGCGGATATAAGTTTCGAAGAGCAGGGGGCCAAAGTATTTCTTGATCGTCTCCACGACGTCCCGGTTCAGCACCTTGCGCTGGTCGTACATGGTGGCCAGTACCCCACTGATGTGCAGGTCCTTGTTGAGGCGTAGCTTTACTTTCTGGATGACCTGCTTGATCTTGGCCAGTCCCTGCATAGCGAGGAACTCCGTCTGCAGCGGAATGATCACCTGCTGGCTGCTGGTCAGCGCATTGAGGGTAAGCAGGCCGAGGCTGGGCGGACAATCGATGATGATGTAGTCGTAATCATCGTCCACCCCGGCAAACAGTTCCCGGAGGATGAACTCCCGGCCGGCTTCGTTGACCAGTTCCATTTCGGCGCTCGACAGGTCGAGGCTGGAGGTAATGATGTGGAAGCCTTCCTTCACCTCGTAGGGTGCCAGGTCGGATTCGCCCATCATGCTCTCGTAGATCGTGACCGACTGCCGGGGAATGCCGAGGCTGAGCGTGAGGTTGGCCTGGGGGTCCAGGTCTACCAGCAGCACGCGCTTGCCGAGCTCCACGAGTCCGGCGCCGATGTTGATGGCGCTGGTCGTTTTGCCGACGCCGCCTTTGTGGTTCAGTAAGGATAATACAGTTGCCATGCAGTAGGCTTGTTGGAAGGGCGAAGGTAGTAAAATTTTGCAGACTCTTTTCTCGTCGGCCGTCCCGCAGGGCGTCCGACGAGAAAATTTCAGCGGTGGGAGGCGGTCTCCGACCGCGCGCGTGCTCCGGGACTTGTAGTCCCGGCGTTGTACCCGGCGCAGCCGTAGCCTGCGTGGCACAGTCGCGGTCGGAGACCGCATTGTACTGTGCCACCCCCCGGGGCAAGAATCCGCGTACCTTCGGCGTTGGCACTTTGCACTCCCCGGTAGCTATGAGGTTACGAACCCCGCTTCTTTACATGTTGGTATTGCTTTGCACCTGCGTCCGCGCCCAGGTGGAAACGGCGACGATCACCGGACGGGTGACGGACCTCGTGAGCGAGCTCCCCGTAGACTTCGTGACCATATACATCAAGGGGGCAAACAGCGCCGCGGAAACGGGCGAAAAGGGCCGCTACGTCACCACCGTACCCGCCGGGACGGACTTTGTCCTCGTCTTCAGCCGCCTGGGCTACCGGGAGACCGAGGTGAACGTCAGCGAACTGCCCGCCGGGGGGCGCCAGCAAATCGACGTGGCGCTCGCCCCGCTGGAGAGCGACCTGGAAGTGATCGTGCGCGAGAGCAAGATTGAGGAAGGCGGCATGATCCGGGAAGACCCGGCCCAGCTGCGCCTGCTGCCCTCCGTGACCGGCAACCTCGAGAGCATCCTGCCCAGCATCGCCCTCGGCGTCAGCAGCGGATCGGGCGGCGAGCTGACCAGCCAGTACAACGTGCGCGGCGGCAACTACGACGAGAACCTGGTCTACGTCAACGACTTCGAGATCTACCGTCCCCAGCTGGTGCGGCAGGGGCAACAGGAGGGACTCACCTTCGCCAACCCGAACCTGATGCGCAGCCTGAGCTTCAGTTCCGGGGGCTTCGAGGCCAGGTACGGCGATAAGCTCTCCTCGGTGCTCGACATCAAATACAAGCGCCCCGACAGCCTGCGGGCCTCCCTCGACGCCAGCTTCCTGGGCGGCTCGGCCCACGTGGAGGGGAGCAAACAGCTGGGTAAAACGGCCTACCAGCGGCTGCGCTTCCTGGGGGGAGCCCGCTACAAAACGACCCGTTACCTCCTCGGCACGCTGGAGACCACCGGGGAGTACCTGCCCAACTTCGTAGACTTCCAGGGCTACCTGACCTACGACTTCAACAAGACCCTGCAGCTGGGCATCCTGGGCAATTACAACCGCAGCATCTACAACTTCAATCCGGTGCAGCGGTCCACGGCCTTCGGGGGCTTCTTCGAGACGCTGCAGCTGTTCACCAACTTCGAGGGCAGCGAGCAGGACGACTTCCTCACCCAGATGGGGGGGCTTTCCCTGACCTTCATCCCCGAACGGTCGGCCAATCCACTCTTCCTGAAGTTCCTCACCTCGGCCTTCCGCAGCGACGAGGACGAGGGCATCTCCATCGGCGGCCGCTACACCCTCGGGCAGCTGGATACCGACCTCGGATCGGACAGCTTCGGCGAGCTCAAGAGCGTGATCGGTACCGGACTGCAGCAGGACTTCGTGCGCAACTTCCTCAACATCCAGGTCTACAACGCCGAACTGCGCGGTGGCCTGGAACTCAACGGCGGCACGGCCACTACCACCCGCTCCCACTTCCTGCAGTGGAGCACTAAGGTGCAGCACGAGCGCATCAACGACTACATCAACGAGTGGGAGCGGCTGGACTCGGCCGGCTACAGCCTGCCCTTCGACGAAGATGCCGTGCAGCTCTTCAGTGTACTGAAGTCGGAAAACGAGCTGGTCAGTACCCGCTTCAGCGCCTTTTTTCAGGACACCTACACCTGGCGGCAGGAGGACAAGGCGGACATTCGCCTGAGCGCGGGGGTGCGGGCGGTGGCCTGGGACCTCAACGGCGAAGTTGACGTGAGTCCGCGCGCCCAGTTGCTCTACAAGCCCCTGGGCGGCAGCAAGGACATCACCTATAAATTGGCCGGCGGGCTCTACAAGCAGCAGCCCTTTTACCGGGAGATGCGGGCGCCCGACGGGACGGTCAATACCGACCTGCGCAGCCAGAAGAGCTTTCACCTGGTGGGGGGGCTGACCAGCGACTTCTACTACGGCAAGCGCAATCCGAAGAAATTCCGGCTCATCACCGAAGCCTATTATAAATCCCTTTGGGATCTGGTCAGCTACGAGATCGAGAACGTGCGCATCCAGTACTCCGGCCTCAACGATGCCAGCGGCTACGTGGCGGGGCTGGACTTCCGCCTCAACGGGGAATTCGTGCCGGGGGCCGACAGCTGGCTCAACCTGAGCCTCCTGCGGGCACGGGAAACGCTCAGGGGGGTGGAGCACCGCAAAGTACTGGGCCGGGCCGAAGACGGCAGCGTCATCAACGAGGTGGTGGAGTACGTGCCGCGGCCTACGGACCAGGTCTTCCAGCTGTCGCTGTTCTTCCAGGATTACCTGCGTAATAACCCCAGCTTTCGCACCCACGTCAACCTGACCGTAGGCGGCGGATTGCCCTTCGGTATCCTCGACAACAATACCGTCTACCGCAATTCCCTGCGTTTCGACACCTACCACCGCATCGACATCGGATTCAGCTGGCGGCTCTACGACCGGGAGACCTCCCGGAACCGGGCGACCTCGCCCCTGCGGTTTACCCGCTCGACCTACCTCAGCCTGGAGGTCTTCAACCTCATGAACGTGAGCAACCAGGCGGGCAACACCTGGATCAAGACCATCTTCGAGCAGCAGTACGCCGTACCCAACCGCCTCACGGGGCGGCGGGTTAACCTGCGGGTGAAGGTGGAATTCTAGCCAGCCGCCCGGTGATCAAGGCGGTGCTTGTTCCTACCGCGGTTCTCATCGACCGGGAAAAGGCAATACCCCACGCCGGGACCGGCTTATTTTTTTATATTGGTAAGGTCATGACGTTTGCCAATATTGTCAGTTTGCTGGGCCTTGCACAGGGCATCCTGCTGGGTGGGTTCATCCTGTTGGCCCACCGCAGGGATCGCCCGGCCTACTTTCTGGGGGCCTTTATCCTGACGCTTTCCTTACGGATATTGCCCTTCCTGCTCATACGCCTGCCCTTCGGGGCGGCCCACCCCAGCATACTTTACCTCCCGCTCTATTTTTGGTTTCTCGGTATGCCGTTGCTGTACCTCTACTGCCGCCGGCTGACGGGGCTGTTTACCTGGAAAAAGGACGGCATCCACCTGCTGCCCGGTGCCCTTGAGTTTATCTCCCTGAGCATCCTGTACGCCCTGGACGTAAGCGGAAAACAGCCCCTGTTTTCCCCGGAAATCCAGCGGGGCATTATCGGCACCATCACCATTCTGGCCATCGGGCCTGCGGCCTACTACAGCTACCTCATCCTCCGGCTTTTGGAGCGGCACCGGGATTACCTGCTCTCGTATTATTCCAACCTGACGGACCGGAAGCTGGGGTGGATCCGCCATACCCTCTTTGCCCTGATCGGATTTGCGGTGGTGTATACGCTGATGGTTTACGGTCCGCTGCCGGTCAATCCGAAGATTCGGATCACCTTCGGGGCCGTGACCAACACCCTGATCGTCTACTACGTGGCCCTTCACGGGATACGACAGCTCGGCACCCGGCTGCGCGCTTCACCGGAGGCCGGGGCGGTGTCCGATCACGAGCGGATCTTCCGGGAAGTAGGGCAGTACCTCGAGTCGACCAAGGCCTACCTGGATCCGAACCTGACCTTATTCGACCTCGGTAAACGGGTGCAGCAGAGTGAACGCAATTTGAGCCGCATCATCAACACGGGCAGCGGGCAAAATTTTAATACCTACATCAACCACTACCGCATCCGGGCTGCCCGCAGGATGCTCTCCGACCCCGGATATGATCACTTCACTATGGAAGGGATCGCTGCGGAGGCGGGCTTCAACACCAAAACCACGTTCTACCAGGCGTTCAAGCGCGAAAATGAGCTGAGTCCGGCCGCCTACCGCCGGCACCGGGGGGAAATGTCGGAAGCCGACTAGGAGAAGCAGAGTCAGAAGGTGTAACTAATTCCGCCAATCCGGCCGTATATCCGCCAATCCGGCTGCGGTGGGGGGATTCCGGATACGGCGTATAGACGGGGCGAAGAAATTTGCACCACACCTGAATTCCGTCTACCCGTTTATGTCTTCATCAACCTACCAGGGCTTCTCCCCACAGGAGGCAAACTGGACTCGATTGCTCCACCTGATGGAGCTGGAAAAACCCTACCTCAATCCGTTTCTCATGCAGGAGAACCTATCGGGATGCCTGTCGGTAAGCAACCGGACCCTGTGCCGGTTGATCGGGGACCACTCGAACCACAACTTCTGCTCCTTCGTCAATGCCTACCGCCTCGAGGAGGCCCGCCGCTTACTGCGTGACCATAGCCTGGGGCACCTGAGTATAGTTGATATCGCCACGCGCTCCGGATTTAATTCTTCGGCCGCCTTTTACCGCGCGTTCCGGGAAGCGGCGGAGATGAGTCCAACTGCCTACCGCAGGCTCTACGCCGACCGACAGACTCACCGCTAAAGGTGAACCCCCGGTGAAGTAGGGATAGCTTATGCCATCAGCAACGCAGCAAGGAATACGGTCCCCACCCTGGCGGTCGGAAACCAATAGCCCACCCAGCAGGTTACTAACCAATAAAGCCATGGCCGACCAGACCTCCTTTCAAGAACTCGTCAACGGGGACATTCCCGTGCTCATTGACTTTCACGCGACCTGGTGCGGCCCCTGCCATGCCTATTCCCCGATCCTCAAGCAGTTGAAGGAGGACATAGGGGATAAGATGCGCCTGATTAAAATCGACGTGGACCGCAATCCCGAGATCACCGAGAAACTGGGCGTCCAGGCCATGCCCACCACCATGATCTTTCACAAGGGCGAGCTCAAGTTCCGCGCGGCGGGCGTGCAGAGTCCCCAGACCCTGAAGGACGAACTGGCCAAGCTGACCGCGGCCTGATGCCTTACGGAGGGAATGCATAAATTGCGCTCCCTTCCATGAATGCATCCCTCTCCCCCTACGCCATCCTTGGCATTGTTGCCGTGTACTTTGCCGTTCTGGTGCTGGTATCCTTCCTGACGAGCCGCAAGGAAAGCGACAACGCCGACTTCTTCCTGGCCGGCCGCAAATCGCCCTGGCCCATCGTCGCCATCGGCATGGTCGGCTCCAGCCTTTCGGGGGTCACCTTCATCAGCATTCCCGGAGCCGTAGGGGCCGGCGGGGTAAACCAGGCATTCAGCTACATGCAGGTTGTATTGGGCTACCTGCTGGGCTACCTGGTGATCGCCCTGGTGTTGCTGCCGCTGTATTACCGCATGGGGCTGACCAGCATCTACGAATACCTGCGTTCCCGCATCGGCCCGCACGGCTACAAGATCGGAGCCTTTTACTTCCTGCTTTCCCGCACGATCGGCTCCTCCTTCCGGCTTTTCCTGGTGGCCGTCGTACTTCAGCAATTCGTAGCCGCGCCGATCGGCATTCCGTTTTCCGTGACCGTGGCTACCACCATTGTCCTGATCTGGCTCTACACCTTCCGGGGTGGGATCAAAACCATCATCGTCACGGATACCCTGCAGACCGTCTGCATGCTGACGGCGGCGGGCATGACCGTGTACTACATCGGCGGCGCGCTGGAAACCGACTTCGGCGGCATGGTCAACCTCATTCAGCAGAGCGACTACAGCCAGTGGTTCTTCTTCGACGGGGGCTGGAGCGATCCCAACAACTTCTTCAAGCAGTTCTTCAGCGGGGCCCTCATTACCATCGTCATGACCGGCCTGGATCAGGACATGATGCAGAAGAACCTCAGCATGCCCAATTTCCGCGACGCGCAGAAGAACATGCTGGTCTTTAGTATCGTGCTTGTCTTTGCCAACCTCCTCTTCCTCTGCCTCGGGGCACTGCTCTATATCTACGCCACCACGGTGGGGCTGGCCATCCCCCAAAGCTCCGATCTGCTGTATCCCACGATCGCCCTCGTCAACCTGCCCCCGGTAGCCGGCGTGCTCTTCGTACTCGGTATCGTAGCGGCGGCCTACTCCAGCGCGGACAGTGCCCTCACGGCCCTCACGACGTCCTTCTGCGTAGACTTCCTGGGCATGAATGACCACCCGGGCGGCGGGGCGCCGGTGCCGGCGGACAACACCCAAAGGCAGCGCTTGCTGGTGCACTCCGGCTTTTCCGTGCTGCTCTTTCTGGTCATTATGGCCTTCGAGCTGATCAACGATACCGCCGTGATCAACAGCCTCTTCAAGGCGGCGGGCTATACCTACGGCCCCCTGCTCGGCCTCTTTGCCTTTGGCCTGCTGACTAAGTTCCGCGTCCGGGAAACCCTGCGGGTCGGCTCCGTGGAGCTGCCGGCACTGGCGATCGTCTGCGTCCTCTCCCCGATCATTTCCATTCTGGTCGATCGCTATTCGGCCGATTTGCTCGGGGGTTTCCAGTTTGGCTTTCTTATTCTGGCCTTCAACGGACTGCTCACCTTTTTGGGGCTCATCGCGCTGATCGATCCGGCGGAGCCCCTGGAGCAAGAGGCGGTCGCCCAGCCTTAGCCACCGGCAATTGCGGGCAATGTGGGTTGTGGGCTGCCCGGGACCTGCTTACCTTGTGGCCCCAAACCAAGCTTACCCCCTAAACCATGAGTCAAATTCGCGCCGCAATCACCGGTGTCCAGGGCTACGTACCGGATTACGTGCTCACCAATGAGGAACTGGCTTCGATTGTCGACACCAACGACGAGTGGATCACCAGCCGCACCGGCATTAAGGAGCGCCATATCCTCAAGGGGGAAGGTATCGGTACTTCCTTCATGGTGGTGAAGGCCCTGGAAGGGCTCCTGCAAAAGACCAATACCAATCCCGATGACGTAGAGTTGGTCATCTGTGCTACCGTTACCAGCGACAGCATCTTCCCCGATACCGCCAACGTGGCCGCTTACAAGGCCGGCATCCGGCACGCCTTCGGCTTCGACGTGAGTGCCGCCTGCAGCGGGTTTCTTTACGCGCTGACCGTCGGCGCCCAGTTTATCGAGGCCGGGCACCACAAGAAAGTGATCGTGGTGGGGGCCGATAAGATGTCGTCCATCATCGACTACACCGACCGGACCACCTGCGTGATCTTTGGCGACGGCTGCGGCGCGGTGATGCTGGAGCCCACCACCGACGGCACGGGATTTATGGATTACCGCCACTACGCCGACGGCAGCGGGGAGGAGTACCTCTACCTCGTCGCGGGGGGCTCCCGCAAGCCGGCGACGGTGGATACCGTCATGGCCCGCGAGCACTTCGTACGGCAGAACGGGCGCCCCGTCTTTAAGGCCGCCGTGAAGGGCATGTCGGACGTGGTGCGGGAAGTCATGGACCGCAACGGGCTGACGAACGAGGACGTCAACTGGCTCGTCCCCCACCAGGCAAATATCCGGATTATCGAAACCGTCAGCAAGATGGTGGACTTTCCGCTGGAAAAAGTAATGGTCAATATTCAGCGTTACGGGAACACTACGGCCGGTACCCTGCCGCTGTGTCTGTGGGACTACGAAAGCCAGCTCCGCAAGGGGGATAACCTCATCCTGACGGCGTTCGGCGGGGGATTCACCTGGGGGGCCCTGTACCTCAAGTGGGCATACGACCCCGCACCCGCGTCTCCGCACTAATCTTAAACATGCTGCCCGCTTTCTGCTTTAGGTAACGGGGGCCGCACATCAGGTTGCCTCCCGCGTTTTCAAATCTTTATAAGCGTAAGGGGCAGTGTATGACCAGGGACGAACTAAAGCGTAGCGGTCTTTTAGACCAATATGTGCTCGGGCTGTTAGGCCCGGAGCAGAGTGCCGAGGTAGAGCGCCTCATGGAAGAGGACCCATTCCTGGAGAGTGAGGTGGAGCGCCTCCGCAAGGACCTGAACTCCTACGCAGATTCCCGCAGCAATATCGGGCCGCCGCCATCGGGGCGTACCCTGCGCACCCCCGAAGAATTTCAGGACCTGGACCACGAAATGATCACGGGCATGATGGAGCGCAACCACACGCTCAACAGCTGGCGCTACGTGTTGATCGCTGCCTGCCTCCTGCTGATCGGGCTGAGTGGTTTCCTCTTCCGGCTCAAGGAAGATGCCCGGGCCATGCTGGTGCGGGAGCGGGCGTTGCACGCACAGGACGATGCCAGTCACCGCCTGGATATGGAGCGCAGCCGCGATGCGATCCAGGTCGCTACCGGCAACTGGGATAACCTCCAGTCGTTTGAGCACCGCCTGGATACGGGCACCCTCCACGTCCACCTGCTGCCCGGAGCGGGCATTGCCCTGGTCGACCTTTCCGACGTGCCGCCGCCACCCGCCGGGCATGCCTACTATATTTTCACGGGCGAGGAATCAAAGCGAAGCCTCCAACCCGAAATCGTGACGCCGCGGCAACTCGGCGGGCTCTATGCGGTGAGGTTGGAGTCGAAGCATCCCGAGCTGAGAATTTACGAGTGGGTAATCGGACGGACCGCTCCGCCCTCGCCTTCCGACGCGGCCCTGGTTCGCATGCCGCTGCCTCCGTCAGAATAAGTTAGAAAAGTTGGCCTTGTTTTTGGAAAGGTCACGCTTAATGGTGATAATTGTGCTTAAGCCCGGTGGTGAACGTAGCACGCATGCCAACCAACAACGGAATTAGTAGCCGCAGGCTTTTTGCTAATCAGGTAGGATCTCCTATTTCTTCAATTTTTTCCCGATGACGATACTTTACGTGCTGATGGCCGCCTGTGCATTGGGTGGTGGCCTGAGCCTTACTTCCGCCTTACTGGATGGTTCACGCCACTTGTAGTACCCAACGGTCAGGCATCGCGCAGCAAACTCTTAACGGTCGCCCGTCTCGCGGGGGGCCGTGTTGTTTTCCCCCGTTATCTTAGCGAACGTCCATTACCCCCGTGCAGCCCCTGATTCCTCCCTTTATTCAACAAAAGTACCTTGCCGGCGAGCTGCACGGCGAGTTGAGTGCCTTTACGCTCAACATCGACTTATCCGGCTTTACCCCCCTTACGGAGACCCTCATGCAGCAGGGGCTGGCGGGGGCCGAGCAGCTTTCCGTGATCCTCAACGAAGTCTTCGAGCCCCTGGTGGCGCTCGTCTATGCCTCCGGGGGCTTCATTCCTTATTTTGCCGGAGACGCGTTTACGGCGGTATTTCCCCTGGAGCTCGATCGGAGACACGCCATGCACCTGCTGCGGACGGCCGAGCGGGCCCGGGAGCTGTTTCGCGAGCGCGGCAATGAGTTCGGGGGCAACTTCAAGATCGGCATCAAGGCCGGTATTGCGGCCGGTACGGTTAATTACGGCATCGTCGGAGAGGAACTCCATGCCTTTTACTTCCGGGGGCCGGCCATCGACGGGGCCGCAGCCTGCCAGAGCCTGGCGGGTGAACAGGAGATCGTGGTCAATGCCTTTGTGCACTCCCTGATCGAGGGAGGACTCATCTATGCCGAGGACATCGCGGCGGACGCCTTTCGCGTCCAGGGGGATATCGCCCTTATCAGTGAGGTCGGGGTGGAGCCCCTCCACCTCCCGGCCGTGGACGCCGATACGGCTGCCGCATTCCTGCCGCCGGAGGTGGTGCGCTACGAGCAGAACGGAGAGTTTCGTACGGTGGTTTCCTGCTTCCTTTCCTTCGACGCGGTGCGTACCCACGAGGAGCTCGACCAGTTTGCCACGGTGGTGCTCAACCAAGTCCGCGACTTCGGCGGGTACTTCAAGGAGGTGGACTACGGCGACAAGGGGGCCCTGATGGTCATCTTCTTCGGCGCCCCGGTCTCCTACGAAAACAATATGGCCCGCGCCGTGGAATTTGCGCTGGTGGTACAGCAGGAGCTGGATATGCTGGAAAGCAATTCTAAGCGTCCCTTCCACCACCGGATGGGGATGACGGTGGGCACGGCCTTCACCGGCATCGTGGGCGGGAAGCACCGGGCGCAGTACGCCTGCGTCGGCAACCGGGTCAACCTGGCGGCACGGATCATGGCCGAAGCAGAGTGGCGGATGGTATTGGTAGACGAGGAGATCGCCTCCAGCCCCCAATTCCGCTTTCTCCCCAGGGGGGATATTCGGTACAAGGGGGTCCAGAACCCGGAGCCCACCTACGAGCTCCAGGGGCGGCGGCAGACCCTGGGAAAACCCACCTACGGGGGCGAACCGATCGGGCGTGACGCGGAGGTGAAGGAGCTGACGGAATTTGCGCTGCCCATTTTCGCGGGGAAGCCGGCCGGCCTGGCCTACGTCCTGGGCGAAGCCGGCATCGGCAAGAGCCGGCTGACGTACGAGGTGCGCCACCAACTTGCGGAACAGGGCAACCTCACCTGGCTGGTGGGCAGCTGCGACCAGATCCTGCGCAAGCCCTTCAACCCCTTCACCTACCTGCTGGAACGGATGTTCCGGCAAAGTTTCGACGCCCGGGACAGCCAGAACCTCAAACGCTTCGAGTTTCGCATCAGCCGGATGCGGTTCACCCTGCAACGGATCGGGACTGAGGAGGCCCGGCAGCTGGCGGATGAGTTGATGCGGACCCAATCTGTCCTCTCCGCTCAGCTCGGGATCGTGCAGCCCGGCTCGCTCTGGACGCGCCTGGATGCCCAGGGCCGCTACCAGAACACCATCGACGCCATCGTCAACCTCATCATCGCAGAGTCCGTCCTGCATCCTACCGTGCTGGAGCTGGAAGACGTGCACTGGATCGACGAGGACAGCCTGACTGTGGTGCGGGAAATCGTGCGTCGTATGGGCGACCTGCCCCTCCTCATCCTGGCCACGGCACGCCCGGACGACGACGGCAAGTATCCCCGGCTTCTCCGGGAGTCGCTACGGGCTAAATTCAGCCTGCCCGTCGTCGCCGTGGAGATCGGCGGCCTTTCGCGGGAGGCGGTCCGTACCCTCTCCGAGACCACCCTGGGCGGCCCCATCGCGGAAGAGACCCTGGAAACCCTCCTCAAGGCGACCAATAGCAATCCCTTCTACCTGGAGCAGATCCTGGAGTACTTCCGGGAAAACGAGTTGCTCAATAAAAAGCGCGACGGCCTGCTTCACCTGAGTGACGAGAGCATCAAGCTCTCTACGAGCATCACCTCCATTCTGACGGCCCGTATCGACCGCCTCTCCGACATGGTCCGGGAGACGGTCAAGGCGGCCGCCGTGATCGGACGGGAATTCGACATTCCGGTACTCAACGAAGTGATGCGGACCGACGCCGGGTTCGACGGGGTGGAGGACGTAATGAAGATGCTGGAGGAGCAGATCGAGGTGGCCGAGCGGGGGCAGATCTGGAGTGCCATGAATGAGCTGCGCTACATCTTCCGCCACAGCCTCCTGCGGGAAGCGGTATACGGCATGCAGCTGACCACCCGCCTGCAGCAGTTACACCGCCAGATCGCCCAGGCCATCGAAAAGCTGTATGCCGACAACCTCGAGGAGCGCTTTGTCGACCTGGCCTTTCATTACGAGCAGAGCGGGGAGACGGAAAAAACGTTGGAGTACCTGAGCAAGGCCGCGAGTTACGCCCGGGGCAATTACCAGAACCAGCAGGCACTCGACCTCTACAACCGCTTGCTGAAGAAGATGAGCCAACAGCCCAACGACGATGTCTCCGTCCAGGTGCACCTCAACCGGGGCGGGGTGTACGAAATCGTCGGTCGCTGGGAGGAGGCCGAAATGGCCTACGAAGAGGCGCAACGGATCGCCAAGACCAGCCGGGACGTGGTCCTGCTCGGCCGTACCAACAACGCCCTCGGCCAGCTGCATACCCTGAAGGGGGACTATGAGCTGGCCATGGAATACCTCAAGGTGGCTTCCGGGCTGTTTGAGTCGGTAGACGATCTCTTCGGGATCGCCCGCTCATACAGCAGCATGGGCAACCTGTTCTTTCGTACCAACCACTACGAACGGGCCCTGACCTATTACCGGCGATCCCTCGACAGCGGACTGAGCAAGGCAGGTACCACGGCCTCGGCCAGCACGATCAGTCACCTCGGGCTCACCTACATGAACCTGGGAGAGTACGAGGAAGCCATCCGGGTGATCGAGGAGCAGATTCCCCGCCACGAAAGCAGCAGCGACAATATGGGGCTGGCCACCCTGCATACCAACCTCGGCATCGTCTACTTCGAAAGCGGCGATTACGATCAGTCCCTAGCGCACCACCGCACCGGCCTGAAAATGGCCCGGGAACTGGGGGATCGGCGCCTGCAGGCCATCGGGCTCGGGAGCCTCGGCAGCGTCAACGAGCGGCAGGGCAATTACCCGGAGGCCCTGGACCTTTTCGAGCAGGACCTGCAGATGTGCCACGAGCTGGGCGACCGGCAGGGCATCGCCGTTACCGAGGGGCTGCTCGGAGACATCAACAGCGTCATGGGCAACTTCAGCGAAGCCATCGAACACCTGGATCGCTGTCTTTCGATCAGCAGTGACCTCGGTTACCGCAAGGGCGTCGCCAAGGCCGTCAACACCCTGGGTGATATTTATTACCACCAGGAGAAGTACGACCTCTCGGAGAAGTACTACAACCAGGCCATCGAGATTGCCCGCACCACCAATAACCGGCTGGTACTGGGCTCCAGCCTCTACGAAAAGGGGCTGGTTTTGCTGGCCAGCGGTCAGTTGGAAGCGGTGGAGAAAGTCGAACGGGAAGCGTTGGAGGTAGCGGAAGAACTGGGGAATCCCGACCTCCTCTTCTCCGCCCAATTGCTGCACGCCCGCTGCCAGGTAGCACACGACGCCGCCGCCTACGATCAGGCTCGCGCCGGGATCGACGCACTGCTCGCAAGCGGGGAACTGAGCGAAGAGCAGGAAGCCGAAGCCTACTTCACGAATTACCTCCTGAGCGGAAAGACCGACGCCGGGTCACGGACGGAAGCCCGCAATCGTTACGAAAAACTGTACGCCGGCACCCCAAAATTTGTCTATACCTACCACCTGGAGATGCTGCGCGGGGAGGACTAATTTCCTCCGCCCAGGATCAGCGGCAGGCCGCCATTCCCGGAATCGCCCACGATAACCACCTTGCTGTTGGGCGACTTGGCCAGTTCTAGGGTGGCCTCGATGCCTTTATCACGCAGGATGTTGTCGGAGAGGCTGGCCGCCAGGATGCGGTTGGCATCGGCCTTGGCCTGGGCCTCGATCAGGCGGCGCTCGGCCTCCTGCTTTTCCCGGGTCAGGATGTACTCGTACTTCAAGGAGCCCTGCTCGGCCTCCAGCTTTTCCTCGATGGCGGTCCGCACCTTGTCGGGCAGCTCGATGTCGCGGATCAGAATAGCCCGCAGGTCGATGTAGTTATCGGACAGCGCACTCGACAGCATATCGGTGATGAGGGTCTGCACCTCGTCCCGCTTGGTGGAGTACAACTCCTCGGGGGTGAACTTGCCGATCACCTGCCGCACGCTGGAGCGTATCTCCGGACGGACCAGACGCTCCATGTAATCCTGGGCAAAGGTCTCGTGGAGGAGGGCTACCTGTCCGAAATTAGGACGGATACGCGCCGTGACGTCCACGCTGATGTTGAGGCCATTGCTGGAAAGCACCTCCATTGCTTCTTCGACCTGCTGTTCCCTCACCTCGTAGACGTGCATGGTATTCCAGGGAGCCACGACGTGGAAGCCCGGGGGGTAGATCATCTCCTTGTCCAGGCCGGAGAACCGCCGGAATAATACCCCACGCTCGCCGGAATCCACCGTCACGAAGGTGGCGCTGCTGACCATGGCCAGCACAACGAAGAGGATGAATAGGGTAATGCCCCAGGTCATTAGTTTCTTTTGATCCATCTATTTTTTGGTTTATCGTCCCGAGTCGAAACGAAAATTCGCGATTATAACAAATGTCACCCCTAGATAGATGCAAGGGCCCGCTTATCGTTGGGCTTTCGACACGAAGTACATGGCTGCCGCGAAGAAGATGATGTTCGGCATCCACATGCCCAGCAGGACGGGCAGGTTGGTACCGGCGCTGATGGTGGACGCAAACCGGCTGAGAAAAACGAAGAGGGCCCCCATGAAGATGCCGATGGCCAGCTGAATACCCATACCGCCCCTCACCTTACGTCCGGCTACCGCCAGGCCAATGATGGTAAGGATAAAGATGGTAAAGGGCTCGGCCGTGCGGCGGGCCAGCTCCAGCTCGTACTTGCGGACGTTGCCGGCTCCCCGCGCCCGTTGCTTGCGAATCTGGGTGAGCAGCTCGGGCGTGGTGAGGGCGGACTGTTGCTCGCGGTAGTCTACGAAGTCGTCCGGCCGCAGGTTAATCACGGTGTCGAGGGTCTCCCGGTTGCCCTGGACGAGGGTTTCGTGGAGGCCGTCGAAGGTGCGGGTTTCGTAATTGTCGAGCCGCCAGACGGCGGGGTCGCCGTCGACGAACTTGGCCGAGCGGGCCTTGGTGAGGCTAGCCAGCTGGTTGTCGACGAAGTGCTCGATCCGGAAATTGCGGGCCGCGCTGTCGCGCTTGCTGTAGTGGGTCATGAAGACCTTCGTGTCGGGGGCGACGAAGAAGTGGACGTTGGTAGTTTTGCCCTCATCCTGGCCGCGATTGAAGTACACCCGCTCGAGCTCCGCGCGGTGGCCGTTGGCCCAGGGGACGAGGAAGTTGATGCCGGCCAGGTAGAGCACGAAGAGGAAGCCGGCCGAGATCAGGTAGGGCCGCATGAGCCGCCAGAAGCTGACCCCGGCATTGAGGATGCTGATGATCTCGGAGTTGTCGGCCATCCGCCCGGTAAAGAAGATCACCGCGATCAGCGTCAGCATCGGCCAGAGCAGCCCCAGGATGAAGAGCAGAAAAGTAGGGAAGTACTCGAAGATGATCACCTGCTTCGGAATTTCCGACTCGATGAAGCGCTCGATCTTTTCGCTGAAATCGATGATGAGACTGACCATCGAGAAGATGAGCACCGTAAAGAAGAAGGTGCGCATAAACTTGCCGATGATGTACCAGTCTAACTTTTTGAGCATAGTAGACGGACCTGTGGTCCTGGGTTAGACGGACTTCGCCCGGGGGTAGATACCCTTAGGAGAGGAGACGTTTGACGGTGGCGGCGATCTGCTTGCCGTCGGCGCGACCGGCGGCGCGGGCGTTGGCCTGTCCCATCACTTTGCCCATGTCACGCATCGAGGTGGCCCCGGTTTCGGCGATCACTTCCTTAACGAGGGCGTCGAGCTTTTCGTCTGACAACTGCTCGGGGAGGTAGCGGTTGATCACTTCGATCTCCTCGCGCTCGGGCTGGGCGAGGTCTTCGCGGCCCTGCTGCTCGTAGATCTCCAGGCTTTCCTGGCGACTCTTGACGAGCTTCTGGAGCAGGGCGATCTCGCCGGCTTCGTCGAGGGTGGTGCCGCTGCCGTCGGTCCGCTGGAGCAGGATGGCGTTCTTGATGGCGCGGATTCCGCGGAGAGCGGCCTGGTCCTTGGCACGCATGGCGTCTTTGAGGTCTGGGGTGATGCGGTCTTGTAGGGTCATGGAGTGAGGGATTGAAGGGAGGATGGATTGAGGTAACACCGCGGCGCCTCGCTTAGGTTGCCTGCCCGGGCACCTGCGCTCCGCCGCCCACGCTGGCTTACTGGTGCCGGCTGCGGAGGACAGCGCGGACTTCCTCCAGGGTGTACCCCTTGGCGGCGAGCAGGACCAGGTAATGGTACATGAGGTCGGCGGCTTCGCCGAGGAAGAGGTCCTTGTCGTCGTCCTTGGCTTCGATGACGAGCTCGACGGCTTCTTCGCCTACTTTCTGGGCGACCTTGTTGATGCCGCGCCGGAGGAGGGAGGTGGTGTAGCTGCTTTCGCTGGGATTATCGCGGCGATCCTGGATGGTGCGCTCGAGGTGGTCGAGGAACTCGCCCTCGTTCTTCGCGTCCCAGCAGGTGTCGGCGCCGGTGTGGCAGACGGGGCCGGTGGGGTGGGCCTGGAGGAGGAGGGAGTCGCGGTCGCAGTCGGCGTCGATGCGCACGAGCCGCAGGGTGTTGCCGGAGGTTTCGCCCTTGGTCCAGAGCCGTTGCTTGCTGCGGCTGAAGAAGGTGACCAGGCCGGTGTCGAGGGTTTTGCTGAGGGCTTCCGCGTTCATGTAGCCCTGCATGAGGACCACCCGGGTGGCGGCATCCTGCACGATGGCGGGGAGGAGGCCGTGGTCTTTTTCGAAATCAAGCTGACTGATGGTGCTCGGACTTACTTGCATGGGCTATATATTGGGGTAAAACTACGCCTTGATGATGCTTGAAAACGATGACTCCCTAGACAATGGCTACCGCAATGGGCCGGCCTTACCCCCGGAAGGAGCCGCAAACCTACGCAAAGCCGGCAAGTGGGGGCGGTTTATGGGTATCGTCAGCATGGCCGGCCTGGGATTGTTCATTCTAATCTTCGTCGCTTTTGGCAGTACGTTCATGGTGATGGCCGGAATGGGAGACATGTCCGGTGGTATGGGCGGGGGGATGACCGTGATCCTGGGCATCTACGCGCTCCTGTTTGCGGTGATGTTTTACCTGGCCTACCTGCTCTATAGCTTTGGCACGGACGCGATGCAAGCGGTGGACCAGGGCAACACCCAGGCGATGGTCAGCTCCTTCGGCTCCCTGGGACGCCTGTTCAAGATACTCGGCGTGCTGACCCTGGTTCAGCTGGCATTCTACGGCATCTGGATGCTGTTCCTCGTACTGGGGGGAGCCGCGGCGCTCCTGGGAAGCTAAACCGGCCGGACCGGAATACCCTGTCCCTTCAGGTAGGCCTTCAGGTCGGCGATCTCGACCTCCCCGAAGTGGAAGATGCTGGCGGCCAGTCCGGCGTTGGCCTTGCCTTCCGTAAATACTTCCGCGAAGTGCTCCTTACTGCCCGCCCCGCCGCTGGCGATGATGGGGATGCTCAGTTGCTCGCTCATCCGGGCTAGGGCCTGATTGGCGAAGCCCTGCTTGGTGCCGTCGTGGTCCATGCTCGTAAAGAGGATCTCGCCGGCTCCGCGCTCCTGGGCCTCGCCGACCCAGTCGAAGAGCTTGTGCTCCGTTTTGATGCGGCCGCCGTTGAGGTGGACGTACCACTCCTTGTCCACGAACTTGGCGTCCACGGCCACTACTACGAACTGATTGCCGAAGGCGTAGGCCAGTTCGTCGATGAGTTCCGGCCGGCGCACGGCGGCGGAGTTGATGCTCACCTTGTCGGCCCCCGCGTCGAGCAGTACGTCCACGTCGGTCAGCGAGTTGATACCGCCGCCGATCGTAAAGGGGATGTTGAGGTGGCGGGCAATGTCGCGGGCAAGGTCCGCCAGCGTCTTGCGGCGTTCGTGGGTGGCGGTGATGTCGAGGAACACCAGCTCGTCGGCCCCGGCCAGGCTGTACTTGGCGCCCAGCTCGACGGGATCGCCGGCGTCGCGCAGGTTCACGAAATTGACGCCCTTGACGGTACGGCCGTCTTTAATGTCCAGGCAGGGAATGATGCGTTTGGCGAGCAAGCTGGGGGAGTTTAAAGCCGGGAAACGCGGCCGGGGCACGGGCGGTTGCTTCCGGCGGGGCCGCGGGTGCGGTGAAGGCGAATTTTGTTACTTTGATCCGCCATCTGGCCCCTTCAATTTTCGATCATGCGCAACTTCTGTTTCCTTCTCCTGCTCTGTTTCACCGGTCTCCTGACCGCCCAGGAAACCGGCCCCACCCGCTGGGAATCCACCATCAACCAGTTCGAAGAGGCGGACAAACTCGAGCCCGTCCAGCCCGGCGTGATCCTCTTCGTCGGCTCCTCCTCCATCGTGAAGTGGAATACCCTGACCGAGGACCTGGCCGGCCATACCGTCCTCAACCGGGGCTTTGGCGGGTCAAACTTTATGGACCTGATCCACTACGCGGACCGCGTGATCTACCCCTACGCGCCCAGCGTGGTGTTTGTCTACGAGGGCGATAACGACCTGGCCGCCGGCGACTCCCCGAAGGACGTGCTCAAATCCGCCAAGAAGCTCCGCAAAATGATCGCCAGGAACCTCGGAAAGGAAGTACCCGTCGTCTTCATCTCTCCCAAACCCAGCCTTTCGCGCTGGAGTATGAAAACGAAGTACGAGGAGGCAAACGCCCGCCTCCTTGCCTTCACCGAAAAGACGGACCATACCTACTACGCAGACGTCTGGAATCCCTCCTTACAGGCCAATGGGGAAGTACGCGACGATATCTTCATCGAGGACGACCTCCACATGAATGCCGCAGGCTACGACATCTGGGAATCCGTCATCGAACCGATCGTAGCGCGCCTCGACCAGTAGGGGCCCGGAGCAGGTTACCGGGGGTGACGGGCGATTTCGTGGGCACGGCGTTGGGCTTGGTCTACTTGGGTAGACTGAGGCATGGTGCAGGTTGAGCGCGGTTGGCTCACCGAACAGAAATAGAGTCTCCCCGCTTGCCCTATTTGGTGGCCTTTATGCCCTTCCCGGTAGCGGCCCAGTAGATGCCACCGTAGAGGTGCTGCAGAAACAGATTGTCCTTATAGGTATCGTCGATGTGGCCGAGTGCGGTGTAGAAGGCGCGGCCCCCGTCGTAATCGTGGTACCAGGAGATGGGATGCATATCGCCCATTCCTGTTCCCTGGTTCGCCCCCCAGTCGGCCTTGGGCTCGTAGCTGCTCTCGTCTACGGTGACTAGGTAGTGCAGGTCATCGACGGTGGCGTCCTGGAATTCGTACCACTCGTCCGTCCACAGCAGCCGGTCGGGCCACCGCTCCAGGCCGGGGAAATTATGGTCGACGACGTCGAGCATGGCCGTTTGGTTGCGGGGGTGGATCTTGAACATCCGGCCGACCAGCCGGGTGTACCATGCCCAGTCGTACTCCGTATCCGAGGCGGCGTGGATGCCCACGTAGCCCTTGCCCGACTGAATAAAGCGCTCGAAGGCCGCCTGCTCCTCCTCGGTGAAGATGTCGCCGGTCGTGCTGAGCATGATGATGACGTCGTAGTCCTTCAGGCCCTCGTCGGAGAGGGGGATGGCATCCTGCTGCCGGTCGAGCACGAACTCGTGGCGCCTGGCCAGCTCCTGCAGGGCGGGGATACCGGAGGTGATCGAACCGTGGTGCCAACCGCCGGTCTCGGTGATGAGCAGGGCGCGGAATTGCTGGGCAAAGAGTCCGCCCGGGAGGCAGGACAGGAAGAGGAGGCACAGGAGTGCGGGCGTGAGTCGACGTTGCATGCGGACAATTTACCGTATTGTCGGCAATGGTCGTAGCCCGGGCGCGACTTTCTCCAACTTCCCGCCGCGGCCCCCGGGTATGGGGGTTGGCTTACTATATTTCCGTCAATGAACTATCTCACCGCCTTATGTCCCCTCCGGGGCCAGGATTGTATTGAATACCGGCCCCGGAGGGGACGTCTACGGGTAGCTGGGGTTGGAAAGCGACGAAGTCGCGCCAGCCCCAGCTACCTTTTCTGTTTCTCCCCCTTCATTTCCAGCTGCGGACTCCGGCGTATTCCCTTTGGGAATCCTCTACGCCCACAGCTGGATCTTATATCCCCTCCGGGGCCAGGATTGTATTGAATACCGGCCCCGGAGGAGACGTCTACGGGTAGCTGGGGTTGGAAAGCGACGAAGTCGCGCCAGCCCCAGCTACCTTGGTTCAAAGCTCTCAGAGAAACAATACTTGGTTAATTAAAAACAATTTGTTTTATTTAACCCAAAATCATTCCAGTGGCTTCTTCCTACATCCGGGTAGTTTTACATACCACCTTCAGTACCAAATTTCGGCAACCGCTTATCCTTCCAGCGTACGAGAAAGGCTTATACGGATTCCTAAGTAGGCGTTTGTGGGCACATAGCTGCAACGTGATTGCCATAGGGGGCACCCCGGATCACGTACATCTGTTGCATGGCCTGCCCCGCGAAGTTTCGATTGCCACTTTAATGAGCGACGTGAAATCGCTCAGTACCAAGTGGATGAGAAAACAAGGATCTCTGAAATTCAAATGGCAGATCGGCTACGCGTGTCATTCGGTAGATTACCGGAGAAAGGATTCCATTGAGCGCTACGTCAGGAATCAGAAAATACACCATTACGGGAGCAATGAGAACTACCTCGGGGCTGTCCAGCAACTGACGTTTGAGGAAGAATTTCAAGCACTCCTTGATACCTTTGATCTGCAGTACAATCCAGCGTACCTATTTGATTCGCCGTCACCATAAACGAAAAGGCATTGGACGTGGTCCAATGCCTTTTCGTTTAACAATTTGGCCTTCCAGGGTTGGTAAAAAATAGCATCTACTAATACCCAGGATTCTGCACCAACGCCCCCTCACTCAGATCGATCTCCGTCTGTGGGATCGGGAAGAGCTCGTTCTTGTTCTGGGTGAAATTGGGGCGCAGGGGATTCATCACCTCGAAGCTGCGGTTGGTACGCACGAGGTCAAACCAGCGCTGCTGTTCCAGGGCGAGCTCGGACCTGCGTTCCCGCCAGATGGCCTGACGGAGGGTTGCCTGGTCGGTGGTGGTGACGTCGGGGAGGGAGGTGCTGCTGCCGCCGCGGGCGCGGGCGCGGACCATATTCAGGTACGCGAGGGCTTCGGCGGGCCGGCCAAGTTCGTTCAGCGACTCGGCGGCGATCAGCAGGAGGTCGGCGTAGCGGAAGATGCGGATGTTACCGGGACCGTTGCCGTTGCCCCCGGGGTGCTCGGGTACGTAGGCTTTCTGGTTGAAGCGCTCGCCCTCGATGTTGGGGTCGCCCTGGACGATGCCGGAGCCGTCGGGGAGCACCTCACCTACGTAGAGGATGGTGGCGTCGCGGCGGGGGTCGCCGGATTCGAAGGAGGAGACGAGGTTATCGCTGGGCCGGTTGAAGCCCCAGCCGAGGTTGGGTACCCCGCGGGCGCCCTGCACCTCGTTGTACTGGCTGCCGCCGCTGCCGATCTCGAAGGCCGCGGCCTGCACCTCGAAGATGCTCTCGCTGCTGTTCTCGCCTGCCTCGGTGAACAGCCCGGAGAAGGAGGAATATAGCGCATATTGCCCGCTGTTAATTACCTCCAGGGAGAGGTCGGCGGCCTGCTGCCAGTTGCCGCGGGTGAGGGCTACTTTGGCGAGCATCGATTTTGCGGCACCGCTCGTGACCCGGCCCACGTCGGTACCACCGTAGCTGGCGGGTAAGTTGCTGATGGCCGTCTGCAGGTCGCTCTCGATCTGGGCGTAAACCTCCGAGCGGGGCGCGCGGGCGATGGCGAAGTCCTCGGGAAAGGGATTCAGGATCAGGGGCACGTCACCGAACCACCGCACCAGGTTGAAGTAGTAGTAGGCGCGCAGGAAGGAAGCCTCGCCGATCAGGCGGGTGCGCATGTCCTCGTTGATCTCGGGTACTTCCGGCAGGTTCTGGATGACCAGATTAGCCCGGAACACCCCGGTGTAGTAGCCCGACCATACGTTGGAGGGTGCCACGTTGGTCGGGGTGTAGGTAAACTGATCGACCTCCTGCAGAAAAAAGCCGTCGGAGCTGAAACTGCCCTTGTCCGAGTCGTCGCTCACGATGTCGGTCATACCGATATAGGCGAAGACGTGGGTCTCCCACTGCCGCAGCTGGTTGTAGATGGCGTTGACCGACTGCACGGCCTGCTCTTCGTTCTGGAAGAAGTTTTCCAGGGTGTATTCGCCCTGGGGAGTGCGGTTCAGCACGTCGGTGCAGGCCGTAGCGCCCATCAGCAGGGCCAGACCTAAGATTGTATAGAGGGATTTCATGGGTTGCATGATTGGGGGGGCTTAAAAAGTGATGTCGATACCGGCGGTGATGGTGCGGGCGATGGGGTAGATATCCCCGCGGTCGATGCCGTTGTCGAAGACCGAACTGTTGTAGATCTCCGGGTTGTAGCCGGTGTACTGCTGGCTGGTGACCAGGTTCGTGCCGTTGACGTAGATGCGCAGCGACTGCATGCGCAGGCGGTCGGTCAGCTCGGTGGCGAAGCGGTAGCCCAGGGTTACGTTGCGCAGGCGGACGTAGGAGGCATCCTCTACGTAAAGCGAGGAAAGCGTTTCGAAGTTTTGTCCGGCAATGGTCACCCGGGGGATGGTGTTGCTGGTGCCCTCGCCCGTCCAGCGGTCCAGCCAGCGGGTTTCGTAGTTGTAGGCGCCGAAGCGGGCCATCTGCTTGGCGTTGATCACCTCGTTGCCAAACTGGCCGGTGACGTCGAAGCTGAGTTCGAAGCCGGAATAGGAGAACGAGCCGTTCACCCCCAGGATCATGTCGGGGATCGCGGAGCCGAGCACCACGCGGTCACCTGCGGCATTGATCACGCCGTCGCCGTTGATGTCGCGGAAGATGATGTCGCCGGCCTGCTGGTTGCCTAGTTGGGGAAACTGTCCGAGGTCTTCTTCGTTCTGAAAGACACCGATGGCCTCGTAGCCATAAAAGGATCCCGCGGCGGAACCGACCCGGGAGTTCGTACCCAGCTGGCCGCCTACGCCGAGGCCGCCCGAGAAGAAGTTCTCCGCGTTGCCGTCGAGGCTCACGACCTCGTTATGCACGAAGCTGGCGTTGGCGCCGATGTTGTAGCGGAAGGTCCCGTTCCCGGCCCGCCAGCTGGCCGAGAGGTCGAGGCCGCGGTTGAGCACTTCGGCTACGTTGCGGACTGCCGGATTGGCACCGATGTAGCTCGGGATCGGCGCGTTGAAGAGAATACCACTGGTAAACTTACGGTAGGCATCCGCCTCGATGAGCAGCTGGTTGTCGAACAAGCCCAGTTCGATGCCGATGTCCGTCTGCACGGTTTCCTCCCACCGTAGGTCGGGGTTGGCCAGGCTGGTGAGGGTAGCGCCGGGCAGCAGCACGGGCTCGTTGCCGAAGACGGCCCCGAGTCCGCTGGCTACGCGGGGCACGTACTGGTATTCCCCGATGCGGTCGTTACCGGTCTTGCCCCAGCTGGCGCGTAGCTTCAGGCGGCTGACCACCCCGCTGGCGTCGAAGAAGTCCTCCCGGCTGATGTTCCAGCCCAGGCCCACCGAGGGGAATAAGCCGTACTTGTAGTTCTCGCCGAAGCGGCTGGAACCGTCAACGCGGCCCGATACCGTGAGCAGGTAGCGGCTGTCGTAGGTGTAGTTGATGCGGCCGAGGTAGCTGACCAGTCCCCAGTCGCCGCCGCTGACGCCATTGTAGTTGGTGGCGGTGGTCTGATCGCCTGAGTTGAGGTAGTAGAAGCTGGGATCGCTGCCGATGACCCGCTGGCGGGCACCGCCGATTTCCTCGCCGAAGTTATCCTGGTAGGTCGCACCGACCACGCCGTCCAGGTGATGGATGCCAAAGTCGTTGGCGTAGCTCAGGGTATTTTCCCAGAGCCAGTTGCGGCGGTAGGCGTTGCGTGCGCTGATCACGCTTTGCTGGTTTTGCTGGCTGGCACTGACGAAGAATTCCGGGACGAAGTTGCGGTTGCGGTCGTAGACGAAGTCGAGGCCGAAGTTGGTCCGGAAGGTGAAGTGCCGCAGGAACCGGACGTCGGCGTAGGTGTTGCCCACGGCGCGGTAGGTCTGGCTGTAGTCGTTGCTGTAGAAGATGGAGGCCAGGGGGTTGCCCGTGTTTCCGATGGCGGAGGCATCGCCGAAGTTGCCGGCGGAGTCGCGGGGTACGGAGATCGGGTCGGCCCGGTAGGCCGTCGCCAGGATGCTGCCGGTGTTGATGTTGTCGGAGGTGTTGAAGCCCAGGTTGAGGTTGCCGGCCACCGTGAGCCAGTCCTTCACCTTCCGGCTGTTGTTTAGGCGGGCCGTAAACCGATCGTAAGCTGATCCCTGGATGATGCCCTCCTGGCGGTAGTAGTTGGCCGAGAGGTTGAAGGTCGACTCCTCCCCGCCGCCCTGAAAGGACACCTGGGCGTTGTAGATGGGGGCCTGCTGGAAGATCACGTCCTGCCAGTTGGTGCCCTCGCCGTACTGCCCGGGGTTAGCGAAGCGCGGCTGCCGGCCCTCGTTCACGTCCGCCTCGTTGATGAGGGTCGCGTACTGGGTGGCGTTGAGGACGTCGATCTGGCGAATGACCTCCTGGGTACCCGCGTAGGCGTTGATGGTCAGGGTGCCCTCACCTCCTCCCTGCTTGGTGGTAATGATGATAACACCGTTCGCCCCCCGGGCCCCGTAGATGGCCGTGGCGGAGGCGTCTTTGAGGACCGACACGCTCTGCACGTCCTGTGGATTGAGGAAGGAAATGTCGTTGAGGATCATACCGTCCACCACGAAGAGCGGATCGGCGTTGTTGAGGGTACCGATACCGCGGATCCGGAAGATCGCATCGGCGCCCGGCGCGCCGGACCCCGGGATGATCTGCAGGCCGGAGACCTTACCCTGCAGGGACTGGCCCAGCGACTGGGTGGGAATGTCGGTCAGCTGCTCGGATTCCACGACCCCGACGGCACCCGTCAGGTCGTCCTTCTGCTGAATGCCGTAGCCAATGACAACGACTTCCTGCAGCAGTTGGCTGGATTCGCCCAGCACGATGTCCACCGTCGTGCGCCCTTCGATGGCTACGCCCTGCGGAGCGAAACCGATGTAGGAGAAAATGAGGCTGTCTGCCCCGGCGGGCACGGAGACGCTGTACGTACCGTCGAGGTCGGTGATGGTACCGCTACTGGTGCCGATCACCTGCACGCTGACCCCGATGAGGGGCTCGGTCCCGTCGGTGACGGTCCCGCCGACGGTGGTCTGCGCCGCCGCCGCCGCGCTCGCGAGGAGCGCTAGGAAAAAGATAAAGTTTGCTTTCATGATACGGTCATTCGAGGGTTAGGGTAATGCTGTTCGTGGCGCGGGAATCGCCGCCCACGTAAATGCGGAATTCGCCGGGTTCACTGCCGTACGTCATGTCGCGGCGGTAAAAGGATAGATCGTTGTCGGTCAGGTGAAAGGTGACGCTGCGGGTTTCCCCGGCCGTCAGTTCTACCCGTTCGAAGGCTTTGAGTTCCCGGACGGGACGGGTGACGGAGCCCACCACGTCCTGGACGTACAGTTGCACGACCGTGGCGCCGGCTACGGATCCGGAGTTGGTCACGTCTACGGTCACCGCGATGGTGTCGTTGCGGTTGACGGTGGCGGAAGCCAGTTGCGGCATGCCGTATTCGAAGGTGGTGTAGCTCAGGCCGTAGCCGAAGGGGTAGAGCGGGTCGTTGCTTTCATCGAGGTACTTGCTGCTGTACTTGTTGTTGGGGTCCCGGGGGCGGCCCGTGTTCTTGGCGCTGTAATAGATCGGCACCTGACCCACCGAGCGAGGGAAGGTCATGGGCAGGCGGCCGGCGGGATTGTAGGCCCCGAAGAGCACGTCCGCCACGGCGTGGCCAGCCTCGGTACCGGGGTACCAGGCTTCGAGCACGGCAGCGGCCACGGAATCGACGCCGGGAATGGCGAGCGGACGACCGTTGAAGAGCACGACTACCACCGGCTTGCCGGTAGCGGCCAGCTGGCGGATCATCGCTTCCTGATTCCCGGGCAGGCCGATGTCGGCGCGGCTGGCGGCTTCCCCGCTCATTTCCCAGTCCTCGCCGGCGGCCACGACGATCACGTCGGCCCCGCGGGCCGCCTTCACGGCATCGGCCATGCCGGCCACGTAGATGATGGTGGCGTTCTCGCCGATGGCTTCCCGCATACCGGTGAGCAGGGTCACGCAGTCCGCGGCCCGTCCGTCGCCGTGCCAGGCCCCGAGCATATCTTCCTGGCTGTCGGCCAGTTCACCCACGACCAGGATGCGGCCGCGGTCGGGGGACAAGGGAAGGAGGTTGCCCTCATTTTTGAGCAGCACCAGGCTCTCCCGGCCGATGCGGCGGGCGGCCTCGCGGTGGGCGTCGGTGAGGATGTTTTCGCGCTCGCGGGTGGTATCGGAGTAGCGGTAGGGATCGTCAAACAGGCCCAGGGCATACTTCATGCGCAGGATCTCGCGCACGGCCGTATTGACCCGGTCTATGGATACTTCGCCGTCCTCCACCTGCTGCACCAGGTGGTCGTAGAAGACGGCCCCCTGCATGTCCATGTCCACCCCCGCCTGTACGGCCAGTTTTCCGGCGGCGGCTTCGTCCTCGGTGACGCCGTGGGGGATCATCTCGTTAATGCTGGTGTAGTCGGTGACCACGAAGCCCATGAAGCCCCACTCGTTGCGCAGGATGTCGGTGAGCAGGTGATGATTGCCGGAGGCTGGCACGCCGTCCAGCTCGTTGAAGCTGGTCATGAAGGTGCCTACCCCGGCGTCCAGGGCCGCCTTGAAGGGGGGCAGGTAGATGTCGCGCAGCACCCGCTCGGAGATGTCGACCGTATTGTAATCCCGGCCGGCCTGGGCCACGCCGTAGGCCGCGAAGTGCTTGGCGCAGGCCAGCAGCGTGAAGGGGTCGGACAGGTCGTTCCCCTGAAAGCCGCGCACCCGGGCGGCGGCCATCTTCACCCCGAGGTACACGTCCTCCCCGGAGCCTTCCATCACCCTGCCCCAGCGGGGGTCGCGGGCGACGTCGACCATGGGGGCGTAGGTCCAGTGCAGGCCCGCGGCGGCCGATTCCCGGGCGGCGATGCTCGCTGATTCTTCGGCCGCGTCCAGGTCCCAGCTCGCCGTCTCGCCGAGCGGAATGGGGAAGATGGTGCGGTAGCCGTGGATCACGTCGTAGCCGAAGAGCAGCGGAATACCCAGTCGGGTCTCCTCTACGGCGATGCGCTGGAGGTTGCGGTTGTAATCCGCGGTGTGGGCGTTAAAGATCGCGCCGAGGCGGCCGGTCTTAATGTCGTCCTGGTAGCCCTCGCGGATGGTGGGCCCCGTCACGTCCCAATCGCTGGTGAAGAGCGTCATCTGGCCCACCTTCTCCTCCAGCGTCATGCGGTGGAGCAGGCTGTCGATGCTGCGCTCGTGGTCGGCGCTGTACCAGCCGGGTGCTCCCTGACCCACCAGCTGACTGGAGAGCAAAAGCAGTGGTATGTAGTAAATCTTGTTCATTAGCTGGTTTCAATCAATCTTGGTAATCGCTTCCCCCCTCAATCCCCTAATCTTCAAGCCACCCGCCGGTAAACCCGGCCCGTACGAGGCCGCGGCGGATGTAGGGATTCTTTTTCATGAGGTTCCAGACGAGCTCCGAGCGGTGGTTCTCGAGCTGGATCAGGATCGGCCCCTGGTCGATGCCCAGGTAGTCGACGTCGTACCAGCCGGCTGGCTTGCCGGGGCCGTTGGGGTAGGTCAGGTTAAAGGCGTCCTTGAAGCCGTACTCGCCAACGAGGCTGTCGTACCGGGTATTCCACATGTGCTCCAGGGCGGCCAGGCTTTCCTCGGGGGCGAAGGGCACCGAACCCCCGGCGGCGGTGGGGGCGATCGTACCGTCGTCGATGATGTGGTCGGCCGAGGCCCCGCGGGCGCGGTAGTCGAAGAACTTCACGGCCTGGCCGTTGAGGGTGGTGTCGAGTCCGCCCGGGCCGTCGCAGGCCGTGAGCCCCCACTGGTTAGGGCCGTAGCCGACGAAGCCGGCAGGATTGTCCAAGCAGTAGGCGCGGTTGGCGAGGGTGGCCCTGCGGCTGTTCTCGAAGTAGTCGCTGTCGTGTTCGCGCATCGGGGCGTCCCGGATACCGCGGAAGTCAATGTACATCTGGCTGTACTGATGGCCGAAGAGCGGACTGAAGTTGAGGTGGTCGTAGCCCTCGAATTCGGCCCATGCGTAGCCGTCGGTCCAGCGCTCCCAGGCGTCGTCCGGCAGGGGATGGGTGGGGGAGCCCATGCCGAGGACCAGCAGGATCATCGCTTCGTTGTAGCCTTTCCATTCGGCGGGGAGGAAGTCGCGGCCGGGGTGCCAGCCCATGCTCATGCGGCCCTGTTCGTTGAGGGTCCAGTCCCACTCGACGCGGCGGTAGAGCTGATCGGCGAGGGAGCGGATGCGTTCTTCCTGTTCCGCGTCGCCGTCGAAGTAGCTCTGTGCCGAGAGGATGCCCGCCATGAGCAGTCCGGTGTCGATGGTGGAAAGTTCCACGTCGCGGTAGCGGAGGGCTTCGTCGTTGGTCAGGAAGTGGTAGAAGAGTCCCTTGTAGCCGGCTACGCCGCTGTCTGCGGGGCCCTGGGGCAGGCTCCACAGTTTTTCGAGGGTCAGCAGGGTGCGTTCGGCCGCCTCTTCGCGGGTCACGTAGCCGCGTCCCACGCCCACCAGGTAGGCCGTGAGGCCGAAACCGGTAGCGGCGATGCTGCTGAAGCGGCTGGTGGGCCAGCGGTCTGGGATCTGGTAATTGCCGGGCAGCGCCGTATCCCAGAAGTACCCGAAGGTGCGCTCCTGGAGCTCGTCGATGCTGAAGTCCCGGTTAAAAGGGACGGAGGTGCCGTTGCCGGGCGCCTGCCCGCCCCCCGGGGGGGACTGGCAGGCGCCGGTCAGCAGCAACAGTAAGGTGGCGGTCAGTATCCGCATGCCTATCGCTTGACGACCATGCTGCGGGCAACCATGCGGCCGGCGCGGTCCTGGGCGGTGAGGAGGTAGGCACCCCGTTCGAGGGATTCCAGTTCCCACTGCACCTGCGTCTGCGCCCCTTCTACGTTTAGCTCGCGGACCTGCTGGCCGAGCATGTTGGTCAGGGTGAAACGGACGGCTGCGTTGGTATTCTCGATGGTCAGTTGGTGGCTGATCGGGTTCGGGTACGCGCGCAGGGCGTCGATGGCGACGGGCTGGAAGAGACCGGTGGTGTTGGCACAGTCGCCACTTCCGATCGCGATGTCGTCGAAATAATGGGTCAGGGGGGTGGCGGGTGTCACCGCGCTGTTCATGATCAGGGTGATCTTTCCGTAGCTGTCGCCGTCTACCAGGTTGCTGTAGTCGAAGGTAAGTTCCTGCCACTCTCCGGGCGTCGTGTATTCGGCCATGATGTCTCCGCTGTTGACTGCACCGTCGAGGCCGTCCTCAAGCTTGAAAAAAACCGTTCCGGCCACTTCCATCCAGACCTTCAGGGTCGCTTTTTTGTCTCCGGACAGGGTGACGGGGGCGGGCAGGATGCTGGCCATGCCGGCGTAGGACTCCCCGTCGGTAGCCTCCTCGAAGGTGCCGACCATCATGCTGGTGTTGATGCCGGTTTGGTCGGGGTTTTCGGAGACCATGAATGGGTTGGCGTCGAAAGCACCATTGGCGAAGTAGGTCCAGTTGGTGATCGAATAGTCAGGATTCTCGAAGGTGGAGATGCAGCTGTTGACGTAGGGCGCGCGCGCCAGCCGCAGGTTATCGAAATAGTAGGTGTTCGCTGCGGTATTATTGGTGCCGGCACCGAAGAAGAGCACGAGGCGGGTATAGCCCGCGCCCGCCGCGCCACTGAAGTCGGCGGTGTAGGTATTCCATTCCATGACGGTGTTGACCGGTACCCGGACTTCCAGATCGGCACCAGTACCTCCTTCCAATTTGAAGAGAATATCGCCGGCTACCGGAGCCCAGATCTGTACGGAGAGTTGGTTGTTCAGGCTCAGGTCGATGGGCATGCCGTAGTCGATGACGAGGGAGTTGTACTCACCCGGCTGGTCGGCAAAGGCGCCGACCATGGTGCTGGTGTTGCCGGATTCGTTGCCGTTGTCGGGGTTCCGGATCACGCTCAGGAACTCGCTGCCCCCGGCGTAGGTGGCGTTGCGCTGGCACTCGAAGTCATCGAGGTAAGTCAGGTCGACCATCACGTCCACACAGGCGTCTACGGTGCTGCTGCCGGCGGTCAGGTTGTCGAAATAGTAGGTGCCGGTGCCCGTGGTGTTGGGGGCGAAGAGCAGGGTGAGGCTCTCGAAGTCGGTGACGTCCTCGAAGTCGGCAAAGTTGAAGCTGAGCGTTTCCCAGGTGCTGGCTGCCGTTACGGTGGCGTTGGCGCTTTTGGGTCCCTGGGTGGGGCTGACGAGTTGCAGGGTCACGGTGGTGCCGGCCACGGGGGCCCAGACGTCCAGGTTAAGCTGCGGCGCGCCCGTCAGGTCGATCCCGTTGGTGAGGTTGGCGTTAAGGGCAGCGAAGAGGGCGGAGCCGCGGGTGTAAGAACCCACCGTTTCACTGTCGTTGCCATTCATGTCGGGGTTGGCGATGGCGCCGTTGAAGGTACCGTTGTTCCCAGCGGCCGTGTTCCAGTTGAGGCTGGCGCCGTCTTCAAAGTCCTCGATGGCCTCGGCGGGTGGGGCGGGGGTACGGGTAATGTCGTCGATATAGTAAACGTCGCCCGACGTACTTTCTACTGCGAAATTGAAAAAGAGGGCGATCTTGCGGAAGTTTCCTGTTGAGACGCCGCTGAAGTCCGCGCACACCTCAATCCATTGCTCGGTCTGGCCCTCCGTGATTGGGATGCCCAGTTCAATCGGAACGGACGTTCCGCCCTCCAATTTGAAGACCAACTGGCCGGCTACCGGAGCCCACACCTTCATGCAGACGTAGTTATTCACGCTCAGATCAAGGGGTGCGTTGTAGTCGACCACCAGTGCAACGTACGGGCCTTCGCCGTCCGTGTACTGGCCTACGCTGTCGCTGGTGTTGATGCCGGTCTGGTAGGGATTGGCGATGACCATCAGGCTATCGAATTCCGCCCCGTAGGTAGCGTTGCGCTGGCACTCGAAATCGTCGATGATCGTCGGGTCGGCCACGGTGCCCGCGCAGGGACCGGCGGGCGAGGCGATGATGTTATCGAAGAGATACGTATCGGTACTCAGTGCAACGCCCGGATCGAAAAAGAGGATCAGGTTGCTGAGGCTGTCGAGTTCGGCAGCGGCACTGAAGTCGAAGGTATAGGTGCGCCAGACGTTGGCGGTGGCGATGTTAACCGTTCGCTCGATGAACTGCCCGCCGCCCGGCTTCTCCAGCTTGAGCAGCAGCTGGGTAGGGGCGCCGGCGTAGATCTGGATGGAGAAGCGGTTATTCACGCTGAGGTCCAGGGGTTCGGCCAGCTCGGCAACGAAGTAGCTGTACGCAGTGCTGTCCGCCTTGGTGTACGCGCCCACGAACGCGCTGGTGTTGGTGGTGGTGTCGACCGGATTTGCGACCGCGCCGGCGAAAGTGCCTTCGTAAGCGATCCACGGTAGGTCGGGGGTGCCGCCCTCGAAGTCTTCGAGCACGACTTGCGCGCTCAGCAGGCCAAAGCCGGCAATGCAGAGGAAAAGGAGTAAAAGTCTTTGCATGATAGTGTCGATTTAAGGAATATGATCAAGGATTAATGCAGCAGCAACGGCAGGGAAACCTTCCCGTCCGGGCTACTGATGGTTACGTAGTACAGGCCGCGGGCAGGGCTCCGACTGAGTCGGGACAGGTGCAGCAGCAGCTCGTTCCGCCCGCCCGCCAGTGCCGTGGGGCCGAGCAGGGTCTCCAGCGTCCGGCCGGCGGCGTCGGTCAGGGTCACGGTCACCGTCTGGGGGCGGGACAGCGACACCTCCAGCCGCGTGTCGTTCACGGCCGGATTGGGGTAGAGGCGGGGCCGGTCGTCCAGGAAGTCCGGCAGCACCGCCACCGCGGTGGTGGTCGTATCCTCCACGAAGCCCAGGGCAGCAAGGGCCGGGTCGATCTCCGGGCTCGACATGAAGAGGTCCCAGAGCAGTCCGCTGCGGTAGTTCTCGATCATGACCACGATGGGCCCCTGATCAATGGCCAGGTAGCTGTCGGCGTACCAGTCGCGGCCCGCGTTGAAGGCGTCGTAGAAGCCGTATTTTCCCCAGGTCCGGGCGCCCAGGTCCCGGTAGAAGTGCTTAAGGGCGGCCATGCTCTTTTCCGGGGTGTACGGCATGCTGCTCAGGGCGGCAGTGGGCGTCAGGGTGCCGTTGTCCAGGGCGGGGTTGTCCGGGGCGTGGGCCACGTAACCGTCGGGATCGTCGCTGGCGGTCAGTCCCCAGGCATCGGGGCCGTAGCCTTCCCGGTTATAGGGGTTCTCCACGCAATGCTCGTAGTTGATGAGGGTCTGGTTGGTGTTGCGCTCGAAGTAGTTGACGTACCGGTCGCGCTTGCCCCGCGGGTCGAAGCCGAGGTAGCTGTAGTGGCTGAAGAAGAGCGGGCCCCCCTTGCCGTTGCCCACCAGCAGGGGGATGCCGTAAAAGCTGGCGTCGGTGGTGTAGCTGCCGCCGGCCCAGCCGGTGTGGTAGAGGGAGGGCGGGATCCGAAAGGCCGGCGTGGGTGAGGCCGCGGCCAGGATGTAGACGATCTGCGTCTCGTTGAAGCCGCGCAGCGGCAGGTTGATCTCGAAGCCGAAATCGGGCGACCAGTGCCAGTACAGCACGTCGGCCACGGATTTGCGGTACCAGTTCCAGTTGACCGCTTCCCAGAGCTGGTTGACGTTGGCGCGTAATCGCGCTTCTTCCTCCGATTCTCCGGCGAAGTACTGCCGGGAGGTCAGCAGGCCCTGGATCAGGAAGGCCGTCTCGACCAGGTCGCCGCCGTTGTCCTTCGGACTGAAGGGGATCACCTCCCCGGTCGCCCCGTTCATCCAGTGCGCAAAGGCGCCCCGGAAGGTGGGTACCGTAAGGAGAAAGTCGACGATCTTATTGGTGCGCGCGAGGGCCTCCTCCCGGGTGATGAAGCCGCGCTCCGCCCCCACGATCAGTGCCATGAGGCCGAAACCGCTGCCGCCGCTGGTGACGGTGCTCGTCCCGTTGCGTTCCCGCGCCAGACCGGATACCGGGTGGCCGAAGTCGTAGAAGTAGCGCAGGGTGTACTCCTGCACCATGTCTAGCAGGGCCGAGTCGCTCATTTCGTAGGTCGTGGCGGTCACGGTATCCGACGGCTCGCCGAGTTGGCCGCCGCTGGTGAGCGCCCGCAGAAAGTAGCGCCCGGTGACGTCGAAGTCGCCGCGGAAATCGATGTAGCTGTCCTCGATCGTATTGGTGGCACCCAGCTGGTTGAAGTCGCCCCCGTCGATCGATCCGTAAATGCGGATACCCAGTACGTCCGGGTTGGCGGGCCGTTCCCACTCCAGTTCCACGTGGTGGTCGTAGGCGGTTGCGGACAGTCCGAAAACGGGACCGGCCTGGGCGGTAAGCAGACTGCCGGAGAGCAGTAGGGGAAGCCACAACAGCGCGGCCAGGCGGGTGGGTAAACGTTCAGGCATGTGTGATCGACTTAGACGGAGTGTGAAGTGTAATCCCAAATTGACCTCGCCAAGTTCGTTCGGACCCCCTTTAAAACCTAGAAAACAACCTCACCACGACTACGCCATTCCCAAAAATGGGCGTTATGCCAGGTGTGGTACCCTCAGAAGTCCTGCAGGTACTGATTCAGGTGGTCGCTGCCCTCCAGGCCGATCTTTTTTCGCAGGCGGTAGCGCTTGTTCTCGACCCCCCGCACGGAGATGTGCATCAGGGGGGCGATATCCTTCGAACTGAGGTCCATGCGCAGAAAGGCGGCGAGCTGTAGGTCACCCGCCGTGAGCTGGGGGTGGGTCTTGCGGATGCGTTTCAGGAAGGCCTCGTGCACCTCATTGAAGTGGGATTCGAAGATGGCCCAGTCTTCCTCGTTGTTGAGGTTGCGGTCGATGAGGCGGAGCAGTTTGTGGGAATCCTGGGACGGGGTGCCCCGCTCGCCAAGGCGGGAGAGTTCCTCCTTGAGGTCGAGCAGCATCTCGTTTTTCTTGGCCAGGGTCAGGGTACTGTTGGCCAGTTCGCGGCTCTTGCGCTGGACGTCCGCTTCCAGTTGTTCGTTGCGGGCTTCGATGCGTTGGCGTTGCAGTTGGCGTTGCCGCAGGGCTTCCAGTTTTCTGGCCTGGGCCCGGAGGCGGGTGCGGTGTTCGTGGTAAAGCAGGTAGAGCAGGCCCGTGACCAGCAGGGCATACGCCAGGTAAGCCAGTGGGGTTCGGTACCAGGGCGGCAGTACGGTGAAGGCTATCTCCGCTTCGGCTCCGTACCAGTCGGCCTCGACCTGGAAGCGGTAGTCGCCCTCGTCCAGGTTCGTAAATTCCTTGTCGCCGCTGTCCGACCATTCCGACCACCGCTCGCTGAATCCGAGCAGGCGGTACCGGTAGTGGACCGGCCGGTCCAGGGCGGGCAGGGCGTAATTAAAGTGTGGATTGTTGGCGTGGTACGGGATCCGCAGCTCACCCTCCGTCAGTGGTTGCCGGATGCTGTCGGTGGCCACCGTAAGTCCCAGGCGGAGGTGGACGGCAGGGATCGCCTCTTCTGCGGGGTGGTAGGTCGCAAAGCCGTCTTCGAGGCAGATCAGGTAGCTGCTGTCGGTCAAGGCCACGATGTCGGGGAAGTTGTGCCGCAGCGCCAGCGGGTAGGCTCCGGCGGCGTGTGCCCCCCGGTAGGCGGTGACGCGCTCCCGCCCGACGAGAAACCAGTCCCGGGTACCGGGCCGCCCGGGGAGGCAGTAGCTGTCCGGCGGCAGGGGCACGCCGCGAAAGGTGGCAATGGGCGTGAAGGTGCCGTCCCGGTAGCGGTAACTCTCCTCCCTAGTCTGAATGAGCAGGGTATCCCCGAAGCGGGTGAGCAGGGGCCGGATCAGGTCCGGCGTAGCGATGGTATCTACGGTTACGATCCGCCGCCAGTCGGCGCTGAAGTGGATCCGGTAGCCCCCCCTGGAACCGTGGAGGGCCAGGAGCTCGCGCTCACCGGTCCGGGCCAGGAAGCGCAGGGGCGCCAGCAGTCCGTCGAGCTTCACCTCCGCACCCGCGCTCGCCGCCGCCGCGGTACCTGGATCCAGAATGCTCAGGCCGGTGTAGTTGGCCTGCAGGAGCTTGCTGCTGTCGGGGGGGAAGGGGATAGTTTGCCATCCGCCGGAGCGGTTGGTGAGGAGGCGGGCCCGGCGGTCTTCGACCAGAAAGGTGCCCGCGTTGTGGCCGCAGAGGAGGCCGTAGGGGGTGGCGCGCAACTCCCACACCTGCCCCGCCGTGCCGGGAATGAGGGTGAAATTCCGTTGTCCGACATCCTGGATAAAGAGACCCTGGTTGGTGCCGATGTACAGGCCTTCCCGGTAACGAGTGGCTGCATAGACGGCCCCGATGGGCTGTTCGCCCTGCCGGTAATAGCGGAGCGGCTCGCTGCGGACGATCAGATCGATGCCGCGGTCGAGGCCGGCCCATAGGTCGCCGTGGAGGTCCTCGAAGAGGGCCAGCACCGTATTGTTGGTGAGCCCGTCGCCAAAGCTCAGGTGGTACTGCTCCCGCCCGTCGGCCGCGAATACATATACCCCGCTCATGATGGTCCCAACGGCTACCTCCCCGTTGCGCAGGGCGAGGATGCGGTTGATCTGCTGGCCGGCCAGCCGGGCATTGGCTCCTTCCGACCAGGGCTGAAGCTGTCCGTCCCGGTAGCGGTAAATCCTATCCTGAGTAGCCAGCAGGGGGGCGGCGGCGGGTCCCGTGATCCCGACCACTGCCGCTCCCCCGGGATCGCTTCCGGGCAGCAGCACCGCCGCACCGCCGGACACGTCGAGGCGGATGCCCCGTCCGGTCACGGGCACGAGGAGGCTGTCCCCGGTGGCGTGGGCGAACATCAGGCTGCCCGGCTGCTCGATCCCCAGGGAATCCCCGGAGAGCCGGTAGATCCGCGAGAAGGACTGGTAGACGACCGACCCATCCGTCAGGGGTTCGATGTGCCAGATCTCCTCGCCCTGTTCGCCGGGGGGCAGGGCGGCCGAGAGCGACACGTAGTCGCCCAGTTGCCCGTCCTGCGCCCGGAAGTAGCCAAACTCGCCGTATCCGCCCACGTACAGCCGCCCCCCGGCCCAGGCCACCGCACGCACGGTGGGCCGTTTAGGAAGCTGGCGGACCGTCCAGTCCAGCCCGTCGAAGACGAGCACCCCACTGGAGTTCGCTACGTAGAGGATCCCTTCGGGGGACTGGGTGACGTCCCAGTTCTGGTTCTCGGCGCCGTAGGTGCTGCTCGGGAAGCTCCGTACGCGAGGGGTGAGCATCCCGGGTTCCGCGTACTCCGCCGCTTGCCCGGCGGCGCTTCGGCAGGCGATCAACAGCAGCGAGAGGACAAGCCAGGACTTCACGAACTACGGAATGGTGGGAAGACCAAGGTAGAGCCTGGACGGTAAACCGGGGCCGTCCTGAAACCAGGCGTCCCGCGCACCTCTTCGGAGGTACGCGGGACGCAGGGGTAAGAACGGGAAAAAAA
Source organism: Chitinophagales bacterium (assembly GCA_038258275.1). Classification (GTDB taxonomy): domain Bacteria; phylum Bacteroidota; class Bacteroidia; order Chitinophagales; family Saprospiraceae; genus Neolewinella. The sequence continues at coordinate 21,289 of JBBSPZ010000011.1, read as the reverse complement.
TTAGTTGTCGTATCCCGTATTCTGGATCAGCTCGCCGTTCCGCTGCAGCTCCTGCTGGGGCAACGGGAGCAGGAGGTGCCGCTCTTCGAAGGTCTGCCCCCAGGTGTTGTTCTGCCCTACGAGGGGGACGAAGTCGACCTCCCCGCCCGCGCTAGTGAGCGGATAGGTGCGCGTACGCTGCATATCGAACCAGATCTTGAAGTTGAAGACCAGCTCGCGCATCCGCTCCTTCCAGACCTCCTCGACAAAGTTTGGCACGGAGAGGTCGGACAGCGATCCGCTGATCTCGTCCGCGCTCTGCTGGTAGTACGCGCGGCTCCTGACCTGGGTGAGGTAGCCGACGGCTTCGGCGGTGACGCCTTCGGAGCGGGCGATGGCCTCGGCGGCGATCAGCAGCACCTCGGGGTAGCTGTAGGCGGCCACTTCCAGTTCCGAGGTAGCGGTCTCAAACACCGCCTGGTCGTCGTGCCAGATGTAGGGCGTATACGGGAAGGTGACCAGGTTTCCGTCGATATCGTTCAGTTGATAGTGGAAGAACTGGCGGTTCTGGATCCGCAGGTCCTCCTCCATATCGTAGACGCGGATGAACTCGTCGCGGGGTTGGTAGGCACCGTTGTTGATGGTGAACTTGATGTCGCCCTCGCTGGTGCTGGCGCGGGTGAGGGTCACGGGGTAGGAATACTCGGGGTAGCCGGAGTTGCTGATGCCGATCGTGAACTCGATCGGGTACACGAATTCCTGCGCGATGGCCTCCTGGCGGCGGATCTTGTTGTAGGCACTGTTTTCGAAGTCCAGCGCTCCCGTCGAAGTGTAGTCGTTTTCGACCAGCGAGTGGCTGCCCCCGTTGATCACCAGGCGGGCGGCGGTGGCGGCGGCGGCGTAGTGGTCTTCTTGCACCGGAAAGCCGCTGCGGGTCAGCTGTACGTCGGCCAGCAGGGTAGCGGCGGCCGGCTGGGTCACGCGGTAGCCGTTGGCCACCATGTTCTGGGTGGAGAGGCCGGCGTCGTTGACCGCGAAGTTCAGGTCGGCTACGATCTGCTCGTAGACCTGGGCGGCGGGGTCGCGCACCCGGTAGATGTCTTCGAGCGACTCGTACGGCTCCACGATCAGCGGCACGTCACCGAAGTAGCGGACGAGGGTAAAGTAGGCCCAGGCCCGGAAGAAGCGTGCTTCGCCCAGGAGGCGATCGCTATCCGCCTGGGACAGGCCCGGGGTGGTCGGGATGTACTTGATGGCGTTGTTGGCCCGTCCGATCTCGCGGTACATCTGCGACCAGATGCCGTTGATGAAGCCGTCAGAGTTGATCGCGTTCAGGCTCAACTGCTGGGCAAACTGGATGAAGGGCTCCTGCCCCTTATACTCGTCGTCGAAGAAGCCGGAGAGGTAGGGGCCGTACATGATCTGGCGGCCGGAGTACACGCCGCCGTTCATCCACATGGCGGGGGCGCCGTCGCGGTACAGGGCGTTGACGGCGTTTTGCGCGTGCGCGGGTTCGGTGAAGAACTGGTTGAGGCTGATTTCGTCCCGCGGCACTTCTTCCAGGAAGTCCTTACAGGAGAAGGTCACCAGGGTCAGTAGCAGAAGCGCGAGGCTGTTGGGTAGGTATTTCATGCGTAGCGCGGATTAAAATTTGACGTTAAGGCCGAAGGTGAAGGTGCGGGGGCGCGGGTACTGGAAGAAGAAGATGTTCTGTCCCCACTGGTTGCCGCCCCAGGAGGTGGCTTCCGGGTCCAGGCCCTGAAACTCGTCCGAGGTAACCACGAAGAGGTTCTGGGCGGATACGTACAGGCGCATGCTGCCCAGGTTGAAGCGGTCGATGGTCGCACCGGGCAGGTTGTAGCCGAAGGTGAAGGCGTTGCCCCGGAGGTAGGAGCCGTCCACCACCCAGTGGTCGTCGACCTGGCTGTTCTGGCCGCCGTAGGCCTGGTTGCGGATTTCCTGCACCATGGTATTCTGGTTGTCGGGGGTCCAGCCTTCGGTAAGGATGGTTCTCAGGCCGTTGGCGATGCCGGAGCGGTCTTCGGTGGAGTGGTAGTACTGCTGCATGATGTCTACGCCGAGCACGAACTGCAGATCTACGGTCAGGTCGAAGTTGCCGTAGGTGAAGTTGTTGGTTAAGCTGCCGTTCCAGTTGGGCAGCCCCTTGCCGATGATGGTTTGCTTCTCCGAGCGCTTGGCCTCCCCGGGTACGGCGTTTACCTCGGCGGCGGCGTCGGCCTCGTCGGTACCCCAGGTACCCAGGCGGCGGTACCCCCAGAAGGAGCTCAGCGATTCCCCAACCCGTAGGATGGTCTGGCTGCCACTGACCCAGTTGGGGCCGGGGAAGATGTCCTCGTCGTTCTCTCCGAGTTTCTCGATGCGGTTTTTATTGTAGCTGAAGTTCAGCGTGGAGCTCCAGCTGAAGGTATTACTGGTCACGTTCTGGGTACTGAGCAGGACCTCGACGCCCCGATTGGATACCTCGCCGATGTTATCGAGGAGCGAGCCGAAGCCGGTCGATTGGGGGATCGGCCGTGCCAGCAGCAGGTCGGTGGTCAGCTTTTGGTAGTAATCCATCTCAAGGCTGACGCGGTAGTTGAACAGCGAGAGGTTGAAGCCTACGTCAAACTGGCGGGTTTTTTCCCATTGCAGGTCGGGGTTACCCAGGCGGTTGATGACGGTATTGGTCGCCCGTTGCCCGTTGATGAGGGTGGTGCCCGAGGAAAGGGTGGCCAGGGACTGGTAGGTCGCGATCTCCGTGTTGCCGGTAACGCCGTAGCTCGACCGGAGCTTGAGCTGGCTGATGACGGGGTTGCCCGCCAGGAAGTCTTCGTTGGAGACGACCCAGCCGATGCCCACGGAGGGGAATACGCCGTACTTGTTGTTGGCTCCGAAGCGGGAGGAGCCGTCGACGCGGCCGGTCAGCGTCAGCAGGTAGCGGTCGTTGAAGGAGTAGCCCCCGCGCAGGAAGTAGGAGTTCATCGTCCAGTCGTCGTAGAAGGAGTTGGGGGCACCGGGCTGGCTGGCGGCCTGCAAGCTGTTGAAGCGGAAGAAGTCATCCGCAAATCCCTGGACTCCGATGCCGAAGCCGTCGGCGGTGCGCTTCTGCCAGCTGAGTCCCGCCACGGCATTGATGCTATGGGGGCCGATCTGCTTGTTGTAGCTCAGGTAGTTCTCCTGCTGCCAGTAGGTGAAGCGGTCGAGGTTCTCGCTGGCCGAGCCGAGGGGGGCGGAGATGTTGACCAGGTCGGGCGGGCTGTAGTTCTGAAACAGGCGGTCCTGCTTGTCGAAGCCAAACTGGCTGCGGAGATCCAGGCCGTCGGCCAGGTGAAAGACCAGGTAAGCATTGCCGAAGAGCTGGGTGCGCTTGGCCAGGCGGTCCTGGGTCTCCAGCACGTGGACCGGGTTGGCCATCGCCTCCAGGTTGTAAGCATCCGTGATGTTTCCGCTGTTGGCATACGTGCCGTCGGGAAACCTGACCGGGAAGATGGGGGGCATCTCGATCATCGTCCGGCGGGGCGACTGGCCGCCACCGCCCTCCTCAAAGCTGTTTTCCGTGGTGACGTTGGTCAGGATGTTGAAGCCGAAGGTCAGCCAGTCCTTGGGGTTGCCCTCGTAGGCCACCTTACCGTACAGGCGGTCAAGGTAGTTGTTGAGCATGATGCCCTGTGTACCGGTGTAGTTTAAAAAGACACCATAAGAAGAATTGCCGGTCCGCTGCTGGATCGACAGCTGGTGACTGTGGCTGATGGCGGTGCGGGTGGCTTCTTCCTGCCAGTCGGTATCGTACAGCGGGTCGCCGTTTTCGTCAAAGAGACGGGGATCGTCGGTGGTGAAGACCGGGTTGCTGCCCTCCCGGTACTTGGGGGTGTTCTCCATGCCGATGCGCACGACGTCGAGCCACTCCCGGGCGTTGAGTAGGTCCATCTTCTTGCGGAGCGTACCGGCGGAAACGTAACCGTCGTAGCCAACAACGATACCTTCTTGATTGGGGCCCCGCTTGGAGGTGACGAGAATAACCCCGTTGGCACCGCGCGAACCGTAGATGGCGGTGGCCGAGGCATCCTTCAGGACCTCCATACTCTTGATGTCGTTGGGGTTGAGGAACTGAATGTCCTCCATTACGACCCCGTCCACCACGTAGAGGGGAGCGGAGCTGGAGTTGATCGTGCCGAGACCGCGAATGAGTACGCGCGGGCTGCCGGTAGGGGATCCGGAGTTGAGGAAGACGTTCACGCCGGCCACCTTGCCCTGGAGTCCCTGTAGGGCGTTGGTCACGGGAGCCTTGAGCAGCTCTTCCGAGGTGACGGTCCCGATGGCGCCGGTGACGTCCGATCTGCGCTGGGTACCGTAGCCTACCACGACTACTTCGGAGAGGGCCTCCACGTCCGCTTCCATGACGATGTTGACGAGCGATGCGCTGGTGATGTCCACCTCCTGGGTGGCGTAGCCGATCGAGGAAACGACCAGCGTGGTAGCCTCATCCGGTACCGAAATGGTGAAGTTGCCATCGATGTCCGTGACGGTACCCGTGGAACTGTCCTTCACGCGTACCGTGGCGCCGATCAGGGTTTCCCCCGAGGCACCGTCGATGACGTTGCCCGTGATGACCCGTACTTCGTCCGCCCGGGCCGGCGTCCCGTAGCCCGACGTCATGGGGTTCGCCGCGGCAATGGGCGCGTTGCTCAGGCCCCGGGCCCCCACCGGCAGGGTGGCGAGGAGGGTAACCAGCCACACTGTTGTCAGTACATTAGTTGTATAAAGTGTTTTCATGCGTTATTTAATTGGGTAGTGCAGATGCTTTCAAAATTTATAAGTCACTTTGTGTGAGGGCAATATAGAAGCCCTCCCGGCGTTCCGCAAGTTTTCCCGCCGCAGCGGCACGACCTCACGGCTGAGTATCAGACGTATACGCTTATCTTTCAATACGTTATGCTCATCATTTACCCAAAGAAATCTTACCTAAATCCATTTAGTCGGTTCCTTTCCCTCCGCACCTGCGCACCGCCGCTACAACTGAGTTGTAAATTCTCAGGTTAGCGGGCGGGGATTGCCTGCGTCAGTACGCCCAGGCACTCCATGATCCCTTCCCGGTAATTGCCGAGCCGGAGGTTTTCGTTGGGGCCGTGGATGCCGTTGTCCGGATTGGGGATGCGCAGCGATACCGCCGGCAGACCCAGCAGGTTGACGAAGGGGCCCATGGGCTGGGACCCGCCGGTGAGCCGCATCCGGATGGGCTCCTGACCGAGCGCGCGGCTTACCCCGGCGGTGAGCCAGTGGTCGATGGGAGTATCGAGGTCGGTCCGGAAAGGCACCGAGCCGAGGGATGAGGTAAAGGCAATGAGTTTCGGGTAGGTCATCCGCTCTTCCTCCGTGGGTTCGCCGTCGACGAAATGGAAACCCTGCTGCCGGATAAAGTCGCGCAGCAGCTGCACCTGCCGTTCGCCGGGGGTCTCGGGGACCAGCCGCATGTCGATCTCGACGGTCACGTCTTCGGGGATGAGGGTGCGGACTTCCTTGCCCGTCCACCCGCCGCGGATGCCGCGCACGTTGAGGCTGGGGTACTGCAGGGCTTCCTGGTAGGTGTCTCCGAGGTCCTCGTTCTCCGCGATGCCCACCATCTGCCGGATCTCCTCCCGGGTCTCGGGGACTTTATTCATCTCCCGCTTGTCGGCCTCGGTGAGGGTTACTCCGTCGTAAAAGCCGGGTACGGTCACCCGCCCGCGCTCGTCTTTCATCCCCGCGATCAGGCGGGCGGCGGCGAAAACGGGATTGGGCGCGAAGTTGCCGTACTGCCCGCTGTGCAGGGCGTAACGCGGGCCGAAGATGCGCAGGGTGACCGTCGCGATGCCCCGGGCTCCGAAGGTGAGGGTCGGTAGGTTCGAGACGTGGCGGGTGCCGTCCATGATCACCAGGAAATCGGCGGCAAACAGCTCGCGGTGCTCCGCCACGGCGCCGGGAAGATCGTCGCTGCCGAGCTCCTCCTGAAAGTCCATGATCACCTTGAGGTTGTAGGCCGGTGGGATGTTTTCGGCGGCCAGGATATCCAGGGCCGTGATGAAGGACATCGCCGGCCCCTTCGAATCGGAGGCCGAGCGGGCAAAGAGGCGCAGCTCGGGATCGTAGGGGTCGGAAGCCTCCACGGTGGTGTAGCTGCCGTCTTCGTTCTTCCGTTTCAGCACGGCGCGGTAGGGGTCGGGCTGGTCCCAGGCCGCGGTATCCACCGGCTGTCCGTCGATCTGCAGGTAATACAGGACGGTGGGGAGGGCCGCGTCGACCGTCCGTTCGGCGAAGAGCAGGGGCATACCGGGCGTTTCCAGGCGGGTCACCGCGAGGCCCAGGCCGCTGAAGCGCTCCCGGCACCAGGCGAGGTTGGCTTCCACCTGCCCGGGGTAATTACCGTCGTTGGGCAGGGCGAGGAAATCGGTAAGCTCCTGCAGGGCCTGGGGGAGGGCCGCGTCGGCCAGACGGGCGATTTCCGGAGTACTCGGCACCTGCGCGCTTGCGACGGAAGAAGTTGCCGCGATCAGCAGGATGATCAGGTAATGGAGCGGGGCACGGTACATAGGGGAAGCTTGGGTGAGTCGATTAAGTAAAGTAATCAGGTCAATTTTCGCATTTCTGAAACGATTAAGGGCGTTCATCTCCGGATGCCTTTTCCGCGCTGTTGCGAACCCTAAGGCGCTTCGGCGATCGGTTGAATGGTCACGAACGGAAGTCCATCGGGCAACTGTTTGCGGCTGGCCCCACCGGATTTACCGGAGGTATGACCAACCGAAAATACGGCAGCATCAACCGGGTTTCTCCGACCTCGGCGCCCTCGGAATGCGCGGCGCGGGGCGGAGCGTGCATTACGTCTTGCCCGGTACGTCCCCGAAGCATGGCCGGTTTTCCTGAACAATTTTATCAACCTGCTGTCTAAAAACCAAAGTCACCGGATTTCAACGGTAGATAAGGCCAGCCGTGGTACCCGATGAGCGGGCTGCGGGGAGCGTAGCGGGGTAACGGGCCCCGCGGTTGAATCATTCGGTACTTTGGGGTTACCACATTATTCAACCACTAAACACCTACGCAATGGACCAATTGGGCAACGCAAACTTCGAAAACTACGTCGGCCTCACGCAGGGCTATTCTGAGATGGCCTACCAGATGGTGAGCCACCTGCTCACCCTCGGCTACGCCGTCATGCTGGCCGGCCTGCTTTACTTCGCCCTTACGCTGAAAACCGTAGCCCCCCGCTACCGCATCAGCTCCGTTCTCTCCGTCGTGGTGATGGTATCGGCCTTCCTCCTGCTCTACGTACAGGCCCAGAACTGGATTACCAGCTTCTCCTTCGACCTGGAGCGCGGCCGCTACTACCTGGATCCCGGGCAGGATCTCTTCAACAACGGCTACCGCTACCTCAATTGGCTCATCGACGTGCCGATGCTGCTCTTCCAGATCCTCTTCGTGGTCAGCCTCACCAGGAGCAGCTTTTCCAGCATCCGCAACCAGTTCTGGTTCTCCGGCGTCCTGATGATCGTCACGGGCTACATCGGCCAGTACTACGAGGTGACCAACCTTACGGCCTTCTTCGTCTGGGGCGCCATTTCTACGGTCTTTTTCTTCCACGTACTCTACCTCATGAATAAGGTGATCAAGGAGGGCAAGGAAGGCATCCCGGTCGCAGGGCAGAAGATCCTCGGCAACATCTGGATCCTGTTCCTGATCTCCTGGTTCCTGTACCCCGGTGCCTACCTGATGCCGCACCTGTTGGGCATCGAGGGCGGATTCTTCAACGAGAGCGGCGTCGTCGGCCGGCAGATGACCTACACCATTGCCGACATCACCTCCAAGGTGATCTACGGAATCCTGCTCACCCAGCTGGCCCAGGTACTGAGTGAGGCGGGTGGATACAAGATGGCCAACAGTCTTGACGACTAGCCGTTCCGCCGCCTACATGCACGTCTTCCCTTAGCCCCAAGGAACCATTATGAAGTATCTGCTTTCCCTCATACTACTCGCCGTCGGAGTAGGGGCGGGGGCGCAGGTGCAGGGGTGGGACCGCCAGCAATGCGTGGCCTACGCGCTCGCCAACCAGCCCGCCCTGCGGAACGTACGCCTGGAAGACAGCATCGCCCGCCTCACCAACGCCATCAACCTGGCCGCCTGGAAGCCGAGTGTGTCCGCCAGCGGGGGCGTCACCAACAACTTCAAGCAGCAGATCACCATCTTCCCCGACTTCATGAATCCCGGTGAAACGCGCGAGGTGATCATCGGTCAGGCGTGGCTCTCCAGCCTCGGCCTTTCCGCGAATCAGCTGCTTTATAGTCCGGAGGTTGCCCGCGACTCCCGCCTGCGGGAGCCCCGCGTCAACGCCGCTCGCCTGGCCATCCGGGAGGCGGAGATCGGCGTGGAAGTGGAGGTCGGCACCGCCTTCTACGAAGCGCTCCGGGTAGGGGAGCAGATCACCCTCAGCCGGGCCGACATCGAGCGCCTCGAACGCAACCTCCGCGACGCCCGCCTGCTCTACGACAATGGCCTCAACGATAAGGTCGATTATAAGCGCGCCACCATTGCCCTCAATCAGGCCCGCGCCCGCCTCGCTTCCGGACTGCTCGACTACGCCGCCCGCCTGGCCGAGCTCAAGGCCGCCATGGGCTTCCCCGCCGGAGAAGAGCTGAACCTGGTCTACGACTTCGGGGAATCCGCCGGCGAGGTGCTGGCCGACAGCCTCGCGGTTACGGACGTCCGCCAGCGCGTGGAGGTCAGCCGCCTGCTCGTCGAGCAGGAGCTGCAGGACCTGAACACCGAATACTACCGCCGCGCCTGGCTCCCCTCCGTCAGTGCCGGTGCCGAATACTCCTTCAACTGGCAGGCCAACGCCTTCGGCAGCCTTTACGACCGCAGGTTCCCGGCCGGGCTGGTGGCCCTCAATTTTTCCGCCCCCCTCTTTTCCGGCACCCGGCGCTTCCGCCAGGTCGAGCTCCAAACGGTTTACCGCCGGGGCCTCGACCTGGAGTTGGAATCCCTGCGCCAGCAGATCAGCCGGGAAAGCACCGTGGCCACCAGCGACTACCGCTCCGCCCGCCTCACCTACCTGGTGGCGGCGGAGAACGTTGCCATAGCCCGGGAAATCTACGACGTGATCCTGCTGCAGTACCGCGAGGGCATCGAGCCCTTCCTGGAAGTCGTGATTGCCGAAAACGACCTGCGCACCGCCCAGAACACCTCCCTGAACGCCCTCATCGACGCCCTCGTCGCCCGCCTCGAGTACCGGCGGGTCAGTGGAACCCTCTAAGCCATCCCCATGCACCCAAAACACTACGCGCTCATTTTCCTCCCCCTGTTGCTTTATGCCTGCGGCGGAGGTGCCGAAGCGGAAGAAGAGGGCCGGCAGCAGGAGCCCCAGGCCGTCAGCGTGCGGGTCGCCGAATCCGTAGAGGAGCAGCTCACGTTCTACGACAAATACCCGGCGACGGTGGTGGCCCTCGACGAGGTGGAGGTCCGCCCCCAGGTGGCCGGCTACCTTACGGAGGTGCACTTCCGGGAGGGCGACTTCGTGCGCAAGGGGCAGCGCTTGTTCACCGTAGACGTGCGCCGCTACGTGGCCGACGTGGAACAGGCCCAGAGCCAGGTCGGTACCGCCCAGGCCAACCTGGACCTGGCCGAAAAGAACGCCGCCCGCTACCGCCGCCTGGCCGAAGCGGAAGCCATCGCCCTGCAGACCCTCGACCAGGCCGAGGCGGAACTCACCGCCCGCCGCCGCGAAGTGGAGAGCGCCGAAGCCGGCGTCCGCAGCGCCCGTACCCAGCTGGACTACACCGTGATCCGTGCACCCCTCAGCGGCATCACCAGCCTGTCTACCGTCAAGACCGGCACCCAGGTATCCCCCGGCAACCCCCTGCTCACTACGATCAGCCAGGAAGAACCCATTGGCGTGGACTTTGCCCTTCCGCAGGAGATCATCCCCCGGCTCAGCAGACTGGAGGGCGGGAGTCCCGACTCCACCTTCCGCCTCCGCCTGCCCAACGACTCGCTCTACGCCGAATACGGCCGTATCTACGCCAGCGACCGGGCGGTGGACCCCCGCACCGGCACCCTCAACGTACGCCTGGAATTTTCCAACGACGCTAAGGTGCTCCGCCCCGGCATGAGCCTCGAACTGGAAATGCTCAACCGCGAGTCGGGCCGTCAGGTACTGGTGCCCACCCAGGCCCTGGGGGAGCAGATGGGGGAATACTACGTCTTCCTGGTTCGGGACAGTATGGCCTACCGCCGTAAGGTGACCACCGGACAGCGTATCGACGGCCGCGCCATCATCCTGGAGGGACTGGAGGGCGGGCAAACGATCGTTACGGAGGGACTGAAGAACGTCCAGGACAGTACGAAGGTGAAGATCAGCGCCGACAACCCCGCATCATGAATTACTTCTTCGTCAGCCACCCCAAGGCGGCCATGGTCATCGCCCTGCTCCTGGTCATCCTGGGGGGGATCAGTGTCGCCATCCTGCCCATCGCGCAATTCCCGAGCATCACCCCGCCTACGGTCACGGTGCGGGCGCAGTACACGGGCGCCGATTCCAAAACGGCCGAGGAGAGCGTCACCACCCCGCTCGAGACCCAGATCAACGGTACGCCCGGGCTGGACTACCTCGAAAGCAGCAGCACCAACAACGGGGCGACCAACATCAACGTCACCTTCAAGCTCGGCACGGACGTAGACATCGCGGCCCTTGACGTGCAGAACCGCGTCGGCATCGCCGAACCCCGCATCCCGGAGGCGGTCCGCCGGCTGGGCATCACCGTACAGAAGCGCAATCCCGGCCTGTTCATGCTGGTCGCCCTGCAGTCGCCCGACGGGTCCCACGACCGGGCCTTCATCGACAACTATGCCAACATCTTCGTGCGCAACGAAATCCTGCGCGTCGACGGGGTAGGGGACGCCCAGGCGATCACCAAGGATTTCAGCATGCGGCTCTGGCTCAACCCCGAGAAGATGGCCACCCTCGGCCTGAGCCCGGCCGACGTGATCGCGGCCCTGCAGGAGCAGAACGTCCAGGTCGCGGCGGGCTCCGTGGGCGCGCCGCCCCAGCGCGACGCCCAGGCCTTCGAGTACACCGTCTTCCTGGACAGCCGCCTCGAGGAGCCCTCCGCCTTTGCCGACGTGATCGTCCGCAACGATCCCGAGGCGGGTGCCCTGGTGCGCCTGCGCGATGTCGGCCGCGTGGAGCTGGGCACCTTCACCTACGGCGGGGAGTCCATCACCAACAGCAAGCCGGCGGCCATCCTGCTCATCTACCAGGCCCCCGGCAGCAACGCCCTGAACACCGGCAAGGAGATCCGCGCGACGATGGACCGGCTGGCGGAATCCTTTCCCCCCGACCTGGAGTACCTGATCCCCTTCGAGTCCGTCTCCGTAGTGGAGGCCTCCATCCGGGAAGTGGTCATCACGCTGGGCATTTCCCTGGCAATCGTCGTTTTCGTCGTCTTTCTCTTTTTGCAGAAGTGGCGCTCCACCCTGCTGCCCCTGCTGGCGATCCCGACCTCCATCATCGGGGCCTTCATCTTCTTCCTGCCGCTGGGCTTTACGATCAATACCCTGACCCTCTTCGGCCTGGTGCTCGCCATCGGTATCGTGGTGGACGACTCCATCGTCATGGTCGAGGCCATCCAGAAGAACATGGATGCGGAGGATCTGAGTCCGGCGGACGCCGCCCGCCGGGCGCTAAAGGAAATGACGGCGCCCATCATCACCACCTCGCTGATCCTGGTGGCCGTCTTCCTGCCGGTCGCCTTCATCCCCGGGCTGACCGGACAGCTCTACCAGCAGTTTGCCATCACGATCTCCGTCTCCGTGCTGCTTTCTTCGCTCGTTGCCCTGTCCCTGGCACCCGCGTTAGCCACCGTGCTCTTCCGCAAGAAAGACGAAAACGAAAAAAAGGGGTGGCTGGACAAGGTATTCGGGCCCTTTAATCGCGGGCTGGATAAACTGAAGGACGGTTACGGCCGCTTCGTGGGCTGGACCCTCGGCCATCGCTGGGTGATGCTCCTTGCCCTGGCCGTCATCGGCGGACTCACCTACCTGCTCTTTCTCCTGGAGCCTACCGGATTCATCCCCCAGGAGGACAATGGCCGGATGATCATCACTTACGAACTTCCCGAGGGCGCGGCCAATAACCGGAGCCTGGAGGTGATGAAGACCATCATGGTGACCCTCGACAGCCTGGAGGAGATCAGTGCCTACACCGGCGCCAACAACCTCAACATCCTCTCCGGCACCAACCGCTCCAACGCGGGCACCATCTTCATTCAGCTGGCTCCCTGGGGCGAGCGGAAGGGCGACGACCAGGACGTGGAGGCCCTCACAGGCATCCTCAACCGCAAACTCGCGGACATCGTCGACGCCCGCATTGTCGTTATCGCCCCGCCGGCCATTCCGGGTCTGGGCAGCAGCTCGGGCTTCAGCTTCGTACTGCAGGACCGCGGCGGAAAGTCTACCGTAAGCGAATTCGAAGCGACCATGAACCGGTTCCTCGGCGCCGTCAACCAGCGGCCCGAGATCGCGCGGGCCTTCAGCTTCTTCACGGCCCAGACGCCCAGCTACGAACTGATCGTCGACCGGGAGCGCGCCAAGCAGCTCGGCGTACCGCTGAACAACCTCTACAGCACCATACAGACCTACCTCGGCAGCAGCTACGTCAACGACTTCACCCTCTACGGGCGCACCTTTCGCGTCGTGGCCCAGGCGGACACCGCCTACCGCACCAGCATCACCGACCTGGAGAATTACTACGTCAAGAACTCCAACGGTACGATGCTCCCGCTGTCGAACCTCGTGCGCTACGAACTGACCCCCACCGCGCCGCTCATCAGCCACTACAACCTCTTCCGCTCGGCCGACATCAGCGGCGACGCCGCGCCGGGTTTCAGCAGCGGACAGGTACTCACCGCCCTGCGCGAGGAGGCCGGGAACCTGCCGACCGGCTTCGACTACTCCTTCAGCGGACTAAGCCGCGAGCAGGCAAATTCCGGCAACACCACGATCCTGATCTTCGGCTTTTCCATCCTGATGGCCTTCCTGATCCTGGTGGCCCTGTACGAGAGCTGGACGGTACCCTTCGCCGTCCTCATCGCCGCGCCCGTCGGCGTATTCGGGGCGCTGCTCCTGCTGTGGTGCCTGCCCACGATCGACAACAACATCTACGCCCAGATCGGCCTCATCACCGTCATCGGCCTGGCCGCGAAGAACGCCATCCTGATCGTTGAATTCGCCAAGAACAACGTGGAGGAGGAGGGCATGGAGGTCGCCGAGGCCACCGTGAACGCCGCCACGAGCCGCCTGCGGCCGATCCTGATGACCAGCGCCACCTTCATCTTCGGCATGATCCCCCTGGCCCTGGCCAGCGGGGCCGGGGCGGCCTCGCGGCAGACGATCGGCTGGACAGTCATCGGCGGCATGGTGGCCGTCACCTTCCTGGCCATCCTCTTCGTGCCCGTGGTCTACGCCACCATCACGGGATGGGCGTACTCCCGGGAGGAGCTCGACAGCTACCGGGAGGAGGAATAGGGCCCCATCAGCCCGCTTCCGGCAGCAGGCGCTTGATCACGCGCTCGATCGTCAGTCCCTGCACCAGGATCGAGAAGACCACGACCATGTAAGTCATGACCAGGAACATCTCCCGGTTCATCTCCGGCGACAGGCTCAGGGCGAGGGCGATGGAGATGCCGCCCCGCAGTCCGCCCCAGGTCATGATGGCGTTGGTATGGGGGACGAAGTCCAGTTTCCGCTCGAATACCTTGACGGGCAGCCACAGCGAAGCGTAGCGGCAGAGCAGCACGATGGGGATGGCCAGCAGGCCGGCCACGAGGTAGTTGCCCTGGTAGGTCAGGATCAGCATTTCCATGCCGATCAGCACGAAGAGCACCGCATTGAGCAGGATGTCGATGAGCTCCCAGAACTTGTCCACGTACAGCTCGGTGATTTCCGACATGGCCGAATGCCGCACCCGGTCGTTGCCGACCAGCAGTCCCGCCGCCACCATGGCCAGGGGGGCGGAGAGGTGCAGCCTCTCCGCGGCCACCGTGCCCACCATCACGGCGGCCAGGGTAATGATGACCTCGATGCTGAAATCGTTGATGGACTTCAGCAGCCGGTAGCTGATCCACCCGATCACCAGGCCCAGCAGCATGCCACCGAATACTTCCTGACCGAACAGCTTCAGGATGCCCAGCGGCTCGATGGATTCCCCGGGGGCGGAAGCGATCTTGAACAGGGTCAGGAACAGCACTACGCCGACGCCGTCGTTGAAGAGCGATTCACCCACGATCTTGATCTCCAGTTTCTTCGGGGCGTTGGCCTGCTTCAGCAGGCCCAGGACGGCAATGGGGTCGGTCGGCGAGATGATGGCCCCGAAGAGCAGGCAGTAGATGTAGTTGACGTCCGTGCCCAGCAGCTGGAGGAGGTAGAAGGTGGCCGTCCCGATCAGAAAGGTGGAGGTCAGCACCCCGAGGGTGGCAAAGGCGATGATCGGCCAGCGCTGGGCCCGCAGGTCCTGGAAATTGGTGTGGAGGGCACCGGCAAACAGCAGGAAACTGAGCATGTAGTCCATCAGCACCGTCTCGAAGTCGATCTCCCGGATCAGGCGCGCCTCCGCCTGCAGCAGCGTATCGTTGAAGAAGCTCAGGCCCAGCACCCCCAGCGTATACACGATGGTGATGAACATCAGCCCGATCGTCGTCGGCAGCTTCAGGAAGCGCACGTTGAGGTAGCCGAAGGCCGCTGCCAGGAATACGAGGCCGGAGATGATTAAGTAGTAGTTCATGGGAACGATGGGATAAGCCGGGGGGTGACCTGCCGGTCCTGCAAAGAACGGAAAGAAAGCCGGGCGGGGCCGCGGGTGCGGGGGAAAGCTGGAAACAGTTGAATTTCCGCTGCCGTATGTGCCAAAAATGACCTTGCCTAATTTCCCTCTTGTCCACCTGTGTTGCGTGATCGCGCTGCTCGGCCTCGGTCCCGGTGCCCGCTCCAACCTGCAACTGGCCGGCAACGAACTGTTCTACGTCTACCAGTACCGTACCTTCTCCTTGGAGGAGGTCGATCTGCCGGTGGGCTACCTGGCCTTCAAACGGCGGAACTATACCAACAACCAGCGGCTGCTGGCGAAGCACATCGCTTATTTGCGGAAGAATAGTTTGGAGAAGTGCGCGGAGTATTGAGGGCTGGTCCGCCGACGGGCTGGGGTACAATAAGCCGCCTCCACGCCTACCACAAGAATCGGACGGTTTTCTCGTAGCCTCCCTTCCGTGTTGGTGAAGAAACTTCCGCCGGGGTTGACCATGCTGTAGGATTCTTTCATGGCGTCGTTGTCCTCTTCGACCAACGATGGTTGCTGGTCGTGCCGGTCCAGAAAAGCCCGAAAGAGGGTAGGGGACCGTAACTTGCGGCCGCGCGAAAATACACGCCCATCGACTACCTCATCCCCTTCATCGACTACGCCGGCACCCTGGTGTTCGGCATCTCCGGTGCCCTGGCTGGCATCCGGCGCAAGTTTGATATTTTCGGCATCTTCATCATGGGGCTCGTGACGGCCATCGGTGGGGGTACCCTGCGTGACCTGCTCATCGGTAGCACGCCGGTCGGCTGGATGCTGGGCAACCTGTACGTGTACCTGGTGATGGCGGCGGTGGCCTTCTCCATACTCTTCTACGCCCAGATCGGTAAACTGCGCCGGTCAATGTTCCTCTTCGATACGATCGGCATTGCGCTCTACACTATTCTCGGCCTGCAGAAGGCGCTGGCTTTCGGCCTGTCGCCCCTCATCGCCGTAATGCTGGGCGTCGTCTCGGCCACCTTCGGGGGCGTCATTCGCGACGTGTTGTCCGGAGAGGTGCCGCTGATCTTTCGCCGGGAGATCTACGCCTCCGCCTGCCTGCTGGGTGCGCTGGTCTTCCTGCTGATCGACTCCTGGCTGGGGGACGTGGCGGGCATGAGCATTGCCATCACCGTGGTATTCCTGGTCCGCTTCTTCGCGGTTAAGCGGGGCTGGTCGCTGTCCTTTATCACGCGATCCCTGAAGTAAGGGAACGCGCCGCCCGGCGCTACCGGGCCGTTTTGCCGGGGATATTCTTGCCGGGTCGTGAACATCGCCGATACCACCGCCCGTTGGCATTATTACTACAGCCAACCATCCCAACTGCCCGCCAATGTCCACCGGCCAACCTATAACTTACCACTCCGTCGCGTTCCGCGTGAATGGAACCGAAAGGTCCTTACGCGTCCTTCCCTGGGTCTCCCTGCTCGATGCCCTGCGCGATCACCTCGATCTGACCGGTACGAAAAAGGGCTGCGACCACGGGCAGTGCGGGGCCTGTACCGTGATCTGCGACGGCGAACGCATCCTGAGTTGCCTGACCCTGGCGGTGATGCAGCAGAGCTCCGACATCACGACCATCGAGGGCATCGGGGCGGACGGAAAGCTGCACCCCCTGCAGGAAGCTTTCATCGAGCACGATGCGTTTCAGTGCGGGTACTGTACCCCCGGGCAGATCTGCAGCGGCGTGGCGATGCTGGAGGCCGGCCACGGCACTACCCGCGAAGAGGTCAAGGACCTGATGAGCGGCAACCTCTGCCGCTGCGGGGCCAACACCAACATCATCGATGCCATCATGGCGGTAAAGGAAGGCAAGCATGAATAACTTCGACTACCTGAAGGCCGGGAGTATCGACAAGGCCGTCGCAGCCGTGGCCGCCCGGCCCGCGCATACCTTCATCGCCGGCGGGACGAACCTGATCGACCTCTGGAAGTACGACCTGACCCATCCCGACAAGCTGGTCGACCTCAACGGGCTAAGCGCGCTGAAGGCCATCAGCCAACTGCCCGACGGAGGACTGCGCCTCGGTGCCCTGGTGAGCAATAATACCACCGCCTACCACCCGCTGGTACAGCAGCGGTACCCGCTGCTCTCGCGCACCATCCTGGCCGGGGCCACCGCCCAGATCCGCAACCGCGCCACGAACGGCGGTAATCTGTTGCAACGTACCCGCTGCTACTACTTCTACGACGCGGCCTCGCCGTGTAACAAGCGGGTGCCGGGCTCGGGCTGTCCGGCCATCGGGGGACAAAACCGCCTGCACGCCATCCTGGGCGAGAGCGAGCACTGCATCGCGGTTTTCCCCTCCGACATGTCGGTGGCGCTGGCTGCCCTGGAGGCCGTGGTGCGGGTAACCGGTCCGGAAGGGACGCGGGAGATCGCCATGGCCGATTTTCACCGCCTCCCGGGCGATGCCCCCGAGCGGGACAATACCCTGGGCGCCGACGAGCTGATCACCGCGATCGACCTGCCGCCGGCCGGCTTCGCGGACCACCACAGTTACCTCAAGCTGCGCGACCGCAACTCCTACGCCTTCGCCCTGGTGAGCGTGGCCACCGGGCTGGAGCTCGGGGACGGCCGGATCAAAAGCGCGCGTATCGCCCTGGGCGGCCTTGCCCACAAACCGTGGAGGGTACCGGCGGCGGAAGCGGCCCTGCTTGGCCAGGAACCGACCCCGGAAGCCTTCGGGAAGGCCGCGGACCTGCTGCTGGCCGGCGCGACCGGCTACGGCCACAACGACTTCAAGATCGAACTGGCCCGCCGCGCCATCGTCCGCAACGGCATGATGGCCCTCGATCCTTCCACCCAGCGCCCCGGCGCGCAACCCTCCCTTTAATACCATGAAGCAGCACGAGCAACTAGGAAAACCACACCGGCGTATCGAGGGCGCCCTCAAGGTGACCGGCCAGGCGAAGTACGCGGCGGAGTACCGGGTTCCCGGCCTGCTGTATGGCTACATCGTCAACAGCACGGTGTCGAAGGGCAAGATCACGGCCATCGACGAAGCCGCGGCCCGCGCCGTCGACGGAGTGGTGGAGATCCTGCACCACGAACGCCGCCCGCAGCTGGCGAGCTTCGACGTAATGTACAAAGACATGGACGCGCCGCCCGGCTCGGCCTTCCGGCCGCTGTACGACGCGGAGATAGCATTCAACGGACAGCCGGTAGCCCTGGTGGTAGCCGAAACCTTCGAGGCGGCCCGCTACGCGGCCTCCCTGCTCGACATCACCTACGCCGGGGAAGCCTTTGACGTGGACCTGCAGGCCAACCTGGACCAGGCCCGCAAACCCGCCAAGGGACTGGCCACCCTGCTCAAGCCGCTGCCCCCGGATCCGCGGGGGGATTTCGAGGCGGCCTACGCCGAGGCGGACGCCCGCTTCGAGGGCCGCTTCCACCACGGCTCTCAGCACCACAATCCGCTCGAACTCTTCGCCACCACCACGGTGTACGAGGGGGAGGGTAAACTGACGATCTACGACAAGACCCAGGGGACGAGCAACTCCCAGATCTACGTCAGCAACCTCTTCGGGCTGAGCTTCGGGGACGTACGGGTCATCGCGCCCTTCGTCGGGGGTGGATTCGGTTCGGGGCTGCGGCCACAGTACCAGCTGGTCCTCTGCGTCATGGCCGCCCTGCAGCTGAAGCGCAACGTACGGGTAGTGATGGACCGGGCCCAGATGTTCACCTTCGGTCACCGGCCGGAAACCGTACAGCATACCCGCTTCGGCGCTACGGCAGACGGGAAGCTCACCGCCATCAACCACACGGCGGTGGCGGAGACCTCCCGCTTTGAGGATTACACCGAAGTGGTCGTCAACCACGCCAATATGCTCTATCCAGCCGACAACGTGACGCTGGAGTACAAGCTGGTCCCCCTCGACCGCTTTACGCCCCTGGACATGCGGGCCCCCGGCGGCTCCACGGGGATGCTGGCCATTGAAACCACCATGGACCAGCTGGCGGACCAACTCCAGCTGGACCCCCTCGAATTTCGCCTGCGCAACTACACCGAGCGGGACGTAAGCTCGGACAAGCCCTTTTCCAGCAAGGAGCTCCGCGAATGTTACCGGCAGGGGGCGGAGCGCTTCGGCTGGTCGGAGCGGAAGCCTACCGCGGAAGTCAACCGCCGCGGCAACCGCCTGGTGGGCCACGGCATGAGCTCGGGCATCTGGGACGTGATCGCCCTGCCCGGCAAGGCGGAGGCGGAATTCACCCGGGAGGGGAGACTGATCGTGCGGAGCGCCGTCACCGACAACGGCCAGGGCACCTACACCGTGATGACCCAGATCGCGGCCGACGAACTCGGCTTACCCCTGGAAGCGGTCACCTTTGAGTACGGCGACAGTGCGCTTCCGTTCGCTCCGATCCAGGGAGGCTCCTACACCACGGGCGTCGTCGGGTCGGCCGTCAAGGCGGCCTGCCAGGCCCTGAAGAACAAGCTCTTCAAACTGGCGCAGATCATGGACGGCTTTCCGCTCGGCGACGCGCTGCCGGAAGACGCCGTCCTTACCGGCGGAGCGATCGTGGTGAAGGACACGCCGAGTGTTAGCATCTCCCTCACCGACGTGCTTACCTCCATGAAGGAGGAGTCGGTCCTCGCCTCCACCTCTACCCTCCCCAACCTCATCAAGCTCAAGCAGTATACCCGCGCGGCCCACGCGGCCTCCTTCGTCGAGGTCGAGGTAGACGAGCAGCTGGGCATCATCAACGTCACCCGGGCGGTCACCGCCGTAGCGGGGGGCGCGATCATGAATCCGCAAACGGCGCGGAGTCAGATCCTCGGGGGTATGGTCTGGGGCATCAGCATGGCGCTGCGCGAGGAAACCCTGCTCGATACCAGGCTCGGCAAATACATGAACACCGATCTCGGAGAGTATCACCTGCCGGTCCACGCCGACATACACGACCTCGACGTGATCTTCGTGGAGGAGCACGACGACATCATCAACGAACTGGGGGCCAAGGGAATCGGCGAGATCGGCGTGATCTCCATGGCCCCCGCGATCGTCAACGCGGTGTTTAATGCGACGGGGAAGCTGGTGAAGGTGTTTCCGATCAAGGTGGGGGATTTGCTTTAGGGTGATCCTCCGTTCTACTTATTCGTCAAGGGGGAGCAGCATGCACGGCGTTCTAGATACCTCCGGCACTTCCCGCCTGGTGTGACTATGCACAAGCCCCGCTGGTTGCCGATGTACGCCACGCGCTGGCCCGTGTGCTACGGTCGGCCGCTTGGTAGCGGAGTGGATACCTGCTGCCCGCTGCATAGAGCTGGGAGCTTACCGTCATCCCTTGCCCTTCTCATGTCCCGAATCTGGTAGAATGGCAACTTCGTGCTTTAGCCAGAGAGCGAAGTAATCAGCCCCAAATCATCGACTTCGGGTTCCAAACCACCCGCGAAACTACCCAGGTTTCATAGTCATATTGCAATTATGAAGCTTAGGTAATCCCTATCTTGCTACCTCAACTTACCGAGGGGAGCATGAACACACTGACGATCGAGGGCGCGCCGGTCCGCCTGGACAAGGAGACCGGCTTCATCTGCATCACAGACATGGCGAAGCTGAAGGGGGATCCGTCCCTCAACATTGCCAACTGGATGCGTACTCGGGCCACGGTGGAGTTTATCGAGGCGTGGGAGAAGAAGCACAACGCAAGTTTTAATCCCTTCGAATTCGAAGGGATTAGAAATGCGGCCGGCTCCAACACCTTCTACGTTTCGGCTAAGGAACTCGAAGACGTGGGATGCTCCGGCGTCTTCGTGAAGCGCGGCCGCTACGGAGGAACTTACTGCTCTCCGCAGTGGGCCATCCACTTCGCCAACTGGCTGAGTGCGGCCTTCTACGTCGAGACCGTCGACGCCTACCTACAGGCCCAGGAACTTCTTTACGGCAAGGACGCCCAGCTGAAGCGCTTCTCCCGCGAACTCGCCGCCGAAACCTACCCCCTGGCCGCCGGCCAGGCGCAGCAGCGACTACCCCGCGGGGCCAAGCTGGAAATGAAGATCCTCTCCGGCAAGATGGTCGGCGACATCATCAACTTGGCCATGTGGGGCATGACCGCCCAGGAGTGGAAGATCAAGTTTCCGCAGCGGGACGCCCGGAAGAACATGCGCGATTACGCCACGGCCGAGGAGCTAAAAGTGGTGTCCGCCCTGCAGGTACTCAGTCAGTCCCTGCAGGAGGATCGCTACACTTCGGAAGAGTTACTGGAACGGCTCACGGATAAGGTGCCGGAACTGATGGCCACCTTCTGCCGTACGGAGAAGCAGCAAGCAGCTCTCGTGAAGGCCCGGGATGACCGGGGCTGGTAACGATTGAACCACAACTTTTTTTGGTCAACTACTATCCTCGTCTCCCTGACCACCCACGTACTTATATATAGAGCTCCCGCCATGGAAGAAGTAACAGCCCTCGCCAAACAAGTTGCCCGTCTCCTCCGCAAGTCCGGCCTGGAGACCT
>JBBSPZ010000010.1:0-87024 GCA_038258275.1 Chitinophagales bacterium | reverse complement strand
GCCGATGGTACTTGGACTTGATCCCGGGAGAGTAGGTCGCCGCCAATTTTACGAATGCCTCGTCGCTACCCAGCGGCGGGGCATTCTCCGTTCGGGGGGCAGCAGCAGAGTACCTGCAGTCTCCAGGTGCGTACGGTATTAGTACCAATATAATGACCTTACGCCTTGTGCAAGAACACCGCGAGTGACTACGCGCGGCATCTTCGACACCGCTCTTCGCCGCCTCGCTCCTCTGAGACGTCCCCTCCGGGGCCGGCCCTTCCTTAAATGGTCGAGTGGCCGACTGGCCCGAGCGTGGGAAACACTGTCGCCGCGGGAAGTGCAGCTAGCTTTGCTACCCCGCCAGGATGAGTAAATCCGTCGTACGGGGAACACCGCGAGGGAACACGCTCTCCGCCGCCCTGCTCCCTAACTACGTCCCCTCCGGGGCCGGGTAACGTACGCTACGAAATGACCGCGAGGGGTTTCACCGCCTCGCTAGGGTAGGATGCCCCCCTCCGGGGCCGGCGCTTCCTTAAATTGGTAGAGTAACCCGAGTTATGGTCGCGCCGAAAGCAAGACCCAACTAAATA
The DNA here is from genome assembly GCA_038258275.1 of Chitinophagales bacterium. GTDB lineage: Bacteria > Bacteroidota > Bacteroidia > Chitinophagales > Saprospiraceae > Neolewinella. Next base: position 86,452 of record JBBSPZ010000010.1, on the reverse strand, counting down.
CCACCCCTCAAGCGTTCAAGTAGTAGCATCTGTCTAGTACCCGCCCAGGGTAGTCGGCCAAACTCCGTATTTTAGGTAAAAATATCCCCATGTTACTCCTGACTGCCCTCGCTTTGTCGCTCTGGTTCTGGCGCCGTAACCTGAAAGATGCCTCGCTCTGGATGATCCTGACGTACGCCGGAGTAGGCTTGATCGCCTGGACCGATTTCACGTCCGTCTCAATAGCCTCCAGTGCTTTTCCCAAGATTCTGAAGGACTTCATCATGCTCGGTATGGTGGGTTTTGTACAGTCTATGGCCGTGAAGAAGCAGATTTCCGTCTGGATGGCCGTCGTGCTGATTTTCGGCATGTTTGCCGCGGTACACTACCTCGATGAACTCATCAACTCGGAGGAGCAGGGTGCCCAGGAAGCCAGCCTAGTACCGGCTGCCGGAGATAGCTTCCTGGTAGAACTCAGGGAGGGAGCTGCCTCCGGTGAATTGTCCGGTTTTGCCGCGGCCCGGGGATTATCGCTCGAGCGGGCCTTCTTTCCGGAAGCTGCATCGGACACCTACCTCGACAACTACTACACGCTGAGCGGTAACCTGACTCCCCTAGCCGTGAGTGCGCTCGCCGGACTTTCTTCTGTAGCGTATACCGAGCCCAACGAAACCATACTCGTCGAGCCCTTCATTACGGAATCAAAGGATGTTTTCGCGCCCGTGGGCACCCAGTCGCTCTCCATCGACGATCCGTTTACCAGCGAACAGTGGGCCATGACGGTGTTGGATATGGACGACTACTACCGCCTGCTGGCTAAGCAAACTGCCCGTAAACGCGCCAAAGTGGTCATTCTCGACACCGGAGTCGACGGAAAGCACGAAGATCTCGTTGATAATTACTTTTCCATCGAAGAGAAATACAACAATGATTCCCATGGGCACGGTACCCACTGTGCGGGAATTGCAGCGGGCGTCACTAACAATGGACTCGGTATCGGCAGTCTAGCCGGCACGGGTGACAGTCCCTTCGTGGAAGTCAGTTCCATCAAGGTGTTAAGTGCAGCAGGCATGGGAACCCAAAAGACCATCATCGCCGGCATTATCGAAGCGACCGACGAAGGCGCCGACGTGATCTCCCTGAGCCTCGGCGGGATGAGTAACCAAAGTAGCCAGCGGGCGTACAGTGCCGCATTACAGTATGCACATCGCAACGGAGTTATCGTCGTGGCCGCCGCCGGAAATTCCAACCGGGATGCCAAAGACTACGCTCCCGCAAATGCGGAAGGCATGATTACCGTTTCGGCAATCGATGAATTGCTGCTTCGGGCACCCTTCAGCAACCGGACGGAAAATATCAAGCTTGCCATTGCCGCTCCGGGAGTCGGAATTTATAGCACCGTACCCGGCAACGGATACCGCAAGTACAGCGGAACAAGTATGGCCTGTCCCTTTGTAGCCGGTCTTCTCGGGGTGATGAAGTCCCTCGATCCGGACCTCACCTACCAGGAAGCGTACCGGATCATCAACGCGACGGGCAAGGAATCTTCCGAAACCCGCATCACCGGACGGATCGTACAACCCGCCGCTGCCCTTGCCGCCCTGACCCGGTAAATGCGTAGATTGGCGCATGGATTTAGGACTGAGAGGAAAGCTATTCGCCGTCGGTGGAGCAAGTGGGGGATTAGGTAAAGCGGTCGCTGAGCGACTGCTTACGGAGGGGGCTATCGTTGTTGGTATAGCCCGGAGCCGCGACAAGCTCAGCGCTATGGCCACGGCCCATGGCGACCAGTTTATTCCCCATCCCGCGGACCTCAGCGATGGAACCGCCGTGCGAAAACTTGGGGAGGCACTGCAACAGTACAAGGTGGCCGGTTGTGTCTTTAATTCTGGAGGACCACCTCCTGGGCAGATCAACGATCTCTCCCTCGACGAGTGGGATACTGCCTACCGCAGCACCCTGAGGTGGAAGATCCAGCTCACGAAGCAATTGCTTCCCGTGCTGCGGAAGCAGGGGGGTGGCAGCCTGCTCTTCATTGAGAGTGTCTCCATTAAGCAACCCATCGACAACCTCGTACTCAGCAATGCCTTTCGGGCCGCGGTCGCGGGTTTCGTAAAGACCCTCACCCGGGAAGAAGGGAAATTCGGGATTACGGCGAATATCTTGGCGCCCGGCTATCATGCAACCGCGCGCATCACCACGGTGCTGGAGAAAGCTGCGGCCCTCCAACAACTCTCGAAGGAGGAAGTCGAAAAAGCATTTCTTGCGGAAGTTCCCCTCGGGGTGCTCGGGAATCCGGATGATTTTGCCGAAATGGCTGCCTTTCTGTTGTCTCCGGCAGCTCATTTCATAACCGGCCAAACCATCAGCGTGGATGGCGGTATGACCAGATTTATCACTGGATAAGCGCAAACCAGCCGTTTTAACAGTCCAGTTATGAACGTTTTCTACCTCGGCGAACCGCCCACTACATTTACGGCCGGCAAGTGGCCGGTCCCCCCTCTTCGCCTCGGTCAAGAGCCGCTCTTCCACCTGGACGCCCTCTTCATTTTTGCTGCCGACCTGACGTACGAAGAGTGCCGGACCGTTCAGTTCGTAGAGCGTATATGATTTCATCGAGCAGGTGATCGTAAGCGGCAAATCCATCCCCTTCACATATACGCATGCGGATGGAAAACCATTCACTACGGACCTGCGCCTGAAGGATACCAAAACCGATCGGGAAGAAACGTATTTACAGCTGGAGGACGATTGCTGGATTCGGATGGACCGCATGCTGCAGCATGATGGCCATTTTCCCCCCAACGAAGTCGCGCTTAGGCGGCCGGTGACTCCCGGCCCATGCGTCGGTCGACCCACCGCATGACGGGGTTCACACTAATGCCGTGGATCAGGATGGAGGCCAGCATGGTGAAGTTCACAATCGACCATACGCTATCGATCTCCGGAAAGGCCTCCGAGTTATGGGCATAAGCCACGTAATACAGCGAGCCTACCCCGCGAATACCAAAGTAGCTGATGGCGACTTTTTCGACCCACGGTAGCCCGGATGGTAAAAAACTGAGGAGACCGGAGAGGGGACGAATAAGTAAGATGAGCAGAATTCCCACCAGGGCTCCCGAGAGGGTGAGATCATTTAGTCCCCCCGTTCCGATAATGCCACCAAAGGCAATAAGGAATATGCCCAGAATAGCGTGTTCCACCTGATCCGCCGCCTGGTAATTTTCAATTTCGGCGGCTTTGGACTCATCGTTTTTTCGTCCCTGCCGACTGGCTACGGAAGCCACGAATACCGCCAGAAAGCCGTAGCCTTCGACCATTTCGGTAAGGGAATAGGTAAGCAGCACCGCGGCCAGGACGAAGAAGCCGGACTCGATTTCGGTGTCACGTACCGCCGCAATTTTCTCTTTGAATGTGTAAAAAACATAAATCAGCAGCCGACCCATCACCACCCCCATTCCGATGCCCATCGCGATCCGGTAGCCAAAATCCCACCACGCCCACGTGAGTACGGTTTGCGCTACGGACTCGGCGCCCACCAGGGCGATCGCCAGGTACACGAAAGGAAAGGCCAGTCCGTCGTTCAAGCCTGCCTCCAGGGTCAGTCCAAACCGCACGTCGTCTTCCGGCACGTCGTCGTTGGGGGGGCCGACCTGAACGTTTGCCGCCAGAACGGGATCTGTGGGGGCAAGTACCGCGCCCAGCAGAATGGCGCTGGCCGGCGCGAGTCCGACCCACCACCAGCCAAGAAACGCTACGGCAGCGATGGTCAGTGGCATAGCAATTCCCAGCAGGTAAATGCCCGCGCTCCAGTTTTTCAGGGAAGGTATTCGATCCAGCTTAAGGCCGGTGGCCGCCAGGCTGATGATGACGATGAACTCGGTAATGTATTCCATCAAATGCCGGTCGAGACGGGCATCTTCCGGATTCATCAGGGGCAAGTCAAGTGGCAGCTGAAAGACGATGAAGCCAAACGCCACGTAGAGAATGGGCAGGCTGACCATCCGGTTCCGGATCAGGCTGGGAATGATAAATGTACCCAGCAGGGCAATGCCGGCCAGCAGCAACAACAGGATGTGAGTACTCAACGCGGTTGGGGGCTTTGTGTACCAACCCCGCTTTTGCCACCGTGGTTCAAGCATCCGCCACGCCCGCTCTATCTTGGCGGCCCTTGCACCTGCGATCCCGCCTAAACTTTTGCTATGCTTCCCTGCCAGCGCGCCCTGTTTCCCCTGAGAGACGACGAAGTCTACCTGAACGGAGCCAGCCGTTCCCCCCAGCTGATTGCCGGCGCAGTGGCGGCCCGACGGGCCCTGGAATGGCGGGAAGCAAACAGTGGTATGCCCATCCCCGCTTTCTTTAAGCCCGTAGAACGGCTACGCGCTTCCTTCGCCGAGCTGATCGGAGGACGCGAAGCGGGTCGCGTGGCCCTTACCCCCTCGGCAAGCTATGGGCTCGCGACGGTAGCCCGCAACCTGCCGATCCGGCGGGGACAGCACATCATCGTAGTACAGGATCAGTTTCCGAGCAATTACTACCCCTGGCACCGCCGCTGCGCGGAAACAGGGGCCGAACTGATCACGGTGAAACGCCCCACCGGAGCAACCAGTTGGTCCGACGCCGTCCTGGAAGCGATCAACCGCGACACGGCTGCCGTAGCTATGGCCCACGTCCACTGGTCCGACGGGACGCTGTACGACCTGGCGGCCATTCGCCGGCGTACCGATGAGGTGGGCGCCTGGCTGGTGGTCGATGGTACCCAGTCGATCGGCGCACTGCCCTTTGACGTCGAAGTGATCCGGCCGGATGCCCTGATCGCCGGCGGGTACAAGTGGCTGCTGGGGCCTTACGGATGCGGGTACGCCTGGTACGGACCCCGGATGGACGACGGCATCCCCCTGGAAGAGAATTGGATCAACCGGGAGGGCAGTGACGACTTCAGCCGACTGGCCGACTACCGCGATGCCTACCGCCCACTCGCCGCAAGGTATTCCGTCGGGGAACACAGTAATTTTCTCGCGATTCCCATGCAGCAGGCAGCACTCGATCAACTAACTGCCTGGCGCCCGGAGCGGATCCAGGAGTATACTGGCGCACTCTGGTCGGGTATCCTCCCGGAACTTGCCGGGCTCCATCTCCACCTTCCCGCACAGCGGGCAAATCACCTGGTGGGAATCCGCCTGCCGGAAGGCCTTTCGATGGACCGGGTAAGGGAAGCCATGATAAAACACGCCATCTCGGTGAGCTACCGGGGAGACGTGGTCCGGGTCTCGCCCAACGTTTACAATCGTGCGGAGGACATGGATAGATTGGTAGAAGCGTTCCGCTCGGTTACTGAAATTTAAACCCATAACTCAGGCTCACGATAGGGGAGCCGAAGATGGTGAGCTGGTAACTGCCCAGCGGGCTCCCGCCGAACACATCCGCGTCTTTGCCACTGAGGCGGGGCTGATAGTAGATGTTGTAGGCGTTTTTACGTCCGTAGAGGTTATAAAAAGTGAGGGTCCAGTCTCCGACCCACCGTCGCTTTTTCATATTCGCGTTGTGGATGGTCCAGCTAAAGTCGAGTCGGTGGTACAGCGGCAGTCGGGCGTTGTTGCGTTCCAGAAATACGGGCACGGAGAGGCCGTCCAGCACGAGGAAGCCATTAGGAATGGTATAGGGACGGTTGCTTTGGACCACGAAATTCAGGCTCAGGCGATGGGTGCGGCCGTCGTCCATGGTAAAGCTGGAATTCAGCGTATGCGGCTGATCAAAGTAGCCGCGGTACCACGCCCCCTGGTTGATGGTGGTCCGCAGACCACGCCCCGACACCTGATTGTACGCCCGGGCGTACGCGTAATTTACCTGACCGGTAATGGTGCCGCTGGTCTTCTTTACGCTCAGCTCGGCACCGTAGGCCTTGCCCTTTCCCTGCAGCAGGTCTACTTCCACCGTGGGGTTTAGGAAAAACTCCGCGCCGGGCTTGTATTCCAGCAGGCCTTCGATGGAGCGGTAGTAGCCTTCCACGCTGATCTCATATCCCTTACTGCCGATCACCTGGTAAATTCCGGCGCTGTAGAGTTGGCTTACCTGGGGGCGAACGTTATTATCCGACACCTTCCACCGGCTGCTCGGCAGGGGAGTGGTGGAATTGAAAATGTTCTGCAGGTATTGCCGGTTCAAGGCGTAGGCGGCCTTTAAGCTGGTAGCTGGGCCCACCTGAAAACTGAGGCCGATGCGGGGTTCGAAACCTCCGTAGGTGGTCATCGTGCTGCCCGCGCCGAAATCGGTCGTGGAGGTAAAGCTGCCGGGTACAAGTTCCTCCCCTTCCGGGTAATAGCGGAGCTCACCGGGGCCCAGCTGCAGGAAGCGGGTGTAGCGCAGGCCTGCCGAGAAGGTTAACTGCCGGCTGGCTTTCCATTCGCCTTCCAGGTACAGGCTCGCTTCTGCGGCCTGCTCCTGCATCAGGTCGACGCCCTGGACGTTGGAAGAGCCTCCGGGGTCGAGCCGGCCGGGTTGGAGGCCGTAGTGGATCAGTTGGAAGCCGGCCGAGAGCAGGTGATTGCCCGGCGTACGGTGATCGAGGCCCGATTGGATACTCTGAAAACGGATCCGTGACGTATACGCCACCTCCTGGTCGACTCCCTCCTCCGGAAAGATTACCGTGGGGTGGTGGTCGCTACTCACCACTCGGGTTAGCAGGCTGGTAGATTCACTGAAGAGCCGCAGCCATTCCACGGTACCGTTGAGGGTAGCGTAGTCGTACTGGTTGGTTTGGGAGACAATGCCCCCGAACTGATTGAGCAGGTCGATCTGGTAGAAGTCGCGGCTGTAAAATCCGGAAAAGGTGAACAGGTTGTTGGCGTTCGGGGCATACCGGAGTTTGACCGAGGCATCCCCGAATTTGCTGCGGGTATTCTTCAACCGGTCGAAGAGTCCGAAAATGAAGTCGTTCACGCCGATGCGTGCTGCGGCGAGCAGCTTCAGCCGCTTATCCGAAGTAAGCGGGCTTTCTACGCTTAAACGGCTGGACACCAGGCCGATGCCTCCCTGAAGTTTGAAGTGGTCGCTGGTAGGATTACGCGTTTTTACGTCCACCACCGAGGTGACCCTTCCCCCGAAGCGGGCGGGGATATTGGCCCGGTAGAGATCGACACTCCCTACCGCGTCCGGGGTGAACACCGAGAACAAGCCGAACAGGTGGGTCGGCGTAAACACGGGTGCCCCGTCGAGCAGCACCAGGTTTTGATCGATCGTTCCGCCCCGGACGCTCAGCCCGTTACTTGCCTCCCCGGCGGAGTTAACGCCGCTCACCAACTGGAGGCCGCGAAATACGTCTACTTCTCCCAGGGCCACCGGGAGCAACTCAATTTCTCTGATGCTCAGGCGTTCCACTCCCATCAGCGGCTGTTCGAGGCGGGCACTGGCGTCGTTGCTGCTGATGATGACCGTTTCCAGGGTTGCGGCGGCGGGTACCAGGGCGATGGCCACCTTCATCGGACCGCTCACCTCCGTGCTCAAGCGAAAGGCATCGTAGCCAACAAAGGAGGCGAGAATCGTCACCTTACCGGCCGGCAGGGTACAGGTATACTCCCCCGCCTCGTCCGTGATGCCTCCGACAACGCTGTTGGCAAGTTGAACATTGACGTAAGGCAGCGCCCCGCCCGTCGCCGCATCCGTCACCCGCACCTGTACCCGGTAACTGGATTGCCCCGGCAGCACGGCAGTACCCAGGAAGCAACAGAAGAAAAGCAGCAAAACAGGGCGCATCAGGAAAAGTTGGGCGGGTTCGCGGGTGCCGGGGGAAGGAGTCAATTGCGCCATCCTTCGGGTTGCTGCCGGGTGAAGTTGGGGCCGGAGCAGGGTGCGCTGGGCGGACTCGGTGCAAGCGGTTCGAGTTGGGGCACGCGAGTCCCGACGATGGGAGTACCGGGAATAGAATCGCGGTTCCAGTATAGGCGCCGGGTCGTGAGGGACGTAGCGGCCACGTAGCCCAGTACGTTGGACTGCCGGTCGCTGAGATCACGCATATTTCCGTACAGCGCGGCGGGTAGGGGGGCATTCAGGCCCGCACTGCCCTCGGTGAGCCCTTCCACTACTTTGTAGTAGCCGTATGCACTGCGTGAGATGGCGTACTGCTGCACCTCGGCGAGGAGTCCTCCGGATCCCACGAAGTCGATCTGTCCGACCGGCAGGTTGCGGTAGCTGCCGTTCGGATTCAGTTCATCGGAGAGTAGATTCAGCGCTTTGCCGCGGGCGATGGTCCAGCAGGGCCCGTCGCAGAGGTAGTCGTAGTAATCCACCCTGGGCGTATGGATGCACTCGCCATTGCGGTAGACGGAGTTGTAACAGGTGGCGCAAATCGCGGTTTCCGACCACGTGAGAAAGCGATGGCGGTAGAAATTGTCGGCATTCGGCGGGTCGTCGACATCGAGGAGGAGGGTGAAGGCCGGGACAAAGCGGTCGCGTTCTACGCTGAAGTAAGCTTCCTGGGCAAAGCGCATACGCAGGTCCCCGATGCCGACGGGTTCGGGCATGACCTCGGGTTCGGATTCGATAATCTCGCCGGTAGCGGTAACGACGCGCAGGACGTAGCGGCGGCCGGGCTCGGGAACGTAGGCGGAATCCGGACGGTAGGTACCCGCCACTTCGGTTTTCCGCCAGGTCACATCGCCAGCGCCATTGGAGGTGGTAGAAACCGTAGCGTCGCTCAGTGGACTGAGCATGTAGGTGCCGAACTGCAGTTCGCTGCGGCTGATCCGGACTTCACTCGCACCGCTGCGGTTAACGATGCTGCCCTCGACCAGAAAGAAGCCGGTTTGATAATCATACTGGGGCACCACGGGATCGACACAGGCAGGTGCCGTACATACGATCAGGAAGACCAATAACAAAACTACTCGCGGCATTGGGGTGGGGTGGGTACCCGCGAAAGGTAAGTCTTTTAGACCGCGTGAAAAGGGCGGACAAAAAAAGGCCCCTCCGCCGGAAAGGCGAAGGGGCGAAACTTAAAGTCGATCATGCAAAAATTCTTAGTCCAGTTTAAGGCTGGTCGTATAGTATGGTACATCGCGGGAAGTAACGGTGACGTAGTATTCCCCGGCGGGCAGGTTTTTAAGGCTGTAGGCACGCTGTACGGTAGGGCCGGCGGTCAGTCGGTCCGTGATTACCTCGTGGCCCTTGGCATCGACGAGGCGGATATTCACGCTGTGGCCGGTGGTATTGAGGTAGTTGATGGTCAACAACTTGTCGTTGAGGTTGACGGTAGGGTAGTAAGTCCGGGTAGCCAGGGCCGGGTCGGAGGTGATGCCCTCACGATCGAGCAAGAGTGGCTGGGTGGTTTTGCCGAGCTCATCCGTGATCTCCACGGCGTAGGTGCCGCTGGGGAGGGCGGAAAGCTGGAAGCGGGTGTTGAGAAAGTCGCCTTCCTTGAGCTTGGCCGTGTGGAGAACCATACCCCGGCCGTCCACCAGCTTTACCGTGGTGGGGTGCTCCACGGAAGTGGTGGTGCGCAGGGTGAGGGTATGGGTGGTAGGATCGGTCTGGATGACCAGGTCGATGGGGTTAACGGAGGCCGACAGGGAAGTGACGGTCGCAAACAACAGGGTGAAGAAGAGGGTTTTCATCTGGAAAAAATTGTAGGGGTTGATAAATACTTTCTAAAACTTGCGTGGCACGTACGTCCACCTCCATGATCAACTCCTTGCACTGCAAAGGTCGGCGACAATCTCACCCCTCCTAACGCATAAATTGGCGAGGGTAGCGCAGATTTTGACCGTTGTACGGGATCGCTGCAGATTATGCGTAAATCGGATCAATTCATGCGGATGATTGCGGGTAACTATTGTTGCCGGCCGTACGTTTTAGCACTGAACGCATCCTAGATATGGAGACCACTCAACCCGTGCGGGAGCGGGTAATTCCGAGCCCCGGAACTTCCTTTCTCGTCAAACATTACCCGGAGCCGCGCCTGCGGGTGGGGAAACTTCCCAAGTGGCACTACCATCCGGAACTGGAGTTGGTCTACGTCCGCGGTGGCCACGGCCGTCGCCACGTCGGAAGCCACATCAGTCACTATCAGGACGGAGACCTCATCCTCCTCGGCTCCAACCTGCCCCACCTTGGATTTACGGACCGCATGACGCGCAACGAGAAAGAAACTGTCGTACAATTCGCCCAGAGCTTTCCCAACTACGAGTTTCTCGACCTGCCCGAAATGCGAAAGGTGAAGGATCTCATGTACCGCTCCCGCAACGGCATCAGTTTTCACGGGACCACCCGCACGGTGCAGGGCACCCGGCTGGAACGACTCATCACGCTACCGCCCCTGGGAAGGCTCCTGCTCCTCGTCGATATCCTCAACGAGTTGGCGGTGAGTGAGGAGTACGACAACCTCAACGCCGAGGGTTTTCACTTGGAGGTGGAGACCCACGGCTTCGAACGCTTCAACCAGATCCAGGAGTTCATCGGGGCTAATTTCGACCGGGACATCTCCCTGGACGAGATTTCGCGCGTCGCCGCCATGACCGTCCCCGCCTTTTGCCGCTATTTCAAAAAGACCACGGGCAAGACCTTCGTGACCTACCTCAACGATTTCCGCATTGTCTACGCCTGCAAGCTGCTGGCCGACGACCACAGCAGCGTGCAGAACGTCGCCTTCGACAGCGGATTCAATTCCGTGAGCCAGTTCAACCGGGCCTTTAAAAAGCACACGGGCAAAACGGCCACCGAATACCGCAGCGCCTACAAGCTGACCGTTACCGGACAGGTGCCGGACTAGCGTATCTTGCCGCATGACTTTTTCCGACCTCAATTTATCCAGTCCCCTCCTCAACGCCCTCGCTGACCTCGGACTGGAGCATCCCACCCCCATCCAGGAGCGGGCCTTTTCCGTAGTGATGTCGGGAAAGGACGTAGTGGGTATCGCCCAGACCGGTACCGGAAAAACGCTGGCCTACCTGCTCCCCCTGCTTCGCCTGTGGAAGTTCCAGAAACACGCCTATCCGCAGACGCTCATCATTGTCCCCACCCGCGAGCTGGTCGTACAGGTGGTCGAAGAGATCGATAAGCTCACCGCCTACATGAACGTGGTGACGGTCGGGGTCTACGGCGGCGTAAACCTCAAGGTCAACGCCGTTGCGGTGGAGCAGGGCTGCGACATCGTGGTAGGTACGCCCGGTCGGCTTTACGACCTCATTGTAATCGGCAGCCTGAAATTCCGTGCCCTGCGCCAGTTGGTGATCGACGAGGTCGACGAGCTGCTGGAGTTGGGCTTTTTGCCCCAGCTCACCAAGATTATCGATTTGCTCCCGGAGCGGAGGCAAAATCTCCTCTTCTCGGCGACAATGACCGAGGAGGTGAGTGCCATCATCGCCGATACCTTCGAGTTTCCGGTGACCGTGGAGGCCGCCCCCACCGGTACCCCGCTGGAAAACATCGAGCAGCTGGATTACCGGGTGCCCAACTTCAACACCAAGGTGAACCTGCTGCGCCACCTGCTGCGCGATGCCGAAACCTACCACCGGGTGCTGGTCTTTGCCCCCGGCAAGAAATTCGCCGACCTGCTCTTCGACCGCCTCGACGAAGATTTTCCCGATCAGCTCGGGGTCATTCACGGCAATAAGAGCCAGAATTACCGCTTCCGCAGCCTGGAACGCTTCCAGTCCGGCGAACACCGCGTCCTGCTGGCCACCGACCTCGTAAGCCGCGGCCTCGACCTGAGCGACGTCTCCCACGTCATCAACGTGGACACCCCGGAGCTGCCCGAAAATTACATCCACCGCATCGGCCGCACGGGACGGGCCGATCGCCAGGGCACGGCGATCACCTTTACGACCGAAACGGAAGAAGCCTGGCTGGAAAAGATCGAGGAGTTGATGGACATGAAGGTGACCACCCTTCCCCTGCCCGGTGACCTCGATATCTCCGATGAGCTCATCCCCGAGGAGATGCCGCAGTCGGTACAGCCCATCGTTGAGGTAAAGCTGGACGTCAGTTCTCAGGGGGCCTTCCACGAGAAGAAGGAAACGAACAAGAAGGTGCCCATGACCCGCCAGGAATTACAGAAGCACCGCAATCGCCTGAAGGGCGGCCGTAAGCGCAAGAAGAACCGCAAGAGTAAGGGCTAGTTTCCGCGCAGCAACTTGAGGTGCTCGTATTCCTCGAGGTAAACCTGGTAAATGCGGCGCTCGATCTGTTGGTTTTGGTAGAGCCAGTCGACGCTGGCCTTCTGTTCTTCCAGCGGCAGCAGGCGATCGATCTTCAGGTATTTGCGGTGCAGGTAGCCGGTCTTTGCCTTTTTTAGCTCGCCAACAAAGTCGTCTACTGCGTCCCGTTCGTCCGCATCGTAGTAAAACTCCAGGTCTTCGCTACCCTCCAGAATTTTGGTCTTTCGCTGGCGCAACACCTTCCGGGCCCAGTACAGCAGGGGCAGCACGCACAGGCCGGCAAACACGACCGCCGCCCAAACCGCCCAGGCTGCGAATTCGGCCAGCAGCAACCCGATGGCAAGCGCCAGCAGCAGGTTGGCGACTACGGACGCCAGCGTCAGCAGCTGACTGCGGGTGGGTCCGCTTCCGGTGACGATCTCGTCGAAATCGATGCTTTCGTAGGGAATCCGGTACGAGCGGTAGCTGCCCTCCAGTTGGTATTCGGCAACGAGCCCGTCGCCGGCCGTCTCGTAGGTCCGAAAGTCGTTTCCGCGGGATTGGTGAATGCGAGGCATCTGGTCTGGGGTTTTCCCGCTGGGAAACGCCGTAAGGGTAGGCAATAGTTGTCGCGCGGCTCAGGCTAAACTGATCCGGACCCGCACCGACTTACTGATCGGGCAGTTGCTTCCCCGCGCCGTCACTCCGCTCGGGACGAGTACGTTCGCCTCCGGAAAATAGGTAGCCACGCATCCGCGGGGGATGGAGTAGGGGACCAGCTGGAACCGGCGGGCGTGGCGATCCTTTCCGTCGTAGGTGCTCACCAGGTTCACCACCGCACCCGCGTCCGCGCCCAGCTTAGCCAGGTCGTCGGGATGTATCAGCACCACGCGGCGCTCGTTGTGGATGCCGCGGTACCGGTCGTGCAGGCCGTAAATAGTAGTGTTGTACTGGTCGTGGCTCCGCACAGTGGTCATGAGGAATTCGCCCGGCGCGAGACGATGGGGCGTGAGTTCGGTTACGGAAAACTGGGCCTTGCCGTCGGAGGTATCGAATTGCCGGTGGCGGGGCCCGTTGGGCAGGTAAAATCCCCCGGGCTCCCTCACCTTTTCGTTGTACGCCCCGAAGCCGGGAATGCAGGCCGCGATGGCCTCGCGAATGGCATCGTAGTCCATCCGGTACTGCGCCCACGGGGTCTTCGATTGGGGAAGTGTTTCCTGCGCCAGCCGACAGACGATGGCACACTCGCTCATCAGGTTCATATCCGTTACTTCGAGTACCCCCTTACTCATTTGCACCACGCCCATGCTGTTCTCACAGCTTACGAACTGCTCCCCGGTCGCCTGCAGGTCTTTCTCGGTGCGGCCCAGGCAGGGAAGAATGAGGGCCTCCCTACCGTGCACCAAGTGACTGCGGTTGAGCTTGGTGGAGACGTGTACCGTCATCGCGCAGTTGCGCAGGCCGCGGGCGGTGAGCTCGGTATCGGGCGTGGCGCTGAGGAAGTTGCCGCCAAGGGCAAAAAAGAGGTTTACCCGGCCTTCGCCCATGGCGTGGAGACTCTTGACCACGTCGTAGCCGTCCTCGGTTGGCGGCTCGAAGGCGTAATGGTCCCGGAGGGCCTGCGCGAGCTCGGGTTTCAGCTTGTCCCAGACGCCGACGGTGCGGTCGCCCTGCACGTTACTGTGTCCCCGCACCGGGCAAATGCCGGCACCGGGCTTGCCGATGCTGCCCTTTACGAGCAGGAGGTTGACCAACTCCTTAATGGTATCCACGCTGTTCTCGTGCTGGGTCAGGCCCATGGCGTAACAGACGATGATGCGGCGGGAGCCGTGGATCAGCCCCGCCGACTCCTCGATCTCGTCGCGGCTCAGTCCGGTATTGGCAATGCATTCCTCGAGGTCGGTCTCCCCGAGCTGGCGGGCCATGGCCGCATAGCCGGAAGTATATTCGGCGATGAATTCCTGGTCGAAAAATTCGCCCGGGGCCACCTGTTCCCGATCGTAGAGGAGTTTGAGCCAGGCCCGCAGGAGAGACTGGTCCTCGTTGATGCGTACCTGCAGGAAGAGGTCGCTGAGGTCGGTACCCCCGCTTACGATCTTCAGGGGGCGCTGGGGGTTAACGAAGTTCAGGAGCCCGGTTTCGGGCAGGGGGTTGACGCTGATCATGCGTCCGCCGTTCTCCTTCATTTTTTCCAGGGCCGTCAGCATCCGGGGGTGGTTCGTGCCGGGGTTTTGACCCATGCAGATGATCAGGTCGGCCGCGTGAATGTCTTCGAGGGTCACGCTGCCCTTGCCCAGTCCCAGCACCTCGGCCAGGGCCTTGCTGGTGCTTTCGTGGCACATATTGGAGCAGTCGGGCAGGTTATTGGTGCCGTACTCCCGCGCCAAAAGCTGGTAGAGGAACGCCGCTTCGTTGCTGGCGCGGCCCGAAGTGTAGAAAATGGCCTCGTCGGGTTCCATGCCCCGGAGCTGTTCGCCGAGCAACCGAAAGGATTCGTTCCAGGTGATGGGGGCGTAGTGGGTGGCGCCGGGGCGCAGGTGCAGGGGTTGGGCAATCCGGCCGCTCTTCCCGAGTTCGAAGTCCGTCCAGGTACCGAGTTCTTCCACGCTGTGCCGGGCAAAGAAGTCCGCACCGATGCGCCGCTTGGTGGCCTCCTCCGCGATGGCTTTCACGCCGTTTTCGCAGTACTCGGCCATGGGGGTCCGGCTATCGTCGGGGTCGGGCCAGGCGCAGCCGGGGCAGTCGAAGCCACCCTTTTGGTTGAGCTTCGCCAGGGTTTCCAGCCCATCGCCCACGTGCATGTACTCGGTGACGTGCTGGAGGGAATAGCCCAGGGCGGGCAGGCCGCCCGCCTTTTTGTAGGGCGGCTTAAGTTCGAGGCCGGTGAGGCGTTCTGGAGTCAGTTCGGAGGGCATGGTCAGTTGGGTTGGCTAAAGGGAGGAATGCAGGATACCGGGCTTATGTTCCCGCCTCCGGCAGGGCGATCCGCTCCGGATGAGTATAGCAGTTGAAGGTCGTGGCCCGGAGGAATCCGCAGAGGGTAATGCCCTGGTCTTCCGCCAGTTCGACGGCCAGACTGGACGGCGCGCCTACGCTGGCCACGAAGGAGATACCGGCCATGGCCGCTTTCTGGATCAGCTCGAAGCTGGCCCGGCCGCTGAGCAGGAGGAGGTGATCGGAAAAGGGAAGCAAGCCCGACTGATAGCCGTGGCCGATCAGCTTGTCGAGGGCGTTGTGGCGCCCGACGTCTTCGGCCAGGTGCGCCAGTTCTCCTTCCCGGGTAAAGAGTCCGACGGCATGGAGCCCGCCGGTGGCCTGGAATAGTTCCTGGGCGCGGCGGAGGGCCGGGGGCAGGGCATGGAGAACCGCAGGCTCCACCCCCCAGGAGGCTGGACACTCCGGGAAAGGAAGGGTTTGGTAGACCATATCGAGCGCGGTCTTCCCGCACACGCCGCAGCTGCTGGAGGTATAGGAATGGCGCTCCGTACGTCGGAGGTCCGGGGTGAAGCCGGGGGGGCAAGGCAGTTCCACCGCGTTCACCCGCACCTGCGCGCCGCCGCCCACGGGGAGATTGGGGGGGATAATGCCCTCGGTAAAGAGGAAACCGATGGCGAGCTGAAGGTCCTGTCCGGGGGTCCGCATGGTAATGGCTACCGGGAGCCGACGTCCCCGGTAGTGGAGGGCGATCTCCAGGGGTTCTTCTTCGGCAACCTGATCGACCAGGCGGGTGGTAGCGTGGGCAGAAACCCGCAAGACTTCTTTTCCTTTACTGCCCACTTGCAAAATCGGCATGGGTATAGTGGTATCTTTGTGGGAATATTTACGTTATGTCGACTCACAATTTACAACACGCCCTGGCAACGGCCGCCGCGGAGGTCCGCGAAGCTCATCCCGAACTGACCGCCCAGGACGTCCTCCGGGCCTACACTGCCTACCAGCAACACTTCGGGCAGCAGGAGAATGAACCGCCCGTTTCCGATCTGCCGGCCATCGATGCGCTTTTGCTGGCCCTCTGGGACGTCATTGTCGATCGCGAAACGGCGGGAGCGGACGACGAAGCGGAAGGCGAGCTGGAAGCGTACTACGCCGCGGCCTTCACGGAATTGCAGCAGCAGCCAGTGGAGGAGGACGAGACGAGCGAACCCATCGCACTGACCAACCCCGTGGACGAGCATTGCGAAGGGCCCGCCCCGGTGGTGGTCGAAAACGACGAACCGGTGGAGCTGCCGGATCTGGTGAAAACCACCGACAACCTTCAGTCGGTGATTTATTCCCTCAAAGTCACCCTCGACGACGGCAATCCCAGTCCCCGAATCTGGCGTAAACTACTCGTGCCGGCGGAGGTCCGGCAAACTGAGCTGCACCACATCCTGCAGGCGGTGATGGGCTGGCGGGGGACGGAAGAATTTCAGTTTTTCCCCCCCCAGCAACTCGAGTTGCCCTCCACCGGCGAACCGGAGCTGAAGGACCTGCTCACCACCGAGGGGCAGGATTGCGGCTACGAGTTTGACAACTGGTACCACAACGTTTCACTGGTGGAGAAAACGTACGCGTCACCGGATCACCATTATCCCGAATGTACGGGCGGGCGGGGCGCCTGTCCTCCCGAAGACATGGGTGGCATGACGGAGTACAAGCGGATGCTGGACGCCCTGAAGGACCCCGGCAGCCCCGATTACGAGGAAATGGCCGGCTGGATTACCCAGGATTTCAATCCGGACGCCTTCAGTGTCGAGCAGGCCAATACCCGCTTGGGGCAGTCCGGAGACAACCGCTTCTACGCGGTGGTGTGAGGCGGCAGGGAGGGTAAATTTTGTGGAATGGTTATCTTCAACCCTCAACCATTAAGCAGCTCCCTCCATGCGCCTTGTTTCTACCCTCATCCTGCTCCTGTGCTGTTTAGGCTTGGCCGCTCAGGATATCGATACCGCCATCTATTCTTCCCTACAGTTTCGCAACATCGGCCCCTTCCGGGGAGGTCGCTCGGCGGCGGTGACGGGCGTGGCCGATAAACCCAACCTGTATTACTTCGGCTCGGCCGGGGGCGGGGTGTGGCAGACCAAGGACGGCGGCCAGACGTGGACCAATATTTCCGACGGCTTCTTCGGCGGCAGCATCGGTGCCGTGGCCGTAGCCGAAAGCAACAACAACGTGCTGTACGTTGGCGGTGGCGAAGAGACGGTTCGCGGAAACGTCAGCTACGGCTCCGGTATGTGGAAATCCATTGACGCCGGCAAAAGCTGGAAGCAAATCGGACTCGAAAAGAGCCGCCACATCGCCCGCGTGCGCGTCCATCCCCAGAATCCGGACGTCGTCTACGCCGCCGTGATGGGAGACCTCTACAAAGACACCGACGAGCGCGGCGTATACCGCAGTACGGACGGCGGCACCACCTGGGAGCGTATCCTCTTCGCTACTGCGGGTGCCGGGGCGGTGGACCTGAGCATGGACCCCTCCAATCCCCGCGTCCTCTACGCCTCCACCTGGAAGATCCGGCGTACCCCCTACAGCCTCGAGAGCGGCGGAGAGGGCAGCGGCCTCTGGAAGACCACCGACGGTGGCGATACCTGGAAGGAGATCACCGGCAACAAGGGACTGCCCAAGGGTACCTGGGGCATCAACGGCGTGGCGGTCAGTCCCGTGGAGAGCAGCCGCGTGTACGCCATCATTGAAAATGAAAAAGGCGGCGGCGTTTACGTGAGCGACGACGCGGGGGAAACCTGGACCGCCCGGAGCGACGACCGCGCCCTGCGCCAGCGCGCCTGGTACTACACCCGCATCTATGCCGATCCCCAGGACATCGACGGCGTGTACGTCATGAACGTAAGCTACCACCACAGCACCGACGGGGGCCGCACCTTTGAATCCAATAACGCGCCCCACGGCGACCACCACGACCTCTGGATCGCTCCGGAAGACAACGAGCGTATGATCATTGCCGACGACGGGGGCGCGCAGGTCTCGTTTGACCAGGGAGAGAATTGGAGCACCTACGAGAACCAGCCCACGGCCCAGTTCTACCGGGTGGTTACGGACAACAGCTTTCCCTACCGCATCTACGGCGCTCAGCAGGACAACTCCACCGTCCGCATCCGCTCCCGCGCCGACGGCGGTACCATCGGCATCTCGGACTGGGAGGAAACCGCAGGCGGCGAATCCGCCCACATCGCGGTCGACCCCGAGAATCCGGACATCGTCTACGGCGGCAGCTACGGCGGTTTCCTGACCCGTTACGACCATAAAAACAACCAGGTCCGCGCCATCAACGTATGGCCGGATAATCCCATGGGCTACGGCGCAGAGGGCATGAAGTACCGCTTCCAGTGGAACTTCCCGATCTTTTTCAGTCCCAACGACCCCGACCTACTCTACACCACCAGCCAGCATGTGCACCGCAGCACCAACGAGGGCGAGACCTGGGAGATCATCAGTCCCGACCTTACCCGCGGAGAACCCGAAAAACTGGGAAGCAGTGGCGGGCCCATCACCCAGGACAACACCAGCGTCGAATACTACGCCACCATCTTTGCCGCTACGGAAAGCCACCAGGAGCCCGGCGTGATCTGGACCGGCAGCGACGACGGACTCCTGTTCGTGACCAGGGACAACGGGGAAAACTGGACCGACGTCACGCCTAAGGATGCACCCAAGTACATCATGTGGAACAGCCTGGACGTGGACAGCCGCGGGACCGGAGGCGTATTCGCCGCCGGCACCTCCTACAAGTCGGGCGACTTTACCCCCTATCTTTTCCACACCTCCGACTATGGGAAGAGCTGGGAGCGGATCGATAAGGGCATTCCCCGCGGTGAATTTACCCGGGTCGTGCGTCAGTACCCCGGTAATCCCGACGTGCTCTTTGCGGGCACCGAAGAAGGATTGTACCTGAGCCTCGACGCCGGTAAAAACTGGCGCGCCTTCCAGCAGAACCTGCCCATCGTACCCGTGACGGATCTCGCCTTTAAGGACGACGACCTGATCGTAGCTACCCAGGGACGCAGCTTCTGGGTTATGGACGACGTGACGCCCCTCAAACAACTAGATGCCGTAGCCAAAAATGCGGATTTCCACCTCTTCCAACCCGCCGACGCCTGGCGGATGGGGGGTAGCAGCAGAAGCAGCCGTACGGCCGGTCAGAACCACCCGGGAGGCGTTAACTTCCAGCTCTACCTGAGCGAGGCTATGGCTAAGGATTCGATGCCCATGACCATGGCCGTTCTTCAGGCAGGAGACACCATCCGCAGCTGGACCACCACTGCAAAGGAGAAAGACGAAAAGTTGGAACTCAAGGCCGGCGGGCAGACGATCAACTGGGATATGACCTATCCCGAAGGTACCGAGGTGGACGGCATGATCCTGTGGTGGGCCGGTGCCGGAGGGCCCATGGCACTCCCCGGTGATTACCAGGTGGCGTTCTCCGTAGGGGAGCGTCAGCAGGTGCAAGACTTTACCATCAAGGCCGATCCGCGGGTACAGGCCACCGATGCCGAACGGGAGGCGCAGTTCACGTTCATGAAAGAAGTGCAGGACAAGGCCAGTGAGGCCCACCAGGTGATCATCGACCTGCGCAAGGTGCGCACCCAGATCAAGGAGTTCCAGGACCGCATCGCCGATGAGGAGATCAAAGGGTACGGCACCTCGATCATCGACAGCCTCACCGCGATCGAGGAGACGCTTTACCAGACCAAGAACCGAAGCGGCCAGGATCCCCTCAACTATCCCATTCGCCTGACCAACAAACTGGCTCACCTGAACAGCCTCACCGGCATGGGTACCTACAAACCCACTGCCTCCGCCTATGCGGTGAAGGGAGAGCTTACCGGGCAGATCGACACCGAGATTGAGAAATACAACCGCATCATCGCCGAGGAGGTGCCGAAATACAACCGGATGATCCTCGAACGGGAGGTGGAAGTGATCAAGGCTCCCACCACCAAAAAGAGCGCCCGCAAGTAGCCGCTAGCGCAGCTTGATGAAGGGGCGGCTGATAACCGTCCCCGCGCTGCTGTCCACGACCCGGAGCCGGTAGGAACCGGCAGGCAGATCCTCTACGTCAATCGAACCCGTCAGGCGCTCCTCCGTGCTTGCGGAAATTGGCTGCTGCTGTCGGAGTACCCGACCGGTCATGTCCAATACCTGTACGTCCACGGTGCCCGGGCTTGCCCGATTCAGGACAAACTGTAGTAGGGATCCGACTGGGTTAGGGAAAAGATCGAGCTTATCCAGCGCTACGGGTGCTGCTGTTCGGGCAGCCGCGAACGGCATGGTGGACCGTGCCGCAATGCCCGGAGGGGTACAGTTGGTTGCGGTTTGCCCCATTCCTGTCGGAGCGGAATTGCCGGTGCCGAGGTATACCTTATCCAATTCCGTGCCCGTTTCCCGGGGGGCGATGCGGATGCGGTGGGTGCCCGCGCTGAGTTGAAGCGGCACACGCAATCCGTTGTCGAGAACTTCTTTCCACTCAAAGCCCTTCGTCAGAAGCTGGGCATTTCCCGTATCCTGCCAGAAATTTATCCAGCCACCGTCGTCCACGCTGACCCAGAAGGAGTTTTTCGACACGGTAGGCGTGTTCATGCGTACGTAAAGGGTGTAGGTCGCGGCCTCGGTCAGGTCGACGGTATACTGCAACTGCTCGCTACCCCCGAAGGCGGTAGGCATCGGGAGGTTTTTATTTCCGGGATAAACCACATAGCTGCCGCCCGACGCGCTACTGCTGGTCTGGCGCGCCCAGGCGCTGCCGGTTTCCGTGCATTCCGCTTCGGCCCACAGGGAAGCGACCGGTCCGGGCTCCGGGGCGGGGGGCGTACCTCCGGTGCTGATGACCTCCAGGGCGGACAGCTTCGGTTGGTTGATGCCGCCTACTGCCGCCGACGCGTCAAAGAATAAATCGACCGATCCGTCGGTGATCGTGATGGGAAATTCTTTGATCACCACCGTTTGCGGTCCTACGTCAGCATTGATGTCGTAATTGTTTAGGATTAGCTGGTCCTCCAGGCGGACGTCGAACACCCGTTGGCCGGCGCCTCCCGGACCACCCCCCGTAGCCCCGAAGTAGATCTCCGCGAAGTGCAGGCGGATGCGGTAGTCGCCATTGGGTACGGATACCCTGTAGGTATACTGATAGGGGGCATCGGAACTTCTTTCCGTCTGGTACACGGAAGAGACGGTGGCGGAAGGATTGCCGAAGGACTTTCCTCCCGAAAAAGAATTGTCCGCCGCAAAGGTTTGTCCGTTGAGGATGGCTTGCGGGCCCCCGGCGTTGATCCGCACGACGGTTTCAGTAGGGGTGGGCGGCGGTGGCGGCGGCGTACTGCCGCAATTGAGTGCGGCCGAGCCCAGTGCGGTGGGTACCTCGGACGTAGTGGTGAGAAAGAGCTTGTCGAGCAGCGCCCCTGCTTCCCGGTAGGCGACGTCAATGGTGACCGTACCCGCCGGAAGTGAATACGGACTCTGAAGTACTTCCCGCCAGGCGAAGGCCGGTCCGGTCTGGAGGCCCTCCCACCACTTCAGCCACTGGCCTCCGTTGATCTGGACCCAGTAGGAGTCGCTTTGACCCGAGGGGGCTTTAATGCGGGCGAAGAGGTGGTACAGCCCCGCCTGCGGGAGGTTCAGGGTAAAGGAAACGCGGTTGGCCGCCAGGTCTGCGGGCGGGCTGTTGCCCGCCGCAGGTTGACCATTCTTCACGCTTACGTACTTCCCTTCCGATGCCGCTGCATCGGAGATGGTCTGCCAGTTACTGCCCACCCGTGCGCACTCCGCTTCCAGGTACTGACTGGCGGACGTACCCGGCGGCGGCGAACCCCCGCTCACGGTAAGGGTGAGGGGGAGGGCGGCAGCCTGGTATCCCGGCGATGTGGCGCTTAGCGTGTACGAATAGGTACCATTGCTCAGGCCGGCAGCATCCAGCAAAAGTGTAAGCCCAGTAGCGGATTCCCGTGCGTATCCGGTGGCCCGGTCTACGGAAAGCCAGGCGGGGAAATCATCCGCTCCGAGCTCGAAGGGGGCACCCTCTTCTCCGTTCAGGTTGGAAAGTATGACGGACACCGCTGCGCGTTCCCCGGATTTGAGGGAGCGGCTGAGGGTTCCCGGATGGAATGCCAGGGATGGATTAACTACGGGAGTGAACGCCTTTACGCGGTTGACGCTGGTGGGGGTGCTGGTACTTGGCTGGCCGCCGTTCAGGACGAAGAGATTACCGCGGTAAACCCGCGCTACGGGAGCCAGCAGGGAGGCGGGAAGCTGTAGGTCAGTCAGTACCTTCCAGTTGTTGGTGGCCGGATCGTACTCCCAGATGCCCCTTCCCCCGCTACTCGAGCCGCCGACCACCACGATCTTGCCGTTGTGGACGAAGGTGCTGGGTTCGGTATGCGACTGGACCTGTGGAAGATCGGCGAGTCGCGCCCAGCGGTCGGTGACCGGATCGTAGGCATGTACCGTAGTCACGTCAACGCCACCTCCGCAGCCGTCGTGACCGTGCTGCCCGCCAACGGCATACAATTTCCCCCCCAGGGTTACGGTGCCGAAGTGGTTTCTCGCCATGGGCATGGGCGAGCTGGAGGTCAGGTCCTGCCAGCCGGCTCCGGGATTTCCCAGGTCGTATTTCAGGTGAATGTCCACGTCGCAGCTCGCATTGGCATCAAAGCCCCCGACGTAATGCAGGGCATTGCCCAGACGCGCCAGGCCGCCACCCCCCCGCCGCAGCGGCAAGCTGGGGCCCTTTGTCCAGCTGTCTTCGGAAATATCGTAGAGCCACACGGCATCGGTGACCGCGCCGGGATTATCTCCCACGCGTCCGCCCGCGATCCAGACTACGTCTCCAACCAGGGCTGTCCCGTTATGGGTTACCGCGGTGATCTTCCCGTTGACCGTAGGCATGGGCTTCAGGCTGGTCCAGGTGTTGGTGGCGGGATTGTATTTCTCCAGGGCATTGGAGATTTTGATGTTTTGTAAAAAGCCGTTGAAGACATAGTATTCTCCACCATACACTACCGCCGGGGCCTCTGATTTCGCCGCGGGTGAATTGCCGATGTTGGTCCAGTTGGCGTAAGTCGCACCCGGGGCACCGTCGAAGCTAAAGGCTTCGAGGAAGGCCTCGTTCGCCGTAATTTCGGTGCCTCCCTTCGTCTTGGACCCACCGGCCACGTAGATATCGTCCTGGAAAACGATGGCCTGGGTAGCGTGTCGCTGCAGCCCCAGGTCGGCCACCCGCCGCCACCGCCCGGTGCTGGTATTGAGCACTTCGGTGTGGGCGAGGGCGAGGTTGCCCGGGGGATTGTCGTTGACCTCTCCGCCGATCACCAGGAGTTCATTGTTGAGGACCGCCGTAGCTGCTCCGGCCCGGGCCGTTGGGAGCTGATCGGGCAGTAGGTTGCCGGCGACCCAGGTTTCGCTCGAAAGGTCGAAGACGTCTACCACCACCTCGGTGTCTGACCAGGTGCCGGCCGCGGTCCCCGCCCGGGAGCGCCGGCCGCCGGCAACGTAGACCTTATCGCCGATCACCTCGGCAAAGAAATGATCGCGCGCGCGGGGGGCATCGGGAAGCACCGTCCAGTTGCCGGTCGCCGGATCATACTTATCCACCCAGGCTACGTTGGCGGAAGTCGAACTGTTGTCCAGGAAGGCACTGTGGCCGTTGCGGTTGCCGGCAATCTGGTAAAATGCCCCGTTGTAGAGGACGATGCCACTCGAACCCCGGCGTCTTGCTACGGGAATGGTCGCACCCGTAAGCAGCTTATCCTGCTGGGGATCATAGATCATGACGTTTGCCAGCGGATTCTCATTTGGGTAGCCTCCGGTGAGCGCGCCCAGGAGGTAAATCCGGCCATTGTACGCCCTTGCCTGGAAGTGATGGATGTCGTTTACCACCGTCTGGGTAGTACTCCACACTTTCGTGGTGGGGTTGTATACCTGCACGCGCTTGTTGCCGCGGCCACCAATCAGGTAGAACAGATCGCCTACCTGAACGAAGGCCGATTCGTGACGCTTTTCCGGGGTAACCCCGGACGTAGACTGGGTATACCAGGAACCGGGGTTCTGGGCGGAGAGGGGAGAGGAGAAGCCGGCGATGAGCAGGGAAATGCACACCAAGAGCGTAGAGACTCCGTAAGTCTCCCGACAGGGAAGTTGTACCATGAATAGAAAGCGTGTTGTTCTAGAGTGGGTGGACCGGCGCAACTACCGATTAGTTCTCCAAGATAAGTCGACTGCTTAATCCACCCGTACCATTGTCCGCTTTTCTGCCTCAGGTCAACTAACTTATTAAAATTCGCCTCATTAGGGGGCGAAGTACCTAATCCGCGAGCGCCTGGTAGGTCATCTGCCGGATCATCGCTTCGTGGAAGTTGGAGTAGGGGGATCGCTGCGACATCAGGATGGAAATCAGGTCCTCCTTCGGATCGATAAAGAAGAAGGTGGAGTAGGCGCCATTCCAGAAGTATTGCCCGGCCGAGCCCGGCATATCCGAAGCGGCCACGTCGGTAATAATGCCGAAGCCCAGTCCGAAACCCTGTCCGTTCCCCCGCATCTCGCCGACGTGGTTGGCCGTCATCAGCTCAATGGTTTTTCGGCTCAGGTAGCGCGTGCCGTCCAGCTCCCCGTCGTTGAGCAGCATGCGGGCGAAAAGGAGGTAATCCTGGGCGGTCGACCGCAGGCCGTGGGAACCCCCGAATACCGTCAGGCCGGAGGCCGGCAGCTGGCGGGCCGCCTTGGCGATCTTTCCGTCGGTCACTTCGTGGTTGGCCACTACGCGTGCCGCTTGCTCCGGGGAAAGGTTGTAGCCCGTATCCTTCATTCCCAGGGGATCAAAGAGGCGGGTCTGCAGGAATTCCGCGGTCGTCATGCCCGAAAAAACTTCGATCAGCCGCGAGAGGATGTCCGGCGAGGCACTGTAGTACCAGGCTTCGCCGGGCTGGTTGACCAGCGGCAAGGACGCCAGGGTAGCGACCCGGGAGGTAATGTCGGCCTGTGGCTGGACATACAGCGCCATGGCGATCTCGTTGTCGAGCTTGGTTCCGCTCAGGCCGTGGGAGAAACCGGCGGTGTGCGACATGACCTGCTCGATCGTAATGTTGGTCTTTGCCGGATCGGTAGCGACGCCCACCCCCTCTCCGGTGCTGCGGGCTACCTTCAGTTCGCTGAATTCCGGCAGGTACTTCGCTACCTCGTCCGTCAGTTGAAAATGTCCCTCCTCGTAGAGCATCATGGCGGCGACCGTGATGATCGGTTTGGTCATCGACATGAGTTGGTAGACCTGGTTGGCCTCCAGGGGGGTCTGCTCCTGCAGGTCGCTATGGCCCACCACCGTGTGAAAGCCTACTACCCCGTGGCGGAAGATAATGGCCTCGGCCATGGGCAGGTTACCCTTTTTCACCTCCGCGTTCAGCCAGCTTTCGTAGCGTTGCAGTCCCGCCTCGGAGAGGCCTGCTTTACTGGCCGGTTGCGCGTACGCGGGTGCAAGGGAAATACAAAGGAGCAACGTAAGTAAGGCAAGGCGCATGGATCGATGAGTTTATGAGGCTGGAAAAGTAGCCTAAAATTTGCACTAACGAAAAAACCCCTCCGGCCGCAGGCCGAAGGGGTCGAGGAAAGCGGGGAGGCTTTTGCTTAGTTGTTGGTGCTGTTGACCACCGCGGTGAAGGCGGCGGGGTGGTGCATGGCGAGGTCGGCAAGGACTTTGCGGTTGAGGCCGACGCCGGCGGTGGTCAGGCCGTGCATCAGGCGGCTGTAGGTGGTGCCGTTCTGGCGGGCAGCGGCGTTGATGCGGGCGATCCACAGGCGGCGGAAAACGCGCTTCTTGTTGCGGCGGTCGCGGTAGGCGTAGCCGTATCCCTTGTCAACGGCGTTTTTGGCTACGGTATAGACCTTGGAGCGGGCGCCGAAGTATCCTTTGGCGGCCTTGAGGATGCGCTTGCGGCGCGCGCGGCTGGCAACCGCATTAACTGAACGTGGCATAATTACTGGTTTTAGTGCAGCACGGAGACCGGTGGTGGTTCTTGGGGCCCGTACTCTCGTTAAAAAAATTCCTGCGCTGGGGCAGGGCTTACTTACACAACAGGCGCTTGACGCGCTTCTCGTCGGCTACCGAAACCAGCGCTCCGTCGCGGAGACGCAGCTTGGCTTTGTTGGACTTGTTGCGCATCATGTGCGATGTGTAAGCCTGGAAACGCTTCACTTTACCGGTACCGGTAATCTTGAAGCGCTTCTTTGCACTGCTGTGCGTTTTCATCTTAGGCATGGCACCGTTTTTTACAAATGGAGCGCAAAGGTAAGGGGATAGATTTACAATTTACAATTTGCGGCCCAGAATTTACCAGAGCCCCCTCCCGCAAACCGCTACCTTGCTCCCATGAAGCAACGCATCGCCCAGTTTACCCTAGTCGTCGACGACTACGATACCGCCATCGCCTTTTACGTGGATATTCTCAAATTCGAGCTGCTCGAGGATACGGAGATGAGTGCCGAGAAGCGGTGGGTGCGGGTCCGGCCAGCCGGAGATACCGGGGTGGCTATCCTGCTGGCCCAGGCCAGGAACGAGGCAGAGCTGGCCGCGGTGGGTAACCAGACCGGGGGCCGGGTCTTCCTGTTCCTCGAGACCGACGACTTCGACCGCGATTACGAGCGCCTGCTGGAGTACGACGTGGAGATCATCCGCGAACGCTCCGTTGAAGCATACGGCACCGTAGCGGTCTTCGCCGATCTCTATGGCAACAAGTGGGACCTGATTCAGCGGCCTATGCCGGGTTGAGGACCTCCCGGTCCGATGCATCCGTACTGCAAGTAGCAAGATCGGGCCGGGAGGGCCTCAGCCAGGAGCTTATCGGCCGTTATGATTTTCACCGCACCCGCGCACCGCCGCTCTTATTCGCCGGCCACCTTCTTCTCGACGAAGGCACGTACTACGGCCAGCCCCATATTGAAGTCGGTATTGTTGTTGACGACCAGGTCGGCCCGGTCCTGGTGGGGGTGGACGTATTTTTCGTAGGCGGGCAGGACGTGGTGCTCGTAGCGGTACAGGACGTCTTCGAGGGGGTAGTTGCGTTCGACGCGGTCGCGCTTGATGCGGCGGACGACCTTGAGGTTGTCCTTGGCGTGCATAAAAAGCTTCAGGTCCAGGAGCTTACGGAGTTCCTTGTAATGGAATACGAAAAGCCCCTCGACGATGATGACCCGGGCGGGGTGGAAGGTCAGCAGGCGGGGCTCGGCGAGCTCGTTGTTGAAGACATATTCCTGCCGCTGGACGGTTTCTCCGTCCAGTAAGCGCTTGAGGTCGCGCACGAATTCTTTGCGGTAGATCGAGCCCGGTCGGTCAAAATTGTGGATGCCCCGGGCGTCCTTCTCCTGCTTTTCGCGGGGCAAGTAATAGTCGTCCATACTCAGCAGGCAGACCTTGTCGTCGGACAGTCCCGCGCGCAACTGCTTGATGAAAGTCGTCTTGCCCGAGCCGCTGCCGCCCGTGATGCCGATGAGGAAGGGTTTTGCCATAAGGGGGCGAAGGTAAGGAAGGAGAAGAGGATAGAATCCCTACCTTGCGCCCTACCCAATCAAGTCCATGACATTTTTATACGACCTTTTCCGCACCGTCCTGGGTATGAGCGTAATGCTGGGGGTGTGCTACGCCTTCAGCGCCAACCGGCGGGCCATTGACTGGAAACTCGTGGGGATCGGGGTGTCGATGCAGTTCGTACTCGCGGTGCTGATCCTGAAGGTGAACGGAATCAGTACCGTATTCGACTACGTGGCGGCGGGCTTCCGGAAAACGCTGGAATTTACCGCGGCGGGCTCTGTCTTCCTATTTGGAAATATCGTCTCCGACATCGACAGCTTCGGCTACATTTTTGCCTTCCAGGTGCTGCCGACGATCGTGTTCTTTTCGGCGCTTTCGGCGATTTTGTACTACCTGGGCATCCTCCAGAAGGTGGTGTTCGGCCTGGCGTGGCTGCTGAGTAAAGCCATGGGACTGAGCGGACCGGAGAGCCTGGCTGCGGCGGCCAATGTGTTCATCGGGCAGACGGAAGCACCCCTGGTGATCAAGCCCTACCTCGAACGGATGACGCGGTCGGAACTGCTGTGCGTGATGGTGGGGGGCATGGCCACCATCGCGGGCAGTGTCTTCGTTTCCTACATTGGCTTCCTCGGGGGAACCGACCCGGAGAACCAGCAGTTTTTTGCCCGGCACCTGCTGACGGCCAGTATCATCTCCGCCCCCGCTGCGATCGTATGCGCCAAAATGCTGCTTCCCGAGGACCAGGCCGAGCTGGCCGAAGTGACGGGCGGACCGATCGAAGATCCCCACGAGGCCAAGCAGCCCGAAAAGGACCAGCGCCTGGAAATGGCCAAGGACGACAGCACCAACCTCCTCGATGCCATCAGCCGGGGTACGAGCGACGGCCTGCGGCTGGCGATCAACGTCGGTGCCATGCTGCTGGTGTTTACCGCCCTGATCTACATGATGAATGTGCTGTTCGTGGGCACCGCCGACCTGATCAACGACCTGGCCTCCGCGCTCGGACTGACGGATGCCGACTGGAACGCCTCCATTGCCGCAGCCACCGAAAACCGCTTCGACGGCTTCAGCTTCACCTACCTGCTGGCCCTGGTATTTGCGCCGGTGGCGTGGATCATCGGGGTGCCCTTCGAGGACATCACCATTGTGGGGCAGCTGCTCGGCCTAAAGACGGTAATCAACGAATTCGTGGCCTACGATACCTTCCGGACCGTACAGGCTTCCGGGGCCACCCTGAACCCCAAAAGCGTGCTCATCGTGGCCTACGCGCTGTGCGGGTTTGCCAACTTTGCCAGTATCGGTATCCAGGTGGGGGGCATCAGCGCCATCGCCCCCGGGCAGCGCAAGAACCTCACCGAGCTCGGGCTGATCGCGCTGCTCGGCGGCACGGTGGCTTGCCTGATGACGGGTACGATCGCCGGCTTGTTCTACTGATTCGGGGAATGGCCGGGGGATGAAGGCGATAAAAAATTTACTCCATAATTCGCTGAATGACAGTTGGTTGTATAAAATTAAAACTTTATTGTTAACTGTGTTTTAACTTCACAAGCCTGGATTTAACCTATATTTAGGACTTCTCACGGTCCATCCGTTTGAGTGTCGATCTAAGTGAAACTTCCAATTACGCTTCATTCCGCATGACCGGTTCCCCCAGGACCGCGGCGTGTGGGATTTCCATTTTTACGTTTTTCCTCACTCTTTAACTACTAGTAACTATGAAGGTGATCTTCAATTCCCTGCACAGGCTAGCGCTTGTGCTGACCGTGCTGTTGTCGTCGCTGGCGATCAGCGCCCAAACGGTCACCGGCACGGTGATCGACGCCGAGTCAATGGAGCCCCTGATCGGGGTGACCGTCCAGGTCGAAGGCAGCACCACCGGTACGGTCACGGGCCTGGATGGTGGCTATTCCCTCGCGGCCAACTCAGACAATACCCTCGTCTTTACCTACACCGGTATGGAGACGATTCGTATCCCCGTAGGTACCCAGACGCAGGTGGATGTCGAGATGGGAGCGTCCAGCATCGCGCTGGAGCAGGTGATCGTGACTGCCTACGGCGGGGCTACCAAGCAGGGGGCATTTACGGGATCGGCTACCCAGATCAACTCGGAGGCGCTCGAGGGGCGGGCCGTAACCAATGTAACCTCCGCGCTGGAGGGTGCGGCGGGCATCCAGTACTCTCCAGGAAGTGGCCAGCCCGGATCCACCTCACCCGTACGGGTGCGGGGTTTTGGCTCGGTCAATGCCTCTTCAAGCCCACTCTACGTCGTAGACGGCATCATCTTTTCGGGGAGCCTCAACAGCATTAACCCCAATGATATCGAGAGCCTGACCGTGCTTAAGGATGCTTCGTCCACCGCCCTCTACGGCGCCAAGGCCGCCAACGGGGTCGTGCTCATTACTACCAAGAGCGGAAAGTCCGGGCAGTCGCGCTTCAACGTCAACATCAATCATGGATTCAGCGGCCGTGCCATCCCAGAGTACGACCGACTTGGCCCCGATCAATACTACGAACTGCAGTGGGAGGGCCTGCGTAATAGCCTCATCACCGCAAGCGGTTTGAGCCGGGAGGATGCTAATGCCCGGGCGTCGCGAACGATCGTCTCGGAACTCGGGGTCAATCCTTATAACGTCCCAGATTCCACCGTAGTGGGTTTCAACGGACGGCTGAACCCTGATGCATCGCTGCTTTATCCGGGTGACCTGGACTGGCAGGACGCGCTCACCCGCCAGGGCAACCGTACTGAGGCGAAC
Organism: Chitinophagales bacterium; assembly: GCA_038258275.1. Lineage (GTDB taxonomy): Bacteria > Bacteroidota > Bacteroidia > Chitinophagales > Saprospiraceae > Neolewinella. The sequence continues at coordinate 56,090 of JBBSPZ010000010.1, read as the reverse complement.
GTTTCTTACCAGGGGGGAACGGAAACTACCACTTACTTCACCTCCTTAGGCTACATCGAAGATGAAGGCTGGATACTGGGGGCCAACTTCAATCGGGTGACCGGGCGGGTAAACGTCACTAGCCAGCCCCGCGACTGGATCAAGACCGGCTTCAATGCCAATTTGGCTACCTCGACGACCAACCAGGCCAACGACGGGGGCAGCACCAGTTTCGTTAATCCATTCTTCTCCACCCGGAACATCGCGCCCATTTACCCCCTCTTCGAGCACGACCCGGTGACGGGAGAGTTCCTCCTCGACGATACCGGTGAGCGGATCTATAACCTGGGAGATGACCGGATCGGCAACACCAACGGCCGCAATGTCGTACTAGAAACGTTGCTCAACATCGATGAAGAGGTGCGAACCACGATCGGCGGTCGGGCTTTCGTAGACTTCTATTTTCTCAACAACTTCAAATTCACGCTTAATGCCGGTGTCGATCGGCGGGCGCTCAATAACGAAATCTTCGGGAACCCCACCGTGGGCGATGCGAACCCGGCTGGCCGCGCCTTCCGGATCAACTCGGTTACGAACAGCATCACCTACAACCAGCTGCTGAGCTACAGTAAATCGTTTGGCTCCCATAGCGTGAACCTGCTGGCGGGCCACGAGAGCCTGGAGTATGAATTCAACTACCTGGAGGGCTTTCGTCAGGGCATCATTGCCACCGGGAATACCGAGCTCATCAACTTCACCGATGTAAGGAACCTCACCAGTTTCACCCGCGATTACGCCACCGAAGGTTGGCTGGCGCGGGCCGAGTACGACTTCGATAATACCTACTTCCTATCGACCTCCTTTCGCGCCGACGGTTCCTCCCGCTTCGACGCCGACGTGCGCTGGGGTAATTTTTACTCGGTAGGCGGTGCCTGGCGCGTGGATCAGATGGACTTCATCAGCTCCGCTTCCTGGATTGACCTGCTGAAGGTGCGCGCCAGCTACGGCGAGGTGGGCAACGACTCCAACTTCGAGAATGGCGACCTGAGCTTCTTCGCCAGTCAGGCCCTCTTCGACCTGGGCAACAACAACGCTTCCGAGCCCGGTATCCTCTTCGGTGCCCTGGGCTCCCCGACCTTGGAGTGGGAGGCCAACGCCCAGAGCGACGTGGCAGTCGAATTTGGCCTGTTCGACTACCGGCTGTCGGGTTCGGTGGAGTTCTACAACCGCGTAACGGATAACCTGATTTTCGAGGTGCCGCTACCGCTTTCCACCGGTAACGACGATCGTCTGGACAACATCGGCTCTCTTTACAACCGCGGGGTAGAGGTGACGCTTTCGGCGAGTATCATTAATACCCCCAAATTTAACTGGACGCTGGACGTTAATGGCTCGACGGTCAAGAACGAGTTCACGGAGCTTCCCCAGGAGGAAATCATTACTGGAACCAAGAAGCTTGTCGTCGGTGGTTCCATTTTCGACTACTGGTTGCGCGATTACCGAGGCGTCGACCCCGTCGACGGATCGGTAATCTACGCGCTCGATCCCGAAGCGATCCCCGCTGACGGCGACGTTCGGGAAGTTAACGGCGAAACGGTCACCACCAATGTGAACAACGCCCAGTTCGCTTTCGTGGGAACGGCCGTACCTGACCTCTTCGGCAGCTTCACGAACAAGTTCCGGCTGGGGAATCTCCGGTTTGGTTTCCTGTTTACCTATCAGCTCGGAGGACAGACCTACGACAGTAACTTCGCCAACCTGATGGATGTCAACAGCTACGGCGGGGCACTCAGCACCGAGATTCTGAACCGCTGGCAGCAGCCGGGGGACATCACCGAAGTCCCCCGCTTCGATGCATCCCAGAATAACAACTTTAACGCCGCGTCGAGCCGCTACCTGGTCGATTCCGATTTCCTTGCCTTGCGGCAGGCGAATGTTTCCTACGATATCCCCGCAAAGCTGACGGACCGTTGGGGGATGCAGTCGGTCAGAGTGTTCGTTAATGCCGAAAACCTTTTCATCAGCACCGCGCGCCGGGGTATGGACGTTAACCAGAACTTCAATGGCACGACCCAGAACCGCTTCACCCCCTCTCGCATCGTCACCTTCGGGGCAAATGCTAGTTTCTAAATCGCAACCACCATGTCTACCTACTATAAATTACCAATTTTTCTATTGTTTCTGCTGGTCGGTACCACCGCCTGCGAAAAGGAATTCCTGGAACGAGAGCCTACGGATGCGGTAGCGGCCAGCTCCGCCACTGCCACTACTGATAACCTATTTTTGATTATCAACGGTATCCACCGCCTTATGTACACCCGTCAGGGATCAAACGGGCGGGGCGGCTACAACACGATGATGATCCAGCACGATATGCTCGGCGAGGATATCGTCATGAATTCACGGGCTAATGGCTGGTTTGTAAGTATGGCAAGCTGGAACGATCATACCAACGCAAATGATTTAGACCTGCGTCACGGCTGGCGCGTGCTTTACCAGGTGATCAATAACGCCAACGTAGTCATTGAGGGGGCCGGGGCCGCCCTCGGGGATGCCGAGGACCGGAATGCTGCGCTCGGGCAGGCGCTGGCCTACCGGGCGTTCGCTCACTTCGTGCTGGTCCAGCGCCACGCCGAACGCTACGTGCCAGGTGGAAGTAACGGTCAGGCGGCCATCCCCCTCGTGCTGGCTCCTACGATCGAGGGGCTACCACGATCGACCGTCGAAGAAGTCTATGCCCAGATCAACGCCGACCTGGATCGTGCTATCGAGCTGCTTGACGGCTACGACCGGCCGAATGCCTCCCACTTGAACCAGCAGGTAGCCCAGGGCCTCAAGGCGCGGGTCGCACTCGTGCAAGGCAACTGGTCGGTGGCTGCCGATTTTGCCGAGCAAGCCCGCGCGGGTTTCGAGCTCATGAGTAATGACGCGTACCAAAGTGGCTTTAATGACTATACCAATCCAGAGTGGATGTGGGGCGGCTACTACAACGAGGAACAGGGTTCAGCCTTCACTAACTTTGGGGCCTACATGTCTCGGAACTTCAGTTCCTCTAATATCCGCGGCAACCCGAAGTCCATCTTCAGCCTACTCTACGATCAGATGCCCGAAACGGACGTCCGGTCAAGCATCTTCAGTCCTTCCGGCGAGCACGAGAACCTGCCGGCCGGCTACGAAATCAGCTCTCGCCACAGCCGCTGGCCTTATACCAGCCAGAAGTTCCTGTCGGTCTCCACGGGCGACAGCCGCGGAGACGTCCCGTACATGCGCATGGCCGAGATGTACCTTATTGAGGCCGAAGCGAAAGCCCGTCTAGGGAGTGGGGGAGCTGAGGCACTCCTCCCGCTGGCCGTTAACCGTGACCCCAGTTATACCCTTTCAACCAGTACCGGGCAGGCACTCATCGACGAGATCCTGCTGCAGCGCCGCTGGGAGCTCTGGGGAGAAGGTTTCCGCTTCCTGGACCTGAAGCGGCTAAACCTGCCCCTTGACCGTACGGGAGGTAACCACAACGAGGTACTCCTCAACGGCCTGATGCAGGTACCCGCCGGTGACCCCCGCTGGCAGTGGCTGATTCCCCAGGACGAGATCAACGCGAACCCCAATATCACGCAGAATTAAGCAAGGGGTTTACTCACTGACATTGCTTACCGGGCACCCCGTCGAACGACGGGGTGCCCGGTGTCGTTTGCTTACCTTGCACCTGCGACCCCGCCTAAAAAACCTATCCCCGTATGCTACCCGCCGTCACCGCCCGCCGCTCCATTTTCCCACAGTTTTTCACTGGGCAAGGCGTAGAAAAATCCGTACTGGAGGAGCTGATCCAGGCCGCTAACCTGGCCCCGAGCCACAAGAAGACCGAGCCCTGGCGGTTCCGCGTCTACCGGGAAGGGGGCAAGGAGCAACTGAAGGACGAGTTGCTGACGGCCTACGGGCCGGAACGTGAGGACAGCGTGGGCATCGCCAGGAAATTCGGGCAGAAGATCGATCAGTCCGCCGCCGTCTTGCTGATCTTTCTGCACCGGGATCCCCGCGGGAGCGTGCCGGAGTGGGAGGAGATCGTGGCTGTAGGTGCCGCCGTGGAAAACCTCTGGCTTAGCCTCGATCAGTTTGGCCTGGGTGGCTACTGGAGCAGTCCGGGTTTCGTGTGCGGAAACTACGGCGACTGGCCGGACAGCGCAGCGAATGAACGCTGCCTGGGCATGTTCTACCTGGGTTATCCGGATGCCCCGGATCTACCGCGACCGCGGGGCGACTGGCAGGACAAAGTGAAGTGGATCGAAGGCTAGTGGCCAGGTCATTTATAATTGGACACCTCAGGTTTAAACCCGATCGGCATGCGTCACGAACTATTCAACATTGATACCGCCCTGCTCACCCAACGCTGCGTCGTTCGCCGCTTTCGGGAAAACGACGGACGGGCGTTTAACAAGCTGCTGGAGGCCAACAGTGATTACCTGCTCGACCATTTCCCCTTCCTGATGGCGGAAGCGGGGAAATCCCGGAAAGGGGCCGAGATCTTCGTCCGGGAGTGCATCGCGGAATGGCTGCTGCAGACGCGGTACGCGATGGGCGTATGGTCTAACGAGACGACCGAGCTGATTGGCTTCGTACAGGTGTTCAACCTGGACTGGGGCGTGCCCAGCGGGGAGCTCAGTTACTTCATCGACAAGTCACTCATTCGCCAGGGCATCATGACCGAGGTCCTGGCGCGGGTAGTCCGCTTCTCCTTCCTGCAGCTGGAACTGGAAAAGCTGATCATTAAGACCCTGATGGATAATTACGCCAGTCAGCGCCTCGCACGCCGGGTCGGTTTCAGCCGGGAAGGCGACCTGCGAGGGGAATACCGACTGCCGAGCGGCACGCTCGTGGATTTAATGCGCTTCGGCTTCGTCCGGGAAACTTATGGAGAGTAGGTCGAAGCCCGTCTAAAAACTCGCCGTGGCGCCGATCATAACGTTCGTGCCGATGGTGGGGTACTGGAAGAAGCGCTCCCGTTTGTTGTTGAGGAGGTTGTTGACGCGGACCCAGGCACCGAAGGTGTCGTTGATGGTGTATTCGGCGTTGAGGCTGAGGTCGAGCAGGGCGTTGAGGTGACCGACCCCGCCTTCGGCGGTTTCGTAGGGGAGGCCGTTTTCGACGAAGAAATCGGCGCGCAGTTGGAGGGGAAGGTTCGTGAGGGTGTAGATGCCGGCGGCGTTGAGGCTGAGGCTGGGGAGCTGCCAGGGCTTTTCCTCGTTTTGCATGCTGTAGAAGCGCTGTACGACCGTACCACTGAGGTCGAGGTTCTCGACGAGGGGGAGGGTAGCGGTGGCCTGGAGGTAGATCTGGCTGCCGTCGTCGTAGACCACGTCGAAACGGGGAACGCCGGCGGCGTCGCGGTTGGTTTTAAAGAGGGCCAGGTTATCCAGGTACTTGTATCCGCCCTCGGCACGGTAGGCGATGCCGCGGAAGGTCCCTTCGATGCCGCCGTAGTAGCGGGTCACCTCCGAGTTGCGGATACGCAGGCGGGTATTGATCCAGGGATTGTAGTCGGAAAGCGACCTGAGGGTATTCTTCTGTACGTTGCCCTCTACGCCGGCGAAAGCGTTGATGAGTCCATCGACGAGCACCGTGGAGGCGCTGAAGTTGGGGAATACGTCGAAATCGTCTTCCTGTCCCGTAAGGCGGACGCCCGCCTTCAGCTTGATGCGATCGGCGACCATTACGGTATAGCTGGGGCTGAGGCTTACGACGTTCAGGTTCTGGGTGCTCGTGTCCTTGAAGGAAGTAAAATCGGCGCGAAATTCCACGTCGAGGGGATTCGTGTCGTTGATCCACTTCGTGGCGGCGATGTTGACGTCGAAATTACTTTCCCGGATGGAGGGGCTGGCGTCCATCAGGTAGAGGCTGATGCCGGCCTTGTAGTCGAAATTGCCCTCGGTGCGGGTGCCGTTGTAGATCTCGGTGTGGAGTGCAAACGTGTTGAAGCGCTGCCGCACCTCGTCCGGGGTGAAGGTGAGGGCCGAGTCGCTCTCGAGCTCGGAGAAATTGTAGCCGTAGTAGTAACGGCTGCGGGTATCGTAGCTCAGTCCGCTGGCGACGGCGAAGCCCTGGTCGAACAGGTAGTTGCCCTCCGCGCCGACCTTCGTGTCGCTGGCCCGCTGGTTCTCTACCTTCTTATCGTTGTTGAAACTGTAGTGGTTGGCGAAGAAACCCAGGCCGAGGTTGTCCTGACCGGTGAGGTCATAGCTGAGGTCGCCGTAGAGGGCGTTCGGAAGTCCGAATCCGAGCTTCGCGTACCCTCGCTTGATCGGTTCCGGCTCGGTACGGGTGATGGCGCGCGGACGGATGGTCGGGGCCAGGTACTCAATTTCCAGCGGTCGCGGGAGGATGCTGTAGGTCTGCCGGCGACTGGTGGTATCGGCGGGGGGCGGGACCGGGTTGACGCGGACGCGCTCGGCATCGGTCAGGCGGGCTTCGAAACTGGTGACGACGGTGACGCTGTTGTCTTCCAGGTTGCCCTGGGCAATACCTTGGAGGCCGACGAGCAGGCCACAGCCGAGGATGAGGGGGCGGAGCAGGTTCATTAGTTGTTGTTTCCTCCGTTGTCGAGTTCTAAGCGACCGGGGTTAGTAGGCTGGGTGTTGAGGCGGCTTCCGGCGTTGATCTCGCCTTCGACGCGGGCGAGTTTCTGGCGGGCTTCGGCGACGATCTCGGCGTCTTCCGTGTAGTTCTCCAGCAGGGCCTCCAGGGCGGCGCGGGCGTTGTAGAGGTCTTTTTTATCGCGGAGTACGTCGGAGAGCAAGATCACGGTCTTGGCCACCCAGTACGGATAGCCGGAGCTTTCGCGGTTCGCCTCCAGCGCCAGTTGCTGGGCGCGGTCGAGGTTGCCCTGCTGGTAGATGGCGCTGGCGCGCAGGTAGCGGGCCTCGGCGGTGCGCTCATCGTCGCTGTTGGCGATGACCTGATCGAAGTAGGGGAGGGCGCGGACCATATCCTTGCGGTCGAAGGCGATCTTACCGAGGTAGAAGTTGGCGACCGTCCGCTGGGCGGCGGTGGCGTTCGCGTTGTTGGCGACTTTGGCGGCGTAATCCTCCGTCGCCCGGGTGTCGTTGAGGCGGTAGGCCGACTGCAGGGCCCCGACCTGGGCATCGAAGCGAACGGTCTCGTTATCCGCCGCCGCCTCCAGCAGGGTGTAGAGGCGGTAGGAACGCTGGAAGTCCTTCACGCTGTTGTAGGCGATCAGGCTGGCCTTCTTCAGGGCGGGAAGGTAGAAGCGGCTCGGACCGGCGTTGATTACGGCGTCGTAGTCGGGCAGGGCGTCATTATACCGCCGTAGGGCTACGTAGCTGTCTCCCCGGTAGAATACACCGGGTAGGGTGTTCGGACTCTGGGGGTATTGCCGCAGGTAGTCGGTCAGGGCAGTGACCGCGCGCTCGTAGTTGCCGTTTTCGTACTGGCTCACGGCGGCGCGGAAGCTGATGCTGTCGCGGGCGTCGGTGGTGATCTCCTGACCCGGCAGGGTTTCGAAGAACTGGAAGAACAGGTCGGCCCGTCCCATGTCATCGACGTAGATCTCCCGCAGGGCCTCGCGGGCACGGACGGCTTCTCCGGGGCTCGGGTTGGAAGTGAATACCTGTTTGTAGTAATTCACCGCCGCCTCACTGTTGCCGAGGTTGTAGCTGATCAGCCCGAGTTGCAGCAGGCTCTGGTTGACGAGCGGCGAGTTGACCTTATAGTTGCTGATGATGGTGCGCAGCGGCTCCAGCGCTTGCTGGGGGCGGTTCAGTTCCTGGTAGGTCAGCGCCAACTGGTAGAGGGCGTCGTCGGCAAACTGGCTGTTGGCGTAGTTCTGCACGAGTTGCTCGAGGGCCAGCACTTTATCGGCGTTGCGGCCCCGGAGGCCTTCGATCAGGGCTTTCTGGTAGAGGGCATATACGAATCCCACGGTCTTGCGCTGAATGGCATTGTCGTAGAAACGGGCCGCCAGGTCGTACTGGTTGCGGGTAAAGTAGGCATCACCGGCCCGCAGCATGGCGTCACCGAGGATCCGCTCGCGCACGTCCGTATCCGTGATGTAGGGCAGGTTGCGCTCGATGCCTTCTACCGTCGCGGTGAAGTAGTTGAGGGCGGCCGAGTAATTATCCTGTTTGAGGTAGTTGTAGCCCTGCAGGTAGTTGCCGGTGTACACCGAGGCCTGGGGGGGTAGTCCCTCTACCGTCTTGGCGAGGGTCAGGAACTGATTGGTTAGGTTGACGGAGGTGGCATAGTCGCCCTGGCGGTTGGCCATGTCCGCCAGCCAGTAGAGGGCCTGGGCGCGGTAGGACGGATTCACGGGCCGGTCGATGCTCTTTTCGAGCAGCGCCTTGGCCTGCACCATGTCGCCTTGTCCGAGCAGTTCCAGGCCACGAAGAAAGGCGGCCCGCTGGTAGGCTTCGTCCAGTTGGGGAGAGCGGCTGGCCATTCCCTCGAGAATGTCCAGGGCACGCTGGTAGTCCTGGGTAGTCGTAAAGACATCACCAAGCAGTTGTTGGCCCTGGGCGTAGAAATTCGATTCCGCCGGGAGCTGCTGAATGGCCGTGATCGCATCGGCGGGGAAGCCGAGTTCGTAGCTGAGTTTGGCGTAGTTGAACAGGGCTTCTTCCTGCAGGGGGGGGTTGAAATTCTGCCGGCTGGCCGCGGCGAAAGCCGTCCGGGCACCGATACCGTCACCCTGCCGCAGGGCAATATCGCCGAGGTAGAAGTTGGCGCTCTGGCCTACGGCGGTATTTTGTCCGGATACCTCCCGGAAGGCCTCGCTGGCCAGGGGATAGTCCTGCGCCTGGTAGCGGGCGAAGCCCAGCTGGAAGAGCTCTTCCTCCCGCAGCTTCCGGTTGCCCTTGGCGTAGCTTTCGAGGAGGGGGAGGGCCAGTGCGTAGTCGCCGCGTTCGAAGTAGGCCTGCCCCAGCAGTTGTTCCATTTCCTTGCGGTTCTTCATGCTGGCGCCGCCGGATTCCACCATCGGAGCGGCGTAGGCGATCAGCTCGTCGTAGCGGCGCTGGGCGAAATAGATCTGTGTGAGGTAGTAGGGAATATAGGCCTTGTATTCGGGCGACTTTTCCGCGATCCGGAACTGCTCCATTGCCACGTCGTAGTTGCCCTCGAAGAACTGGATAATGCCCAGGTAGTAGTTGGTGGGGTAGTAGAACTCCCCCTGCACGTTGCGGCTAAACTGGAAGTAGCGCTTGGCCTCGTCGAAGTTCTTCTGCACGAAGTAGGCGTAGCCGAGGCGGAAGTTAACTTCGGCCTGCTCCTCGGCATTCATCATGTCGCGGGGCACCATCAGGTAGTACTCCACGGCTTTCTCGAGCTCGTTCTCCTCGAAGTAATAGTTGGCGATCTCCAGCAGGGCGGCATTGGCGATGGGATCGGGCTGATAGCGGCGCACGAAGTCGAGGATCAGTTTTTCCCCGTCGCTCTTGCCTAACCGAACGGCAAGCTTGGCCACGTTGAGCTCCGACTGAATACGCAGGAGTTCCGCGTCGGGCTGGTGCACGGGCAGCAGCATGGTCGCCACCTCCGCATATTCCCGTTGTGCCTTGTCCAGGAGGTTCTTCTGCCGGTGGTCTTCCGCTTCCTTGAAGGTCCGCCAGGCCTCGGTATATACCGTGGTCGCCTGGGCGGAAAGCCCGCCGGCGATGAGGTTAAAATAGAGGGCAGGTAACAGGAACCGTGTCAACTTCATAGTGGCTAGGTCTAATGGGGCCGCAAGATAGGCCGTTAGGGATTAACGACTGATTGCGTCCCCTCGTGCGTACCGGCCCTTATCATTTCCTTAAGCCCCCCAACTTTCCGCGTCTCCGGCCGTGTAGGCGGTATCCTCGATGTTGGCTGAAGCACTATCGGCCATGTAGCCTTCCGAGAGGGGATAGTCGTCCAGCGAGACCCCCCACTCATTGAACCACGCCTTGCGCAGGTGCTCCCCGACGCGAATGCCATTCGCTACAATCGTGAGGGTCGGGTTGGTCGCCCCCTGACTGGGCTGGAAGCTGGCGTCTACGACGTACAGATTGTCTACGTCCCAGGCCTTGCAGTTAACATCGAGTACCGATGTTTTCGGGTCGGTACCGAACTGGGCCGTACCCGCCTGGTGCCAGGTGAATTCCAGTCCCTTGGTCGACCGCAGAAAGTCGGTGAAGCCCTGCGGCTTAAGGTACTTTTCCTGGAAGAAGTCGAGGAATTCGTAGTGACTTTCCCGGTTGTTGGGGCGGTAATTAAACTTGATGCCTTTGTCGGTCCACTGGATGCGGTTGCCGGGGTCCGGCAGGTCCTCACTGGTAAACCAGAAGTCCACGGCATATTTCTGCACCTCCTTTGCCCGCTCCTCGGTGATGCCCTGGTCAGCATAATCGCCCATGATGCGCGTCCAGTGTGCTTTGCCGGTAAGCTGGACGGTACCGAGCGGGTAGGGCATGCCCGGGCCGCCGTTGTAAAAGTCGTGGACGCCCAGGGTCTTCTGGAAGATGGTATCGTTGGGGTTGGAATAATCCATCGCGGAAATACCGCTCTGGTTGTGCTTGGTGAAATTCCGTCCTACCTGGTCGGAGGAGTTGGCCACTCCGGAACGCAGCAGCAGCGCTGCGGTCTGGATGGCACCGCAGCTCACCACGACCAGGTCAGCACTGAGCTCCATGGGGGCTCCGTCGCGGGTGCCCTCAATGCGGACGATCTTGCCGTTCTCCTCGACGAGTTTTTCTACGCGGCTGCCCGTCCAGAGAGTGACGTTGTCGTGCTGAAGGGCCGGACGCACCAGCGCGGTTTCCGCGTCAGACTTCGCGTGTACCATACAGGGGAAGGGATCGCAGGTATTGCAGGCGATACAGGGCCGCCGCCAGGGTTCGGCGATATCGCGGTTGAGCGCCAGGTTGGAGTGGTGGGGCTGCAGTCCCATGCCGGCCAGGGCGTCCGCCACTTCCTGAATGCGGCGCTCGTGGGGAAAGGCCTGGAAGGGAAACGGGCCGCTCGACCAGCCGGCGGAGGGGTCTTCTCCCCGGTTGCCGTGAATCTTCATCACGTGCTCGGCCATCATGTAGTAGGGTTCGAACTCGTCGTAGCCAACGGGCCAGCCCGGGCTGACGCCCCCGCGGTGCGTTTGCCGTTCGAAGTCCTCGGGCCGCTGCCGGTGCAGCAGGGCGCCGTACATTTTGGTGTTGCCGCCGACGCGGTAGTAGACTACGGGGTGCACGTCTTCCCCGTCGGGACCTTCCCAGGTCACATCGGCCTTGTAGCCGTCCTTCCCAAAGATGAAGGCGGGGTCCCAGTTTTGTTTTTCCCGGGGGATGAAACTGCCCTGTTCGAGGATCAGGATCTTTTTACCGGTATCGGCGAGGGTATAGGCGATGGTGCCGCCACCGGCTCCGGAGCCGATGATAATGACGTCGAAATCGTTAGGCATACGGGTTCATTCAGGGTAAGGGAATGCGTGGTTATCCACGCTTTCTTCGGTACCAACCAAAGGGTTTCCCGAAATTATGGTTCACTGCTCGTCGGGAGTAATTCCCTCGCCGATCGCCCGCAGGGCCACTGCCGTCAGGGCCTTGACCCGCCGGGCCGGCCGCATATTCCGGTAGTCAGGCTCCTCCCCGAACCACCGCTGAAAGACGTTGCCGCAGAACAGCCGGAAGTAGGTATATCCCCCTCCGTACTCCGCCGCGGCCCACAGTCCGATAGCGTCTTCGTACAGGCCACAGTCCAGGGGAGCCAGGCCGGCGTCGCAGAGCCGGGCCACCTGCCCGCTGCGCATATTGGGCCGGATGTGGAGGCTGAACGGATTGCCACTGAAGCGCTTGAAGTAGTGCAGCCACTCCCGGTAGGGAATATCATCGGTCACTTCCCCGGGGGCCGCCGCCGCCCGGTAGCTGATGTAGAGGCCCGTGGCGGCGGCGCTGGGCTCTATGCTGCAGCGGTTCGTCGTAGTGAAGGCCGCGCAGGGCAGCCGGCTTTCGGCGTAGTACAGCTCCCGCTGGATGTAATCGGTCCATTCCCGGCGCGTCGGTGCGGCAATGGCTTCTCCGTAATAGGCATCGTACAGGGTGAGTACGTAAATCGCCGCGGCGTTATCGGCCGGCCGCAGCATGTTTTCATCCCCGTGGCTGCCGAGGTGTTTATAGTGGGCCAGCTTCATGCGCTGACCGAGGTAGCGCCCGATCCGCTGAAAGTAGGGAGCATAGGTTTCGTCGGCCGTCGCCAGTTGGTAGTGCCCCAGTACGCTGCCGGCGTGTGCCAGGAAGAACACTTCGCGGTCCCAGTCCGACCCCTTCCCCCACTGCGGCAGGTTGCGGTAACGCACGCTCCAGTCGGCCATGCGGCGCAGCAGGGAGTCAATGGCCCCCTTCCGCTCCGGGGCGTAGTCGAGCCCGAGGTAGAGGGCCTGGCTGGAGGTGGAGAGAAGAAAAAGCGTTTCTTCTTCGTCGCGCAGGTCGCCCCCGCTTAGGACTTCCGTACGGCCGAGCTCGCGGAGGAGTACGTCCAGGTCGGCGGTGGCCTGTATTTTCTCCACCTCCTGCACGTAGATCGTCACCGTCGCCGCCCCCAGGATCAGGGCGGTACACGCTGGTGCCAGGGAGATCCCCTTGCGGTCGTGGGTATACAGCCACCAGGCCGGGAGAAGGAACGCTAGGCTAAAAAGCAGGGGAATGAGAATACCGGTAAAGGGCATGCGGAGCAAACATATGGGGTGGACAATTCCACGCTATCGTCGGCCGAAGATAGGCCGATCTGCCGGTCCGTCCCACTTGATCGTCCCGGATGGCAGGGTGGATCGATACCGGGCTGATTCGGGCCGCGGTCCGTGATCGGCCGGTCGTAGGACGGGACCGTTACGGGGTAGGGGAGTTGGTAGAACAGGGGCCCGGCGCGGGACTCCGGTTCGTGCCGGTCAAGGGCCGGTCAATTTTCACCGATCCGGTGTACGGGGAGGTGAACTGTAATAACTATAAAGGGAGGGGAGTGGTCTCGGATGGAATCGAACCATCATCGCAGGCTTCGGAAACCTGTATACTATCCGTTGTACTACGAGACCGGATGCACCGCACTGCGGGAGCGGACGCAAAAGTAAGCGACCCGCCGCACTTCACCAACTACATTGCGGGAAAAGCGTATTAGCATGTAGTGGAGCGCCCACTGCGTGATGCCGCAGGCCGGTCGGCCATCCACTGTATGCCGCAAACTCCCCACTAAACCAACCTACATGCTTATTTCCTCCATTCGCCCCGCACCTGCGCTCGCCGCCCTGCTGCTCGTAGTGCTGGCCTCCTGCGTGTTTGTGCAGGAACGCTACGCCTTTCTGCCGCCGGGCCCCTACCGGGGCGTGCTCGAGCTGGAATATAATCCCATCGTACCCAATCCCAAGGGGGCGCCGATTCCGGAGAAGGTGAACCTCGAGTTCGATGACGTGACCGGCGGACAACTGCCCTTCACGTTCGACGTGGTATACGAAGACGACACCACCTTTCACCTGGTGATTCACAACGGGGAAGAGGAGATCCTGGTGCCGGCGAAAGACATCACGGCCGGACGCGACCAGCGGGCCGGCCGGGATACGCTGCGTATTGATTTTCCCGTCTACGACACCCACATCAGTGCCTACCACGAAGAAAACGTGATCGAGGGCGTTTGGGTAGTTCACTACCGCGACAATTACCGCATTCCTTTCCGTGCCTATTTCGGCAAGGGCTACCGCTTTACCCCCTTGCGCAAGGAACCCGCCGCCGACCTCAACGGTAACTGGGCCGTCAGCTTCGCCGGCGATGCGAGCGAGGATCCCTATCCCGGAATCGCGGAACTCACTCAGGCCGGCAACCGGCTGACCGGTACCATCCGCACCGAGACCGGAGACTACCGCTACCTGGAGGGAACGGTGCAGGGCAACAAGGCGTACCTGAGCGTTTTCGACGGCAGCCATGCCTTTCTTTTCGAGGCCCTGATCCGCGACGACGGCAGCCTCACCGGCACCTTCCGCAGCGGACGCCACTACCTCACCGACTGGACGGCCACCCGCAGCGACACGGCCGAACTCGCCGATCCCGATGCCCTCACCCGACTGCGCAGCGACGTGCCCCTGGCCTTTGCTTTTCCCACCGCTGCCGGGGATACCGTGCGCCTCAGTGATATCGAAGGGCCCAAGCTGATCCAGCTCTTCGGCACCTGGTGCCCCAACTGCCGCGACGAAACCAATTTCCTGCAGGCCTACCTGGCTGACCACAATACCAAGGACCTGAAGGTCATCGCCCTGGCATTCGAGCGCTACGGCGCCGACGATCCCCGCAGCAAGGCCGCCGTTGCGCGGTATACCGAAAATACGGGGGTGGACTGGCCCGTCCTCCTCGCGGGTAGCGACGACAAGAACGATGCGGGCCGGGCGCTTCCCATGCTCAACAAGGTAATCAGCTATCCGACCTTGCTGTTCGTCGACCGCGATAATCAGGTCGTGCGCATCCATACCGGCTTCAACGGTCCGGCCACCTCGAAGTACGCAGCCTTCAAAGAAAGCTTCGACCTGACCGTACGGCAGCTGATTCAGTAGCGGCTGAGCAAGTCCTGCTGGTGCAGCAAAAAGTCGTTGGCGGGGTCGTGCTTCAGGGCTTCTTCGATGTAGCCCCGGGCCAGGGCGTAATCTTCCTCGGCGAAGTAGTAATTGCTGGCGGCAACGAAGGCCGTAAGCGTCCACAACGGCCGATCGTGGCCATTGGGGATGGCGGTGAGCTGCTCCCGAAAGTTACGGAGGGCTTCGAGGGCGGCGGGTTCATCCAGGGCGGCGAAACGGTCGCGGACGGAGAGGGCCGATTCCCGAAGTAAAATATCGGCGTAGCGATCGTGGTGCAGGAGGAAGGGATACCGCCGGCCTGCCTGTTCGGCCTCGCGGACCAGCTCGACGGGGTCGGTGTAGGTATGGCGCAGGCCGACTAGCGTAAGTTCGGCGACGTAGCCCTGGAAGTCCTGGTTGTCCGGGTCTCCGGCCAGCAGGGCCTCGGCCAGGTGGAGCGCCTGAACGGCCTGCCCCTTTTCCTGGTAGTAGGCCAGCAGCCGCAGGCTTTGAAGAAGTTGCAGCTGGTCGGTCCAGGCCGCCTGCCCCCCCGGGCAACGGCTGGCATAGCGGGTGAGCAGCGCCCGGGCGTCATCGGGGCGACCCTCGGTGAGGAGAATCCCCTGTCGCTCGTCAAAGTGCTGCAGGAGCGCTGCCGGGAAGTAGCGGTTGCCGGGGGCCTCCCGCCACAGTTCGAAAAGCTCGCTTACGTACCCCTCTACGTCGGGGCGTTCGAGGGAGGTAAGTTGAATTTTCCCGGCCCGCTCGAGGAGGGTGAACGCGGGACGGGATTCCTGTACGCGCGCATTGGCCAGCAGGCGGTCGGCCCGGTCGTATGCTGCCGTGGCGTAGGCCGATTGGGCCAGGCGGTACTGCTCGTAGGCCGATAATTGCTGGAAGGTCAGGCGTTGTTCGGGGCGGTAGTAATAGGTGTAGAAAACGGCATCGGCTTCCGCCGGGGAGAGGGCGGTAAGGTCTTCGTCCAGGGTGTTGCGGACCAGGGAAAGGTATTCGCGGCGGTAGGTGAGCTCCGCCCCGGGCGTATGCTCACGGGCGGAGGGATTGCGTACCGTGAGGTGCTTGCCCCGGGGATCGACCACCAGGTAGCTTTCCCAGTGGTCTACGTGGCCCTCGTGGGGTAGGTGGAAGGCCTCAAAGGTCAGGGCGTAGAGAAGGGTGGCCGTCGCGTCGTTGTACGTCCCGTTGCGGAAGGCATCGGTCAGTTCGGCGGCCGGGTCATAGTGGAGGAGGACGTCGCGACGCAGGCGTTCTTCTATCCGGGCGACCTGGTTTTTCAGCGACTTGCGGTCGAGCTTGTCGGTATAGCGAAGTTGGCGGAAGAGGTTTTCGAGTTTCTTCTCCAGGAAGCCGCGTTCGTCGACGGCGGCGGGCTCGTTGCCGGGGTACAGCAGGCGTAACCTGCCGCTGAGGTCATCGGCGCGGAGGGAAAGGGAACACAGCAGGAGGATCAGTAAGCAAGCGGTACGGTACAAGGAGGAAGCAACTAAAGGGGGGTGAAACTGAATAACGGGACAACGGCCCGTCCCAGTACGGGAAGGCGGCACAACTACTCCTCCCCGCCATTGGCCGGCTGGTAACGCTCCCGGAATATGGTGTTGTGGTGGTAGGTATGTCCGGCTAATATAAAGCCCATGGCCCGGCACGACATGGGCTTTTCGCTTACTTCCCCTAAAAACAACAAATCCTCCTCGCGCAGGCTTTCGATCAGCCAGATGGTACACTTGCGGAGGGCACGGAATTCCTCGACCATACGGCCGAATTTCCGCCGGCTCACGTCGGCGTGGGCCGCAAAGTCATCCTGGTCGAAGCCGGGTAGGGGAGCGGGGTCGCGGCGACCCAGGCGCAGCAGGCGGGTGGAAAACATGCGCTCGGTATCGATGAGGTGTTGCAGGGCCACCTTGATCGTCCATTTCCCGGGGGCGTAGGCAAGGTCGACCCCATCCTCCGACACGCTGCTCAGGTAATCCGCCAGGAGGGCTTCGCTTTCATCCAGGGCGGATCGGAGCGTAATATCCACGGGCACCTGGTCGAGGTAGCCGGTATAGAACGGTCCATATTCGTTGGGGGAAAGGTTGGCTACGGTCATCGGGCAAAGAAAGTTGAAATAAATGGAAGTGTGAGATGCATCACGCACGCAGCGTACGCCAGGCAGTCCCTCACCTAAGGTCAGGGTGGCGGCGGTAGTTCGCCGGCCGTGGTACGAATGCGTTGTTCAGCGGAGGGCCGCCCACCCGAAATTTTCCTAAGTTAGCCCCGCGCACCGCCGCCAAACACTTTGTATTTTCTCCCTTAATTTAATTCCGACCATGACCACCATCAAAGGCCCCGCTATCTTTCTCGCGCAATTCATGGGCGACGAGCCCCCCTTCAATAACCTCGACGATATCTGCCGCTACATGGCCGGCCTGGGCTACCGGGGCGTGCAGATCCCGACCTGGGAAAGCCGCCTGATCGACCTGGAAAAGGCCGCCGAAAGTAAGACGTACTGTGATGAGATCAAGGGACGGGTCGCCGAGCACGGCCTGGAGATCACCGAGCTGGCCAGTCACCTGCAGGGACAGATGGTCGCCGTGCATCCGGCCTACGATACCATGTACAATGCCTTTGCACCCAGGGAGGCCACCAACAACCGCAAGGCCAAGATGGAGTGGGGCACCAACCAGCTGCTGCTTAACGCCAAGGCCAGCGCCAATATGGGCCTGAAGGTGCACCCCACCTTCTCCGGCGCGTTGTTGTGGCCCTTCGTCTACCCCTGGCCCCAGCGCCCGGCCGGTCTGGTGGATATGGCCTTTAAGGAACTCGCAGACCGCTGGCGCCCGATTCTCAACGCCTTCGATGAAGTAGGCGTCGACGTCGGCTACGAGCTTCACCCCGGCGAGGACCTGCACGACGGCATCAGCTTCGAGATGTTCGTCGAAGCCCTGGACGGTCACCCGCGCGCCCAGATCAACTACGATCCGAGCCACTTCGTGCTGCAGCAGCTGGATTACCTCAGCTTCATCGATCTCTACCACGACCGCATCTGCTGCTTCCACGTAAAGGACGCCGAGTTCAATCCGACCGGCAAGCAGGGCGTCTACGGCGGCTACCAGGGCTGGGCCGACCGCGCCGGGCGTTTCCGCAGCCTGGGCGACGGGCAGGTCGACTTCAAGGGCATCTTCTCCAAACTCAGCAAGTACGGCTACGACGGCTGGGCGGTGCTGGAATGGGAATGTGCCATCAAGAGCAGCGAGCAGGGTGCCGCCGAGGGGGCCCCCTTCATTGCCGACCACATCATCCAGGTGACCGACCGCGCCTTCGACGACTTCGCCGATGCCGGAACGGATGAGGCGGGCAACCGCACTATCCTTGGACTTTAGGTTGTGGGGGTTGGCCCTGCTGGTCGCCGGTGGCTGTGCCGCAGGAGATGGCGACCCACTCACTTCTGCGGCACCGCAGCCGGCCGGTGAAACCTGTTTCGAACTGCCGAAGGGCACCCAGCTGCCCCGCTTCGGAACAAACGGCAAGACCCTCGTGCTTTCTTACGTAAAGCGCGACACGACGCCGCGCACCGAATTGCGTACCCGCAGCTTTGCGGACCGCAAGTGGTCGGAACCCGATACCCTGGCGGCCGGAGAAAACTGGTTTGTCAACTGGGCCGATTTTCCGTCGGTGGTGCCCGTGGGGGATGCCTACTTTTTCCATTACCTCGCCTACGCGGGGGCGGGTACTTACGATTACGATATTCGGTACGGCGCGGGCGGTAGAGAAGCCGGCATTCTCCATCAGGACGGGGTCGCCGCAGAACACGGCTTTCTCTCTACCGCACCCTTACCCAACGGCTCCCTTCAGCTCACCTGGCTCGACGGGCGATTTACCAAAACCGGGGAGCCGGCGGGGATCGATGACCACGGTCACCGCGTCAGTGGAGGAGCGATGAGCCTGCGCACCGCCACCCTCGACGCGTCCGGAGCAGTCACCGCACGGACCGAGCTGGATCACCGCGTATGCGATTGTTGCAATACCACCACCGTGGCTGCGGGCAATCAGTTGATGGTGGCTTACCGTAACCGTACCGAAGACGAGATCCGTGACATCTACTACGTAACCAACGGCGGGAGCGGGTGGTCGGAACCCCGGCCCGTACATACAGACAACTGGGAAGTCACGGGCTGTCCCGTCAACGGGCCCGCACTGGCGGCCAACGAAAGCGGAAGTATAGCCGTTGCCTGGTATACGGCCGCCGAAGGCGTGCCGCGCATCCGGTTCGCCCGCTTCAACGGGACCGCCTTCGAAGCGCCCCTCCTGATCGACGACCGGGAGCCACTGGGCCGGGTTGACCTCAAAATGGGGTCAGACGGTACCGCATACTTGCTCGGTCTGGCCTCCACGGATGACCCCGACCGCGCTGCCATTACCCTGTGGACCATCGGCCCGGACGGAACGGTCGCGCACCGCGTGCTCGCCGAAACCGCCGCTGCCCGGAGTTCCGGATTTCCCCGATTGGCCCTTGAAGGGGGGGAGTTGCTATATTCCTATACGGTCGTCGATGAGGACGCGCCCTTTGTACGTATATGCACCCTTCCCCTGACACCGCTACTCTGACGGCTACGGAATCTCCTGAATAAGCAGGACCCAGTCGTTCCCGCGGGCCGGGGCGAAGGGAGGATCGAATATAGTGGTGCTCCCCGAAATCTCGGGGGCAAAGGGAATCCGGTCGCCGGTTCGCGGATTGAACCAGTGGTAATCCGCGTGTTCCGGAACCTTGCTGGTTTCCACCGTCAGCGGATCCCCATAAGGGGTGTAGGCAACCACCAGGCTACCCTCCGAATTGTGGGCGACAATCGTCTCCCGGCCACTGCTATTGGGTGCATTGCTGAGGTAGGCATCGTCGACAGTAAGGGTGTAGAAAGGGAGGGACTGCATAAAGTCTCCCAGGTACCCGATCTGGGCGGCCCCGGGGAAATGCAGGGCGGTTTTCCAGGGCGTGCGGGCGCTGCTGACGGGTTCGCGGCCGGCTTGCCAAAGCTGCCAGATATTGTGGTTGCCGAAGGTGTGTCCGGCGCTTCCGGAAAGCGTGCTCCACCACGCCGCCTGCCGGCTGTCGAAGTCGTCGAACCAACCGTTGACCGGCCGCCAGTTGATGGGGTGATCCTCGTAGGCGGGCTCGCCATTGATGACTGGTTTGCCCGGATCGGCCCGGTTGACTTCACGGGGGAAATCATAGTTAGCCTTGTTCGCTATCCGCCCGTGCCCCGACTGGAAGAAGTGGAAATCTATCCACGCTTCTCCGGCGAAAAAATCCGAAGATTTACTGTCGCCCTGGGGGTGGTAAGTGATCAATTGCTGTTTGCCCACCGTCTGCCGCAGGCCACCGGCCATGGCCCGCACGATGGCCAAGTCCTCTTCGTTTTCCGGGTTACGGTCGCCGCCCAGGATCCAGATTACATTATGGTTCCCGTACCGTTCCCCAAGCATCCGGCCGTAGGTAGCCGCGTTTTCCGGGGTGAATATCTCCGGCCCCGCGCCCCACTTTTGGTTGAACTTGTCGCCCCACGTGGGCAGGAGGGCCAGGAAAATGCCGAGGCTGTCGGCCAGCTCGGCCACGCTGTCGATGTGGGCAAAATAGGGCGGGTTCCAATCGGTGGGATCCAGCTTATTCAGCGGGAGGTTTCCCTGTGCGTCCGGCGTGGTCAGCCCGTCGAGTTCGGCCAGAATGACCGTCTGGATGGCGTTAAACCCCTTGTCCGCCCGGTCCTTGAGGTAGGTCCTCGTTTCCTGGAGATCGGCCCGGTGCAGCAACTCCCATGCGGTATCTCCGAGGTAGAAGAAGGCGGAATCCGTACCTGTATAGGCAAGGTGGCTGCCGTCCGCCGCGACCGACAGCCGTAACTGTCCCGTCAACAGCAGCGGGGCGCAAACGCAGGTGCAAAGGAGAAAGGAGCGGAACACGGAGCGTATTTAGAGCGTGAAGCGGACGCGGGCGAAGAGGTAGCGGCCGTTGGAGCCAAACTGCTGGCTGCGGCGGCTGTAGAGGAAGCGACCGTCGGACTGGTTCTCCAGCTTATTCAGGTCGGGATAGACGTCCAGGAGATTGTTTGCTCCAAGGATAAAGTTGAGGCGATCGCTGATGGCATACCCGACGCTGAGGTCGGTAATGACCTTGCCGGCAAAGGTCTGGTCGTTGTCAAGGCTGTTGGTGGCTTCATCTACGCTGCCGAAGTAGACGTTGCGGAGAAAGAAGTTGAACTTGTTGAGGTCGTAGTTGAAGGTTAGGTTGGCCTTCGTACGGGGCACGGCACTTTCCAGGAATATCTGGCTCGTACGGTCGAAGTAGGTGTCTTCCAGTCCCTCCAGTACGGAACTGGTGTTGACTTCCTGGAGGGTGGTCTTGGCGAAGGTGGCGGCCAGTGAGGTCCGGAGTCTGCCGGCCCCGAGGCGGCCGTTGTGGGTGATCACGACGTCGAGGCCCCGGGTGCGGCTGTCGATGGCGTTGGCAAAGAAGGCGGCCCGGTTGGCGTTGGCCTGTTGCAGCAGGCGGCTGATCTCCTGCAGTTGGGGGGTGGAGGTTCCGCCCTGGAACTGTCCGGTAAGGACTACGCGGTCGTTGATGTCGATCAGGTAGCCGTCAATGGTGATGCTCAGGTTAGCGCCGGGAATGCGGCCGGTGAAGCCGCCGCTGTAGTTCACGCTTTTTTCCTGCTTCAGTTGGGGAATACCCAAGAGCTGGGCGGGCCGGCTGTCGTTGCTGAACACGCCTACCTCGAAGGGTACGCCGTCGACGAAGAGGGTAGAAGTAGAATTGAAATTCAGCTGGTGGAGGCTCGGGGCCCGGAAGCCGGTGCTGGCACCGGCGCGGAAGGTCCAGTCGTCGCTGAGCTTGATGCGCGAGGTCAGCTTACCGTTGACGGTGGAGCCGAAGTCGGAGTAATTCTCGAAACGTACGGCCGCACCGAGCAGGAAGCTCTCCGTGATATCCGCTTCTACGTCGCCGTAAACGCCGATGCTGTTGCGGAAGGCATTGACCTCATTGTCCGGCCGGAAGCCGGGGAACACCTGGGCACCACCCGGCCGGCTGCGTCCGAGGGGATCGAATACGGTAGCAACCGGCCCCGAGCCGTCCTGGATAACGATGGTATCCCCGCCGTTGGTGACGTACTCGCTGGCCGCGCCGTAGTCGCGGTAGCTGCCTTCCTCACCCGCGAGGATCTGGTAATTTTCCAGGCGGTACTCGGCACCGAAGGCGATGTTGAGGCCGCTGAGGGCGTCGTCGAAGTAGCGACGAATATCCAGGTTAGAAGTATTC
The DNA here is from genome assembly GCA_038258275.1 of Chitinophagales bacterium. Taxonomy (GTDB): domain Bacteria; phylum Bacteroidota; class Bacteroidia; order Chitinophagales; family Saprospiraceae; genus Neolewinella. The sequence continues at coordinate 34,260 of JBBSPZ010000010.1, read as the reverse complement.
TGGGAGAAGTTGAAGCCGCCGGCGTCGAAGGAGGTCGGGCTGGCAGACCCCAGGCTCGCGTTCAGGGTATTGTCGATCAGGTAATTGAAGCTGTTGCGGCCGAAGACGTTGCTGAAGTCGACCTCCCACTTGTTGTACACACTCAGGATGCCCACCCCGATGCTCGCGTCGTTGATGTTGGAGTTGATCGCGGGGAGAAAGCCATTGGGGTAGATGTCGGTGACCGTGCGGTCCTGGTTGGGCAGGCGGTAAAAGCCCGTAGCATTGCCGCGCCGGTAGTTGAGCCCGCCGAAGCTGTAGAGTTCCGTAGCGGCGGCGACGGGTAACTTAAAGTTGTACATCACGCCGCCGTTGCGAATGGCGGACTGCCCGATGCGCATGTTGAAGTCACTGCGCTCCAGCCCGCGATTGGCGAGTTCCTGTTCGGTAATGTCCGCATTGGGCGCGACGCCCAGGGAGGGATTGTTGTACCCACTGAAGATAGAACCCGTGAATTCCTGCATCCGGTTGGTAAAGGCCCGGTCGTCGAATACGCCGGTGAAGTTGAGCACGCCGCCATTTTCGTTGAGCTGGATGCCGTAGTTCGCGCTGATCTGGTTGAACTCCCCGTCGGTGCCGCCCTGGTAATCGGGGATCTCGGAACTGAAATACGCACCGGATTCCGCATTGAGCGTCAGGCCGGTAGATTCCTTGAGAATAATGTTGATGACCCCGGCAATGGCATCGGAGCCGTACTGGGCGGAAGCGCCGTCGCGAAGGATCTCGATGCGGTCGATGGCTGCCACCGGAATGGAGTTCAGGTCGGTACCCACGTTTCCGCGGCCGAAGGTGCCGTTGATGTTGACGAGCGAGGTATTGTGCCGCCGCTTGCCGTTAATGAGGACGAGCACCTGGTCGGGTCCGAGGCCGCGCAGAGAGGCCGGGTCGATGTGGTCGGTGCCGTCGGAGATCGTCTGGGTATTCGAACTGAAGCTCGGTGCCACGTAGTTGAGCAACTGGTTGAGGTTGGTCTGGGCGGAGGCCGAGGCGACTTCCCCGACGTCGACTACGTCGACCGGTACGGGGGTGGTAAGCTTGGTGCGCCCGGCCGAACGGGAGCCGATGAGGACGATCTCGTCGAGGACGGTACCCGAAGAAAGGATCGCGTCCACCACGTCGCTGTCGCCGATCTGAACCTCAATGGTTCCGAAGCCGAGGAAGGAAAACACCAGGGTATTCGCCGCTTCGGGGACGGTGATGGTGTAGCTGCCCTCCAAATCCGTAGCGGTGCCGAGGGTCGATCCCTTCACGGTTATGTAGGCTCCCGGAAGGGGCTCACCGGTATCGTCGGTCACGGTGCCGGTAAGGGAGCGCTGGGCGGTTGCCGAAAGCGTGGCGAGCAGGAAAAACAGGAGGAGTAGAAAGTGGCTGTTCATGGGTACTAGTGAATTGAGGGATCCGAAAAGGGACCTAATTATACAACATACTAGCCGCAAATTCGAACCGATGCTAGCCGCGAAGGCGGTCCAGCATATTGCTGAGCAGATGGTAGTCCTGATCATCGAGATTTCGGAACTTCTCCAGCATGTTATCCTCTACGGCCTTACTGGCCTTCGCGACAATGTCGAGGCCTGCCTCGGTGATGACAATGTCTACCCGGCGGCGGTCCGATTCGCATTCCTGGCGGCGAACGTAGCCTTTCTCCTTGAGTTTGTCTACGAGCCGGCTGGCGTTGCTCATCTTGTCGATCATCCGCTCGGTCAGCAGCTTGACGGTGGAAGGCTGGTCTCCACGTCCCCGCAGGATGCGGAGTATGTTAAACTGCTGAATGCTTAAGCCAAAGGGCCGCAGGGCAGAGAAGGTTTGCTGGTTGATCCACGCAGCGGTGTAAATTATATTGACCTGGATCTTGTGCGCCGGGGAGCGAAAGGTCGGCTGTTGTATTTCTTTTTCTATAGAGGGCATAGGCTTCATATTGACAGTATACAAAGATGGTGGTTCCATGTTTAATATAGGGGGGCAGCAGGATTTTTATGAAGATATACCAACCAGGAGCTGTGGGCCTTCGGTTGGGGATGTAAATCTTGCGTTCCCCGTTCGGTGGGCTGCCCGGAAACGCAGCTTACCTTCGAGGCAGCAAATTTAGGCGAAAATGAAAATTTTGGTGATCGGTGGCGGAAATATGGGTAAAACCTACGCCCGGAGTTTATTAAGGGCCCACCTGGTGAAGCAGGAAGACTTAATGATACTGGAAAGAAATGAGCAGAACGCCGCCGTGTTGCGGGGGGAAACGATCGGGACCATTTATACCAGTGCCGCCGACTGCCTGGCTGCTGCTGACCTGGTCATTCTGGCAGTAAAACCCCAGGACAGTCAGGAGTTATTCGATTCCTTGCGGCCCCTCACCGATGCTCAGCAGGTATACCTGTCCATCATGGCCGGGATTACCATTGTTTCGATCCAGCAGGGACTCGGGGTGGAGAAGGTCATTCGGGCCATGCCGAATTTACCGGCGCAAATCGGCCTGGGGATGACGAGCTACACCGCGAGTGAGGCTGTCACCCGTATTGAACTGGTGCTCGTCCAAAATCTCCTGAACACCACGGGCAAAGCGATTTACGTGGATACGGAATTCAGTATCGATGCCACCACCGCCATCAGCGGAAGCGGGCCGGCCTACGTTTTATACTTCATGGAAGCCCTGATTGAGGCGGCCACCGAAATGGGTTTCAACGAAAGTCAGGCCGAATTACTCGTCGCTCAGACCTTCCGCGGTGCCGTGGAACTGCAGATGAAGAACGACCTGACGTGCCGGGAATGGATCCAGCGGGTCTCGAGTAAGGGAGGAACTACCGAAGCGGCACTGAACACCTTCCGGGCCACCCGTGTATTCGATGACATCAAGGCCGGCGCCCGCGCCGCCCTCGCCCGTGCCATAGAGCTCGGTAAACCCACCGTATGAAAGCCATTGTATTCGATCTGCCTGGTGACGAAAGCCAGCTCCACCTCGCCGAAGTAGCTGACCCCACACCTGCGCCCACCGACGTCCTGCTGCACGTTGCCGCTACCGCCCTCAACCGGGCCGACCTCCTGCAGCGGGAGGGCAACTACCCCGTCCCCCCCGGCGCCAGCTCGATTCTGGGACTGGAAGTAGCCGGCACCGTGATCGAAGTGGGCAGCCAGGTCACCGGTTTCGAAGTTGGCGATAATGTTTGCGCCCTGGTCAACGGCGGGGGGTACGCCCAGCAAATCGCCGTCGATCACCGCATGCTCCTTAGGCTTCCCGAACGGCTCAGCTTTACCAAGGCCGCGGCCATCCCCGAGGTCTTCCTGACCGCTTTTCAGGCCCTGCACTGGATCGGGGGGATGAAAAAAGGAGATACCGTGCTGATCCACGCCGGAGCGAGCGGGGTAGGGACGGCCGCTATCCAACTAGCCAAGCTGGCCGGCGCCCTACCTATCGTCACCGCCAGTGCGCACAAGCACGCGCCGCTGTTTGACCTCGGCGCCGCCCTGTGTATCGACTACCACAGCGAAGAATTCGATGAGGCCGTGTTGCACTTCACCGAAGGAAAGGGGGTAGACATTATCCTGGACTTCGTCGGGGGGCCCTACCTCAGGCAAAACCTGCACGCCTGCGCCACCGACGCCCGCATCATCAGCCTGGCCGCGCTCGGCGGAGCGCGGGTCGAGGACTTCAGCATGGCACCCTTCCTGCGCAAACGGATACAACTGACGGGTACCACCATGCGCAGCCGCAGCGATGCGTACCGCCGGGAACTGACCGCCGACTTCCGCGAAAGGATATGGCCGCACTTTGCGAGCGGGGAACTCCAGGCGGTGGTCGACTCGATTTACGACTGGGAAGGGGTGGCCGATGCCCACCGCTACATGGCCAGTAATGCGAACGTCGGGAAAATCGTCATGACCATCGGTATCGTGGAACCCTGAGCGGCCCCGGGCATCTTTCGCGGTTGCCATCCGTTTATGGGGTGATACTCCGGCTGTGCTCCGGAAATTTCCTGACCCCTACCCCCCGGCCGGAAGCCGGGGACTAAGATGCCCACCGTCCAAATCCATCACCTCGGCCGCCTCGAATACCGGGCGGCCTGGAACCTGCAGACCACGCTCCACCGGGAAGTCGTAGACCGAAAGCTGGCGGCTCGCCGCTCCGGTCTGGTGCCGCCGACCCCCGGGGATCACCACCTGCTCTTTGTGGAGCATCCACCGGTCTACACCCTCGGAAAGTCCGGATCCCCCGACCACCTGCTGCTCTCCGAAGCAGAGCTGGAGGAACAGGGATTTACTTTTCTCCGCATCAACCGCGGGGGGGACATTACCTACCACGGGCCGGGGCAGCTGGTGGCTTATCCCATCTTCGACCTCGACGACTTCTTTCACGACGTCCATCGCTACGTGCGTAGCCTGGAGGAGGTCGTGATCCGGACCCTGGCCGACTTCGGCCTCTCCGCGCAGCGGGATCCCGGCTTCACCGGCGTCTGGCTGGCCGGCCACCCCGCCCGGCGTCAGCCGAAACGGAAGATCTGCGCCATCGGGGTCCACCTGAGCCGGTGGACCACCATGCACGGCCTAGCCCTCAACGTGCGGCCGAACCTCACCCACTTCGCCAACATCGTGCCGTGTGGAATTGCCGATCCCGACCGCGCGGTCACCAGCCTGAGCGTAGAACTCCGCCGCCCCGTGGAACTGGAAGAGGTACTCCCGCACCTCGAGCGCCACTTTGCGGAAGTATTTGGTTTTATCCCCACCAAAGCGACGGGCGACCGCATCTTGCAGCCGTAACCAATTGACCGAACCCCTTGACCGAGCAGGAAATGATTGCCCGCTGTATAGCAAACGACCGCCGGGCCCAGCGGGCGGTCTACGAGCAATTTTCCCCGCTCATGTCAGCCGTTGCCCGCCGGTACTGTCGCCGCGATGCGGATGCGGACGACGTGCTCGTAGCGGCCTTCTTCCGGGTATTTGACAAAATTCACACCTTCACCGAGAGCGGCAGTTTTGAGGGGTGGATCCGGCGCATTGTCGTGAACGAGGCGCTCATGTTGCTCCGCAAGAAGCACGCCCTCACGCAGGCTTCCGAATTGGGCGACGTGAACCCCAGTTACTACGCTATTCCCGCCGTTGCCGCCGAACGCCTGGCCGAGCGCGACATCCTGAATCTGCTCGATGCCCTGCCTACCGGCTACCGCACGGTATTCAACCTGTACGTGGTGGAAGGATTCAAACACCGGGAGATTGCCGAACTGCTGGAAATCAGCATCAACACCAGTAAATCCCAACTCATCCTGGCCAAGAAACGGCTCCGGGAACAACTCGAAAAATTGGGCTACGCCCGCTAACGTATCTGCTATGTCTCGTCTAGAACCGTTTGATCGTCAGTTTCGCAACACCGCCCGCGGCATGCGCCGTCGTCCGCCTACGGACGCCTGGGACCGCATTGAAGGCCGCCTCGACCGCCGCACCCGGGGGCGGCGTTGGCTCGGCGTCCGGCCCTGGATGATCGCTGCGGTGTTGTTGTTAGTGGCGGGATTCGCCGTCGTACTCAGTCTCCCGCAACAGGGGCCGGGCAATCCGCTCGCCCAGCGTGCACAATCCATGGAGGAGCTCGAACCCGGCAGCGTCCGTCCGACCAGCCGCCTGCCCACCTATCCTCCCGTGGCGGAAGGGCGGCCGGACGGTTACCTCATCTCCCGCTCCGAGCCCCAGGCTCGCCTGGCCGTCGCCCCGAAGTACCGGCTCTAGGCGAAGTCCTCTTCGTCCCCCAGTTCCATGCGGGCGCCGGCAAGCTCGCGCATGGCGTGCCGCTCGCCCAGTCGCTTGGTTACTTCCATACCGGTAGAGTAAACTTTCCAGGCTTCCCGCGGCCGTTCCATGCGCTCGAGCGTTTTCCCCAGGTGGTAGTAAGTGCCCACGTACTCCGGCTGGTCGTTCACGAGGCTCCGGTAGATATTCAGAGCGGCCGGATCGTTACCTTCCCCCTCCCATTCCTTCGCCAGCGCAAAGCGCAAAAACGCATCCTGTGGCGCATCCTCCAGCATCGTGATGATCTGCTCTTTTCGACTCATCCCACAAAGATACCCCTCACCGCTTAACCCCCCTCACCGCCTCACTCCTTGGACTATCCCGCTACCCTCGACTACCTCTTCACCCGCCTGCCTATGTACCAGCGGCAGGGTGACTCGGCCATGAAAAAGGACCTCACCAACATCCGCCTCCTGCTGGAGGAGCTCGATCACCCCGAACGTAACCTCCGGTTTATCCACGTGGGGGGCACCAACGGGAAGGGCACCGTCAGTCACCTCCTGGCCGCGGCCCTGCAGGCACACGGCTACCGCGTCGGAATGTACACCAGCCCCCACTACAAGGATTTCCGGGAACGGATCAAGATTGACGGCGAGTTCATTTCCGAACCGGAGGTCGTGGCCTTTACCCAGCGGATCGAACCCGCCATCGAGCGGATCGAACCGAGCTTTTTCGAGATCACGGTCGCCATGGCACTGGATTATTTTGCGCGGGCGCAGGTGCAATGGGTGGTGCTCGAAGTCGGTCTCGGCGGGAGACTCGACAGTACCAATGTGGTCGACCCCGTGCTGTCCGCCATTACGAACATCGGATACGATCACATGCAGTTTCTGGGCAATACCCTGCCGGAGATCGCGGGGGAGAAAGCGGGCATCATCAAGCCGGGCCGTCCGGTCGTCATCGGGGAAACCCAGCCGGAGACCGAAGGGGTATTCCGGCAAACCGCCGCGGAGCGCGGAGCCCCCATCCGCTTTGCCGATCAGGAGGACCGAAAGGCTTTCCACACCGACCTCCGTGGCCCGTTCGCGGAGAAAAACCTTCAAACGGCCTGGGTCGCCGTGCGGGAACTCGACGCTGTCGGGGCATTTTCCGTGGAGGACGAGCGCGTAGCCTATGCCTTCGACCACGTCCACGAGCTGACTTACTACATCGGCCGCTGGCAAACGCTGGCCGACGACGGTCCGCTGGTGCTGGCCGACAGTGCCCACAACGGGGAGGGCCTGCGTCCCGTCCTCGACCGGCTCGTCCACGAGCAGCGGGGGCGGGGCGGGGTACTGCACATCGTACTGGGAGTGGTCAACGACAAAGATTTGAGCAAGGCCCTTCCGCTGTTTCCGAAGGACGCTGTGTACTACTTCGTTAAGGCGGACATCCCCCGGGGCCTGCCGGCTGACCGGTTGCGGGAATCCGCGGCAGGCTACGGGCTCCGAGGGGAGTCGTATCCGTCGGTGACCAGCGGCTATACGGCCGCGCGGGAAGCGGCACGCCACGAGGACATCGTATTCGTGGGCGGCAGCATCTTTACCGTGGCCGAGGTACTGTAGAACCCTTCTATTTGCCCCATTTGAGTACCGCGGCGGCCCAGGTGAATCCGGCGCCGAAGGCGGCCAGGGTCACCACGTCGCCCTTCTTGATGCGGCCTTCGTCGCGGGCCTCGGATAAGGCCAGGGGGATGGAAGCGGCCGTGGTATTACCGTAGCGCATGATGTTGTTGTACACCTGATCTTCCCGCAGGCCCATGGTCTTCTGCACGAACTGATTGATGCGGAGGTTGGCCTGGTGGGGAATGAGCATGTCCAGGTCCTGGATGCCCAAGCCGGCGTCCGTCAGCGCCTCCATGATCACTTCGGGAAACTTGCGGACGGCCATTTTGAAGACCGTCTGTCCCTCCATGTGCGGATAGACGCGGCCTTGGTCGAGCATATCCTGGTTCCAGAAAACGCTGCCGTAGGGCTTGTTGTCGAGGTCATAATCGACGTCGAATCCTTCGAGGCCGTACTTCTCGATGAAGTAGCCGCCGTGGGCGCCGGGGTACATGTAGCTGAGTTTCTCGGCGTAGGTACCGTCGCTGTGCATCTTGGTGGAGAGCACGGAGATGTCCCTGTCCTCGGTGGCTTCCAGGATCACTGCACCCGCGCCATCGCCAAAAATTACGCTGACGTTGCGGCCGCGGGTGGTGAAGTCGAGTCCCACGCTGTGCACTTCCGCGCCGACGAGCAGGATCTTCTTGTACATGCCCGACTTGATGAACTGATCAGCGGTGCTCAGGCCGTAAATGAAGCCGGAACACTGCGCCCGGATATCGAGGGCGGCGATCTCCGTGCCGCTGATGCCGAGTTCCCGTTGCAGTAGGACTCCGGAGCCGGGGAAGTAGTAATCCGGGCTCAGCGTAGCGAAGATGATGAAATCGATGTCCTGCTTGTCGATGCCGGCATCGGCAATGGCGTTGAGGGAAGCTTCCACCGCCAACGAGGTGGTGGTTTCCTTGGTGCGGTCGATGTAGCGGCGCTCTTCGATACCCGTACGTTCGCGGATCCACTCGTCGCTGGTTTCCATTACTTCGGTGAGGTCCTGGTTGGTGACGATATTCTTCGGTACATAGTGACCGATTCCGGTTATCGTTGTGTATGGCATGTAAGGAACTTTAGCTCTGGGGGTAAAGGTAGAAAAAAACAGGGTGCGCGCGTGCGGCGGTCAGAACAGCCGTTTCTGGCGAAAGTAAAATATTACCGCCAGGCTTAGGAAGATGGAGAGGAGGAGGATCAGCACGAAGGTGTACTGTCCGTTCTGCAGGGGCATCGGTACGTTCATGCCGTAGAAGCTGGCGATGACCATCGGCACCGTCAGCACGATGGTAATGAGGGTGAGGCGCTGAATGGTGATATTCAGGTTGTTGGAGATGATGGAGCCGTAGGCATCCATGGTTCCGTTGAGGATATTCGTGTAGATGTTGGCCATCTCGAGCGCCTGTCCGTTGTCGATGATGATGTCCTCGAAGAGGTCCCACATGTCTTCATCGTGCCGGATGCCGAGAAAGTCGGCCCGCTTCATTTTCATCTTGAGGAGTTCGTTGCCGTTGAGCGCATTGATGAAGTAGACCAGCGACTTTTCGATGCTCAGCAGCTGTTTCAGCTCCCGGTTGCGGCTGCTGTCGTAGAGCTCCTGCTCGATCAGGTTGCGCTTCACGTTGAGGCGTTTGAGGCAGGTGAGGTAGCGGTATACGGTGTGCTCAAAGATGCGCAGGACGAACTGGTTGCGCCGGGCGGGGTCGATGTTGCGGAGCTTGTTGTCAATGAAGAGCTGCAGCACCGGGTGATCGGGCGTGGAGGTAATGGTGATCAGGGCCTCGGGCGTCAGGATGATACCGATCGGCACCGTAATATAGATGCTGTCGTTCTCGGTTTCCACCTGGCTCAGTACGGGGGTATTCACGACAATCAGGCGGGTGTCGTCTTCCCGTTCGTAGCGCGACCGTTCGTCGATGTCCAGCGGATCCGTCAGGAAATCGATGGGCAGATCATACCGCTCGGCGATGCGGGGGAGCTCATCGGCGGCGAAGGGGGGGACGAGGTGGATCCAGGTATCGGGGCCGGCCTGCTCCACACGTTCCAGGGTGCCGTTGTTACTGGCGTAGTAGCTGATCATGGCTGGACGTTTAAGGTGAAGCGGGGGCAAAGGTAATAAATGACGGTACGAAAAATCACCTTCCTGCAACTTATGGCGGGCGGCGTAACATTTCCCGATTACCTGCTACTTTCATTCATTCGCTAGTTCACCCCTACCATGTTACGCACTACCCGCGAGCACACCTTTGAAGCGGAGCTGCTGATCCACTATCCGGTGGTTTACAACTTTTTGCTCCGCATGACGGGCAACGGCACCGACGCCGCTGACCTGACGCAGGAAACCTTTACCCGCGCGTACCTGAAAATCGACCAGTACGAGGCCGGCACCAACGGCCGTGCGTGGCTGTTTTGCCTGGCCCGCAACCTGTTCATCAACGCCTACCGCAAGCGCCACCGCCGCTTCGAGCAGGAGCTGGACGAGCGTACCGCCTACCAGTATCGCGACACCGAAAGTCCGATGGCCGGCTTCGCCGACCTGCGGGTGTCCGGGGCCTTCGACCGCGATTTCAGCGATCCTATCCTCCGGGCCATGACGCTGCTCACGGACCGGCAGCGGGCCATCGTGCTCATGGCCGACCTGTACGACTTCGCCGAAAAGGAAATCGCCGAGGCCATGGAAATGCCGCTGAATACCGTCAAGTCGGTGACCCGCCGGGCCCGCATCGCCCTCATCAAGCAGCTGCAGGGCTATGCCGAAGCGAACTTCGGCATCGTCAACACCAGAAATTTAGGTTAAACATCCGTGCCGCCGCCGATCCCGATCGGGGCGGCACGTTTAAATTCACTCCGTCATGTTCAATGCATCCCCCCACTGTCCCAAAGGCTCCCCGCGCCGGCCATCCCCGACCCGTCCCCTCCCCGAAGTTGCCGACCTCCCCCCCGGTGCGGAAACCGGGCAGCTGCCGGAAGTGGCCACCTTTAAAGTATTTCTGAAGCGAAATTTGCGTCCCCAGGCGCCCCCGGCCGAGCTGCTCGGCGACATTCGCGCGCGCATCGCTAAAATCCGGGCGGAAAAGTAGAACAAAAACGGGCCGGTTCTGACTTATAGGGCGTAGCCATCCAGTATAACCCTATGGGCGCCGCCCGCACCACCTCCTCCCTTCCCGTTCCCGACCTTATCCACGTCTCCGACGAACAGCCCGGCTGGACGCGGGAGCCCGGGGAGAACGGATTCGATTATTTCCGCCAAGACGGATCCCGCATCAAGGACAAACTCGTGCAGGACCGCCTGGCCTCCCTGGCCATCCCCCCTGCCTGGACCGAAGTCTGGATCTGCCCCCTCGAAAACGGCCACCTCCTCAGCACCGGTCGCGACGAAGCCGGCCGCAAGCAGTACCGCTACCACCCGGACTGGCTTGCCTTCAAGCAGCTCAATAAATTCAATACCCTCCTGGAATTCGCCCGCGCCCTGCCCGGCGCCCGGCACACCCTGCGTGCTATTATCCAGGACGATAGCCGCGGCTGGAGCCGGGAGCGCGTAGCCGCGATCGCCGTAGCCCTCCTCGATGAAACCGGAATGCGCGTCGGCAACTCCTCCTACCGCAAACGCAACGGGACCATTGGCCTCACCACCCTCCGCCGTAAGCACGTGGAAGTGGATGCCGCCGGGCTGCACTTTGACTATGTGGGCAAAAGTGGTCAGGAACGGGAAGTAGACCTCAGCGATCCTACCCTGATCCAGTTGCTGACCAACATGACCGAGCTGCCCGGGTACGAAATCTTCCGGTACCGGGGAGACGACGGCAAAATGCACAACCTCGACAGCAGCGACGTCAACGAAATGGTCCACCAGCTGGTCGGTCCGGAGTTCAGCAGTAAATATTTCCGCACCTGGGCCGGAACGTCGGCGGCGGTAGAAGCCTACTGGGAATTGTTGGAAGAAAACGGAGGGGAGCTCCCCGAGCGCCCCGACCTGCGCGTGGTTGAGCGGGTTGCTGCCTTTCTCGGTAACACGATTGCCGTCTGCCGCAAGTACTACATCCACCCCAGCATCCTGGCCGCCGTAGCGGAGGAACGAGTGCCTTTAGAGGATACGGTAACGGCGAAGGAAGCAGCAGAATTCACGGGCGAGTTCGACCACGAGGAGATTATTGCCTACCGCTTGGCCCGCGGTTGATCGTGGTGCTGCGGCGGGCCGCAGGTGCGGCGGAGGTACGGATACTACGGTAGTCGCCCGCCTTGGAGGGGTCGATCCGCGACATGACCTGGATCACCGTATTCTGCTCCGGGCCGGAGGCTCCCTTATAAATCTCAATGATCTCGTCCCGCTTGGCATCCACGAACGACTGCACGAGCGCCGAACTGGGGTAGGCCTGGTTGGCGGCCTGGACGTCTTCGATGGCCAGGGTGATATTTTTCCGCGCGGTTACGGGATCAGTGACCATTTGGTCGAGGCCGAGACGGTGGTAGGTGTAGCTGGCGCGTCGCATCGGCAGCATCCGGGGGCTCATCAGGTTCTCCAGCAGGAGGTAGCGGTTGTTGGCCTTGCCGGCACTGGTCCAGCCACCGCTGTTGGAAATGTTCGAGGGCAGGCGGTTGTAGATCTCCTGGGCCTGCTGAAAGTAGGGCTGACCGCCGAGGGGAGCAAAGGTGTCGTAGTCCATGCCCAGGATCAGGTAGGCGTAAAATCCCATCAGGGACGCCAACTCGGAAGTATAGGACTGCTCCGAAAGCTGAATGGCTTCGAACTGCTCGTACCCAAACTGCGCCTGCTTATCCTGGTAGTTCAGGATGGGAGTGACTTCCGTGATTCCATAAATCGGGCGGGAGGTCTGTACCGCCAGCGTGCCACTGTAGCGGTTAGGGACGACTTCCTCGACTCCGCTGCCGTTGTCGCGGGTCTGCTCGGCCAGGGTGAGGAAGAGGGTTGCCTCGATGCGCTCGTCCTCCTCAAAGCGGTCGTCGGTCCACGTGCGCCCGTTTAGAAAGACCGCGAGGTCCTTTTCGAGGGTGGCGAAGACCCGCTTGTCGGTCTGGGTGATCTGTTGGGTGTTGAGGTTTACCGTCCAGTTGATCTCACTTTGGGCCCCCAGGGTGAGGGTAGCGGACAGCAGAAGGAGTAGCGTCAGTTTCATGGTGTCGGTTTGTCTCGAACGAGGCGGTCGAGGATGTCATCGGCCACGGCGCGCTTTGATTTTAACTCAAAGGCGGTCACCTTATTGCGATCGATCAACTGGATTTGGTTGGTCTCGTGACCGAAGCCCGCTCCCGGATCGAGGGGGGAGTTGAGCACGATGAAGTCCAGCTGCTTACGGTCCAGCTTGCCGCGGGCGTTTTCCACGCCGTTTTCCGTCTCCAGGGCAAAGCCCACGAGCGTCTGTTCGGGTCGCTTACTGCTCCCCAGGTCGGCGGCAATATCCGGCGTCCGTACCAGCCGGAGCTGGAGGTCACCGTCCGATTTCTTGATTTTTTCCCCGGAAAGGGTAGCGGGGCGATAGTCGGCCACGGCCGCGGAGAGGATGGCGTCGGTACAGGCTGGCCACCGGGCGAGGGCGGCGGCGTGCATCTCCAGGGCGGACCGCACGTTAGTGGTCGTGACCCCGGCGGCGGTTGTTTGCAGGTGGGTAGGGCCGAGCACAAGTTCCACTTCCGCTCCCCGGGCCGCGGCGGCTTCGGCCAGGGCGATGCCCATTCGTCCGGTACTGCGGTTGCCGAGGTAGCGCACGGGATCGAGGTCCTCGTAAGTGGGGCCGGCAGTGATGAGGATCCGGCGGCCCGCCAGGTCCGCCTCCGGTGCGGCGAAGAATGCGTCCAGGAGAGCAACGATGTGTTCGGGTTCCGCCAGGCGGCCCGGTCCGCTCAGCCCGCTGGCCAGCTCCCCGCTTTCCACGTCGATGAGGTGGTTGCCGTAGGATTGCAGCTTCTCCACGTTTGCCCGGGTAGCGGGGTGCTGCCACATATCTACGTCCATGGCCGGGGCAAAGAACACCGGGCAGCGGGCAGAAAGGTAGACGGCGACCAGGACGGTGTCGCAGAGTCCCGAGGCGAGTTTGGCCAGGGTAGTGGCGGTGACCGGAGCAATCACGTAGGCGTCGGCCCAGAGGCCCAGCTCGACGTGGTTGTTCCAGCCCTCTCTCGTGTGTACGGAAGAAACGACCGGGTTTTTAGACAGGGTGGCAAGGGTGAGCGGACTGAGGAAGTCGGCAGCCGAGGGGGTCATCAATACCCGTACTTCGGCCCCAGCCCGGAGGAGGCCGCGCACGAGGAGGGCGGATTTATAAGCGGCGATGCTTCCGCAAACGCCCAGGATAATCTTCTTCCCGGCGAGCAAGTCTAGAGGTCGTCCTCCTCGTCTTCCCGCCGCTCGTTGTAGCGGCTGTAGAGCTCGTCGTCGAGGTATTCGCGCATGGCGATCAGTACGGGGTTGGGCAGTTTCTCGTAAAACTTGGAGATCTCGATCTGCTCCTTATTTTCCACGACCTCCTCGATGGTGTCGGTCACTTCGGCAAACTCCTCCAGCTTCTGGTCAAGCTCGTGCTTGAGGTCGACGGCCAGCTGCCGGGCACGGCGGCTCACGATGGCCAGGGATTCGTAAATATTACCGGTATTTTCAACTACGCGCTGAATGTCGCGGGCGGCGGTATCCGGACTAAGCCCCTGTGCGCGTGCTTTGATATCTGACATCTTCTAGATCTTTTAGTTCTTTCTGTGATTTCTCCAAAATGGTGGTGACCTCCCCGACGTACCCGCTGTCGGGGTAACGGTTGAGGAAGTTTTCCGCCAGGTCAATGGCGGCTTCCAGTCGCTCGGGCTTCCGGAGACGGAAGCTGCGGCTGGCAAATTCGTACTCTACCTTAGCCATCAGGTAGCGGATCTCCTCGGCCCGCTGGGTTTCGGGGTAGTCCTTCAGGACGTTCTCCAGACTCACGAGGGCCGATTCATAACGCTCGATGTCCATGTACAGTTTGGCGGACTCAAAGTCCTTCAGTTCCATCTTTGCCCGCATCTCGTCGATGAGCCGGTTGGATTCTGCTACCCGCTCGCTGTTGGGGTAGCGGTTGGCAAATTCCTCGAAGCCCTCGATCGCCTTCACACTGTAGCTCTGGTCCAGGCGGTAGGTCGGGCTAAGCTCGTAGTTGGAGTAGGCGGACATAAAATCGGCCTCCTCCCGCAGGGGGCTACCCCCGTAAGTGGTGGCGAAGTTCTTGAAGTAGTAGCTCGCCAGCACGTACTGCTCGGTGTAGTAGTAGGTATAGGCGTAGCGGTAGGCGATCTGCTCGGCCTCGGCCCGGCCGCGGTAGGGAGCGATGGTAAGCTCGTACAGCGTCTGGGCCCGCTGGAATTCTCCCGCATCGTAGTAATCGTTCGCCTTCGTCAGGATAATGGCCGGATCGGTGCTCGTACGAATGGTCTCGAACTCGGAGCGGCAGCTGACGAGAAAGAGGAGGAGAAAGAAAACACTCAGTTTAATGCTGTTCTGCATAAGCGCGCAAAGATAGGGGTTTTTAAGAAGACACGGACGTCCACCCGCGGGTTGTATCGTGGCCGTATCTTGCGCCGCCATGATCCCGCCGCGCCTCGACGAGCTTCGCCTCTTTTATAATACCACCATTCGCCCCGAACTGCTGCGGCTGGAACGGATGCGCAAGCGCATCCTGCGGGGCATCGCCCTGTCCCTGACCGGAATTTTTGCCGTCGGCGTCGTGTTCCTGGTGTACGACTTGGGCTTTCTCATCCTGCTCCTCGTCGTACCGGTGGCCTTCTACGTAGGCTCCCTTTACTTTCGCATCGAAAAGTTCCGCCAGTCCTTCAAACCGGCCATCGTGCAGTTGCTGCTCGACTTCATCAACGACTCCCCCAACTTCCGCTCGCTGGAGTACAACGCCACCCGGCCCATACTGGCCGACCGCTTCGAGCGCAGCGGACTCTTCCGACCCCATCCCGACAGCTACCGCGCCGAAGACTACATCCGCGGCCTGGTCGGCGAGATGGCCTTCGAAATGGGGGAGGCCTACGTTCAGGAGATCAGTCCGGCCAGCAACCGGCTGCAGGTGGTCTTCAGCGGCCTGTTCGTCCACGCCATTTTCAACGAAAATCCTACCGGCCGCCTCGCCGTCTGGCCCCGGCACAAGCTCCGCCGGCTCAAACGCTCGGTCGATGCCTACGTCGGGGCAAAGGGCCGCTCGGCCGACGTCGAGATCCTGAATTCGGCCTTCCGGGAAACCTTCGCCGTCTACGCCCACCCGGGCACCAAGGTCGCCGGCATCCTCACCCCGCCGATGCAGGACGCCCTCATGAGCTTCTACCTGCGCGAACAGCGCGACCTCTACTTCGCCGTCCACGACAAAGACCTCTTCATCGGCCTGGAGCACGGCTACGACCTCCTGGAACCCCACTTTTTCCGCTCCAACGTCTCCTTCCATCTCATTCGTCGGTTCTACACCGATATCACCCTCATGCTCCAGGTTATTCAGGATTTCGATCAGACGCTTTAGGGGGTGGAGGTTGGCCAAATCCACTAATCCCCTAACCCTCCAGCAATATCCCCTCCTTCATCGCGTAATCACTGACCGTAATCTTGCGTATCTCCGCCAGGTTGATGATGAACTGAATGAGGAGCATGGCGACTACGATGAGGTCCGCGCGTTCGGGGGGGATGCCGTCGAAGCGCAGCCGCTCCTCGAGGGTCGAGCCGACGATTCGGAAGTGGAAGTCCTCTATTCCCTGCATGGTGAGGGCGTGACTGGTGCGGTGCACCTCGGCCCCTTCGTCGCGCAGCAGCTCCGCCATGACGTCAAAGGTGCCCGCGGCGCCGACCAGGTGATGGGTCGGATATTCGGTCAGGGCATCCCGCAGCGGCTGGAGGTGGGTGGAGAGGAAGGATTCGAGCTTTCCGATCTCTCCTTCCGTAATGGGATTGCTATGGTGGAACGCCCGTTGCAGTACCGCCACGCCGAGGGGGAAGGAGCGCCGCCAGTGTACGCCATCCGCGGAGGCAATAATAAATTCGGTGGACCCGCCGCCGATGTCCATGATCAGGATGCGGTCACTCAGCGGGGGCAGGGCGGCCAGTACGCCACGGGTAATGTACTCGGCTTCCGTATCTCCGGGGATCAGCCGGATGACAATGCCCGTTTCCACCGCGGCCGTGCGGACAAACACTGCCCCATTGCTGGCGGTACGCAGGGCGGCGGTCCCGATGGCCGTCACTGTTTCCACCCCGTGATCTTCCATTACCCGCCGGAAGTGCGTCAGGGCGGCCATGCCCCGGGCAAAGGGAGCCGCTCCGATCAGTTCGATCCCCTCGCTGGCCAGTTTGACGAAGATCCGCTCGCGGTAAACCTCCCGGATGGTGTCGTCGGCATTCACCGCGGCGATCAGCAAGTGAAAGGTATTCGTGCCGAGGTCGATTACGGCGCGTAAGGGGTGGTGGGTCATAGCGGGAACTTAAGGACAGGGGCGGGGCCGCAGGTGCAAAGAAACCACACCCGCACCAAATCAGTTGGCGGGCGGGGGGGCGGGAATGCTTTCCCCACCTCCGATGGTATACACCGCCCGCAGCGACAGGGTGCGGCCACGGAGTCGGGGCTCGTCGGCCACTTGCAGGTCCGTCAGGTGCTTCGACCAGCGGAAGTTGAGACCGACATTCGGGGTGAGGTAGACGGTCACGCCAAATTTAATGGCCACGAGGTCCGTCCGGAAGGGAAAGGTGGTGGTTACGTCCTGCCCCCGGAAATTCGTCACGCGGTAGTTGATCACCCGCTGGTAGCTGGCTCCGGCCTCGGCCGTCAGCCGCCAGTCTTTGTAGTACACCAGGAGCGGCAGTTCCACGGCATTGAGGCGGATCTCCCGGAATTCGCTGACGTTGGCGCTGTTCTTGTTGCGCCGGGCACCCTGCTGGCTGAAGAGGATTTCCGGACCGAGTCGCCACTTGTCCCCCAGTAAGGCGACGACCCGGAGACCCGCGTTCACCCCCGGCTGGTAGAAGCCCAGCAGGTCATCGCCGTCGACCTGGCCCAGGTTGGCCCCGGCCAGCACGGAAGCACGGAAGGTCTGTCCGCAAAGCAGAGTGGTAGTGACGAGCGACAGAGAAAGCAGGAGGGCGCGCATGCGGCAAAAGTAAGGCCGGGGGGTGGGTGCGCGGTAGCCGGTATACGCCGTGCCGGTTACTTTTGCGCTATTATCTCCGCACCCGCGACCCCGCCCTATGCTGCCTACGACGAAACACAGCCTGAAGAAACTGGAATCCCTGCTGAAGGAGCTGGGGTACGTCGTCCGCTACGAAAAGGGAAATTTCACCTCCGGCTACTGCCTGGTGGAGCAGCGCAAGGTGGCGATCGTCAACCGCTTCTACGACACCGAAGGCCGGATCAATGTACTCTACGATATCCTGGCCCTGTACGGGATGCCCGAAGTCATGCCCGAACTCACGCCGGCTTCCGCAAAACTGATGAAGCGGGTGGGGAAATTCGTGGGCCTGCGCGGTGGGGAGGAAGAATAGGGACGCTTAGTGAGTGCGGGCCGCGGAAGGATGCTCGTAAAACGTGATGCCCTCCCAGGGAACTTCCAGTTCCTGGGTTTCCGCCCACATCCGGGTCGTGCGGGGCATGGTATAGACACTTCGGACCATCTCATCATCTGCTGCGTTCTTGCGGGAGATCTGCACCAGGTCGAAGGTGGTATCCAGGTTCAGGTCGGTGATGTAGCTGTCCAGTTGGGCGCATTCCCCGGGGGTGCCGCACTCGAGGTAGGCGAGCGTCTTGAGGTGGTCGACTTTCCCATTACGGACGGCAAACATATCGATCTGGCTGCGCGTGGGGCTCATAAAGCGGGTGATGTAGAGGTTCTCCTCGATACCCATCATGGCTAAGGTGGCATAAAATTTTCCCTTGCTGGAGTCTGGGGCCATCTCCTGGAATTCCGCGGGTAGCAGGGCCACTCCGTTGGAGTCCATTTCTATCCCGCGCAGTAGATAAGTCTCCAGGGGGTCTACCGACGGGTCGATGTAGACGTGGAGAAATCCGACGTCCGTAGGTTCGAAGTCCTCTACGAAGGCGGCAGTAGCGGCCGCCAGCTCGGGGGTGAGCTCCGTACGCTCCTCAAATCCCACGTCGACGTGACCCTGACCGGTAAGGGAGATAGAAAAGAACAGAACGATAAGTGCGGTGAGCGGACGGTACATAAGCTTGGGTTGTTTGTAGGTATAACACAAAGCACCTGGGGTCATGTTCTCGCGGTACTGCCGGGGCCCGGACAGTGGGGCGGGGCGGTGCGCCGATTGCGCCTTACTTTCGCGGAAAACCGATCCGCCCAATGACCTACGCCGAAGCCGTCGCCGAGCTCGAAGCGATTCTGGCACACCTGCAGGAAGTGCCGGCCGACATCGACCAACTGCACGCCCGCGTGGCGCGTGCCGAACAACTGATCGCCGCCTGCCGCGGAAAACTCCGGGGTGCGGAAGCGGCCCTGGCGGAATTGCGGCAGACCACCGAAGCCTGACCCCATGAAAACCGCCTTAGTTACCGGTGCGACCACCGGCATCGGATTCGAAACCGCCCGCGCCCTCTCGCAAGCCGGCTTCCGGGTGCTCGTGCACGGCCGGACCCGCGACAAAGCCCGGGAGGCCGTATCGCGGATCGACGGGGAACACCTAATCCCGGTATATGGCGACCTGGCGGATCTCGGCGCGATACGTGACCTCGCCGCAGGCATTCGCACCCACCATCCCCGGCTTGACGTACTCGTCAACAATGCCGGGGTCTGGAATTCTCACCTCGAATGCACCCGGGAGGGGATTGAAAAAACCTTTGCGGTAAATCACCTGGCCTACTTTCTGCTCACCGGATTGCTGCACGATCACCTGACGCCCCGGGCGCGGATCATCTGCGTGGCCAGCGACAGCCACAAGCAGGTGAAGGGAATTGCCTTTGACGACCTCAACCTGAGCAAAAATTACCACGGCCTGCGGAGTTACGCCCAGAGTAAACTGGCCAACGTGCTTTTCTGCTACGCATACGATCGCTGGAAAGGGGACGCGACGACCATCTGCGCCGTGCAGCCGGGCTTAGTACAGACCGACATCGGCATCAAGGGGAATACCTGGCTACACCGGTTGGCGTGGCGGGTGCGCCGGCAGATGAGCGGCCACAAGACGCCGCTGGAAGGGGCGGCGACCAGCATTTTTCTGGCCACGGTGGCGGACCAGCCGCCGAGCGGACTGTACTGGGACGACAAACAGCCCAAGCGCTCGTATTCCAGCTCCTACAACGAGGAAGAGGCGAGACGGCTCTGGGAGGTGAGTGAAGCACTGACCGGTTTTACCTTCAAAGTTTGAGGGAATGCTCGCGGCTGACTACCGCGGAATCCGATTCGCGGTACCGGCTGAAGAGTTTCTCCAGGACGCGCATACGAATGGGGCGGGGGGTGAAATAGCTGACCCATACCAGGGTACGCACCAGCAGGCCCGGCCTGATCACTGCCTTTCCGGAGAGCATCCCGCTGATGGCAACCGGGGCAATGTCTTCCGGCATCGTGATGAGCAAACGGGCACGGGCACCCTGCGCCGCTACGCGCCGCAGGCCGTCTTCATTCGTGATGACGGGGCCGGGGCAGAGGACGGACACGCTGACGCCGTGGTGGCGGAATTCTTCCCGCAGCGCCAGGGAGAAATTGTAGACGAAGCCTTTCGTGCCGGTGTAAACCGTCTTATACGGCAGCGGCAGGGTGGCTTCCATACTACTCAGGTTCAGAATTCCCCCGCGGCTTCGTTTCAGGTGGGGCAGCAGGCGATGGATAAGCTCCACCATGACCTGGTTGTTGAGCTGGAGCATCGACCGGTACTCGGACCAGTTGGTGTGCTCGAAGAGGCCTCCGCGCCCGAATCCGGCGTTGTTGATCAGGTAGTTGACGAAAATGTCTTCCTCGGCGAGCCAGTTGATCACCCGGTCGATGGCACCTTCCTTAGTGAGGTCGATGCCGAAGGTGCGAAAGTTCTGGGGGGTGGCCAGGGGTAGTTTTTCCCGGATAGTTACCAGGTTGGCATCGTCGAGGGCCACCACCGCTACGCCCATTCCCTGCTGCAGGCACTCCCGGGCCAGGGCAAGGCCGATCCCGTGACTGCCGCCCGTGACGAGGGCCCACTCAACAAGTGGATAAGGGATAGCGTGGCTCATGGGGCGTAAGTTGTTCGGAAAATGCAGGTATAGCGCCCTAAAGGTAGTTTAAACAAGTTCGGTGGTGGCTGCATGCTTCAGGTGATCTACGATCATCTACGGTCACGGCCCCTGCTGTGCGCAAGCATCGGGCAGGGAGGCGGGTGGCAGGTTTATCCATCCGGCGCGAGCACACCTGGTTCGTGTCCGCTGGCACCCGCTTCGACTGCCGGGGCGACCAGGATTATCCCCGGGCTACTTCGGCCTCGGGGGCGAGTACGTTGACCGCCCGCTCGAGGAAGCCGGGAATGACGGTATCGTGGGTGTTGGCAATTTTGCTGCTGTCACTGAGGTCGGCCATCAGGCCGAGCCACTTTTCCCGGCCGTGGTCGGCGATCACCTCGGCCTTGATTTCGGGGCGACTGAAGTGGTCGAGCATACCTTCCGCATCGGCCTCGGGGTGAAACTGAGTGCCGACGATCTCGGGAGTCCAGCGAATGGCCATGGTCGCGCGCTCGAGGTCTACGTGCGGACGATCCTTCTCAATGGCCAGGATGGTAGCTCCGAGGGCGTTCATACGCGCTTCATCCGGCTGGATAACCTGAAACCGCCGGAAATCGGCTGCCGTAAAGGGATCGGGCAGGGCACGGAAGATCGGGTCGCCGGTGCCCTCCTCGGTGACGTGCATGGGAAAGGTGCCGAAGCTCAGGCCACGGCGTTGCGTGATCTCCGCGAGTCCGAGGTGATGAACGGCCATCTGGAAGCTGTGGCAAATGAAGAAGACAAACTTCTTGCGTTCGTTAGCCTTGTTAAACTCCATAACGGAATCCACCCACTTGCCCCACAGGCCCTCCCAAACGCCGTCGCCTTCCCGGGGGTCACCGGGGCCGCCCGAGCTGATGTAGATATCGTACGACAGATCGGGCAACTTGTGGGCTACCCGCACGTCAAATACCTCGTACTCGATGGAATCGGAAAACTGCTCTACGATTTCACGGATGCAGCGCATGCCCTGGTTGGGAATGCCGTTGTACAAATCGAGGACGGCGAGACGGAGGCGGCTCATATGGCTTGGGGTTTTTGTTCGCTAACGCTAGTGTGACGTATAGCGGGAGGGGAAGTAAGCTGGCAATAGGGGAAAGTTAGAAATTTGTCGATAAACGGACGGTTGGGCCGTTCCGGCGCAGCGCGCCAACGGCGTTGTCTACTCAATTAACGACGTTACGGGGCCCGGCGGTTCGAAATGCAATGTTAATGTTAAGAGGGGGGGGACTTACAAATGCTGGAGTAGATCCTCAATGGCGCGGATGCGAAACGTTTCTCCGAGGTGCTTGCGGTCCGCCGCACCCGGGTGCCGTAACCAACAGGCATCGAAGCCGTAGTCCAACGCTCCTTTAATGTCCGCATTGGGGTTGTCGCCGATGACCAGTACGGTGCGGGGATCGGGCGCGCCCATTTTTTCGTTGGCGTGGTCGAAGAAGGCGGGATGGGGCTTGGCGACGCCCAGTTCGTCGGAAATCGCGATGAACTCGAAGTAGGGGGAAATGCCGGTGTTGGCGAGCCGTGGTCGCTGAACTTCCGTCAGCCCGTTGGTGATCAGCCCCAGCCGGTAACGGCCGTGGACCGACTTCAGTACGGCCTCGGCACCCGGTAGCAGGTGGTTGCTCGCCGCCAGGTAGCCGCGGTAACTGAGCGAGAGTTCTTCGGCGGGATGGTCGTGCCGGTAATGCTCCAGTAAGCGCTGGAAGCGGATGTCGCGCAACTGTTCCTTCGGAAGCCTCCCCTGCTCGTAATCGTCCCAGGCCGCCCGGTTGATCAGCTGGTAGGTCCCCAGTACTTCCCGCGACCAGGTAATGTCGCGCTCGACCAACGTGCGTTCCAGGGCGGTGGCCTCGGCGGCGTCGAAATCCCAGATGGTGTTGTCGGCGTCGAAGAGCAGCCAGGTGTACATGAAGCAAACGGATTAGGAAAGGATGGCAAGGGTGGCAAAAGTAAGGTGCCGCCGGTGGGGAGGGCTGTTATCATCTCGTTAACAAGTATTCACCAGCTATTGGGAGGTAGGGGCTGTTGAATACCCGATCTTTGATCACGACAAAAACATGCTAATTTATGCTTAACTCCAAGTTTTCCCTTCTCGCCGTTTTCTTCCTGGCCTTCGGACTTTTCTCCTGCAACCAGGGTAATGACGAAGTGCGCGATGCCGCCCGCCAGGACATCGAGACCGTAGCCCCGTCCAACCCTAACGCCGCCGCTCCCGACCAGCCTGGCGTAGCTGCGCCTGCCGGTCCTACCACTGCCATGAACTTCGGCGAAAGCGTCTTCAATTTCGGCTCCGTGACGGAGGGGGAGATCATCACCCATACCTACTCCTTCAAAAACACCGGCAACGAGCCCCTGATCGTATCCGATGCCCGCGGCACCTGTGGCTGCACCGTTCCCTCCAAGCCTACGGCGCCCATCGCTCCCGGCGAAACCGGTGAAATCACCGTTCGCTTCGACACCCGTAACAAGGTGGGTGAGCGGCAGCAAAAGGTAACCATCACCGCCAACACCGATCCCGCCCAGACCGTGATTTCCCTGGACGGTACCGTAGTGGCCGATCCAAACGCTTCCACCCAGAAGTAACCGGATCCTTCCCCGCCTACACGCCCCGCCCGCTCGACGCAGGCGGGGCGTTTTTTGTGTCCGAGTACTTAATAATGTGCAGAAAAGGTACTTTTGCGCCTTTGCCAGCCGAATAAATGCCCCGAAGTCTCGCCATTTCCGATATCCACGGGTGCTTTCGCACCTTTGAGTCCTTACTGGATCGTATCAGTCTTGGTACCACTGACGACCTATACCTTTTGGGAGATTTCGTGGATCGGGGTCCCCGTAGCTCCCAGGTGATCGACTACATTATCAAGCTTCAGACGGAAGGCTACCGGATTCATCCCCTGCGCGGGAACCACGATCAGTACATGCTCGATGCCATCCTGATCGGAGACAAGCACTCCCGCAATACCTGGAGAAGTGCCGGTGCGGCAAGTACCAAGAGCAGTTATATCCGGCCGGGAAACCCCGTAGGGGCAATTGACCCCATCCACGTGTTTTGGCTTAATGAGTTGCCTTACTACTACCTGCTTGACGATTACATCCTGGTGCATGCAGGCCTTAATTTCCGGCGTAAGAACCCCCTGAAGGGTAAACGGGCTATGCTGAACCGCCGAAACTGGTATCGCCACATCGATTACGACTGGCTCGGCGACCGCAAAATCGTCCACGGGCACACCCCCCTCACCAAACTGCAGGTGGAAAGTCAGTCCCACCCACGCCGCCGGGCCTATCCCGTCTTCGACATCGACGCCGGCTGTTTCCACGTCAGGCCGGGAATGGGCCACCTCTGCGCCATGAATCTGGACGAACGTACCTTCACCTTCGTGCCCAACCTGGACCGATGAACTGGGAAATTATCGAGCGTGAACTGGAACTGCGTACCTCCCGCTCCTCGGGGGCCGGTGGACAGCACGTCAACAAGACCGAAAGCCGCGTTGAACTCGTATGCGATGTGGACAACTCCCAGGGCCTCAGCCGCCGCGAACGCGACAACCTCCGCTTTCACCTCGGCAACCGCCTCGACGGCCAGGGGCGTCTCTCCGTTACCGACCAATCCGACCGCTCCCAGCATACCAACCGCCGCCGGGCCCTCGCCAGCATGCGCCAACTTTTGGAGCGCGGCATCCGCAACCCACCGAAAAAGCGCAAAGCCGGTGCCTTCCAGGCCAATAACCGCAAGCGGCTGATGCGGAAAAAGCAGCGGGGGGAGGTGAAGGCTGGCCGGGGGAAGATTGATTATTAGACGCGCTGTCGCGCTGGGGTAGAGGCTTCGCTGCGCTTGCTGTTAGACGCTTCGCTGCGCTTGCCGTTAGACGCTTGCTTTTAGATTTCCGAATCTCTAAATTTTCTAAGTCCGTCTAACGGCCGTAGGCCATCTAACAGCGGAGCGTCTACACCGCGGAGCGCTCTAACGGCGTAGCCCTCTACTTCACCAACCCTTCCGCCTGCAATTCCTTAAGCAGCTTATCCAGCACGCCGTTCAGAAATTCGCGGCTCTTGTCGGTGCTGTAGAGCTTGGAGATGTCGAGGTATTCGTTGAGGGTGACCTGGGGGGGGATGGAGTCGAACTCGAGGAACTCGGCAATGGCCATCTTGAGGAGGATCATGTCGATGATGGCCACGCGCTCGGCGTCCCAGTTCTGGAGGACGGATTTGATGCGGTTGAGTAGCTCCTGGTCGGCCTCCACGACGAATTTTAGGAGGACGTCGCCGAATTCGGAGACGGCCTCGGAGTTGTCCGCGTACTCTTCCGCAAAGTCTTCGGAGACGGGCAACGCCTTGATCGTCTTCTTCATCGCGCCGACTACCAGGCTCTTGTCTTCGCTCCAGAGGGGGAAGTGATCTTCGACCATGGCGAGGAAAAGCTCGTGGCTCTGCTGCCACTTGTAAAGAGCAAGCAGAATGCGGATCGTATCCGCCCCGGAAGGTTCCTCCAGCTTGGCGTAGCTTAGGTAGGCCTCGGTCGCGAGAAATTCCCGGTAAAGTTGCTTGACCTGATCGGCGTCGACCAGGCTGCGGATGTGGTAGCGGTCGTAGAGACGGCTCAGTTCCTTATTGTTGCTCAGGGAGCGGACGGCCGGATTGGTAGCGAGGGTAGTACGGAAGGAAAGGTCCTCCTCGGAGGGGCGGAATTTGGCATTCCGGGTGGCCAGGTCCTGCTTGGCGTACTCGCAGGTGCGTTGCAGGATGAGGAGGTTCTGGAGGTAAAGCTCGAAGGAATGGCGGACCAGCTGCGTATAGTGGCTCTGGATGGGCCGCAGGTCACTCCGCTCCTGACGCTGGGCGGCGTAGAGTACCTGCATGATCTTGATACGAACGTTGCGGCGACTCAGCATAGATTAGTCCAATTTTCAATTCGGCCCGGGTGAAACTACCCGCAACCGCCCCGCAAAGCAACAAAAAAAAGCCGGACTACTTACCCGATGCGGCCAAAATATCCTCGCCGGCGATCGCTTCGAAGGCGGGCAGGCGGTCGTGGTGCCACTTATTGACGATCACCCCCTGTTTCATCAGGACGACGCCGGGATTGGAGCGGATGATGGTTTTGAGCAGGATATCGTCGCCCCGGTCGAAGGAATAATCGGCCCCGATGGTCTTCCGGAAATCTTCCAGGTAGGCATCGTCGGCGAATTTGGTCATGGCCACCACCTGGTGCCCGGCCGCCCTGGCTTTTTCGACTACGGGCTGAATATCCGCTTTCCAGGACTCTAAGTAGGCCGGGTCCCAGTTGCCGGGCTCGCCCTTCAGTTGGTAGGCTACGATAACGAAGGTATAGCCCGGATCGGCCAGCAGCTCGGGTACGATGTCGTGGCCCTCGGCGTCGGTAATTTCGAAATCGCTGATCTTCGTGGCCGGGATGGCGGGTTCGGAGGAGAAGGTCTCATATTCCCAGTCGGCTTCGGGGTATTCTTTGTACACCTTGAGGAAGTCTTCAGTGTTCATCTCCACGACCTCGCCGCTGGCCTTATTGGTCAGGGTGTAGCCCAGCACGCTTACCGACCCGGCGGCTTCTTCCTCGGCCTGCTTGACGGCTGCTACGTCGGTACCGATCCGGAACGGCCGGAAATCCTGTCCGGGGAGGTCCCAGAGAAAGTTGCTCAGGCAGTAGACTACCGCGATGGCGCCGGTACCCAGCACCAGGGCCGAACGGGTACCCTGGGTGAACAGTTTATGCATCCGGCCGGGAGCAAAGAGGAAGAAAAGTGCCGGCACGAGCAGGGCCACGTCCTTCAGGAAGCTCACCCGCGGTTCCAGTTTCAAGAAATCGCCGAAGCACCCGCAGTCGGTCACCTTCATATTGCTTTCCGCGTAGGGCCCCCAGGCATCAAAGGAAAAGAAATTCACCTCCGAGGGCACGTAGCCGGTCAGGTAGGTATAGCCGGTGAGTACCGTGAAGAAGGCGACGATGAGGAAGAAGAGCCAGGAGGTCATCCTCCGCTGTGCGCCCAGGATCAGCATGAGTCCCAGCATGATTTCCAGCACGATCATGAATACCGAGAAGCCCACGGAAAACGAGCTGAGCCACGGAAACACGGGGGCCAGAAACCCGGCACCCGCGCCCGCCGCCGTAGAGGCGAATTCAGCGAAGTACTGCTCCATTTTGTAAGCGGTTCCCAGGGGATCGATGGCCTTGACGTAGCCGGAAAACAGGAAGAGAGCGCCGGTAAAGTTCTGCAGCAAACTCATGAGCGCGCTGCGCTTTTGTCCGAGTGCGAAGTAAGTCAAGGCAGTCAGGCCGAGGGCGGCAACCGAAATGTAGAGCAATAGGGTGGTCAGGGTCATGAGGAGGAATTCTACCCAAAAGTACAATCGCCAGCCCGCCGGGTTGTCAACGCAGTGTTAACCGGCCGTCACGGCTTAAATTTTCAGGTAATCCAGCAGTCGGGCGTACACTTCGCCGTGCCGCAACACGGCCGGGCAGCCCACCAACACGAGATGCTCCCGCGCACGGGTCATGGCCACGTTGAGCTTGCGGTCCACGCCCTCGCTGCTGAGTTGCGACATCCGGTCGACCTGCTCGGTATCGTTGGCGCAGAGGGACATCAGGATGATCCGTTTGGCGCTGCCCTGATAGCGCTCGACGGTATCTACGGTGTAATCGTCCGCCCGGAGGCCCGCAGCCGCCAGGGCCCGGCGGATGTAGGCGATCTGTGCGCGGTAGGGGGCGATGATGCCGATATCGTCCGGCCGTAACGGTAGGTCGCTCGTGGCGTAGAGTCGCTGGAAGGCCTGCACGAGTTGCACCATCATGTCCGCTTCGTGCCCATTGACCTTTGGGTCGCCCGTCCGGTGATCCGCCGGGGTGTTGATGAACACCAGGCGGCTGGTGCGCAGGGAATCGTCCAGCTTCGTTCCGGTGGATACAAGCGCCAGCGGTACTAACTGCCGCCGCCGGTGGGGCAGGGGTTCCGGCAGGATGTCGAGCCCGCCCCCGTAGAATTCCAGGGCCGGGAAGGCCATGATTTCCCGGTGCATGCGGCCCTGGTGCTTCAATTGGTCGTAAGCCCAGTTCCACCCGCTGCGCTTGGCCTGCAGGTACAGCCGCTCGAAGAGGCTGGTGCCCAGATCCGTAAGTCCGATTTCCTGCAGCAGCGCGTCGGCTACTTTGGTGCCGCTTTCCCCTTGCTGTACCACGGCGGGCAACTGCCGGTGGTCACCGATCAGGAGGCTACGCGGGGCGCGGGTGAGCAGGGCGCCCAGCAGGGGCTCGAGGATCTGACTGGCTTCGTCGACCACGATGCGGTCGAAGCGCTTCAACTGGAAGAGTTCGTTTTTGCCTCCTACGCTGGCTACGGTACCTACCACCACCCGCGTGCGGTCGATCAGTTCCTGCAATTCCCGGCGATTGCTCGCGCCTTCGCTGCGTTTCTGCAGCAGCCGTTCGGTGTAGGCCGCGCACGTACCCAGTCGACTGCCGATGCGCAGGTAGTCGCGGTAGGGGGTGCCGTCGGGCAGGAGAATGCGCTCGATGCTTTCGCAGATCTCGTCGACGGCACGGTTGGTGTAGGCGACCAGCAAGAGGTTCTCTTCGGTATGCTCGAGCAGGTACTTCACCAGGTGGTGCAGCATCATGCTGGTCTTCCCGGTACCGGGTGGGCCCCAGAGCAGGAAATAGTCGGGGGCCGTGACCACCTTGCGCAGGATACGGTCCTGCTCCTCCGTAAGACTGGTAGCGATAGGAACGGGATGGGGAGCGGCCCGTTCGGGTGCAGCAAGGCCCAGCCACCGGCGCCGGAAGGGTTTTTCGGCCAGCGCCCAGAGATAAAGGCCCAGGTAGTGGTTCTTGAAGCTGCTGTCGAGCACGTCCTTCTCGATCGCCCAGAAGGAAGCCCGGCGGAAGACGGCATCACTGAGCTGGGGGTTGCGCAGGCGCAGGCGAATCAGCTCCTCCGTTACTTCCACGATGGTGGATTTGAAGATTTGCGATCCCACCACGTCCCCGGGAGCGGTGGCCGCGGCGGGCGTACCGTAGAGGGCCACGATGTCGCCCTGCCGGAATTTTACGAGTTGGTCCGCGGCGGTGGAGCGAGCCAGCTCAAGGATGTTCTCCTTTATGCGGTAGTCGGCGAATTCCAGGCCGTCCAGCAGTTCGAACCGCTCGATCTTGGCCGCCCGCTCGTCGAGCCAGAGGCTGGCCAGGCCGTGGATGTGCTCGGTGCGCTGTTCGCCGATCTTGGCCAGCCGCTGTTCGCGCGCCACGAAGCCCATGAAAGCTCCGAAGTACCGCCGTTCGAGGTCATCCAGTTGTGCGTAGGTGGCCAGCACCGTGCGGTGATCGTCCACGGAAAACCGTCCGAGCCCCTCGATGCGATGGGGGTCCAGGCGGGCGAAGAGGATGTCGGTCTGCCGCCGTAGGTCCCCTTCCCCGAGCTGGGCGATCAGCATTTCCAGGGCCACCAGTTGGTTGCGGGCGGTCAGGGCGGTCATTTGTAGGGTGAACTCACGGGGAGCGAGGCGCACCGGCTTGGCGTAGTCGATGCTGTAGAGGATGTACGACAAGACGTTGGCCCCCCGGCCCAGCGAGCGGGTGATCATCAGGTCGTAGAGCAGCGTCTGGATGTAGTTTTCGTGCCGGATCTCGTGGCGGTTGGGTTTGTACACCTTGCTGGTCTTCAGTTCCACGATCGAGGTACGGCCATCGGCGGAGTCGGCCTGGGACTGCAGGAGGTCCAGGCGGCCCTGCAGTCCGTAATCGGGGGCAAAGAAGGTGGGTTCCAGCATCACCCGCTCACGGTCCATGCCCAGGCCGGGCAGCTCCTCGCGTACGAATTTCTGGACGGTCAGGAAGTGGTGCTTTACGTCGGCGATCAGTTTCTTTACTTCCTGGTCCGAGAAGGTGCACAGCTCCAGTGGCTGCATCGCGAACACCGTTTTGAGTACGTCCTTAAAGCGGGTCTCCGGATCCTGGATCAGTACATCCAGGAAGGTGTTGACGATGTTACCCCGCACCAGCGGCGGCTTCTTCTCGAAGGGCAGCAGGCGGCCGGGCAGGGAAGACCACGGCTGGTGTCCGCTTCCGCCGCTGAAGCACTGGGCCACGTCGGTGACGTTGACGAGGTAATCCGGCTCGAGCACCAGCTGCGCCGGGTAGAGCAGGCCGTCGTCCCGCAGCTCGGCGTTGATCAGGTTGAGCGTCAGGGACGGCCTGGTCACCGCCAGTAGGATCTGTACCGCCGCGGCTACCGGACCTTCCTGCAGTTCCGCCTCCCCGTACGGAATCCGGTAGGCGACTTCTGATTCCCGCTCTTCCTTCACGTGCAGTATGCCGGCCTCCGCGTCGATCTCCGTACCCACCACCCGTAGCAGGGGGAAGAAGCGGCGGCGTTCCGGCGGACGGTAGCTCGGCAGGGGGGTGGCCGCCGCCGCGCTCAGTTGACCCGGTATGGCTATGCCGAAAATGGCTTGCGTAAGCTCGACGGCAACGCGGGCACCGACGGCCAGGTGCTCGGTCAGTATATCCGGAGGCATTCCCGCTACGGGCGTTCTGCGGAAGCGGCGCTCCGCCCAGGTCAGGGACTTGGATAGCCCATATTTGTGCGCCACGAAGGCAATCCGCGCGTAGAGCGTACTAAAGTGCAGCTTGTCCGTCTCGCTGGCCCGTTCGAACAGCTCCTGAAGCAGGCGGCGCAGGGCGTCTGCCCCCTCGGCAGGTCCGGCTTCCTCGTTTTGGAGAATGGCCCAGATGCGGCGGTAAAAGTTATCGCCGAGGGCCTGTTCGCGGGGGGAGGTGCTCATGGCGGCAAGATAGCCAACGGAGCGGGCATCCCCGTCGCCGAGGGGGTATCCTTGTCATGCTTAGGCATGGCCCGCAGGCTTACCGATCGGCCTACTGAAGTAAAGTTAGGAGAACGCCTGAATCCACTGCGTCTCTATACCTTCCTATTCTGACACTGTTTGTCCTCCTCCCATCGTGCCACTGGGAGGAAGATGCGCCGCCAACTACCTTCCTCATCCTGCATCCGGCCATTAACCTGCTGGTCACCGGGTATAAGCTGATCGTGCTCACCGACGGGAAGTACCGCAAGGCGCTTCCCCTCGTGTGCACCGAGTGAATGTCTACGGAAAGGCACTGGAGGAGAGTGTTTGCGAATTTTCGCTAATTTGGCCCAATGAAAAGTCGACAAGCAATCCTGGCGGACCTCCACCTGGATATTCCAGTGGTGGTCTCCCCCATGTTCATCGTTTCCCAGCAGCAGCTGGTACTGGAGTGTTGCAAGAATGGCATCCTGGGCACCTTCCCCGCCCTGAATAACCGGACGACGGCGGGCTTCGAGGATTGGGTCATTGAGATCAAGGAAGAACTGAAAGCGGAGGAAGCCCGCCGCGGTAAGTCCCTGCCCCCCTACGGCGTCAACCTGATCGTGCACAAGACAAACCCCCGGGTACAGGCCGACCTGGAGGTGATCGTCCGCCAGCAGGTGCCGCTGGTCATCACATCGCTGGGGGCGGTGAAGGAGGTAGTGGATGCGGTACACAGCTATGGTGGACTCGTCTTCCACGACGTCACCAATACCTATCATGCCCAGAAGGCGATTGATGCGGGAGCCGACGGACTCATCCTCGTCTGCGCCGGGGCCGGGGGGCACGCCGGCACCCTCAATCCGATCCCCTTCGTCACCGAGATCCGAAAAATGTTTGACGGCGTCATCCTGCTGGCCGGGGCGCTCAGCAGTGGACAGGACATCGCCACCGCCCTCCAGATGGGCGCCGACCTGACCTACATGGGTACCCGCTTCATCGCCACCCGGGAGGCCATTGCCGATGAGGGCTATAAGGACATGATCATCAGCTCCGGCTCCCGGGAGATCATCTACACCGCCTCCGTCTCCGGCATCCCCGCCAACTGGATGGTGGGCAGCCTCGAAGCCGCCGGCATCACCAAGGACATGTGGGACCAGAAGGCTAAGGCCGACTTCGGCGCCGAGCACGAGGCCAAGGCCTGGAAGAACCTCTGGAGCGCCGGCCAGGGCGTGGCGACCATCCACGATAACCTCCCCGCCGCCGACCTCATCGACCGACTGAAGGGAGAGCTCCGGGGAGCCTTCGACCAGCAGGCCAAGCGAGCGGGCAAATTTTTAATTTGAAATGCCACAGTTTAAATTTTAAATTTCTACCCCATGTACGCTCCCGATCTATTCAAGAATAAGACCGCCCTCGTCACCGGCGGCCGCTCCGGCATCGGCTACGGCATCGCCGAATCCCTCCTTAAGCTCGGGGCCAGGGTGTGCATCTGCGCCCGGAAGCCGGAACCCCTTGCCGCGGCGGCAGCCGCCCTCAGCGAATACGGCACCTGCGTGTACCGCCCCTGCGACATCCGCAACAGCGAGGAGGTGGAGGCACTGGCCGACCTGATCCAGGAGGAATTCGGGCGCCTCGACCTGCTCGTCAATAACGCCGGCGGACAGTTCCCCGGCCTCGCCCGCCAGCTCACCGACAAGGGCTGGAACGCCGTCATCGACACCAACCTCAATGGCACCTTTTACGTGAGCCGCATCATGGCCGAGCGCTTCTTCATCCCCCAGGCCTCGGGCAACATCGTCAACATCATCGTCAATATGCTGCGCGGCTTTCCCGGCATGGCGCACACGGGGGCGGCGCGCGCGGGGGTAGAGAACCTCACGAAGAGCCTTGCCCAGGAGTGGGCCCGCTACCACATCCGGGTGAATTCCGTGGCCCCGGGCACGATCATCTCCTCCGGCCTGGAAACCTACGCCGAGCCCGTGAAACAACTCCTCGACCAGCTAGAACGGGAAAACCTCATGAACCGCCACGGGACGGTCGAGGAGGTCGCCAACGCAGTATTATTTCTCGCCAGTCCACTCTCCAGTTACACCAGTGGCACCACCCTCTACGTCGACGGCATGGACCACCTGCACGGTAACCGCATGCGGATGGTAGATATGTTCCGCAGTTAATCCCGCCCCATGCAGTACCGCGTCAGCGAAAAGATCGCCTACCTCACCTTCGACCGCCCGCAGCGGGCAAACGCCCTCGACCTTGACGGCTGGCACGCGATGCGCGACGCCTTCCTCCGGGCGGATGCGGACCGTAGCGTGCACGTCGTCGTGCTGGAAGGGGAGGGGAAGCACTTTTGCGCCGGCATCGACCTGAGCGTACTGCAGGGGATCCAGCAGGAATTTCAGGGCCCGAAGGAAACAGTAGAGGCGAAGCTCCGGGCGTTCATCGGGGACCTGCAAGAGTGCATCACCGCCATCGAACGCTGCCGCAAACCCGTGATCGCCAGCATTCATGGCGGCTGTATCGGGGGTGGGATAGACATCGTCACCGCCTGCGACCTTCGCTACTGCACGACTGATGCTTCGTTTTCCGTCAAGGAAGTCGACCTCGGCATAGTCGCCGACCTCGGCACCCTGCAGCGGCTGCCCCGCATCATCAATCCCGGCCTGGCCGCCGAATTGGCCTTCACCGCCCGCCACTTCAACGGCAAGGAAGCCGCGCGCATCGGCCTCGTCACCGAAGCCCTCGGCAACCAGCAGCAACTGCGCTACCGCACCGACGAGCTTGCCCGCGCCATCGCCGCCAAGCCCCCCCGCGTAACCGCCGCGATCAAGTCCACCCTGCTCCACCAACGGAACCACACCCTGGAGGAAGGGCTGGAGTTCGTCGCCAGGTATAGTGCCGGGTTAATGATCGGGAAGTAGGTTTCGGGGCACCCAATACCCAGCAACCCGAAACAAATCCACCCGAATCACCACTAAAAACTACAATTATTGAAGAAAACTGACAGAAAACTTGCGCGGCTGTTTGAAAATGTTTTAATTTGAGGCAGAATTAACTGATACTAACAAATGATTACCACCGACCGCCGCGATTTGAACGAACGGTTCATCGAAGTTTTCCAAATATTGGAAGACCGAGGAGAGATTATCAAGAACGACCGCAATGGACGCGGGCTTGGTGATTTTGCCAAACGGATCCTGAATAACCGGTCGTACGGCCACATTATCCGGGCATACCTCAACCCCAAAGACAAGCGCTGCATCAACTACGAGCAGGCCCGCCGGGTGTGCAGCGAGTATGGCGTGAATACCACCTACCTGCTGGAAGGCACCGGTACGCCCTTTGGCATGGACCTGCCCAGGGCCACCGAGATCGACGGAAAGGAGAGCAAGCAGAACATCCTGTTTACCTCCGTGGAAGCCTTTGCGGGGGCCAGCGTCGATACCGACAGTTTCATCCGGGAAGAGGCCAGTTTCTTTACGCTGCCCGACCTGTTTGGGGACGGCTTCGTAGCCTTTCCCATCAACGGTAACTCGATGGAGCCCGTGATCAACGACGGGGACGTGATCATCTGCCGGCAGATCGCCGGAGTACACGAGATCAAGGAGAACAAGATCTACGCCGTTCGCGCCAAGGGCAGCCTCTGGGTCAAGTACGTGCAGCCCATCAAAGACAGCAAGGGCCGGATTCACTCCCTGAAGCTGATCTCCGCCAACTACCTCGAGCACGATCCCTGGACGGAAGAGGTAGATAAGAATACCCGCCTCTACGAGGTGCAGCGCCGCATCAGCGAGCTCTAACGAACGCGCGATACGGTATCCGATAAACAGGCGGTGGGCCCGGCAAAACGCGCCGGGGCACCGCGTTTTTTTTGAACGCGCGGTACGGGGGGTTTTTTGTTTTTGGCG